>NC_015678.1:1435768-2153652 GCF_000164675.2 Streptococcus parasanguinis ATCC 15912
TCCAAACCAGCCTACTGACAAATACTTATACTTCCCGGACTGAAGTTTTTCTTTCAAAAATTGGACAATGGCATCTTCTGTCTCTGTTGACATAGCAATATTTTCAAATTTTTCATAACAATACTTACACCGAAAATTACAATCTCCATGTGTCAAAATTGTTAGTTCCAATAATTCAGCATCTGTATCGCTTATTTTAGATAGATACTTTTCGACCTCATACTCACCCTCACTTAAATATTTATTTTTATCAAGATAAGCATGAAACTCTTTCCTAATCACATCATTGCTGTCGACTACTCTATTCAATTCATTCGTAAGAAAAAATGAATGATTGGTTTTAGTATTAAAATACAACGTACCATCATCAGTACTATATTTTAATATATATCGTGACAAATTCATATTATCACCTCTTAATCTGTGTGACTTAACCTACAGTAAGTGTACACCGATAGAAATATTAAATCAAGCAATATTCAGCAGACTAGAAAAGTTCCAACTTTTAATATTTTGGAAAAGGTTATCCTATAAAAGCTGCAATTTCGCCAACTTCTTGAGCAATATAGGTGGCGCCGGCTTCTTCCAATTCTTCCCTGCTTCCAAAGCCATAAAGGACACCGATAGAATCAAGCTTTTGCGCTTGAGCGCCAAGCACATCGTGCTCCCTGTCTCCAATCATGATGGTATGCGCCAAATCTGTAATCCCATTTTGCTCCAAGGCATACTGGATAACATCGCTTTTTTTACTACGTTTTCTATCCATGGTCGCACCAGCGACAAAGTCAAAATAATCATACAAACCAAAGTGTTTGAGAATTTGAATGGAAAATTCTTCAGGCTTTGACGTAGCTACAATCAACTGTTTGCCAGCCTGCTTGAGAGAAGCCAGCAAGTCAGGAACGCCTAGATAGACCTCATTTTCATAAAGGCCTTTTTCGGAAAAATACTCATGATAGTAGTCAATGGCCTTTAAACATTCTTCCTTAGAAAATCCATAAAAGCGCTCAAAAGACTCCTGCAAGGGCGGACCGATGAAAACTCTCAATGCTTTCTTGTCTGGCACTTGAATCCCATATTTTCCTAAGGCATAGGCCACCGAGTTGGTAATCCCTAGTTCTGAATTGGTCAAGGTGCCGTCTAGGTCAAATAAAATCGTTTGATACATTTTTTCCTCTTTCTGCTTTCAAAAAGAGGCTGGGACAAAAGTCCTAGCCTCTCAATTGTCTTTGGATTGTCGAGCAAGACGCAGTGGTTGAGTGGGCTCTACTACGCTGATTTCATCAGCTTTTACAGCCCTACTCAACTGTGCGGAGGTGGGACGATGAAATCGAATTCTAACAAATGACCGATTTCTGTCCCACTCTCTTATCTTCATTTGCTTATAAACTAGACCACACACTTTCAAGGATATTGGTTTGGTCACGATCTGGTCCGACTGAGAAGGTTGAAATGCGCACACCAACTAATTCACCGACACGGCGGACATAGTTGCGGGCATTTTCTGGAAGCTCATCCAAGTGGCGGACACCTGTGATGTCTTCTGACCAGCCTGGTAATTCTTCATAGATTGGTTTGCAACGTTTGAGTTGCTCCAAGCTTGCTGGGTAGTGGTCGATGCGTTCCCCATCCAAGTCGTAGGCTACACAGATTTTCACTGTATCCAAGCCGGACAGAACGTCGATCGAGTTCAAGCTAAGGTTGGTAATTCCTGACACGCGACGGCTATGGCGCATGACAACTGAGTCAAACCAACCAACACGACGAGGACGACCGGTTGTTGTCCCATACTCATGGCCGACTTCACGGATCCGATCACCCACTTCATCGAAGAGTTCCGTAGGGAATGGGCCATCACCAACACGGCTAGTGTAGGCTTTACATACACCGACAACCTTGTCGATCTTGCTTGGGCCGACACCTGATCCGATGGTCACCCCACCTGCGACTGGGTTTGAAGAGGTTACAAATGGATAGGTTCCTTGGTCGATATCCAACATAACCCCTTGGGCTCCTTCAAAGAGCACGCGCTTGCCGTTATCCAAAGCATCGTTCAAGATAACAGAAGTATCGGTTACATATTGCTTGATTTGTTGACCATATTCATAGTATTCTTCGAAGATATCGTCAAATGACAGAGCCTCTGCATCATAGAGTTTGGTAAATTGACGGTTCTTTTCTTCCAAGTTGATACGAAGACGTTCCGCAAAGACGTCGCGGTCCAAAAGGTCCGCGATCCGGATTCCCACACGCGCAGCCTTGTCCATGTAGGCTGGTCCAATCCCTTTGATGGTCGTTCCGATTTTGTTGTCGCCTTTAGACTCTTCTTGGAGACGGTCCAATTCGATATGGTAAGGAAGGATGACATGGGCACGGTCAGAGATACGAAGGCTGTCCGTTGATACTCCTTCTTCATGGAGATAAGCTAACTCTTTGACCAATGATTTAGGGTTGACCACCACGCCGTTTCCGATGACAGAGATCTTTTCAGGGAAGAAGATACCAGAAGGAATCAAGTGCAACTTGAACTTTTTGCCATCGATTACGATGGTGTGCCCGGCATTGTCCCCACCTTGATAGCGAGCAATGACTTCTGCATTGGCTGATAGGAAGTCTGTAATCTTCCCTTTTCCTTCATCACCCCATTGGGTTCCTACTACAACAACTGATGTCATAATTCTTTTTCATATACCATAGATAGTTGCCTATCTATGCCTTTCTTCAAACTAAGGGCAGGAGTCTCACCTGCAAGTTTGTCTTACACTCTATTATAAGCAATTTTTAATGTTTTTTCAAGATCCACTCGGCTATCGTTTATTTTTCTCCTTTCTTTTTAAACCAACTTCTCTATGAAACTCGTCTTTTACTTGGAAATTGCTTCTTTCTAGAAATAACGTTCGGAATTTTCTTTTCTTCTCGTCCTTCTTCTGAAACGACTGATTTTCAGAATTCTCCTTGTCCCCACTTTGCTTGATTTGTGCTAAAATAGTAGGTATGGACAAAATTATTAAAACTATCTCAGAAAGTGGTGCTTTTCGTGCTTATGTACTAGACAGTACAGAAACTGTACGAACAGCCCAAGAAAAACATCATACACAAGCTAGCTCCACGGTCGCACTTGGCCGTACCCTCATTGCCAGCCAAATCTTGGCGGCAAACGAGAAAGGAGATACTAAAATTACGGTCAAAGTCCTTGGAACTAGCTCACTCGGAGCCATCATCACCGTGGCAGATACCAAGGGAAATATTAAAGGCTACGTGCAAAATCCTGGAGTGGATATCAAGAAGACTGCGACTGGTGAAGTTCTGGTGGGACCATTTGTCGGAAACGGAGAATTCTTGGTCATCACAGATTATGGTACGGGAAATCCTTATAACTCCATGACCCCTCTTGTAACCGGTGAAATCGGAGAAGACCTGGCCTTTTATCTGACGGAAAGCCAACAAACACCATCTGCAGTTGGACTCAATGTTCTTTTGGATGAAGAAGACAAGGTCAAGGTGGCTGGTGGCTTCTTGCTCCAGGTCTTACCCAATGCCAAGGAAGAAGAAATCGCGCGCTTTGAAAAACGCATCCAAGAAATGCCTGCCATCTCCACACTTTTGGAATCTGAAGACCATATTGAAGCTCTTCTTGCCGCTATCTATGGGGATGAACCTTTCAAACGCCTCTCTGAAGAAGAACTTCGCTTTCAGTGCGACTGCAGCCGTGAGCGTTTCTTGAACGCTTTAGCAAGTCTGCCAGCTAGTGATTTAAAAGAGATGAAAGATGAAGATCACGGTGCAGAGATTACCTGCCAATTCTGCCAAACCCACTACCACTTTGACGAAAATGACTTGGAGGAACTCATTCGTGACAAATCTTAATACGCCATTTATGATCGGGGATGTCGAAATCCCTAACCGTACTGTCCTAGCCCCAATGGCTGGAGTGACCAACTCGGCTTTCCGGACCATTGCCAAAGAACTGGGAGCAGGGCTCGTTGTCATGGAAATGGTCTCTGACAAGGGAATCCAGTACAACAATGAAAAGACACTGCATATGCTCCATATCGATGAAGGCGAAAATCCTGTATCGATCCAACTCTTTGGAAGCGACGAAGACAGCCTCGCACGCGCAGCTGAATTTATCCAAGAAAATACCAAGACCGATATCGTCGATATCAACATGGGTTGCCCGGTGAATAAAATCGTCAAGAACGAGGCTGGTGCGATGTGGCTCAAGGACCCAGACAAGATCTACTCCATCATCAATAAGGTTCAATCCGTCCTAGATATTCCATTGACGGTCAAGATGCGGACGGGTTGGTCGGACCCTTCCCTAGCAGTTGAGAACGCCCTCGCTGCTGAAGCTGCGGGTGTCTCTGCCCTTGCCATGCATGGACGGACTCGGGAGCAAATGTATACGGGGCATGCGGATCTTGAGACCCTTCACAAGGTTGCACAAGCCCTGACTAAGATTCCATTTATCGCAAACGGAGATATCCGTACGGTTCAAGATGCCAAACAACGGATCGAAGAAGTCGGTGCTGATGCGGTCATGATTGGTCGCGCTGCTATGGGTAATCCTTATCTCTTCAACCAAATCAACCACTACTTTGAAACAGGTGAAATCCTGCCTGATTTGACTTTTGAAGACAAGATGAAGATTGCTTACGAACACTTGAAACGCTTGATCGATCTCAAAGGTGAGCACATTGCCGTTCGTGAATTCCGTGGCCTCGCCCCTCACTACCTCCGTGGTACCTCAGGTGCAGCCAAACTCCGTGGCGCCATCTCCCAAGCCAGCACCCTAGCAGAGATTGAAGAACTCTTACAATTAAAAGCATAGAAACACAAAAAGCAGAGAGTGGGACAGAAATCGGTAATTCGTTAGAATTCGATTTCGTCGTCCCACCTCCGCACAGTTGAGTAGGACTGTAAAAGCTGATGAAATCAGCGTAGTAGAGCCCACTCAACCACTGCGTCTTGCTCGACAATCCAAAAATAATTGAGAGGCTAGGACTTTTGTCCCAGCCTCTTTTTATAGATTATCTGTTTGCAGGCCGAGTTGTTTGACTCTGGCGGTGTAGTAGCTCATGATCAAAAAGAGGTTGGCTGTGATCAGCCAGATGGCCCATTGGTGAATGAAATGCATGAGGATGGCTACGCTAATAGCTCCTGCAACAAAGCTTCCAACAACAATCCCGTAATTCATGGCCTGACGCCGATACTCGTCCAAATCTCCCTTTCCTCGAGTGATTCGGTACAAGGCCGTCAGCATCTTGCGATAATTTCCGGAAGTCATAAAGATCACATAAGGGTGATTTTCGATGAGGCTCCCTGTAAAGGTCAACATCATCATCCCTGTCCCAAAAGCAATAAAGGGAACTTCTACAGGTGGTATGACAGACACCAAGGGAATCAGGAGTGTCACCACAAACAAAGGAAGCAACATCTTGGTCCGCCAAAAGGCTGTCTTGCGATATTCTTTGATATGGAGGGCAACCAGAAAGCCGATCGAGAAAAATATAATCGATGAAAAACGCATGACGGTATTTTCGACACGGGGATCGTGCCAATCAGCGATGAGAAGCAGGAGGTTCCCCGTTTGGGTCGCGACCAAACTCCGGTAGTGCATGTGGCAAAAAACATCAAGACCCCCTCCGATAAAACCAAGCAGAGCCCCCATCAGTCGTGTATTTTGTGGTAAAATTATTTTTTCTTCCATCGTCTTGTCTCTTTTGATCTCAATTATGTTTATTATACCACTTTGCACACAAGTGGAGCAGGAAAAATCAGAAAAAGCCCTTCCGTTACTAAAAGTAAGGGAGGGCTGGTAGAATGAACCCCGCTCGATCTACTGTTTTAAGCGATAGGTCTTGCGTGGTTTTTTCTTAGGTACCCGCTTGACACCCACTTCTTCCACGAATTCTCCGAATTTTACGAGGAAGTTATTGCTAACGATGGGACGTCCTGGATTGATCAAATTGACCAATTCGGTTGCTTCATAAACGGTGAAAGGCTCCTCTAACAGATAGAGGAAGGTTGGATTCCAGTCTAAACGCCCCTGAATCCGCTTGATCGATTCTTGAATGATTTGATAATGGTCAAAGGCAAAATCAGAAGCAGCTAAGGGTTCTCCATCGAGCAAACACTGGGATTTTTTGAAATCGACATCGAGAAAAACGACTTCCTTGGCATCGTCACCTGCATGGGCTAAGTCTACTGCTTCTGCTGGCAGATAGACCAGATGGGCGATGGTAATGACCCAGCCTCTGGGGTCCCGCCCAGGGGTGGAAACGGTCATGAGCTGCTCCACCTTATTCACTGGCAGATCGAGCCCAACTTCTTCTTTGACTTCTCGGATACAGGCATGAGTCGCATCTTCATCCTTGTTCACAAAGCCCCCCACCAAGGCGAGGCGGTGTTGATAAGGGTGGGCTTTGCGGCGAATAGCTAAGAGCTTGAGCTTGCCTTCAACAAAACAGTAAGCTACCATGTCCGCTGTGACACTTGGAGTTTCATAAGTCGGCAGGTCTTGCTCCTTATACCACTTGAGAAAGTCTGCTTCACTAGCGACCGTCTCAAAATACTCTTTCTCCGTCATTCCTGCTGGAATCGAAAGAGTTTCCATCTAAGCCACCTCCTTCTTGAGGGCTTTGGTCCATTGGTACCAGCCCACTAAACTATTGAGCGTGTAAACCCAGTACATCCCTTGAATGTGAAGACTCTGATCCCACCAGAGATAGATACTAAAGACGTTGGTCGCAATCCAGAAGATCCATTGCTCCCGGTAAAGGCGGGTCATTAGGAGCTGGCCGACCCCGTTGGTCGCATCGGTGATACTATCACGGAAAGGGCGAGCGCTATGGATACTTTGATACGCGAAGCCCATACCGATCCAAATCACAGCACACAAGGCCAAATAGCGCATCCACTCGATTAAGTTCAATTTCTTGGCTTCAAAGTGAGATTCTTCGACCTTACCTTGATCATTGATCCGATTAGAGAGCCAAACATAAAGACCGATCGGTTGCATGATGAAGAAATAAAGAGTTGTCAGAACTTCCCCGTAGAAGTTTTTATTGAGGGCTAAAACAAGGTAGATAGCGGAATTCACTGCTCCAAAGAGGTAGTTACTAGCACGCCCTTCGGCAACCAGGATAACACAGACAATGCCTGTCCAAGAGGCAAACAGTCCCAGCCAATCATGCTGTCCTGTATGATTGGTCCATTCTAAGAAGAAGGGAACACTGGAAAGAAGCAGGAGATAGACCCATTGAAAGGCTGTGCGTCCTACAAAAAGGTCCTTCCATAGAAGTTTCATAATATTGACAAAGCCTTGCTTTTTCGCTTCTCGGTGAACATTTCTAAAGTCTTGGCTAAAAGTTGCGAATTTTTCAGATAGGTTTTTCATAAGCTGCTCCTCAGTCGGCTTGGTAGATGGCATCGATCACCTTCTTGGCTTCTTCGTAGTTGCCGAGGTAGTCTGATGCGAGGAAAGTGGTCGGAATGTTTCCTAGGTATTGCTGGCGCAATTGGTCCAGGTAATTTGAAAAGCTGGTACGGATCTCTTCGTCAGCCATGGTCATGTCTCGGAAACCATCATTGACATAAGAGCCGATCGGCTGTACAAAGAGGATCAAATCCCATTTTTCTTTGGAGAGAATACTGACAAAGAGGTTATCGAAGGTATCGGTCATGCTGGTATCCTGACCTTCGACCTCCATGTAGTAGTCGTAATAACCCTTGGTCACCAGGGAATTGGTATCTGCGATGACAAGGCCTCGATTGGCACTACTATCGATGAGCTTGGAGGTTTGATCATACTGTCCTAAGAGTAGGTAATAGTAATCTTTTGGAGTGAGCTCATCATCTCGAACATTGTTCTTGATCTGGTATTCACGGGCATACTCAAGACTAACAGGTGCATCGTAAAAGCGGGCTAAGTCCTTTGCAAGGGTCGTTTTCCCGTTGCTGGCGCTCCCCATGATCAAGACTTTTTTCGTGAACTGGCGACGGAAGGGCTGGGCGATGTATTTCCAGTATTTGCTTGGATTTTCCCGGATCATGGTGGCAGAGATCCCGAAGCGACGCTCCTCTAAGTGAACTTCAAACCCTCTCGCTTCCAACTCTTCCTTGTAAGCTTTCTCCCCCACATAAAAGATCAACTCTTCTGTCTCTGTTTGATACTGGATGGTGTTTAGGGCTGTCTGTAACCAAGGCTCCCAGCCCAAGGGATAACGAGGAAGTTTCGTCTCATCTAGCTTATAGATTTGAGTCAATTCATCATTAGAGAAGGCTTCGCGGATATAACGGAAGCGTTTTTGTAAGGTCAATCCCACTTCTTCGCCACGATCCCCTTCATAACCAGAAACGATGACACGAACGCGATCACACTGACGCTTGGCCCGCTGGATCAGGTCAATATGCCCTTGATGAAGAGGCGCAAAGGTTCCAAAAACCAGGGCAATTCTTTCTTTTTTCATACTGACTCCTTTTTATAATTTTTTATAAATAGATTTTCTTTATGTTTTTATTATAAACTATATTTTCTATCTGTCAATAGTTTTTTATAAAAAAATATATTTTTATTCGAACCAACAAAAAAAGATCTGAAAAGAGAAGCTTATCCTTTCAGATCTTTCGAATTTTATTCACGAGTGAGGGAGTGGCTGACACCGTCTTTCAGAACTGTCACACTGGACACAGAGCCATCTTTTCCAACTACGATATCTAGAGTCGCTGCAGACCCATCGCCTGCTGAGAGATTAGCATGGTAATGACCATCATCCAAAGTATAGTTATAAGCGCTGATACCATAGGCTACGGGTTGGCCCCCAGGAAGTTGGATGGTCACTTGACCACCTTGGCCAATAGTAACTCCAGTGTCGCGTTTGTCAGACCAATTCCCAGCTGCTGCAGAGAAATCCCCTGCTGCTACCGAATAGACTCCCTTGTATTGGGCATTCTCCGTAGCAGAAGCTTGCTTCTTAGCATGGGCATGACCGTCTTCTAGACTTGGCAATTTTGCTTTCGCTGGTGTTGCTGGAGTGGCTACTTCTTTTGTTACGGGTGCTGCTGGTGTCGCTTCTTCAGCTGGAGCAGGTGTTTGACTAGCTGCAGCTTGGTTATTTTTGCTACCAACGGTATGACTTTCTTCTGATTTGCTATCAGAGGATGAAGAGGCAATCGGATCTTTACTAGTGATCACTTTTTTCTTAGAAGAGCTTGTTTGTTTGACTTGACTGGTCTTTGAACTGCTTGCTTCTGAAGTTTTTTCTTCTTTATTCCCGCCACAAGCTCCTAGGAAAAGAATAGCTGTCAAGGCTAGGGCTGCTAGGGAAATGATTTTTTTGTTTTTCATAACAAAACCTCTTTTGTAACATTTGTAATATTTTGTAACATTATTGTAACACTGTTATATGAGGCTGTCAATAGTTTCTCAAATATTTTTCTAATTTGAAAGAAGTTTTAAATAAGCTCCTAAACTTTAACAAAAAAAGCCGGACAAACTAGCCGACTAGAGCACGTAGACAAATTGTTCTTTTATACAAATATAATACCTCCTATAAAGATAATATAATTTTATTCGTTAGGGGTACTCAATGATCTACTGAAACTTTCCGCTGTGAGAAAAGTGCTAGAAACACTATTGTTTCTAGCACTCGGGAGTTTTGGAACCTTAGGTCCAAAACTAAGTCATGGAACTTCTTCGAAGTTCGCTGACGTCCGTACTCACCTAAGGAAAGTTTCTAAGATAACTTTATCTTTAATCTGAAGCCGGACACACTGTCCAGCTCCTCATTATTGATACACTTCTTGATAGAATTCGATCTTGTCTCCTTTTTTAACAGTGGTTTCAGCAGCACCTTTTGGAGCCATTTCGCCATTGATCTTGTACATCCAGTAAAGACCTTTGGCTTCATCTTGGCTGTGACCGTCAATCGAGGTGATCATGCCATTTTTTTCTTCAATCTTGTAGTTGGCTTTGAGCACTTTCATGAGGTTACTCTCTTCTGCCACTTTCAAGGTTTTCGATTGCGCTTTTTGACCTTCTGGCGTCACGCTAATTGTAATCGAAATTTCGTTTTTCTTGGCAACTTCTGTGCTAGAAGCAGTTGTTTGATTGTTTGTGCTATGAGACGGAGCGCAACTCGCTAAAAGAAGAGCTGCAAGTAAGGTCATCAAGCTAGAAATGATTTTTTTCAACATAAAATCTCCTAAAGATTTGATAGATAATGGGATAGAAAATGATCGTCGACAGAGCATGGGCAAGGTTAAAACTAAAACCATTGACCAAAGCATAGGTCCACCAAGGAATATGGTAAATCAAGGCATAAACACTATCGATCAAGACCCCATAAGCAAAGGACAGTAGGCCCACAAAAAGGATCTGAAGGACAAAGGGCAACCACTTGTAACAGATACGCCAAAGGAGCATCAAGCAACCAAAGGCGACAATCTGAAAGAACACAATCAGGCTCATCCCCAGGAAAAAGGCGGAGACAAACATGGTGATCATCATCACAAGAAAAGCAAAGCTATACCCTTCAAATATCACTAAGAGAAAAAAGATGGCAGAAATAGGTTGGACATTTGGAAAAGGGGCAAAAGCCTGACGTAGAGCGACACAAAGGGCCGCCAAAAGCGAAATACGGGTTAATCGCTGAAGCGTCATGACGTCCTCCTAGACAATCTCGAACTTGATCGTTCCGGCTGTCGTTCCAACCTTGATGGTTTGCCCTTCTTGGGCTTGCCCTTTCAGCAATAGCTCTGCTAGTTGATCTTCCACTTCGGTCTGCAAGACACGACGCAGTGGGCGAGCTCCCATTTCTGGATCGTAGCCTTTGGTTGCTAGCAACTTGAGCGCTGAAGGCTGGAATTTGAGAGTCATGTCTTGTTCGGCCAAGGTCGCGATGAGCGGTTTGACCATGACTTTCACCACCTGCTGCATGTCCTCGCTTGAGAGACTATGGAAGACCACCTTTTCATCAATCCGGTTGATAAACTCTGGACGATAGGTCTTCTTCAACTCTTCAAACATGCGTTTTTCCATATTGGCCTGATCAAAGCGAATATCTTTGGCACCAAAGCCAACTGTCTTATCATCCCGAAGGGCTGTTGCTCCCAGATTTGAGGTCATGATGATAATGGTATTGGAGAAATCAATCTTCCGGCCTTTGCTATCGGTTAAGACTCCGTCATCCAAGACTTGCAAAAGGACATTAAAAATATCTGGGTGGGCTTTTTCCACCTCATCAAATAAGAGAACTGAATATGGTTTGTTGCGAACTTTCTCGGTCAATTCGCCTCCTTCTTCGTAGCCCACATAGCCTGGAGGGGCACCGTTGAGGCGGCTAGCCGCAAATTTTTCCATGTACTCACTCATATCAAAACGGATGAGGGCCGATTCATCATCAAACAGAACTTCTGCCAAAGCTTTGGCTAGCTCTGTTTTTCCGACACCGGTAGGTCCTAGGAACATGAAAGAACCGATCGGACGTTTATTGCTACGAATACCTGATTGATTGCGTCGAATAGCCCGACTGATACTCGAAACGGCTTGGTCTTGACCAATCACGCGCTTGTGCAATTCTGCTTCTAAGTTTAGGTACTTCTTGGCATCGGTTTGGGTCAGTTTTTGAGTTGGAATACCCGATAATTGGCTCAAGGTCACCAAGACATCTTGGTCAGTGACTTCTTTTTTGTAGACAATGGGAGCGGCCTCTACTTCTAAGAGTTGGGCTGCTTTCTTCCACTTGCCATCCATCAAGGCCCGATCCAAGGCGGTCAACTCTTCTTTTACATGACCGTTGGAATCGCGGTTTTGTACGGTAGCTGCCGCTTCATCCAAGAGATCAATGGCTGAATCTGGCAATTGACGGCTGGTCAAATAGCGGTGGGCATATTTGACAGCTGTTTCGATCGCTTCATCAGTAATGGTCACATGATGGTGGTCCTGATAGGTCTCTTTCAAGCCTTGGAGAATTTGGATGCTATCTGCAACACTTGGCTCTTCAATGGTGACTTTCGCAAAACGCCGAGAGAGGGCTGCATCTTTTTCGATATGCTTTTGGTACTCATCTTGGGTCGTTGCTCCAACTGTACGCAAGGTTCCTCGTGCCAAGGCTGGTTTTAGAATATTGGCTGCGTCTAGGGTCGAATCAATGCCGGATCCTGACCCCATAATGGTATGCAGTTCATCGATAAAGAGAATCACGTGACCGTCTTCTTCGATGTCCTGGATGATATTGTTCATCCGTTCTTCGAAGTCTCCACGGAAGCGCGTCCCTGCAACGACATTCATGAGATCCAATTCCAGGACACGCATTTGTGCGATTTCAGCTGGAACATTGCCACTAGCGACACGCTGGGCCAGACCTAATGCAAGGGCGGTTTTCCCGACCCCTGCTTCTCCCACCAATACAGGATTGTTCTTCGTCTTGCGGCTGAGGATTTGGATCATGCGTGAAATCTCTGCATCCCGGCCGATCACAGGCTCAATCTGGCCTGCCCGCGCCATTTCTGTCAAATCACGGGTATAATCTTCAAGACCTCCACTGGTGCTTGGGGGCATGCCCATCATATTTCCCATGGTTTGGCGGTTAGGGTTTTGAGCCCGATAAAGACTCCGAATGGCTTTGATATCATTCTTGTCCCAGCCTGCCTTGTCTTCTAAATTCTTGCGAAGGGAGGCAATAGGAACTCCCTTGTCTTGCTCTGTAAAGGCAAAGCCGGCAAACTCCATGACTTGGCTAGCCAAGGTCCCACGGTCTGCTAGAAGAGAGAGGAGCACATGCTCTGTTCCCAAAGTCTTGGCATGAAGGACCTGGGCAATCTCTCTTGCGTGCTTCATAATCGCTTCCATCCGATAAGAAAATGGGAAGATTTCATACCGATTGTCGCTTTGAAAAGCTTGACCTGTAATATGCTCCGCTGCATCCTGAAACTCATCGATCTGCATAGGATAATCGTTCAGTACAGAACCTGCCACGCTATAGGGATTATTGGCCATAGCCGTCAGGAGATGCCAAGTATCTAAGGTATGCCCCTGATAGTGGCCTGCTAGTATTTGGGCCGCTTCTATACTTTCTAACAGTGCTGTTGAATAGTTCATCTAGTCGGTATTTCCTTTTCTATCTACTTGTTGAATGATTTTTTTCAGCATCGTTGCTCGTAGGATGAGAGCATCTCGACCTAGGACCTCATCGGAGGTCGTCGCAAGCAAGAGCTGAGCCTCACGTTTTGTCAATAATTTTTCTTCATAGAGCATCTGGAGGATATCATTGAAGACCTGCTGGCTGATGGTCTCTCCAATATTGGCTGCCAAGTCTTGGAGCATCTGATGGTGATCTGAAAACTGGACCTTGCCAATGCGGATATAGCCACCACCACCGCGCTTGCTCTCTACAATATAGCCTCGGCTCTCGGTAAAACGAGTCTTAATGACATAGTTAATCTGACTGGGTACGACCTGAAAGACATCGGCTAACTCACTTCTTTTGAGCTCTGCCATGCCAGCTTGAGCCAGCAAGGCCTTAATATAAGCTTCGATGCTATCAGATGTGTTCTTATTTGCCATGATGCTCCTTTCTGGCTTGTTTTTTTCTAGATGGATGCTCTGTTCTTTGGCCCATAAAAAATGGCCTTGGAGTGTTCCTTCTCATCATTGACCTTATTTGACTATTATACAATTTTTACGGCTGTAAATAAAGCAAAGACTCCATGGAAATAGGAATCTCTTAAGGAAAGGAGAAAATAAAAGAGAGTGGGACAAAAGTCCTAGCCTCTCAATTATTTTTGGATTGTCGAGCAAGACGCAGTGGTTGAGTGGGCTCTACTACGCTGATTTCATCAGCTTTTACAGCCCTACTCAACTGTGCGGAGGTGGGACGACGAAATCGAATTCTAACGAATTCCCGATTTCTGTCCCACTCTCTTATGACAAGAATGAACTACTCTTTGCGACGAGCGAATTTCGCGCCTCCGCCCAAGAATCCTAGACCAAGAAGGCCTAACCAAGCAAAGAAACCACTTTCTTTTGTACCGGTTTGAGGAAGTTTTCCTTCCGATTGCAGAGTCGGACTTTCAACACCTTCTTTTTCCGAATGGTCTGAAGTCAAAACAGAAACTGCTTCTGGGGTTTTCAGTTGCAAGAGAACGGGTCTTTCTTTTTCTTTTTTGTCTTCTGTTTGAGAAAGAGTCATAACTTCTGGCTGCTCCTTACTTGGAGTGACAGGAGTGGTAGGAGTCGGCATATCAGCTATCAACGAACTTTCTTCCGCTTCCTTCGTTCCGACTTCTGTGATCTGGTCCTGAGCCTCCACTTCGACAAAGGCATCGACTTCTGTCCGAATTTCTTTGCCTTCTTCTTGTCGAACCTCAATCAATTTCAGCCGGCGTCCGACCTTCCCTGCTTGAAGGATCCGGCTCTCGCCCTTGGCCAAGTCCTTGTTCTCACGTGTTTGACTCTCAAATGGAATCTCCTCCGCTTCGATGAGAAGTTCTGGTTTTTCAAGAATCAAATCCCGAACACCTTGATCTGGTCGTGTCTGCGTCAGCGGTTCATAATTGCGAGCATCTTCTAAGATAGTTTCAAGGGCTTCCACTTGATTAGCTGCAGCAACCAAATCTGGTCGCTCTTGATCCAACAACTGCGTCAAGTCCGTCAATTGTCCTTGAACCGTCGGTTTGAGGTCTGCTTTCAAGCGCTCGAGAGAAGTAGCCTTGATCTTTTCTACTCCTTCTCTGATGATCTGTTGTAGCTCTTCTTGACTGAGCAACTGGCTATCTTTCCCTGATAGGATAAATCGATCTACCTGGATGGCTCTAGATGACTGAGGGTCATTGAGGGCTGGATCTAGGTGCAAGCGTAGCTGGTGGTAGCCTTTTGCTAGACCTTGCAGATTGACCAAACTCTGGTCGAGCTTGCGTTGGTCTCCATAGCCACTGAAATAATGGTCGCCGTCGATCTCATAATCATGGCCACGCCCTTCTTCGAAGGCTATTTCTTTTCCATCCAGAGTGACGCTGTAGAGACCATGACTTGGGTCGACTACTCCTCGGACCTCCACACCGGTTCCCTTAAAAGTGATGGTCACTTCAATGTGTTTCTTGCCTTCTTCATCGGTCACTTGGTTAAAGCTCGACCAAGATTCTGTGCCATTTGAGAAGTCTTTGTTGTCCGTCTCATGGTGCCAACCTTGGCTATAGTGCAGTTTCGGATCTTGGTCATCTACTTCTTTGCGATTTTTTGGCAACTGGTCCTCGTTCATTACTTGGACTGTCAGTTCTGGAATAAAGCCGACCAGACTTCCTTGATCCGGATGGAGCAATTTGACCTTAAAGTCATAGACGTCGGTCGCTTTTCCTGCAAAATCAAGGGTTGGAACTTGGACTGTTTTTTCTGTTTCGCCATCAGCGAACTCAAGGGTGACATTGGTATCTTTGTAGACCTTACCATGAACCCCTGTTCCTGGTTCTGTGATTAATTTCAGACTGGCACTTCCTTTAGAGCCACCTTTTCTCTTGACGACGACTTGCGCTGGGTCGCCTTTCTTAACGGCTAGGGTTGGCTGAGCAAACTCAAAGAGACCCTTTTCTTGGTTATTGAGAGCATAAATCCCTTCCGTTGCGATCGCATCTCCCTTGCTATTGACCAAGGTCAAGGTGTGGGATCCTGCTGCCAAGTCCGGTGTTTCATAGACCTTTTGGCTACGTTTGCGGCTTGGACTTTGGGTATTGACGGTCGCTAGCTTTTGGCCATCGACATAGACATCCATTTCCCCGTGACCAGGGTCGACAGTTGCGACCACATAGGCTTTGGTGCCTTCAAATTGATAGGTCACCGAAGCTCCCTTTTTCTTGGTCCACATAGAGGTGCCTCGAACACCTTCTCCCTCTTCATTCCACTGGCCATTGGCCCGCTCAGCTGTCCGATCAGAATGATAAGTCAAACCAAGCGGATAGCCATCGGTTTCTTCAATGCTAGCTGGGGTCTTATAGACAGAGACTCCGTTCAAGATTGGAGTAGCTTGGGCATCAGTGATGGACACCCGGATATAGCGACTATCAACTGGTTGCCCTTTGATCAATCGGCGGTATCCCACAGTTGAACCAGCTCCATAAGGAACCCATTGGCCATTCACTGCCACATCAATAGTAAAACCGGAAATCCGTTGGCCTTTCTCAATCGTTTCTTTGAGCTCTACTACATCAAAGTGTCGCTCTTTTCCAAGATCGAGAACAAAAGAGCCGGTCTTGGCATCATCTGCAGGTGCCCAACTGGTCTTTTCATCGCCATCTGTCAAATGGCTGGCCTTGTAGAGCGGATTGCATCGTGTCGAGTCAGCTTCTACTAAAGCTCCTGCCGCATAGTTCACACTGTAGAGTTGGTCCAAGGTCTGACGGAATTCTTTCAAACGGGCCACATCGGCATCCGCAAATTTCCCGTCTTGGTTGGGTGGAATATTGAGCAGAAGCGGGGTTCCACGGCCGACCGATTTGAAGTAAATGTCCATCAATTCGCGCAAGGACTTAGGCTCTTGATTGTCATGATAAAACCAGCCGGAGCGAATAGAAACATCCGCTTCTCCCACTGAGTATTGCTTCCCTTCCGGATCCCCGTGATTGAGGTAACTATTAGATGGATTGTTGCGGATCTTATCTGGATTGACCTTTTGCCAAACCGGATCTCCGGCAATCCCCTTTTCATTTCCAATCCAACGAACATTGGTCGGCTCAGCTGAGAAGATGGCAATATCCCCTTGGGCCTTGCGAATGGCTTCAAACCACTTGTCAAAGGTATAGGTGACTTTTTGAGCCCCATCGCCACGCGCTCCATCCATCCAGACTTCTACGAATTTACCCTTGTTCCCATATTTTGGATCTTCAAGGATTTCCTTAAGCTGGTTGAGATAGTATTCATTGTATTGGTCCTCTGTATCCACATGGTAGAGCGGGCTGTGAGCATCCCAAGGAGAGAGATAGACCCCCATGCCCATGTCATACTTGCTGGCAGAAGCAGAAACCTCGGCTAGGACATCGCCTTTTCCATCTTTCCAACCACTTTTGGCAATGGTATGGTCGGTGTATTTGGAAGGGTACAAGAGGAAGCCATCATGGTGCTTGACGACCATGATGGTCCGTTTGAAGCCCGCGTCCTTGAGTGTTTTGATCCACTGATCGGTATCCAGATGCTCTGGATAAAAATAATAAGGGTCTTCTTGCCCATCTCCCCATTCACGATCGTAGTAGGTATTCATCCCAAAGTGGATGAAGGCTGCTAGTTCTTCGCGGTGGTATTGCATTTGGGCCTTGCTTGGAAGCGGACCATAGTCTGCAATCTCAGGCTCCTCATCTAGAGAAGTGGCTGGTTGGCTTGCTTCTGTCCCTTGACTGACTGCGCCGTTTTCTTTCTCACTAGTAGCTGCTGAGGCATGCTCTGATTCTTCTTGGTGCTCGTTCACAGTTTTCTCCTCCTTTCCTTGGTGATCGACATCGCTTGTTTCAACCCGTTCTTCACGTGGTTCACTATTCTCAGCTTGTTCCTCTGCGTAACTGGTAGTAGCTCCTAAAAAACAAGTCGCTACGACTACCGAGCAGACGCCTACCGAGAGTTTACGAATGCCAAATCGAATTCTCTGATCAACTAATCTTTTTCCCATATTCTATTCCTTTATGTCATCAGGTAAAGAGGGTGGGGCTTCCCATCCTCCTTCTTTTACCTGTGAACTTTTCACCGTTTTTTACTAGTTTCTCTAGCCGTCTTACTTGGCCTTTTTGGATCTTTTTTTCTGATCGTCCAGCACAGCACTGGCAAGGCCTGCTGCTAGGATTCCAGCAACGAGGCTTGCGACGCTTTCTTCCGTTCCCGTATTTGGTAATCTACCTTCGGAAACTGGAGCAGCTGAAACTGCTGGTGTTTGAGCGGTTTTCTCGACTTCCTCCCCTGCTGCATCTGTCCCTTCCTGGCGCACCGCTTTGACCTCAAGAGATGCTTGAGGAGTTGCGGTAGCTACTGGTCCTTCTGAGACATGAGAAGTCTCTGGGTTCGGAAGCGGTTGTGGCTCTGGCTGCGGTTGTGGTTCTGGTTGTGGAGTGTCTGGAAGCACTTCTTTCGTGCCCACCTCTGTGATTTCTGCCACTGGATCTAGCTCTACAAAGGCATCCAGTTCCTTCCGGCTTTCCACACCATTTTCTTGAGAAACTTCCACCAAGCGCAATTTGCGGCCTTTTTGACCTTCTTGAACCACACGTTTCTCACCTTTTGGAAGATCCGCATTTGGACGTTCTAGGCGTTCAAAGTCCATCTCTTCTGGCTCAATCACCAACTCTGGTTTGGTGTGGACCAGATTCTTAACCCCTTCTTCGGGAATGGCTGAGCCTGTAGGTGCTTTTGCGGATAGAGAAAGTTGATATACTTTTTCGAGCTTGCCATCTTCTGAGACAACCTTGACAAGAACCGGAGCATTGGCACTTTTAGCATCGATGACCGTAACGGCTGTTCCATTCTTGCCTTGTGCTGAAACGATTGGACGATCCCCCTCATACTCTAGATGATAATCTGTCACATCTGGTTTAAAGCCTTCTAGATCTTTGCCATTGACTTGGATCGTGACATCAGTTGTTGCCTGAGCCTCTTCTGTTGGGGCATAGGCACTCAATTCAATGATTCCGATTCCTTTAAGATTTTCATCACGAACCATTCTTAAACGGATGGCTTTGGTTCTGGTTTCATTGAAGCTGAGGTTAGAGATATAGCCAGCTTCAAAGTCATAATCTAAGCTATAAGGAATTTCTTCCCAGTTAGAGGCTTGGTTAAATGGATGATCTGGAAGATTCTTCAGATTGCCATAATCATCCGGAACCTCAAAGTCTGGACCAATATAGCGTTCAAGAACGGTTTTCGTTGGTAGGCCTGTTTCCTGATCTGCAAAGAAGTCGACCGCTACTTTATTGACCAAACGCTCTGTTACTTGACCATTTTTCTTGAAGATGAGACCAGCAAAGGCTTCGGTTTGTTCTGGTTCTCTCTTCCAGTTGGTCCAACGATAGTATTCGTTGTAGCCACCATCGTTGATGTAATCGATATAGTCGATTTGATTTGGATCGAGATCATTGGTTTCACTGGCAAATGCCCTGGTATCCTCTGCATTGTAGTCACGGTTCACAGAAAGGTTCTCTCCTGTCTTTTCTGACACCCGGACAGTCAGCTGAGCTGTCAGATCATAACCGAGGACCTTTCCTTCTAACGTGAAGCTACCTTCGTGAGAAAGCGCATCAGCTGGGATAGCCTGCCAGTCCACCGTAAGTTCCTTGCGTTCATAGCCTGTGTCCCCTTGGAAGTAAACGCCTACGGTAGATGGTAGAACCAGATCTTGACCGACTTTCACAAAACGGCTACCTGCTTCCACTGCTACTGGGACAGCTTGTTTCAATTTTTCTGCATCGCTTGTGAGATGGAGGCGGTATTCTTGTAAGATGGTGCCGTCTTCTGCTTTATGGATGACACGGATTGGCTCCCCTTCATGGACACTTGGCACAACCGTTGCAAGACCGTGATGGCTGGCTGTCGCTTCCACTTGTGGATAAGCCCGATCACGCGCATCGATGTAGTAATCGGTCACACTTGGATTAACACCTGGTAAAACCTCACCGTTGACACGAATGGTCACCTGGCTCTTTTCTTCTGCCGCAACCTTATTGGCAAATACCTGAATCTCTGAAATAGAGCTTCCACGTTTGCCTTCTGGTGTCTTCATGCGGATCCGAACGGCATAGGTGTCGACTTTATCAAAACTGAAATGATTCATCTTGCCAGCTGCTACCGGTTCTTCAACGGTTAGGTTGCTGACTTCTTTCCAGTTAGCTGGATTGTTAAATGGATGGTCTGTTTCGTCTTTAACACGATTTGGATTGCTTGGAACTGTTGGGATTTGTTCCCCTGTATAGTACTCAATCACATATTCACTTGGAGCTCCAACGCCGTGGTCTTCGTGGAAACCTACATGGAGGTTGTCCACTGCTCGCTTAGTCAAGATACCAGAATCCCCAAACAAGATCCCAACCGAATCTTCCGCATTATCACGGCCCCAGTTGGTCCAACGGTTAGCTGGAGCATCGGTAAAGGAGATGACCTTATCATTGACCTTAGCAACTGGATCCGCATCGTTAGAATCACTTGCAAAAGCGAGTGGCAAGACAGAGCCTGTCCATTGCTCTGCTACGTTGGCCCCCTTGACTGTGTTTGCGGAAACACGAATATGAAGACGCGTTGAAAGATCGGTTCCTTCTACACGACCAGAGAGGATAACTTCTCCTTCTTTGGCCAAGAGTTGCGGATCGACCGCATCCCATGCCACCTTGGCAGTATAGGTCTTGCCATTAGAGTGATAGGTCCGTACGCTTTCTGGAAGAGCTGGTTTTTCGCCGACTGGAGTGGTAGTGCTGACTTCTTCTACAGCGATAATGCCTTCAACCGTCACTTGAGCTTGGGCTTCTTTCTCCACACCCTCTACATGACCGGTGACTGTAAAGCTATGGTAATCCCTAACCTGATCCGCTGTTACAGCATCCCAGGTCACGTGTTTTTCTTTAGGGAATCCCTTGTCATACTCAACCAAGACGGTTTCTGGAAGAGCTGGCAACATGTTTCGATCGGTACTGATTCGTACAGGACGCACCTTGACAACCGTCTTTTCTTCTGGATTTGGCGTGATGGTAAAGCTGACTTCTCCTGTTTGTCCTTGGAAGTTGGCTTCTAAATGAACCAGCCCTGCTTCCCGCAATTCCAAACCTTTCTTAGTCGTAACTGCTTTTCCTTGACTACCAGCTCTTGTCTTCACATCGATTTGATCTGCTTTCAGACTCGCTAGACTACCATCTTGGTAATGGGCAATGACTTCAAGTGGTACCGTTTGGTCTTCCTTGAGTTCTTGCCCTTCTGGCAGACGCAATTCTAGGCGCTCAATCCGTGGACTTTCTTCTTGGAATTGTACCACATAGGTCTGTACTGCTCCCGTATCCTTAGCAGTTACAAAGATTTGAGCTTTCAAACCATTTTCGCGGCTAGCTTGTAGGACCGTCACTTGGGCATTTTCTGCACTTGCTGTGACTTGACCTGGCTCTTGACCATAAGCGAGGGAACGGAAAATAGTATGGTTGCCACTACCAAATTTTGGAAGAGCTACTCCATCTAGCTGAACCGTTGGTTTCTTAGCCTCGGCTACATCTCCTCCTGCAACCACTAGTGTCGCTTGGACCGTTTCCCCATTGCCTAGGAGTCCTGTCGCTTTCAAGCGTGCTCCTGGTGTGGACAACTGATCTTCTTGACCAGCTTCCAAGGTCCATTGATCGACCTCATAGTGGGCAGTGGTCCCATCGGTGAAAACTAATTGCACAGCCTTATCCACCGTCGCTAGATTTGCTCCCTGTGGGATTTGTTTGATGACTGGAAGGACTTGTTCCACGCCGATCACATCGACCAGAGCTTCGACCGTGCGTCCTTGAACATGACCTGTCACACGGACTTGGCCAGCACGGCTATAGTCTGCCGCATCCCATTCAACGGCTTCTTCTTGGGCTTTGCCATCGCTATAGACCACATTGACCTTACTTGGCAAGGTTGGTTCTTCTCCTAGATAAGCACTTTGTCGAACAGGTTCCACACCTAATACAGTGCGTTCTGCTTGGTCCTTCTTACCTGTAAAGAGGCTGACTTGGTCTGATTGCAAGCGATCTGAGTCTGCATACAGAGTAAAGGCACCCGCCTGCTCAGTTGATTTGACAATCACAACCCCTTTGCCATTGAAGGCTTTGCGTTGCCATGAGCCATCTTCCTGCGCTTTGTAGCGTTCACGGCTGGCTTGTTCCCCATTATCGACACCAACAATTTGGCCCTGTCCATGCAAATGGAAATGCACCAAATTATTGGCTGTTGGTACGACACGACCTTCTTTATCGACGATTTCATAGGTAATATAGGTCAAATCCTTACCGTCCGCTGCGATCGCATGTTCTTCTTTCAACAAACGAACACCCGCAGCCTTGCCGGCTGTTTCGACTTGATCTTTCGCGATCACTTCTCCTGCTTCGTTGCGCGCAATAGCTTCCACTTTACCTGGTACATAAGGGACCAACCACTCTAGATAGAGTTCATCCGGATTTGCCCCTTCTTGGTAAGTCCGGCCATCAGCTGTGGTCTTCTTGGTAAAGGTCTTCACTCCTTGTGATTCCCCATTGACAATCAATTCCACACTGTGGGCATTGGAGAAGGCACGAACAGGAATCCGACCTTCTTCATCCATGACACGATTGGCTAATTCTGGATTGTCCCAGTTCCAATGTGGCAAAAGATGGACCATCGGATGTTTCTCAGCCGATACCCATTGACTTTGGTAAAGATAAAAATCATTCTTTGGAAGGCCGGCAGTATCGACAATACCGAAATAAGAACTTTTCACAGGTGTGTCATTTTGGTTGTGCCATGGGGTTGGCTCACCGATATAGTCGGTACCGGTCCAGATAAATTGTCCTGCATAGCCGGCATGATCACGGTCAAAGGTCCAAGAGGCTGTCGCTGTCCGACCCCAACCAACCCGGTCATTGCCGTAGTCTGATTGTTCATAGTGGCGGTCTTCTTGGTTGCTTCCTACCCATTCTCTTTCAGGATGGTAGTAAGAGCCCCGTGTCCGCGTCGCAGAAGAGGTTTCAGAACCATAAATGAGCCAGTGTGGATGTTTCGCCCGTAAGCTTTCATAGTTGGCTTCTGAATAGTTGAAGCCAACCGCATCAAGCTCTGCTGCTACCTTTTCATGGCCTCCTGAGCCATCACCAAAGCGGAATTTATCGGCTCCCATAGTGACATAGCGGGTTGCATCCACGTTCTTGATGGTCTTGACCAACCGACGAACAGTTGCGACAGATTTGTCTGAACCATCTGCTTCACCGACTTCGTTACCGATCGACCACATGACAATGGCTGGATTGTTCTTGCCCCGCTCTACCATGGTCCGTAGATCGTAATCGGACCAAGTATCGCCTTTCCGTGCTTCTGGGTGAGTGGCATCCTTTTCAAAGAAACGACCGTAATCGTATTGTTTCTTGCCACCATACCAGGTATCAAAAGCTTCTTCTTGGACCATCAAGCCCAACTCAGCTGCAATTTGCAAAGTTTGTTCACTCGCTGGGTTGTGGGTCGTCCGGATCGCATTGACTCCCATATCCTTCATCTGTTTGAGACGACGGTATTCAGCCTTGTAATTTTCCTCAGCTCCAAGAGCCCCGTGGTCATGGTGAAGAGATACCCCGTGGAATTTCGTCGCCACCCCATTGAGGAAGAAGCCACCTTCTGGCGTCCAGTTCAGATAGCGATAGCCAAAGCGTTCCTTTTGCACATCGACCAACTGCGAATCCCGATAAACCCGCGTATACAAGGTATAGAGAGCTGGATGATCCGTTTTCACATCCCAGAGGGTTGGTTTTTCAACATGCAAGGTTTGAGATAGGTTGATCTCTTGACCTGCTAGAACAGCTTGTGCTTCACTGCGCGTTTTTTCGCTCACCACTTGGCCATTTTGATCGACAATTTCATATTCTGCATAAATACTATGGGCTTGATCATCCTGGTTAACAATGCGACTCTTCACCACTGTATCTACTGCCCCATTTTGCTGTTTTTCCAACTGAGGGGTCGTAATCGTAGTCCCATACTGCGCTAAATGAACCTTGTCCGTTACACTCAGCTTAACATCCCGGTAAATCCCACTACCTGAATACCAACGGCTACTTGGTTGTTGATTGACCACATGAACCGCAATGGTATTCTCGCTTCCATCCGCATTCAAATAAGGGGTAATATCATAAGAAAAGGCATTGTAGCCATTTGGATAATGACCGACGAATTGTCCGTTTACATAGACTTTGGAATCCATATAAACCCCGCCAAATTCCAAGCGGACCTTCTTATCTAGATCTTTGTCGTCCAAACGGAAGGTCTTACGATACCAAGCATCCCCTCCGTTTAATTGCCCCCCTTCATTTTGAGCAGGAGAGTTGTGATCGAAATCAAAGAAAATAGACCAGTCATGAGGAAGATCTAATTTTTTCCAATCCTTGACATCCACTTGACGCCCTTCTGCACCAGGAGCTGCATTTAATTTAAAATACCAATCTTTATTAAAATCACGTTCTCGATCTTGCACAATATCCTCCGCTACACGATTTTGGTCTGGAGCAGCTGTTTCTTCTGTTCCTGTAGCACGCTCAGATGAAGCTGAAACGGGCTGGCCTTCGCCTTGAGGCGCTGGCTTTTCCTCAGCTCTGGTAGGGGTGATGACAGCTGGAGCTTCTGAAACCCTTGCACCAGCTTCAGGAACTTCCGTTTCTGAGTTTTCCGTCACAACACTTAGTGTCTCCATCGAAGTCGGTTCACTTTCGAGGGCTGGCTTTTCTTCCGCATGGACCCTTGAAAGACCCAAGGCAGAAATCCCAATCACAACAGAACAAGCTCCAACTGAGAGCTTACGAATACTAAAAACAGGACGCTTTTCAAAAAAAGACTTTCCCATAAAAACCTCCTCTTAGGATTAAAACTCTTATTTGTAAGCGCTTTCTTACAATCGTAGACGCTTCCAAAAATCACATATTAACTATACCAAAAAAAGAGGACCGATAGGTCCCAATTTCACTCCAACTATAGTTAGATTAAGAACTCCTTTAATTAGTGGAAATCTCCGTAACCCAAAAAAGAGGCTGGGACAAAAGTCCTAGCCTCTCAATTATTTTTGGATTGTCGAGCAAGACGCAGTGGTTGAGTGGGCTTCACTACGCTGATTTCATCAGCTTTTACAGCCCTACTCAACTGTGCGGAGGTGGGACGACGAAATCGAATTCTAACGAATTACCGATTTCTGTCCCACTCTCTTTTATCGTTTCTCTTATAATCCTGGTTCTTGACCAAGTTCAGCAGCAAGCATCCAAATGTTCTTTTCAAGCTCTGCTTTTGCCCCAACAAAGATATCGTTGGTTACATCGTCGCCTTCAGCGTCGGTAACATCCAAAGCTTTTTGGTAAAGTCCATCTAGGTAATGGAAGATTTCAAGAACACGTGTTAAGCTTTCTTCTACATTTTTCGTAAATGTTCCACGGCGTTCTTCAATATTGCTGTGTTCCAAAAATTCAGTCATGCTAGAATAAGGAGCGCCACCAAGAGTGATCAAGCGTTCGCTCACTTCATCCAAGGTTGCATCCAAGCTGTCCATGTATTCGTCCATTTTTGGATGCCAAACCATAAAGCCACGTCCACGCATATACCAGTGTACTTGGTGAAGGGCAATGTGAGCGACGTAGAGATCTGCTACGACTTGGTTCAAGAGGGCTTTTGTTTCTGGAAGAGTTTCTTTATTAGAAGGTGCAAAAGTTGCTACATCAGTAGCTGCTTCATGTTTCATAGTTGTCATATCGTTTCTCCTTTTTATAATGATTCTAATTAACTATATCTTTATTATATGCTTCCTCCATCAGAAAGTCAAGATAAAAGATTTAAAAAGATTATTCCAAAGCTGGAATTGTTGCCAATTGAAAGAAGATACGATAGAATGAAGAAGACTAATCGAAAGGCTTGACCAATGAAATATATCTTTACATTCCTAATCTCCATGGTTCCCCTTGTTGAATTGCGCGGGGCCATCCCTTTTGCCATTGCAAATGGTATTCCCTTATGGACAGCGCTCCTAATCGGAGTGATCGGAAATCTTCTCCCTGTCCCTCTGATCTTCTTCTTCGCCCGCCATATCCTCACTTGGGGCGCAAAAAAACCGATCATCGGAGGCTTTTTTAGCTGGTGTCTCAATAAAGGGCATAGAGGCGGACAGAAATTAGAAAAAGCTGCAGGAGACAAGGGAATCTTCTGGGCCTTATTGCTCTTTGTGGGGATTCCTCTTCCGGGAACTGGTGCCTGGACTGGTGCCCTTGCAGCTTCTATCCTTGACTGGGACTTCAAACGCAGTAGCCTCGCAGTCATGCTGGGAGTGATCCTAGCCGGCCTCATCATGGGAACCCTGTCCCTGCTCTTAGGAATCGATACCTTCGCACATTAAGCAAAAGAATGAGCCCATGATATCAATTCACATAATATTTTCTCTGAATCTTTCCTTAGGTAAGTACGGACGTCAGCGAACTTCTATGAAGTTCTATGACTAATCAAGATACAAAGGGCGTCTGCGGATAAAGTCAAAATAGGAAGTTTAACGAAGAATCTTTAGATTCTAGGAAAACTTATCTTTTTGACACAATCCGCAGCCCGTGTTCAATTAGTTTTGAACCTAAAGTTTCAAGCACTTTTCTCACGGCGGAAAGTTTCAGAAAATATTTGGATGAATCTCCGGTAACGTCTGTTATTTTTGAAAACAAAGTTTGTTTAATATTATAAAACAGCTTAAACAATGATATAAGATATTTTCCACACAAAAAAGAGGTTCCCTTCGAAACCTCTTATTTTTTTATTCTTAGTTATTAAGAGCTGCTGCCATTGTAGCTGCAACTTCTGCTTCAAAGTCATTTGAAGCTTTTTCAATACCTTCACCAACTTCAAAACGAACGAATTCGATAACTGAAGCATTTACTGATTCAAGGTAAGCTTCCACTGTCTTGCTGTCATCCATGATGTAGACTTGTGCAAGAAGAGTGTAGGCTTGGTCAACTTTTGTGTTGTCCAAGAAGAAGCGATCCATTTTACCTGGGATGATTTTATCCCAAATTTTTTCTGGTTTACCTTCAGCTACCAATTCAGCTTTGATATCTTCTTCAGCTTGAGCAACCACTTCGTCAGTCAATTGTGCTTTTGAACCGAATTTCAAGTGTGGAAGAGCTGGTTTACCAACCATTGCACGGCTTTCGTTATCTTGGTCGATAACGTGATTCAATTGTGCCAATTCATCTTTCACGAATTGTTCATCCAATTCTTTGTATGAAAGAACAGTTGGTTTCATTGCAGCGATGTGCATTGAGATTTGTTTAGCAAGTGCTTCATCTCCACCTTCGATCACAGAGATAACACCGATACGTCCACCGTTGTGTTGGTAAGCACCGAAGTGTTGTGCATCTGTTTTTTCAAGCAAAGCAAAACGACGGAATGAAATTTTTTCACCGATTGTAGCTGTTGCAGATACGTATGCAGCTTCAAGAGTTTCACCTGAAGGCATTGTCAAAGCAAGAGCTTCTTCGTTGTTAGCTGGTTTACCTTCAGCGATCACTTTCGCTGTTGCGTTCACCAATTCAACGAATTGAGCGTTTTTCGCAACGAAGTCAGTTTCAGCATTTACTTCAACTACTGCTGCAACATTTCCGTCTACATAAACACCAGTCAAACCTTCAGCGGCAACACGGTCAGCTTTTTTAGCTGCTTTAGCCATACCTTTTTCGCGAAGCAATTCAATCGCTTTTTCGATATCACCTTCAACTTCAACCAATGCCTTTTTAGCGTCCATGACACCGGCACCAGATTTTTCACGCAATTCTTTTACAAGCTTAGCTGTAATTTCTGCCATTTTGATTCTCCTATATTTTTTAATAAAATAAGAGGGTCGGGCTGAGCCCTGCCCTCTTAGGTTCGTTACTTATTGAATGAAATTAAGCGTTGTCGCCTTCTACAACTTCAACGATTTCTTCGATTGAATCAGCTTGACCTTCAGTAGCTGCCAATTCAGCTTCTACTGTAGCAACACTGTCTTCACCTTGACGTCCTTCGATAACAGCGTCAGCCATTTTCGCAGTGATCAATTTAACAGCGCGGATAGCGTCATCGTTCGCTGGGATGATAACATCGATATCATCTGGGTCAGTGTTTGTGTCGACCATCGCTACAACTGGGATACCCAATTTCTTAGCTTCTTTAACAGCGATTTGTTCTTTATGTGGATCCACAACGTACATTACGTCTGGGATACGAGGCATGTCTTCGATACCGCCCAAGAATTTTTCAAGACGAGCGCGTTGTTTGTTCAACAATGCAACTTCTTTCTTAGGAAGAACTTCAAAAGTTCCATCTTCTTCCATGCGTTTGATTTCTTTCAAACGAGCGATACGTTTTTGGATTGTTCCCCAGTTAGTAAGAGTTCCACCCAACCAACGGTGGTTGATGAAGTATTGACCTGAACGAACAGCTTCTTCTGCAACAGCATCAGCAGCTTGTTTCTTAGTACCTACGAACAAGATCACTGCATCGTTTGCAGCTGCATCACGCATGAAGTCGTATGCTTGGTCTGCATATTTTACAGTTTGTTGCAAGTCGATAACGTGGATTCCGTTACGTTCTGTGAAGATGTACTTAGCCATCTTAGGGTTCCAGCGACGAGTTTGGTGACCAAAGTGTACACCAGCCTCAAGAAGTTGTTTCATTGAAATTACTGCCATGAGTAAGTTCTCCTTTTTTGTTTTTTTCTCCTCTCTCAGACGTCAACTTGCAGCACGACCACAAGGGCAACGGCGCCACAATGGATCCGAGATGAGTATTTTGTTGTTTTAGACAACTCTATAAGTATAGCAGAAATCCCTAGAATTCGCAAGCCATTTGAGAGATTTTTTCAACTTCCTCCTTCTACAATCATTTGAGCCAAAAAGTTTTTCTTGACCAATCTTATTTTTTAGGTTACAATAATATTTGTTATGGCGGTATAGCCAAGTGGTAAGGCACGGCTCTGCAAAAGCTTGATCGTCGGTTCAAATCCGTCTACCGCCTTGATAATAAAATTTTTTATCATCTTTTATCTTTTAAAAATTCCCCTAGCAATAGGGGTTTTTTTGTTGCACTTCAGGTTTCTTTCTTAATGATGGATTTCCTAAAGCTCTTCTTTTCTATGCCAAGCACACCTCAAAAAATCCTAACAAATACTCTATGTAAACCAAGGGTCCCCAAAAAATGATAAAATTGTAATTGTCCTATCTGCTGCAACTACCAAGTACTTTAAAATTGTTACCGATCTAAAAAAACATCGAAGAAAAGAGAGAGTGGGACAGAAATCGGTAATTCGTTAGAATTCGATTTCGTCGTCCCACCTCCGCACAGTTGAGTAGGGCTGTAAAAGCTGATGAAATCAGCGTAGTAGAGCCCACTCAACCACTGCGTCTTGCTCGACAATCCAAAAATAATTGAGAGGCTAGGACTTTTGTCCCAGCCTCATTTCGTTTCTTACAATTCAGCAATTTGGTTCAAGTTCACTTCTGCAACCGTATCGTTACCGAACATAGAAATGACCATTTTCACCTTGTTGTTATCAATTTCAGTGATCTTACCAGTATAGTCTGTGAAGGCACCGTCGATGATACGAACTGTATCGCCCACCTTGACATCCAAATCAAACTCTTGAACAGTTTGACCCATAGAGAGCAAGATACTGCGGATTTCTTCTTCCAACAATGGGGTTGGTTTTGAACGGTTCCCGTGTGATCCGACGAAACCAGTAACGTTCGGTGTATTCCGAACGACAAACCAAGCTTCATCTGTCATGACCATTTCTACCAAGACATAACCTGGGAATCGGTTTTCTTCGATTTCTTTTGTTTTACCATTTTTCTCAACTTGTACGGTTTGAGTTGGAATCTCTACACGCAAGATATTTTCTAACATATTGTAAGTTTGCGCACGTTGCAAAAGATTCTCTTTTACCTTGTTTTCATATCCTGAGTAGGTTTGTAGTACAAACCAGCCTTTATCAAAACTGTCCATTTGGGCATCCTTTCTTTCTGTTTAGCCTGCTCGAGCTTTTGTGAACATACTAAAAAAAGCCTCTTGGCTTTCCTTTTCCTAGCTTCATTATACCACATTTTGTAAGAATGCAAAGAGGTTTGCTGATTTATTTTTAAGAAAAGACCACAAAAAGTGGGAGTGGGAAAGAACTCTGATATAAAAAGGTTGAAAAGGTTCCCCAAACCTTTTCAATCTTCCCACCCCCGCATAGCTCCAACAGTCTAGGAGACTGTTGGAGGTTGCAGATAAAGGAAACATTGTTTCCGTCCACATAGGCCATCTTTGAAGCTTAAAAAGCGAACAAAGACTTAGGATACTTGCTTCGCAAGTTTTATCCGCCACCTCAAAGCAGTGCTTTGAGCAATCAGCCACTGCGTCTTGCAGTTATTCCTATCAAAAATCAAAGGCTGGACAGTTGTTGCCCAGCCTCTTGGCTTCTTTTCTTAAAAGAAATTGATCATGTGCAATAGGCCACGTGCAATGACTTTGTCGAACAAATAAATCAAAGCTACAAAGAAAGCGGTGTACTCAATCACTGAGATAAAGTTTTTCCATCTTTCCTTGCGATTTGGCCAAGTTGTATCTTTTAGTAAGACGAAAATATCTTTAATGAATTTCACAACTCTCTCCTATCGTGTTTCTTTATGGATGGTATACTTACTGCAATGCTTGCAGAATTTATTGACTTCTAGACGTGTTGGTTTTGGTGTCCCACTCAACTTAATGGAGTAATTGCGTGATCCGCAAACCGTACACGCTAGACTTGCTTTTTTTAGTGCCATAACGCCTCCGTTCACCCCATTATAGCAAGATTTCTACATTTTGACAAGAATAGAAAATCTAGTGTCCAGAAAAAAGCAAATCTAAAGCGTTATCCCACTGGTTTTCTCCTCATTTTTGGTAAAATAAAACAAAAGGAGACGAATATGAAAAGTGATCACCTAAAAGAGAGTAACAACATTGAAGATCGGCGAGGGCAAAGCTACTCCCAGTCTTCTAGCAACAGTAACCTTGGCGGGGGGATTTTACAGATCTTACTATCGCCTGGAAGCTTCAAGAGTAAGATCATCATTATCCTCCTCATAGTCTTTCTAGGAGGAGGAGCTAGCCTTGGAGGTCTCTTTGGAAATGGGACTTCTTCTCAACCTTACCAGTCCACCCAAGTCACGCGCACCAACAAGACCCATGTCGACGATGCAGATGCCCAGTTCGTCAGCAAGGTCCTTGCCACAACAGAAGATCATTGGCACAAGGTCTTTCAAGCCGAAGGACGGACCTACCAGGAGCCCAAACTAGTCTTCTATACTGGACGGACAAAGACAGGCTGTGGGGTAGGTCAAGCATCGGCTGGCCCTTTCTACTGTCCAACCGACAAGAAAATTTATTTGGATATGAGCTTCTACAAGGAATTGACAACCAAATACAAGGCTAGCGGTGACTTTGCCATGGCTTACGTGATTGCCCACGAAGTCGGGCACCATGTACAAAACGAGCTGGGAATCCTTGGCAAATACCATCGGATGCAACAAGGTCTTTCTGAAAAGGAACGAAATGCCATCAGTGTCCGCATTGAGCTACAAGCCGATTACCTAGCAGGTGTCTGGGCCCGCTCCATTCAAGACCGAAATCTTCTAGATATCGGCGATATCGAAGAAGCTATGAATGCAGCCCATGCCGTCGGTGACGACACTCTCCAGGAGCAAGCCTACGGCTACTCGGTGCCAGATAGCTTTACCCACGGGACTTCGGAACAACGCATGCGCTGGTTCAAACGGGGCTACCAGTACGGAGATCTCCAACACGGCGATACCTTTAGTTTGTCAGATAGTGAACTTTAAACAAATAGAGGCTGGGACAAAAGTCCTAGCCTCTCAATTATTTTTGGATTATCGAGCAAGACGCAGTGGTTGAGTGGGCTCTACTACGCTGATTTCATCAGCTTTTACAGCCCTACTCAACTGTGCGGAGGTGGGACGACAAAATCGAATTCTAACGAATTACCGATTTCTGTCCCACTCTCTTTTTGATTAGAAACCAAGCCAGCCTTTGAAGGTATCCCAAGCGTTTTTTGCTTTTCCTGGGATATCGGCCTCGTCGATTGCTTTTTTCGCATCATCGACCATATTCGACGCCTTCTCTTTGACATCCTCAAAGAAACCTTTGTCTTCTTTGCTGTCTGTTTCTGTATTTTCTTCTCCGACTGGCGCAATGCCATTTTCAGCATAAGAGTTCTTCACCGAGTCAAACTGAGTACCGTCTGTATAAGGCAGGACACTGTTGGCAACATTGCGGAAGATCTCTGACGCCGTTCCAGCACTACTGTCCGTCAGGTAGTGATTTTCATCGGTCGTTGGGAAACCAAGCCATTGACTGATGACCACATCTGGCGTGTAGCCGATCACCCATTGGTCTCCAGAGAGGTCCTTGTTAAAGCTGGTCTCTGTCGTACCGGTTTTCCCTGCCATGGTATAGCCATAAGGTGCAGCATTAACCCCTGTACCATTACTAAAGGTACCAAGCATCATATTGGTCATCTTATCTGTCGTTGAACCACTAAGCACTCGGGTTGATTTCTGGCTGTGGCTCTTGACCACTTGGCCACTTGCATTTTCGATCTTGGTAATGAGGTGAGCATCATTCATGACCCCGCCGTTAGCAAAGGTTCCATAGGCCTGAGCCATCTGCATCGGATTGGTTGTCACACCAGCTCCCAAGGCAACGGCAAGCGACTTGTCCACCTTGTCCATGTTGAGTCCGAATTTTTTCCCGTATTCAAAGACCGTATCGAGACCCAAATCATTAGCGGTCGCTACGGCAGGAAGGTTAAGGGATTCTGCCAAGGCCTGGTACATCGGTACCGTTGGGCTAGACTGGATTCCCGCGTAGTTATTAACCTCATAGCTTCCATATTGAGTGGTACTATTGTCCAATTCCTTATTGGTCGACCAACCTGCCGCAACGGCTGGGCTATAGACCACTAAAGGTTTAATGGTAGATCCTGGACTACGGGCAGCCTGGGTGGCATAGTTGTAGGTACGGAAACCTGGATTTTCATCACTGCCGACGCGCCCTACGAGAGCCCGAACCCCTCCGGTCTTAGGATCGAGTGCCACACTACCAGATTCCGCGCGCGTGCCGTCTTCCGCTACTGGGAAGAGGGCTGTATTGTCATAGATCACCTGCATACTTGCTTGGTAATTTTGATCCAGCTCAGTATAGATCCGGTAGCCATTTTTGACAATGTCTTCTTCGGTCAGGCCGTATTCATTGACCGCTTCATTGATAACCGCATCAAAATAGGATGGGTAGCGATAATCCTCCGACTTACCTTCATAGGCATCGATCAGCTGGCCATGGATATCGACAGCAGCAGACTGATCAGCTGTTTTCTGGTCAATATAACCAGCTGCCACCATATTTTGGAGGACCGTATTGCGGCGATTGGTCGCATTCTCTACCGAATAGAGCGGGTTATAGATTTCAGGCCCCTTGAGCATACCTGCGAGAACCGCAGACTGATCCAAGCTTAATTGACTGGCTGAAACCCCAAAATACTTCTTGGAAGCATCCTCAATACCCCAAACCCCATTTCCAAAATAGGCATTGTTGAGGTACATGGTGAGGATCTCTTTTTTACTGTATTTCTTATTGATTTCAAGCGCCAAGAAGAATTCCTTGGCCTTGCGCTCCACCGTCTGGTCCTGAGACAGGTAAGCATTCTTGGCTAGCTGCTGGGTGATGGTCGACCCCCCACCTGAGCGACCCAGAGTCAAAATCGCTAAGAAGAAACGACCATAGTTGATCCCGCTATTCTTGTAGAAGCTCCGGTCCTCTGTTGCGACCACGGCATGTTGCAGATTCTCACTAATGGCATCGAGTTCGACATAGGTTCCTTTTTGCCCGGTCAAACTTCCCGCCTGGTCCCCATTCTTATCATAGATAATGGTAGTCGCCTTCAGTGCATTCTGCAAGTCCTTGACGTTGGTCGTCTTAGCGAGGTAGAAGAGATAGCCTCCCGTCAAGAGGCTAAAGCCTAGCCCAATGATCAGGAGAATCTTGGTCAAATGGAAACGACGCCAAAAACGACGGAAGGGATGCTGAGAGAGAGGCTTGCTTCTGTGCTTGCCTGAGCGACTATAGGTCGGCTCTACTGTCTCTTCCGGTAGTTCCGTGTCTGGCACTTCTTCTGCCACCGCTTTGGGCGGATGATCCTTTCTAAAAAAAGTGATCAGGTTCTCAAATAATTTTTTTATTCTATTCATACCTGTTATTGTAACACCTTATCCTTGTCCTAGCAAGAAAAGATCGCTCATTCCCTTCTCCCATTTAGTTTTCTTTAAGCTTAGATTTTGCTACAATAGGGTCATGAACTATCAATTTACCATTCCACATTCCTTTCCCCAAATGACTGTGAAAGAGCTGCTTGAGGACTACTTCCTCATTCCCCGTAAGATCCGGCATTTTTTACGAACCAAGAAGCACGTCTTGGTGAATGGAGAGACCATCAACTGGCAGAGCCCCGTTCAAAAAGGAGACCAGATCCAGCTGATCTTTGACGCGGACGATTACCCTGAAAAAGAGCTCCCAGCCGGAGACCCGAATCTGGTCGAAGAACTCTATCAGGATGAGCATGTCATCATCGTCAATAAGCCTGAGGGCATGAAAACCCATGCCAATGAACCGACAGAAATTGCTCTTCTCAACCATGTTTCCAGCTATGTTGGATCTACCTGCTACGTCGTGCACCGCCTAGACAAGGAAACCAGCGGAGCGATTTTATTTGCCAAAAACCCTTTTATTCTGCCCATTCTCAACCGCATTTTGGAAGATAAAAACATCCAACGCGAGTACTGGGCCTTGATCCAAGGTAGCTTAGCACAAAAAACCATCGTCTACAAGGATAAAATCGGACGCGATCGCCACGATCGGCGCAAGCGCCTGGTCGATCCACGAAAAGGACAGTATGCAGAAACTCAGGTGACGCAACTGAAAAAAATCGGGCGAAACAGCCTGGTCAAATGCCAGCTCAAGACGGGACGTACCCATCAGATCCGGGTTCATCTCTCCCATCATGGACACCCGATTGTCGGGGATCCTCTCTATAACCCTGCACGTGGAGAGCGACTCATGCTCCATGCTCACCGCTTGACCTTTACCAATCCATTAACCCTTGAAACCATCCAAGTCGAGGCCCCTTCCAAGAGTTTCGAAGAAGGATTGAAAAACTGAAAAAAGAAGCAAAAGAACATAGCCCTGTCAATCAAGGCTATGTTCTTTCAATTTTCGTAGTTGAAATTTTAACGGTCATCTGACTCTTTTAATGTCTGTTTTTTCCCATTTTTTGAAAACAAAAACAATCCAAGTATAGTTGTCAGTCCTCCCAAGATACTCAGAATCCATTGAGAACCTGTGACTCCTGTACGTGGCAAATGTTGTTGGCCCGAGTCAACTTGCTTGTAATCAGCAGTAGCTGTCGAGTCAACTATCTCTTTAAATGTCGGATCCACTGTTTCTTTTGTTACATTTTTCGATGGTTTTAGAACATCTTGTTGAGGATGATTTATCGGAGTATGAGGTTGAACAGGAATAGGTTCTGGTGTTGGCGTTGGTGTTGGTGTTGGAGCTGCCATTTCATACTCATATACGACATGAGTTGTTCCTTCTTTTAAGAAACCTGATGTAGGTGCAGATGATGGAGAAAGACCGACTAATACATATTTTTGACCATTCACTATGAGTGATTGAGGTTGCTCATTCACATTCTCCGCTGCATTATACGGTAACGGTTGTCCATTTGAACCATAAATTGGTAGCGTTGGAGTATCGATATAACGGTCCCGCAGTTGCCTATCGGTCCCTTTCAAGACATAATCCACAACAACATCCCCTTGGGACAAAGTTGATACATCCTGATCAGCCATATCTTCTGTCTCTGATACGTAATATGTAGCAGAACCATTTCTTAGCGTATAGATTCGAACAAAATTAAAAAATGTCTGTTCATCAATATTCGTATCATTTGGAATCGTAGTCCAATCACCATTGTTCGGAGTAATATAGGTTTTCGGGTTCGATACAGATCTAATCAAGTGACCATCACGAACATAACTCTCATTAATTAAGGCTGGATTCGCTAAAACACCAAGATCCTCAACATCATTATTTGAGTACACACTATGCGAAGAATACTCCTCCAAATGTTGAGATCCGTTCTCATAGCCAGAGAGCCCACCCTCGCTACTTGACTTCCAGTCCATTCGAGCATCAATCGCTAAATACTTGATTTTCTTGGCCTCTTCTAGTGGAAGAGTGACAGCAACTCGAACTGCTTGACTTTTAGAAAAATTCGTATAAATGCTATACGACAACATTTTTTCACTATCAACAAAATCGTATTCCTTATTATTAACCACATAAGGAGTCTGACCAGAAGCGACTTCTTCTGCAGTTGGAAGATTAAATGGTATGTTGTCGTGATCCTCATTCAGAGTTTCACGATCAATCACCTTCATAGGGGCATTGACCGCAACAGGATTTCCATTTTCATCCCTTGTCCCAACTAATGTAAAATCCACCTTTGCTTCTGCAAGATTCGGAATCCGAATTGCAAGATCACTCACCGTCAACATTTGATCACTAGAGTGCATTCTTTGATAAGCAACTGTATAGGAGTAGGTGACATGTTCTCCATCGCTACTGAGTGTTGCAGGATGACCTTCTACATTCACATGCCCACCGTCACTTACAATATTATCTTGTTGAGAAGAAGCCACGCTCTCTGGTTGCATCACAGGACTCGCTTCATTTAAATCTTGAGAATTAGATGTCAAAACAGTTGATGGTGCTGAAGAAGCACTATCTGTATTCTCATCTGCGTAGGCAATTGTTGACGTAAAGGCATTTAAAGTAACTACTGAAAATACTGCAATTCCTAATTTTGTCAATTTTTTCATTATTCGTCTCCCTTTCATAAAAATAATAGACCGGTTCACACCAAATATTATTTTTATCACTATTTATTGAAATGGTACGACAAAGAAATCCTATTGTCAAATAATTATTTCAACTTCAAATTATCCTACACAAATTCCGAATAATAGCCTAAAAAACAGAAACATCATCAAATTTTTTCCCCCTTTATTACAAATTAAACAAAAAATAACAGAATGTAGACAAATCCTTTCAGCAATAAAAATTTCCCCTTTTAGAGACTGGATACAATATATTGAAAACTCTTAGAAATGCTGGTATACCACTATTTTTTAAGAGTTTTTACTTTCTATAATAAAAGAAAAAGATTGAAGAAAATTGTCCAAAATGGACTTTTTCTTCAATCTGAAAAGAAGCAAATGTTTCTTTTTTATTATTGATAACGTGGGCTAGCAAATCCTCGGATATTGCCATGACCGATTCGGTAGGTTTTTCTACGAACCTGATCATTTGAGTTTCCTTCAATGGTATGAATAATCCCATTTGAAACGCTCTCAACAATTCCAATGTGGTCTGCAAAACCATTGTTAGGTTGGCTATCTTGATCCCAGTTGAAGGTGATAATATCCCCTGCTTTTGGTGTAGAACCTCCATCTTCATTCCAAATTCCAAGACGTTTGAAAATCTGAATGTGACGTTCGACCCCACATTCACGACCAACTAAATCGCTAAGACCTTCGCGTTGGAAAATCGTTGTTACAAAGACATCACACCAGTCATCTGTATTCTTCACTGCATAACCTACAGGGAGAGGACGCACACTGTTATAATCATTCACTAATTGTTGATGTGCCGCACTACCTCCACGGATCCCAACCAGACTGGCTGCAGCTCGTAGAACACGATCCCGTTGACCACTGTCAACACGAGGACTCAAGCCTGTTTGTCCAGTTGTACCACGCGGATTCAAGGCCGTTTGACCAAGGTTAAATCCTTCAACTCCACCATCGACATAGTCTACATAAACGTGTGTCGTATAGTTGCCAGCAAGATTCTTATGGTTAACAGCCGAAACATGAACATCCGTCTGCGTACCGGTCGGTGCTGTTGAATACCAGTAAAGATTTTCTTGGTGATCTTGAGACCAGGCTGCGACACGAACATTTTTAATTTGACGACCCTGAGGGGCTTGATCCACTTCTACCGTATAAGTCCCTGCTTCTACATTGACATTTTTAATAAAGGCACGTGTTTTCGTATTGGCATTACGGAACTCAACTTCAGTTGAAGAAGCCAACACGCCAACTCGACTACCGTCATTTTGAATATAGTAAAGGTGGACATAGTACAAGCCTGTAGAATTTTTGTGGTCGCTCGCTGTGACGGATACTTTGTAATCTCCATTCGCTTGACGCGCTGCTTCATACCAGCGGATATCATCTTGGCCGTCCTTAGCAGACCAGATAGGAACCTGAACAGTACGAACGCCCTTAGGACTGTAGACATCCTTGATGATGACGTCAAAGGTACCTGTATCCTTGTTGTTGTTTTCGATAGAAAGGGTACCGGATAATAGTTGTTCTTTCTTATATTCCGCAAAGGCTTTTTGAACAAATTGGCGTTGGCCCTGTGCATCGTAATAGAAGATCTGCGCTTCATAGCGCCCATCGACATTTTCATGGTCGCTTGCCTTCGCTACAACTTTATAAGAGCCATCTGATTGACGAACTGGGGTATACCACTTGATATCATCCATACCTTTGGCATGTGACCAAAATGGGATCTTGATCTCTTTGTAATTCTCAAACCCTTTTAAGTTCTTAGCGGTTATCGTAAAGGTTCCTGCTGACTTATCTACATCAATTGAAAGATCTGCCGATACTGGTACGTTTGGCTTACCTGTTGAATATTCCGCAAAGGCTTTTTGAACAAATTGGCGTTGGCCCTGTGCATCATAATAGAAGATCTGTGCCTCATAGCGCCCATCGACATTTTCATGGTCGCTAGCCTTCGCTACAACTTTATAAGAGCCATCTGACTGACGAACCGGGGTATACCACTTGATATCATCCATACCTTTGGCATGTGACCAAAATGGGATCTTGATCTCTTTGTAGTTCTCAAAGCCTTTTAAGTTCTTAGCGGTTATCGTAAAGGTACCTGCTGACTTATCTACATCAATTGAGAGATCTGCCGATACTGGTACATTTAGCTTACCTGTTGAATATTCCGCAAAGGCTTTTTGGACAAATTTACGTTGACCCTGTGCATCGTAATAGAAGATCTGTGCCTCATAGCGCCCATCGACATTTTCATGGTCGCTTGCCTTCGCTACAACTTTATAAGAGCCATCTGACTGACGAACCGGGGTATACCACTTGATATCATCCATACCTTTGGCATGTGACCAAAATGGGATTTTGATCTCTTTGTAGTTCTCAAAGCCTTTTAAGTTCTTAGCAGTAATCGTAAAGGTACCTGCTGACTTATCTACATCAATTGAAAGATCTGCCGATACTGGTACATTTGGCTTACCTGTTGAATATTCCGCAAAGGCTTTTTGGACAAATTGGCGTTGGCCCTGTGCATCATAATAGAAGATCTGTGCCTCATAGCGCCCATCAACATTTTCATGGTCGCTTGCTTTTGCTACAACTTTATAAGAGCCATCTGATTGACGAACTGGGGTATACCACTTGATATCATCCATACCTTTGGCATGTGACCAAAATGGGATCTTGATCTCTTTGTAATTCTCAAACCCTTTTAAGTTCTTAGCGGTAATCGTAAAGGTTCCTGCTGACTTATCTACATCAATTGAAAGATCTGCCGATACTGGTACATTGGGACGTTTGCCAATAGATACCTCTGTTGAAGATGTCGTTACGCCAATTTGTTTCCCATTTAGCTGGTTGTAGTAGAGATGGATGTTGTATTTACCCGTTGAATTTTTATGGTCGCTGGCTTTCACACTAACCTTGTAGGTACCATCGTTTTGTTTGGCAGCCACATACCATACCAAATCATCCTGACCATTCACATCTGACCAGATTGGAACGGATACAGATGCAACGCCATTTGGAGCCTTGACATCTGAGATTAAAACATCAAAGCGTCCTGTCATTGTGTCATTGTTAATGACGGAAATCTTTCCACTCAAATTACCTTGGGTTGGATCCGACGTCTGTTTATAATTTGCTGTAAATCGCCCTGTATAATCAATATTATGATCAAAAAGGTGTTTCCCTGGAAGTAATTCTGCTTGAGAAGAGAACTGCCAAGCTCCTGCCTTTCCATTATAACGAAGAGTTTTAGCATCATTCGCAGAAAGTTTCGGTGCTGGATACTGAGCAACCCAAAAGTTTTCAATCCCAAACTGCGCAGTATTAACAGGTCCTTTTTTATGGAGATTATTTTCATCTAACCAGCTAGCGCTCGTGTAAAACATGAGATTGGTATAGCCATTTTTTCGCATCTCATCAGCCCATGCTTGGGTATTGCGGTTAATATTTGGTTGCATTTTAGCATCCTCAAAGTCATTGACCATAAGAGTGCTTTTTGGAAGCCCCAATCTTTGAGCCGCAGCTATATAAAATCTTGCTTCTGCACGCGCAGCTTCTTCCGTTGTATAACGTGAAAAATGGTAAGTGGAAACTTGCAACCCAACCGCCTGTGCATTTCGAATTTGTGAAGCCGCATTTGGATTGTTATACCAAGTGTTTTCTGTTAATTTAACAACCACACCACCAACGCCCTTATTTGCAAGAACGCGATAGTCTTCTACACTGATATCCCCATTGTGACTACTAACATCCACGAAGGTCTTTGGCTGTACAGCTACATCTGTTGAGCGACTGGCAGGAGCATGAGAACCCGCGTCAAAAAAAGTAGACGCTCCTACTGAAGGTTTTTCTTGAGGAGCTGCTGTAGTTGACTCGGTTGCAGAGGCTGTTTCTTCAGAACTCACAGACGACGTAACTGCTGAAGCTACAAGTTGAGAAGCTCTTTCTGTAGATTCGACAACAGTCGCTGGAGCTGTGTAGCTTGTTGCAGGGACAAGCTCTTCTCCCGTTTTCGTTTCAACAGACGGTGCCACTTGTTGGTGATTGTTATCCGCTGTAACTGGTTCGTTTGAAGTCACTTCATCAGCTTTCGCTACTTGTGCAGATACAGAAAGTAACAAAGCTGCACTTGCAAAATAGATTAGATCTTTCTTTCTCATCGTTCTTCCCTTATACATATTTTATACTTTACCTATTTTACCACACGGCTTAATTGATTGAAAGTTTTATAGTGGAAATTTTCTAAATTAGTGATAAAAAATGGAGATAGCACTTGGCTTCTCCATTGTTAAATATACATCTATTTTTATCACCTATAAGATTTCTAAAAATTTTTTTATAGTTGCTTCCTTCAGTATCACAAGCATAATGAAGTAAAATAAAAAGTATAAAATTCCAGATAATCCTAAATGAAAAATAAGATTATTTATTACAACTAAATGGTTTATCCCCAGAACAAAAATTCCTGACAGAAGTGCTGAAGATGCGAATTTCATAATTGATCTAAACGGAATATTTCCCCTTAAATAATCTACAGAATATCTATACTGAACAAACATTTGCGTAAACTCAGCTATCAAAGTAGCAAGAGCTGCGCCTAAAACGCCTAGTATCGGCATAAGGAAGAAATTTAACATTAAATTCACAAATGCTCCACTAGTCACTGCGTTCATAAAATATTTCTCTCTCCCCGTTGGGATTAAAATCTGATTCCCTGTGATATTTGAAAAACCAGAAATCAGCAATATAGGCATTAGCATTTGCATTGCTACAGTGGCTTCCACATACTCATTGCCTCCCAATAATAGAATACTGTTTTTAGCCTCCAACATAAAAAATACAGTTAATGGAATCGAGATGAAAAATATGACAGATATCGATTCACGCATAATAGAATTAAATTTCGAGGTTTGTTTCTGACTTATATAGAATGAAAAACGAGGCAATAGAACTGTACTTATTGATGTTACAACAGATAGTAAGATCCACTTTACCTTAGTCGCAACAGAATAAAGTCCAACAGCTTTATTTCCATTTATAAACCCTAACATTACTGTATCTAGATTAGTGTAGACGTTCACCGCAAGCAATGACGCAAATAAGTACCACATCGGTTTTACATGATGTCTAAATTTCAAATCCTTTCTTATCTTGAATGAGACGTATCTTCTACATTGAATAATATTTAAAGCATTAGAACTTAGAACTGAAAACAATGTTATCCCAGCATATATAACATAATTATCTGCCTTACGCACCAATAAGAATGTTAATATCAGTGATACAAATTTTAATAATATAGAACGCTTTGTAATATAAGAATATTCCTCAATACCACTGTAAAACCAATTAAGAGAAAGTGGGGATACAAGAATCGTAATACAGGTGATCAGCAATAATCCCATTTCAGATCTCAATTGTTCAACACCAAAGCTAACAAATAAAAGTAGAATTGAGACAATGACCGACATAAAAATATTAATCAATGTTAATTCTTGAAATACTTTTGTTAATTCTTCTTTATCCTCACGAACTTTTGCAACTGCTCGTATCCCATAAGTCGAAATTCCTAGAGAAGCCACCAAAACACAATAACTACTGATAGAAGTGAAAAACGAGGTGGTTCCTAGTCCAATTGGGTTTAGTATTCTAGATACGTATGGAAATGTAACCAGAGGAAAAACAATATTAGATAATGTTAAAAGAATATTATAAATTGCATTTACCTTGATTGATTTTTCTTTCATTCTTAAATCCCATCCTTTAATTTCAAAACCAACCTTCTAATTCCAAAAACAATCGTGCAATATGTTTTAGGCAGTATGGTTAAGAATGGTACTTTATCAAACAATTGATAAGAAAAGTCTACCCACAACAAATCTTTTTTCGCTACTAGTAATCTTTTTCTCGAAAATCTTACTTTTTCTTTAACAACAACTTCTCCGAAGTTTTCGACAACCTCTTCTCTAAGAGAGTTTCGTAAATTGTATAGTTTTGGAACAAACACACATTCTTTTTTCAACGAATTAACAAGAAATAAATCATATAATTCATATGGAAGAAATTCTGTCCTAGTATAGGCATCTAATAAGATATCGATCCCCTCAATCAACTTTTGTTGAAAATCATTAACTTTTTCAAATACTTTAACATGTTTGAAATGCTCGTCTAAAATCGGTAATATCTTACCATTAACATTATCATAGGCAACAACTGGACCATGATCAGCAACAAAAATATCCTCATAAATTTCATAATTTCGGCTAATAATATCAAAAAAAGGTGTCTTATGAGGGAAGTCATTAAACATGATCCCAAATTTATTATTTTTAGATATCGATTGATAACCATTGTACTTAAGACCAAAATAATATCCCACAACTTTCTTATCCGGTAATGCCTTTTGAATATTATCTTGGATAGTCCCTTTCCATCCTATATCAACGATATAAATGCTGTCATCTTGAGTCAAACTCGTTACATAATTCCTAAAATTGCTGTCTTTTGCTTTCTCCAATTTATATCTTTTTATAAAACATGGATTTGATTTCAATTTTTCAAGAACTACTGAATTTCTATCAATTTTATGAGTCATATCAACTTGCAAATCAGAAGATATATTGCTGATCTCATCTCTTGAAAAATTTAAATTAAGTAAAAAATTCTCTAGACTAATCCTTTTATATTGCCTAAAAATAATATCAAAACTTTCTATTTCTAATTTTTCAAGTGATGGGTATAGAGTTGATCTTCTCGATACATAAAAATAGTCTGTATTGATTTTATTTTCATGGAAGTAACTATTTTGATACTGATCAAACAACGTTTTTAATAGTTGACCTTCACGTGAGCAAAATAAAATTTGTTTGACCCCATCTTTAACTAGCTGGACATGCAACTTCGAAATAAAATACAGTATATCTGCAATGAATCCGTTAAACGGAGCAATTTCTGCATTAAAGTACAACGTTTTTCTATACAAGTTTTTTAGTTCTTTTTTATCAACAATAGAACCTGTTACATGTTTATACTCTTTAAAATAAGATGCCAGACCGAGATTCATTGGATTTATTACATCAGATTTATAATTATCTCCAATCATCGTTACACTTTCAGGTGCCACATTCAACCGAGATAAAAAAACTTCATATAATTTTCCTGTCGATTTTCGAGCATTATATTCACTTGAAACAAAAATATCTTTAAAATATTTCCTGATTCCAAAATGAATTAAGACTTGATTCAATAGAGAACTATCTGCGTAAAAGTCAGAAATAATATAAAGCAATTTTCCGTTTTCATATGCTTGACAAATAAACTCTACCGTATCATTATCTAAGTATATATGCTCGATCTCGATTTTAGTTTCTAACTCTTTTGCAAATGTTAGAAATTCTTCTATCGTTGCTATAATAGGCGAATCTGCTAATCTATTTAATTCTTTAAATAGCTCTCTTAATAAATTATCATAAGGGACCTCTTCCAGCCCTTGTTTTTTAGTGTCATATTCAACTTTTTTTCTGGCTTTGTAAATCGAGGATGGGGTCACAGAAAAGTTTAAATATAATGAAATTTCCTTAGCCCACTGAAATAAAATAGTTTCAGGATCACAATCACGATGAACAATCGTATCAAAAAAATCAAAAGCTACGATATTCGTATCTATTTTCTTTTCATTAATTGTAGTCATGTTTCCACCTAATTATCCATCAGAATCCTAACAATCTGTTTACAAGCCGTACCATCTCCATAAGGATTACTTGCTTGACTCATTTTATTGTACTCTGTTTCGTCTTCAAGGAGGAGTTTAAAATTCTCATAAATATTCTCCTCATTTGTTCCAACCAACTTCAAGGTTCCTGCAGCAATACCCTCTGGACGTTCTGTCGTATCACGCATTACAAGAACTGGTTTTCCTAAGGAAGGGGCTTCTTCTTGGACACCTCCTGAATCCGTTAAAATTAAGTAACTTTGATTCATAAAATTATGAAAATCAATAACTTCTAACGGCTCAATAATTTTCATACGTTCATTTTCTCCGAAAACCTTACTTGCAAGTTCTCTTACTCTAGGATTTTTGTGAATTGGGTAGACTACCTTCACATCTTTGTACTCATTTAATATACGTTTCACAGCTTTAAACATATGTTCCATTGGTTCCCCAAGGTTCTCACGTCTATGGGCTGTCAACATAATTAATTTACTTCCCTTAGCCCAATCTAAAATAGGATGACAATAATTTTCCTGAACGGTTGTCTTTAGTGCATCAATTACAGTATTGCCAGTAACAAAAATATTTTTTCGTCCCTCTTTTATCAGATTCTCTTTTGAAACTTCTGTTGGAGCAAAATTATATTCTGAGATGATAGAAGTTGCTTGTCGGTTAAATTCTTCTGGAAATGGGCTTTTTAGATTATACGTCCTTAAACCAGCTTCAACATGCCCAACTTTAATCCCCATATAAAATGCAGCTAAGGATGTTGCAAATGTCGTGGTCGTATCCCCATGCACAAGAACAATTTCTGGCTGTTCTTTTTCTAAAACCATTTGAATTTTATCCAAAATAGATGTTGTGATTGTGAATAATGTTTGGTTTTCCTTCATAATCCCCAAATCATAATCTGGTTCAACTTTAAAAACCTCTAACACTTGTTTTAACATTTCTTTATGTTGGCCTGTGACACATACAATCGTTTTTATTGAATCATTCTGTTTTAATTCGTTTACCAAAGGACACATTTTAATCGCTTCTGGACGTGTTCCAAAAACTAACATTACTTTTTTCATGATATACTACTTTCCACTCAAAAAATTAAGATTTGATTACAATAAAAGGGTAGGCTGCATCAATTCTATCTGTTACACCATCCCAATAATACTTTAAGATCTTTATATTATTTTCCTTACCTATCAATAGCCTAAAAAGAAATCTAGCATACAGGTATAATAAAAATTTGATAAACTGATATCGACTTCCTATATTTCTTTTCACAAATACCACTCTGTTCCTGTTCATTAAATACTCTTGTAAGCCAGATACCGATTTTATTGAAACAGAGCCTTTATGATATATAAAATAATTTGTTAAACAAATATTTTTATAGCCCATTAGTGTGGCTTTATAACACCATTCAGTTTCTTCAAAAAACAAAAAATAATTCTCAGGAATATAGCCTATTTCCTTAAGGAGACTTGTTCTAAATAGCATACATGCCCCACCAATATAATCACTTTGTACAATAGCAGGTAATTCTTTTCTTGATAAATGATGATTTTTTAATGTAACATATCCCTTATCTAAAAAAATATCTCCCCCTGTCGATTGTATAAGATCTCTATTCTTGTATTCTACAAGAGCAGGGCTGACAAAAGCAATTGAATTATCATTATGCAACTTTTGTACACATGCAGTCAAAAAATCCTCTTCAATAAGGGTATCATTATTTAATATACAGATAAATGGGTAACCTCTTTTTTCTGCTATTTTTATACCAATATTATTTCCATTAGCATACCCATGATTCACTCTACTTGGAATCACCTCAATATTATTTAATGAATTTTTTAATTTTTCAATGCTATCATTGGAAGAGTTGTTATCTACCACAATAATATCAAATTTTTCATTCTCAATACTTGATTGTAGACTTCTAACGCAATCGATTGTGTCCTGATAATTATTATAGTTCAAAATAATAAAACATACTTTATCCATTCTTATTGTCCTTCCGCTTTAATTGATAATCATAAAAGAATACCATAGCAAGAATTATTACAAGAGAATAACTTCTCTGACTGCCAAAAATATTAAGAGAAGGGGCTGTAATCAAAATATTTGCCATCAGACCTATGAATAAAGATCGTTCATAAATGTATTGTTTCGTTTTCATTCGTCGGATTAATTTCGTTAACATGTATAAAAGATAACCATATAAGAAAATAGCCAGTAGACCAAATTGAACAAATAACTCTATAAAACCAAGGTCGTCTAAATACATTTGAACTCTTCCTGGTCCAAATAAAATGAAATAACTATTAGGGTTTGAACTAGTTAATATCCCCAGCCCATTTATCCAACGGTAATCTGTTAATAGTCCTAGATAGTATTTTAACTCCCAATATCTATATCCTAATCCCATATCAGAGGTACCATTATTAAATGCATCTATCCAATTCTTAAACCATTCACTTCCTCCAAAAAAGAAGAAACAACTGATGCCTACAATGACAAATAATAAATATAATGGCATATAAGGAAATTTATGATAAACATACATTAGAATCATCGAAAATATTTGAGGAAATATTAACATTCTCGTTTGATTTACAAATATGGCAAATAGCAACATAAACATCAATGTATAAAGATATTTCTTATCTCTATACTTGAGAAAGAGATAAAATGTTAAAAACATAGCAATGGAAATTAAAGGAGTCCCATCCACTCTAATTGATGTTTCGTTTCTATACCATAATTTACCAAATTCCATCAATATATTTGGAAAGAGATTGGCCTTCAAAAATGTAAATGAGAACCACGAGAAAAATCGAAGTAGCAAAGATACGGACAGAATACTTAGTGTATTATCCAAAATTCTTTTCATTTTTTTCTCATCATTCGCAAAAAGATAAATCAAAACAAAAAATAATAGAACCCAAGTATATTGTCTTATAGCATAGAAAATTTCAATGGAAGAATAGAAATAAGTATTGGTTGCTCTTATGATTTGATAGAGAACACACGACAAAAAAGTAATACCGAAAAAAAATGCTGATCTCGATATATTTCTGATATTTAGAAGTAGCGTTGGAATCATAAGAATTAGAGTAGTTATCGATACCACGGTTAGTAAATTTCTATGAACAAACAGACTAACATTTAAAAACAAAAACAAACCCACAGAAAGCGCTACAGAAATATAATAAAGTAATTCCACTAATTCTATACGAATTCGTCTCACATTTGCCTCCATTATCTCAATTCCTCAATTAATTTTTCAATTGTAGAAACTCTGTTTTCCCAATTGTTGGCATTTAAGAATTGCTCTCTTGAATCCTGATCGTATTTAATATCTGTTGCCTGCAATAACAATTTTAGTTGTTTCTTATATTCATCATAACTATCATATGAATAAGTAAACTTACTAAATCTCTCTATTTCCTTATACCTAACCGTCAAGATATCTTTATTAAAATTGATGTACTCATACAATTTTACAGGATCAACTGCTTCAACAATATCATTTAATGTAAATGGCATGATGAGTGCATCAGCATCTTTTATATTAGAATAAATATCTTGGTGGTCAACACTACCAAGGTACTTGATTCTATCGTTTTCAGGGATAGTCACTCCACTTACTGGCCCAATTAATCGATACTCAATATCCTCAAATTCATTTAAACTTTTCAACAGAATATCAAAATCAAACCAATGGCTGATGGTCCCAACATAAGCGAAAATATATTTTGGGCCTTTTCTTTTTTCTGCTGGTACTTCTAATATCTCCCCATTATATCCGTTTCTAACAACTTTAAGTTTAGAGTCATCGATTACTTCTTGAAAATCTTTCAACAAATTGGAGCGTAATTTTTCACTAGATACCAAAATGAGGTCTGCCTTAGCAATTAATTTAGTTTCAAGTTCCTTGATTCGTTGCTGCTCGCTATTTTCAGTAATGAAAGCTGTATGATAATCCATACAGTCATAAATAACCTTTCCTTTATAGTTATTATCAAATCTTTCAAATTGATTAGGATGTGTTAAATAAACAATATCTGGATCAAACTTTCTTGCTACTTTTTTTATCTTTCGGGAAACAATCCAATCATTTACTGCCTTAAGTTTTGCAAATCTAGTTATAAAGGGGATACTATAAATGCGGGAAAGCTTCACACTATTTTCATTCCTATTTAGAGTGAGACCTTTTCTATTATACCAATATCGATAAAGAACTTCCACATGGTAATTCTTAGACAATCCTTCTGCAATGAAGTGAGGTCGTTGTTTTATCCAATTCCATTCAACGTTCATTACATAAAGTATTTTTTTCATGTTATCTTTCCTTCCCCATCAATTCTAAGAAATAACTAGAAGATTCAAAATTACACTTGTTTGAAAAGATAGTTTTTTCTACCAAATTTGAATATACCTGATTTGTCGCAACATTTTGATGATGGAGAACTTTTATCTCTGGTGTATATAAACGTTTGTATCCTTTTTTTTCACATTCATAGTCCAGAATTTCTGTTTCAAAATAGAAAAATGTATTTGGATTAAAAGCAAACTTCTCATTTTTTATATAATCTTTAGAGTATACGATAAAAGAGCCATGTAAAATTGGATTTACGACGGTTTTCTTATAATTGCTTTCTGAATTTCTTCTTTTCCGATAGATAAGTGTTCGTAATTTTTTACTTGCTTTAAGCCAACACTTTATTTTCAAATAAAGACTGATCTGACTTTCTTTTTTATATTTTTGATTTAATTTTTTGACTTCATCATAAGTATAATGTGAACATCGTTTTGGATTCTGATGAAGATGATAAGTCGTTGAATAAATATCAGGACCGAGTAAATGAAATTTTTCTCGCTCATATATTTCACTAACTTTTTCCTCGAAATTGTTAGTTTCTATTTCCACATCATTATTCATAATGACAATAAAATCAGGGTTATATTTCAATTTAGAATATTGATAGGCGACATTATTTCCTTTAGCAAATCCTAAATTTTCGTCATTTATTAACACATCAATTTCTTCATCATCTTTATAAAATTCCTGTAACTGTTCTCCTGTTCCGTTATTTGAGAAATTATCAATGATGATTATTTTTTTCTGATTGCAATTACTTTCCTGTATAGATTTCACACAAGAAACCGTCTCATCATAAACCTTGTAATGTAAAATGATATAACAAAACAAATTCTTACCCTCCTATATGCGACTTTCTATCTTCTTCAGCAGGTTCTTCGTAAAAATAGTTTTCACCATACAGCCTCTTCAGATAATTATCATAATCAGACGGAACTCTATACTCTGTGTCTTCAAATCTCAAAAAAACACCTTTTCCCCAAATCTCGGAAGGCATCACTTCTTTAGTGAATAAAGAAGCATTTACTGTACCAGCATAACGTTGTTTTTTCCAATCATATCGCTTATACAACCTATCCAGTCGGTTGTAAACTGAATTTTGAGGAAACAGTTTTGCAAAACCTAGTTTTTTAAACAATCCAATCAGCAATTTCTGCTTTTTAGAATGCATATCAATATGATCGCCTTTATAAGTTGTTCCCAAACTAGCTAAAAAACGGTACCAATACACTTTAAGGTAATACACCTTTCTGACTAAACTATTGTTAGGAGCGCCATCAAGAGGTATGATATCAATAAGATGCAAGCCAAGATTTGTATTTCTGGGTAGTCCCAATTTTATTCTCTCATCTTCAAGTAGGAAAAGACGTGGAAAATAACAGTGTAATTCTTCACAATACTGATGACAAAGGACCTGATACTTGCCTGCAATTATTTTATTTTCAAAAATTTGTGGTAGCCGATCATAATCTTCCCTAGGAACAGCAATATCCACATCATCATCCCAAGGGATAAACCCTTGGTATTTAACTGCTCCCATCACACTTCCGCCTCTCAAGAAGAACATTAGATTATTTTCTTTACAAATCTTGTTGAATTCTTTTAAAGCATCCAGCTCAATTTCTTGAATTTTTTTTAAGACTTCAAACTGTCCCATTATTTCACCCGCTTTTTCTCTTTTACAACTTTATAAATAAAACTAACATTTCCCACAAAATAACGCTTAAAGAGCCGTTTGGGTTCATTGGCCACACGAAACAACCACTCTAAATTTGCTTTTTGCATCCACATTGGCGCGCGCTTGATATGACCTGATAGGACATCAAAACTTCCTCCAACTCCCATAAAGACAGAGTTTACTCCATTGTCCATAAACTTCTGGATCAAGTACTCCTTTTTAGGAGAAGTAATGCCGACAAAGACAAAATCTGGATCTTTTTTTCGAATATCTTCTTGAATAATTTCTTCCTCTTCAGCAGAAAAATAACCATTTCGACGGCCAACTACCTGTAAATTTGGATAATCTTTTTTAAAGACGGCTAACATATCAGTTAATACTTCCTCTTTTGCTCCAAATAAATAGACAGAATAACCTTTTTCATTGGCTAAATGAAGAAGTTCTTGCATCAAATCAATTCCCGCTACACGCTCCGGTATTGGAGAACCTAAAAATTTACTAGCTAAAACCACAGATGCCCCATCTGCATTGATGATTCCTGATTCATTAACAATCTTTCTAATCTCCTCATCATCATGGCATTGATTGATCTTATCAGCATTTACTCCCATTAAATGGAGAGCCTTCTTTTCAAGTACATAGCGCTCAACTGAATTGACCGTCTCTTGCATTGTTAACGGGTCTATATCTATACCTAATATGTTGATTCTTGCTTTTTTCATCTTTCTCCTAACATGGAAAGGACGAAGCAGGCTTCCCCTACTTCGCTCCTTCTTTCCTAAGCACAACCTTTATGGTTTTAAGCAAGATCTGAATATCTCTCCAGATCGTCCAATCGTCCATGTACGCAACATCCAGTTTGACAACCTCGTCAAAGTCGGTAATCTCACTGCGTCCGCTCACTTGCCAAAGGCCAGTAATTCCCGGCTTGAAACTGAGGCGCCGTTTTTGAGCAGGTGTATATTCTTGGTATTCATCGACCGTTGGGGGACGAGTCCCGACTAGACTCATATCCCCAATTAAAACATTGTAAAACTGTGGTAACTCATCGAGGCTGGTCTTACGGATAAAGCGACCAATCGGTGTTACTCGCGGATCGTTCTCCATCTTGAACATGCCACCTGTCATGGTATTTTGAGCCATGAGATCTTTTTTAATTTCCTCAGCATCCACGCGCATAGAGCGGAATTTATAAAAGTTGAAATACCGTCCGTTCTTACCGACCCGCTTTTGTACAAAGAAGGCAGGACCGCCATCCTTACGGATCAGAGGGACTAGGACGATACTCGCCACCCCACAAATCAAGAGGCCAAAGAGAGCCCCCACAATATCCAAGAGACGCTTTGCAAAAACATGGCTCGGTTTGTAAAAATTGGTCGAGAAGGTGACAACACTTAGTCCCCCAACTTCTCGAACCCGTTTATTGCCTAGGGATGCGAAGTTAAAGGCATTGAGGTTGACCGATACGTCAATTCCCATACTCTCAAACTCTGAAACCAATTCACTGATATTATAATCCTCACTTGGCAGGTTAATGAATACCTCATCCACCACTTCCTTGGTAACGAAAGCCATCATTTGATCCGGTTGCACGATCCGCACACCAGAACGGGTGAAACGTGTAGTATCCATAACCGTCACACCAATCAGTTCCCCATGAAAAAGACTTCCAGAATGTAACGTATCTAAAACTTTTTCCATCCGACTAGTTGCTGTAATCAGGAAGATCTTCCTACTACTTTTCAGGTGGGAAGCAACCGACCGTCTATACCTTTTGAGCATAAGGTCCATGACGTAAACAGAGAGCGTATTAAGAAGGAAAAAATAAATCATCCCTCGACGAGAGATCGAAAAAAAACCTTCCATCATAAACCAAGTAAATGTGATGGCTACTGAAAAGAATACATTGTATTTCAGTACTTGTAGCAACTCATCCAAATAACCTCTTGCATAAAAACGGTTGGCCAAATTGCTGATGTAAAATACAACAAAATGCAAGAGATAGAGAATAGCAATCGACTGAGGCGTGTATTCTGCATTCTTAAAGAGACTTACAATGTATGCCGAAAATAGGACTGCTAAACTTTGAAAGAGAACAATAGTTAATTTTTCAAGTTCGATTCTTTCTTCTCCCATTTCCTTTAATTCCTATTCCTTATTTCTTTCCGTACTCTCCGTAAGATCCGTATCCTCCGTACGAACCATACTCAGCAGCTTTGATGTTAAATTTATTGAGAATGACTCCTAAGAAAGGAGTTCCCGTTTGTTCCAATTGTTCTTTAGCTTTTTGAACCATTTTACGTCGGTTTGTACCGGATTCAACCACCAATACTGTTCCATCACAGCGTTGGGCGATAATCGCCGCATCAATTACGACTCCAATTGGAGGGGTATCCACAATAATGTAGTCATAGTGCCTGCGCAAAGCTTCCATCATCATCGTAAAATTCTTACTTTGCAAAAGACCTGTTGGATTGGGCGCTATCTGACCCGACTCAATAATATCTAAATTTGGGAATTCTGTCGTATATAGGACTTGGTCCAATTGGCTCTGACCAGATAAGAAATCAGTCAAGCCTTGGATCTTCTCACGACTACGGAAAACACCTGTCATCACAGAGTTCCGGATATCGCAGTCAACCAAGAGAGTTTTGTAACCCGCACGTGCAAAAGCTACTGCTAAATTGGTCGATGTCGTTGATTTTCCCTCATTTTCTTGAACAGATGAGACAGCGATGACTTTTAGGTCTACCCCGCTTAATTGAATATTGGTCGCAAGAGCATTGAAATACTCCTCCGCCTTATGGATTTCTTGTAATTTATTTTTTGAAATTTCTAATGTATTCATGCTATCCTCGGTCTACAATTTCTTAATATCTGGCACAACACCAAGTAGGGGCAAGCCCATGAGTTCCTCTACATCTTCTGGTTTCTTGACACGATCATCTAAGACTTCTACCACTACCAAGAGGACCACCATCAGGCCAGCTCCAGCAACAAATCCGAGAAGGACATTGCGCTTGATGTTTGGTGAAGACGGTGATTGGGGCACTTCCGCCTCATCCAAAGTTGTGACATCGGACACCTTGGTCACGGAAGTAATCTTCTCAGCCGCTACATTTCGAAGGCCATTCGCAATCCGGGCAGCTTCTTTCGGATCTCCATCTTTAGCTGTGATCGAGAGGATCCGGGTATCTGTTGGAACAGAAACATTGATCTTTTTTGATAACTCAGCTGGCGTCATATTGAGTTTAAGTTCCTCGATAGCCTGACTCAAGACATTTTGAGAAAGGATAATTTCACGATAGTCTTTAACCAAGTAGGCACCCGCTTGTAAATCTGAGTTTGTCAAGGCATTGTTGTCCTGATTTTGACGGCTGACCACATAGATACGGCTAGTACTTTGGTATTCTTTCTTGGCTAAAAAGGCACTATAGCCAAATGCTGCAATGGCAAAGACAAGCGCGACCAAAATGATTGAAAATTTGCGTTTCCACAGAACCTTCAGCGTAGCGAAAACATCGATTTCCACTGCTTGATTTTCTTGATTATTCATGTTCTAATTTACTCCTTCATGTGGATTTTTCTCCACGTGTTTTATGGTTAGATTAATTCATCTGCTAACAAGAGTTCTTGATTGCCGACAAAGAGAGCTTGTGCGCGTTGTTCTCCGTATTCTTCCTTGATCAAGTGATAAGCTTCTGCCATATAGGGTGGCCGTTTATCCACATTGTGCATGTCACTGGCCACAAAGTGTACCAAGTCTTTTTCTAAGAAATACCGAGCTCGTTTTTTCAGTTGTTTTTGCTCATCCCCAAAGAGACGAGGCTTGAGAACACTCGAGCTATTGATCTGCATGTAACACCCCATATCAATCATCTCTTGCACGCGCTCCTCATTTTTCTCCAAGCACTTGTAGCGCTCGATGTGGGCCACTACTGGTGTGATGCCTAGATGAAGCAAGCGATCCAAAGCAGTATGAATCTCCTTATAAGGCGTTCCCATGCTGAATTCGATCAGAGCAAAACGCGTCTCTGCCAGACTGGGAATGGTCTTTTCTTCCAGTTTTTTCAAGACATCATTGGTAAAGTAGATTTCTGCCCCGTAATAGATCTTCAAATCTGGTGCGACTTGCGCCGCAATTTTCTTCACTTCTTGAAAATTTTCTGCAATTTTTTCTTCAGGGGTTTCAAACATCCCCTTGCGACGATGAGAAGTAGAGATAATAGTCCGTACACCTTGGCGATAGCTTTCTTCCAATAAGGCACGCGTATCTTCTCTTGTCTTTGGTCCATCATCCACATCAAAGACGATGTGCGAATGGATATCAATCATTTTTCATTTCCTTCCATTACCTTTTGAATGGTTTCCTTAGCTTTTGTCAAGCTTCCTTGATCCAACTCCATGACATAGAGGTTGGATCCAGGCATAGCATAAGATGGCAAATCGGTACGCCCTTGTCCGGTGATTGCTTGGGAAGTCACTTCATAAGAGCCACCCGTTTCCAATTGGGTATTGATCAGGTTCATCATAGTTGGTAACTGCATGTTGGTTTGAACGGAATCTTGGAGGTTTCCGATAATCTCATTGTAGTTACTCAAGACCTTTGTAGAGGTCAACTTTTTGATAATCGCCGCAATAACTTTTTCTTGGTTTTTCCCACGGTCATTGTCGCCACCTTGAAGAGAGTAGCGTTCTCGAACAAAACCGAGTGCTTGCTCTGAATTCAAATGGACCTTTCCAACTGGGAAATGGAACTTGCCATGAAGGCTCGTGAATTCTTGGTCATTTTCCACATCGATTCCCCCTAGAAGGTCAATTAACTTGAGGAAGGAAGTGAAATTGAGACGAACGTAGTAGTTAAGCTTGATATCATAGAGATTCTCAAGGGTATGAATAGAAGCATCCACTCCGTAGATCCCCGCATGGGTCAACTTATCATTTTGGTTGTTACCTCCATCCGCAATCGGTACATAGGCATCCCGTGGTGTCGTTGTCAATAGGACTTGCTTGGTCTTACGATTGACCGTCATGATGATATTGACATCTGATCGAGAAACCGATGTTACCGGACCATAGGTATCGATCCCGCTAACATAAATGTTAAAGACATCCGCATTGGCAGACACCTTGCTCGTCGCTGCCACTTCTTTCCGGATTTTGTAGGAGTAGATTTTCTTTAATTTCTTCGCATAATCGGCATCTTCTGTAGCAATCGTATCCTCAAAGGTACTATTCAACACTATAGCAGTGGCACTACCGTCTTGCAAGCTCTTATAGGCATCCAGATAAGTCGGTGCGTCTACTACGGAGATTTCCTGTCCCTTGGTCTTTTTGATATTGTCCAAAAGAGCCGTAAGGTTGGCTTCATTATTGTTGCCCTTTGGCGTCACCACTTCCTTGATTTCTTTGATATCTTTAATGTCACTGTCTTTCTTGACATAAACTGCCATCTCAAACTCTGTATAGTTGGAGTGCCCATTGACATTGCTAGTCAGATTCAAGAGTTGTTGACTGGCAAACAGAACTCCTGAGCTAATCAGCAAACCGCCCAAAAGCAAGACTACGGTCGTCTTTTTAGCCTGGTTTCTAACAACAAACCAAGTAGATAAGAGCAAGAAGACAGCTAGTAGTGCAATCACGAGAACATTGACATAGCGAAAAGCCAAGATATTATTGGCTAGCATGGTATAGATCGCCCAAATAGCTGTTAGAAACAAAAAAATAAGCAAGACGGAATTAATGATTCGCATTTGCCCCCATTTTTGAATTGAGCGACGGCTTCGTCTCCTTTGCGACATAAAAACCTCCAATTAGTAGTTTGTCATATTTATTATAACACATTTCTACTAAATGACGCATTATTTATCACTTTTTTGTCCATTAAGTACAATTAAAATGCAACGAGCCTCTGTAAACGATCGTATGCCTTGCATATTTATGCATAGAAACTAAAAAAAGGCTGGACCAAAATGCCCAACCTCCAATGAATGATCGTCATCACTATATAGCGCGCTGATATATTGTTCAAAGTCCCGCTTTGAGGGAGTGACTTACGAAATAAATTTCTTTCATTTTTTTCGTATTTCTATCCCAGAGCTCATCTCGCATCTTCTACCTCCAACACTCTCCAGGGGCGTTTGCCCATTACGAATCTGAGACTATTGAAAAAATTTGGAAGTCTTTTTAAACTAAGACTAGAAATACGAAAGCAGAACGATTTTTAAATAAAATTCGTTCTGCCCTACTTCTTTACAAATGCTCTATAGCAAATCATCCCGTTTGACCTGTTCAAAACTTTCTTTGCCATCATTGAGCTTGTCCCAGATGACAACCTTTCCTTCTTTTAATGATTTTTGAACATCAATAATCCGCTGGTTAGAAGACCCTCGGAACTGCAACATGAGGTTGCGTTTACTCTTATCATAGCGGCCATCGACCAGAATATCAATCAGTGAGAGAAGCTCTAGTTTGTCTGGTGTCTCTAGCATCATTTCTTCCCAGGTGTAGCCTGTCCATGACCAGATGTCTTTTTCCGGCAATTCTTTCCGAATGCGTTTAACGAGAGGCAAAAGAATTCCAGTATTCAGGAATGGCTCTCCACCGAGTAGGGTCAAACCTTGAACATAAGGTTGGGCCAGATCTGCCATGATCTGCTCTTCTAACTCTTTGGTATAGGGAATGCCTGCATTGAAAGACCAGGTTGCTACATTGTAACAGCCCTCACAGTGAAACATACAACCCGCCACATAAAGGGAGTTGCGCACCCCTTCTCCATCGACAAAGTTAAAAGCCTTGTAATCGATGATGCGTCCTTGACTCAGCTCCTCACTCTTCCATTCGCCTGGTTTTGGTGTATTCCATGTCATCCTTCTACTCCACTTCTATCCAATAACGCTCCGTTCCATTTCGAACATCTTCAAATTGGCCGCCATTAGCTAAGATAACCGCTCGGCTGGCAGGATTTTCCGTGCTACAAGTCACCAGAGCACGATGGATGTTCTTTTCTTTAGCTACTTGCAGACCTTGATGGAGAGCTTCCTTGGCATAACCTTTTCCCCTTTCAGAAGGGCGGATGGAATAACCGATATGACCAGCATAATTCAGCAATCCCTCATTTAGTCTCAGCCGTAGATTCAAAAAACCTAAAGCATGACCTGAGTCATCAAACAATACGAACTGAATTGATGGGACGCGATTTTCAGGCAATCCTATTCCCATTTCTTTATTAAGGTTAGTTTCTAGCCACTCCTCATAATCAAAGTTTTCAGCATCCCAAAAGCCGCCATCGTGGGCTGATTGAGTCTGTTCAAACTCTGCCATCATCTCTAAAATTGTTTCTTTATCTGCCAATGTCGGTCTGCGTAATTCCATCCTTACCTCCCCATAAGAGAAAAGCGAGAGCGGACTCTCACTTTTTCTTATTTTTATTTAAAAATTGCTCTCTCAGGCTGGCTACTCGGTCTTTTTTATTGATTCCACCCTTTGAATGCTTCTCGTGGAATCGTTGAACCTGAGCCTTACCTTTATCATCTAATTGATATTTTCCCATAATGTCCTTTTCTAACCTGTCACTTGGTGGCCAGCTGATTTGATAGTGGATCCATTCATGTGTTTGACCCGTGCAGCGATTTCCTTATGACGGCCATTGACCATCGGACGAGCTTGAGGGTTTCCTAGATAACCACAGGTCCGTTTGACCACATCAACCGTTTTCGGATCGCTGTTGCCACAGTTTGGACAAGCAAATCCGCGCTCAGTCGGCGTGAAATCTCCTTCAAAATCACACTTGTAACAACGGTCAATCGGCGTATTGGTTCCGAGATAACCGACCCGGTCATAGGCATAATCCCAAACCGCCTCAAGGGCTTTTGGATTTTGTTGGAGCACAGGGTATTCACAATAGTGGATAAAGCCACCAGAAGCTCCAGCTTCAGGATAAACTTTTTCAAAATCCAACTTCTCAAATGGCGTTGGGTTCTTACGAACATCGTAGTGGAAACTATTGGTGTAGTATTCCTTGTCTGTGATATCCGGAACCTTACCAAATTTCTCCGTATCCAGACGACAGAAGCGGTCTGTCAAGCTTTCTGACGGTGTCGAATAGATAGAGAAGTGGTAATCATACTGGTCAGACCATTCTTCCACGCGCGCTTTCATATCCTTGATGATATCAATCGTGAATTGTTTTGCTTCTGGATTGTGTTCCCAATTTGGACCATAAAAGACGGTTGCGACTTCATAGAGTCCGATATAGCCAAGAGAAACAGTTGCTCTGCGATGACGGAAGAGCTGATCTACCTGGTCATATTTACCCAAGCGTTTCCCGAAAGCCCCATATTGGTAGAGAATCGGTGCATTGGCTGGTGTTGCTTCTTTGGTGCGTTCCACCCGGTAAACCAAGGCATCTTCAGCGATGTTCATCCGTTCATTAAAAATTTGCCAGAATTTTTCCTTGTCGCCGTCCGACTCCAAAGCAATCCGGGGTAGATTGACTGTCACGACTCCAAGATTCATCCGGCCAGAATTGACTTCCACACCATTCTCGTCCTTCCAACCTTGAAGGAAAGAGCGACATCCCATCGGCACCTTGAAGGAGCCTGTTAATTCTACAATCTTGTCATAAGACAAAACGTCTGGGTACATGCGCTTAGTGGCACATTCCAAGGCCAATTGCTTGATATCATAGTTAGGAGTTCCAGGTTCTAGGTTGAGCCCCCGCTTGAGGGTAAAGATCAGCTTTGGAAAGATGGCTGTCCGATGTTCCGATCCAAGTCCCTTGATTCTAATTTCCAAAATCGCCTTTTGGATTTCCCGTTCGAAGCGATTGGTTCCAAGACCAAAGCCAAGCGAAGTAAAGGGAGTTTGTCCGTTCGAGGTAAAGAGCGTATTGATCTCATATTCCAGCGATTGCATGGCATCATAGATATCTTTTTGAGTCTTGCTCCAAGCATAGTCCTCTTGCTTTTCAGGAAGTACCCACTCTTTGGCATCTGCCAAGTGTTTTTGGTAGTTCTTTTCTGCATAAGGGGCCAAGACTTCATCGATCCGGTCAGCTGAGCACCCCCCGTACTGACTAGAAGCTACATTGGCAATAATCTGCGAGATTTGTGCCGTTGCAGTTTGGATAGACTTAGGACTTTCGACTTCTGCATTCCCAATCTTAAAGCCATTTCTGAGCATGCCTTCAAAATCGATCAAACAGCAGTTGGTCATCGGTGTATAAGGACTATAGTCCAAATCATGGTAGTGGATGTCCCCTTTTTGGTGGGCATTGGCTACGTGTTTGGGCAACATTTTAAGACCAATAGACTTACCAACGATCCCCGCCGTCAAATCCCGCTGGGTATTAAAAACGTCGCTGTCTTTATTGGCATTTTCATTGACGACAGCTTGGTCCTTGTTAAGGAGTTTGCCGATGGTAAAGTTGATGTCCGTCGCTTTTGAGCGCTCAAAATCCCGCTGCGTCCGATAAGTAATGTAGCTCTCAGCAATCGCATATTCGTTAGCTTGAAGCAATTCATGTTCAACGACATTTTGGATCTCATAGATCTTCACGCCATTTGGGAATCGCTCCAAGATCTCTGCGATCACACGATCGACAATGGCTTCTAGTTTGGCTTCCAGCACGGGAGTGAGAGAAGCCACTTCTTCTGTCGCCTTCAACAAGGCTTTATAAATTTTTTCAACATCGAATTGAACACGACGGCCATCTCGTTTTTCAACAAAAATATCCGGGGCCATTCTCAGTTTTTCTTCTCTCAAGGTGATCATACCAAACATGCCTTTCTTCATTCATTTACATACAAGTTGTATTATACCACTCCAAAAATAAAAATCAATATCTTGTGGTGAAAATTCTAAAAAACTTTCCAAAACACAAGATATTGATTTCATTAAGACCGTTGATAGAGTTTGAAATGACGGTATTTCTTCTCAACTAGACGGTAATTTTCTTTCAGCAAGTTCTTCATATCAGAGGTCAACTCTACCTGATTGTTGACTACAATATACTTGGGTTCAGACCGATCGATTTGTTGAATCACATTGGTCCGATTTTCATTTATCCCCAGATAAGAAGTTGGGGTCAATAAAGCAGATGCCGCCAAACGATCGCTTTCTTGATAGAGAGTAGCCGTCGCATCCCAAGCATAGATGGTATCCTTCGACTTGGTGTGATGGTTAATATAGCTGGCAATAGCGCTCCGTTCACTTGATTGGCCAGACTGAAGCACGACATCTTGAACCACTGGATTCGCCAACAGATAGACAAGGGCTACTAGTGGTAAGAAAACTTGGCTCGTAAAGTAAGCAGCCCAGACTTCCTTGTTTTTCTTCTTCCGACCACGACGTTCAGTACCCTCGCTCGCTTCCCCATCACGTGAGAACCAGACTGCAAACAAGGGAAGAACAAATGGCAACATCGGTAACAATTGGTAAGCGCCCTGTTCAGGAAGACCAATAGACACAACGAGGACAACCAGACTACCTACCCATCCCATAAAGCGGAAGATCCGGCGAGCACTGCTACTTTGCTTGGTAAAGGACATCAAAAAGGCAGAAACTAGACCGAAGGCGAGCGCCAACAAGCCATAATAAATGGCATTACTGAAGGCCTGTCCATTACTAAAATTCAAGGCATTAAAGACATAGGTTACTTGGTTAATGGCATAGCCAAAAGTTTGATTCCAAACGGTCACATACCCAATTGGATAAAAGACGAGTGAAAAACCAAGAAGAGTAGCCAGCAATTGATAAAAGCCACGCGCCCATCTTTTCTGCTTGATATTAAAGGCTGTTAATCCAAGGAAGGCCAAGAAGTAGAACAAGGCACTGGTCATTGGATCAATCAGGAAAGCCACAGCTGCAATCGCACCGTAAAGGATAAAACCTTCGTCCTTACGATGCCCAATCAGATAAGCCAAAATAAAATTCATGCTAGCAAATAGGATTGGAAAACTAAAGAAAGTTACATAAGTCCCGCCAAAACCAAGGCCTAGCACCAAGAAATAAAAGAGTAACTGGACATTATTCGCTGTGTCTTTATCAGACACCAGTAAACGCACAACCCGATAGAGATAGGTACCCGAAAAGAAGAGGGCAATCGCTTGGAGAATCATCAAGAGCCAATGGCCACCAGCCAAGCTTCCCAACCAGTTAATCGCATAATAGAGCAGACCATTGGTTCCGTAAAAATCACCAAACGGTACTTGGCCTTTGGTCATAGCCCAGCCAGCATACAAGTTTTGAGATTGTTGATTGGTTGCAAAACGGGTTAAAAACGGCACCCCGACATGCAATAAACTAATCAAGAGACTCAACACAAAAGGAATCGCTAGGGGCACTGGACGCTTGGATTGACGACGGATCGACTCAACTGCCACATCTGCCTCTAGCTCTTCCGTATTCTCTTCTACCTTAGATGCTTCCACTTTTGTCGCTTCAACTCCCGCCTTACGCGAACGACGACTCATCCGACTAAGCGGTTGCTCCGGTTCCTGTTCCGATTCTTGTGTAGGTTCTGCTACTGCTTCTGGCTTTGCATCACGAATAGGCTCTGATACCTCCATTGCAACCGGCTCCTCCAAAGCTTCCGCCTGCTGGCTATGAGTCGGCTCTTCTTCACGAAAGACTGATTTATCTAGCACTTCGCGAATCTCACGTGTATCCTGAAAACTATCTCCCACGTGAATCCCTAATTTTTTCGAAGTCATTTCTTGCTCTTTTTCGCTCATTCTTTTTCCTTTTTCTAGATCTTTGCTCTTTCCTTTTAGAAAAAAGCCCATTATCTTCTCTAGTATACCAAATTCTGCCGACCCTGTCAGCCTCTTATCACATAGTCATATGTAAAAAGAGTCAGGCATCTCGATTCCTGACTCTGATTTTCGTTTTTATACATTTACAACATCGGTGCGAACAATTGCATAATTTCCTTGATTAAGCTTTGGTGCCATGTAAAGCGGAAGGTATCCTCTGTAATTTCTTGAGACACTTCAAAGATATGGTCAAAGTCCTCCCGAATCTTTTTCAAGGCAGGCGTCCGATACATCCAGATGGCATTTTCATAGTGATGGACCAAACTGCGGTAGTCAAAGTTAATCGACCCTACAACCGCCATTTCGTCATCTGCCAGGACTTGCTTGCTATGGACAAAACCAGGTGTATACTCATAAATCTTTACTCCTGCATCCATCAGATCCAAGTAAGCCCCACGAGTTACGATTTGGATCAATTTTTTATCTGGAATATGCGGGGTCACGATCCGAACATCTACCCCTCGAAGGGCTGCATTGCGGATATCCTCTGTCAAATCATAGTCAATGATCAAGTAAGGAGTTGTGATGTAGACATAATCCGTTGCTTGATTGATCATATTTTGATAAACCGTCTTTCCGACCTGCGACTTGTAAATCGGCTTTGGTCCACTCCCATAAGGAATGTAAAGCCCTTCTCCCTCAACCGCCTTGTTTTCAATATGGTAGCGGTCAAAATCCTCGATTTCCCCACGATTGATGTACCAGTTCATGAGGAAGAGTCGCGTTAAGGCCTTAACAGCTCGTCCATCCAAACGGATGGCACTGTCCTTCCAGTGACCAAAACGCTCAATGTGATTAATGTACTCGTCTGCCAAATTGACACCACCTGTATAGCCAATCTGCCCATCAATAACCAAAATCTTGCGGTGGTCACGATTGTTATAAGCCACTGTTAAGCGGGGGATCACCTTGTTAAATTTATGGGCATCAATTCCCATCTTTCGCAACCGTTTGGTATAGTTCCCTGCTAAGGTCGCCATACAGCCGATATCATCATAAAGGAGTTTGACTTCAACCCCCTCTTTTACTTTCTGTTCTAAAATCTCTAGGATGCTGTTCCACATCAAGCCCTCGTCAATGATGTAAAACTCGATGAAGATAAATTTTTTCGCTGCTCGCAGATCCTCTAGTAGTTGCGCATACATCTCCTCCCCTAGAGGGTAAAAGGTCGATGCCGTCCCATTGTAGAGATCCGCATTGTGGTCCATGGATAAAATCGACTTGACCAAGCCATAAACCGCCTTGCTTTCTTGCTTGAGCTCCTTACGCAACTGATGACTATTGTCCTCTCGAAACTTCATAGACTCCATATTTTCCAACTGGATCATTTCCTTCTTGGACAAACGTCGCTCTCCAAACATGAGATATAAGAGCGATCCAAAGACAGGAATGACAGCAATCAAGAGCCAGGTCACCTTATTTTCAGGAGGGGTATTGCGATTGACAATAGCCAAGATCGTCGTCACGTATAAGAGCCCAATGACTGCAACAGATAGCCAATGAGGGAACCACCTATTGAGCCAAAAGAAGGCTGCAAAGGATGCCCAAAGTTCAAAGCCCATAAACAAAATACTAAATCCATATTTGGACATTAACAGACGTAATTTTCGAAAGGTCACAGCATCCTCCTTTTTTCTTTCTACTAGTATACCAATTCTTTTTACCCGATGCAACGACCAGCTAAACCTCCTTTTAGATAGACAAAAAGACTAAAGATATGTCTTTAGCCTCTCAATTATTTTTGGATTGTCGAGCAAGACGCAGTGGTTGAGTGGGCTCTACTACGCTGATTTCATCAGCTTTTACAGCCCTACTCAACTGTGCGGAGGTGGGACGACGAAATCGAATTCTAACGAATTACCGATTTCTGTCCCACTCTCTCTTGTTTCGTCCCTTATTGCTTGGTCAAAACAATAATCCCTTGATCATCCTCTGCTTGCTCCAGATCTTCTAGCGATAACTGATCCCCTTCGATCCGATAGCGATAAGGCTCATCCCCGATACGCATGGATTGATTGACCGGATCAATACTGACCTCTTTGGTCTCTTCTTCTCCATCAGTATCTTGCACCGTAAACGTGCCTTTTTGCCCCGCCACAACTAAGAGAATCATATTTTCCTCGTCCTGTCCTCGATAACTGCCATCTATGGACACTCCTTCTTTCTGTTCTTCACTCGCTGAAGTCACAGTCTGTGATGAAGCAGACGTCTGTTTGCTCGAAGTCTGTGTTGCTTTTTCTTGCTGGCTACAAGCAGTCAGAAAAAGGGCTACCGCCAAGGTCATTATAAACATGATTTTTTTCATTTAGATCGACTCCTTTCGCTATAACCGTACACTATCTACCACCAGTATACGCCAAGAAAGTCTTTAGGTCAATTGTTTACCCCTCTAATAAAAATGCCCTTACCTCCGCAATAAAATACAAGGATCCTGTGACAAATAAGACTTCATCTGGACGACTCTGATCCATAAATTCTTTGATATAGGCCTTGTAGTCAGCTACATAGGGCAGGTCTTGTCGGTCTCCTTGTGCCACCACTTCTCCGTAATGGAAGGTCGTCAAAATCAATTCAGCTTCTGGCAAACCTGTTTGAAGCGTTTCGAGCATCCCGCTATAATCTTTTCGCTTAAGGGCTCCAAATAAAATCTTCACGCGTTTTCCTGCTAAGCTATTGGCAAACTCGATCAAACGCAACATAGCGTGAGGATTATGGGCGCCATCCAAATACAACTGGTCGCCAAACAACTCTAGACGTCCCGGCCACCGCGTCTCTTGTAAGGCCAGTTTGACCTGATCCATATCCACTTCTTGATCTAGACCCTCCATGTAGAGGAAAAAGGCCTCCAAAGCCACTGTAGCATTTTCCCGTTGGTAATCACCCTTCAAGCCCAGAGACGGCAAGACAAGTTCCACGCTTTCATTCCAAAAATGATCCTGCTCTAAGCCAAAATCTTTCTCGAAGGCGTGGAGATCCACAGCTAATTCCTTCGCTTTTTCTTGACAAACAGCTGCAGCTTCATCGGATAAGGGTCCCACTACAGCTTTCTTGCCCTTCTTAAAGATTCCTGCCTTTTGCTGAGCAATTGCGGCAACAGTCCCTCCCAGCGTTTCCTGATGATCAAGGCCAATCGAAGTGATCACTGCGATCTCTCCTGTCACTACATTGGTGGTATCTAGAAGTCCACCGATACCGACTTCCAACAGGACCACATCCACTCCTTGTTCCTTAAAATACAAAAGGGCCATGAGACAGATAATCTCAAAATAAGAGAGTTGATCCTGGGTTTGAAGCAAGGTCTGCTCCATTTGTTGGACTTCTTGACCAATCCGAGTAAAATCTTCATCTGAAATCGGCTGATCCCCAATACAAATCCGATCATGGATACTGATCATATGAGGAGAGGTAAAGGTCCCAACTTTCTTTTCGTGAGCCATCAACAATTGACGCAGAAAGGCGATTGTGGATCCCTTCCCATTGGTTCCTGTCACATGAAGAATCGGATAAGCCTTATCCGGCCTCCCTAAAAGGCTCACTGCCTGCTCCATACGATCCAGTCCCGATCGAAAATTCAGACCGATCCGACTATTCATCCATTGCTCAATCTTATTCACATCTTCCTCCTAAAAGAAAAAAGCGACAAAACCTCTTCTGACGTTTGCGCTCCTTTCTTTTGTAGTTATTTCTTTCTCATTTTTACAGCAAGTCCCCGGGCTTACCAACTTCTTTCCAATTTCTTGGAGTTGGGCTGATACAGTCTCCCAGACTGTATCACTCCTCCATAAAGCTGTTGAAGACTTCTTCGATCATGTCCCATTCTGCATCTGAGTCTTCTGGGATTGGTTGAAGGTCACCTTCTGTTCCGTCTTCGTTTTCTGTAAATGAATATGCTTGGATTTCAACTTCGCCATTTTCATCTTCCTCTGCATTTGCAGGGATCAAAAGGACATAGTTCTTTCCAAATTCTTCTTTGCCATCGATGGTCAAAAGAATTTCAAACAAGGTTTCATTTCCTTGTTCATCCACCAATGTGATTAATTCACGTTCTTCATGGTCGTGGTTATGATCATGTGCCATACTATTCTTCCTCGTTTTCTTTCTAAAAATTACGATCTAAATAATTTTGTAAAATGAGCTGCGCCGCTAACTTATCAATAACTTTTTTGCGTTTGCTACGGCTAATATCTGCTTGCTCAATCAACATCCGCTCTGCAGCAACTGTTGTCAACCGTTCATCTTGATAGTCGACTGGCAACCCAAACTTTTCAGCAATCATCGTGCCATAAGCCTGACTGGCTTCCACACGCGGTCCGCTGGTGTTGTTCATGTTTTTCGGCAAACCCACAACAAAACGGTCCACCTTGTATTGAGCCACTAATTCGGCTAAGCGCTCCAAACCGAATTCTTTTTTGTCTTCATCGATTTGGATGATTTCAAGACCCTGAGCTGTAAAACCGAGAGGATCACTCACAGCAACCCCAACTGTCTTTGAACCAACATCCAATCCCATAATTCTCATTAGAGGTCTATTCCTTGCCCTTTCAAATAATAACGTACCAATTCTTCAACGATTTCATCTCGTTCATATTTACGAATTTGGTTCCGTGCATTATTATAACGAGGTACATAGGCAGGATCACCACTGAGTACGTATCCTACGATTTGATTAATTGGATTGTAGCCTTTTTCATCCAGTGATAAGTATACATCTTTCAAGGTCTCGCTAATTTCCTTACGATTTGAATCATCAAGATTAAAACGTACTGTTTCATCTGTAAATCCCACAAGAACACCCTCTTTCCTTAGAATATTACTATTATACCATAATCAAGAGTTTTCCACAACGGTCAAGTCCTTGATTTTACGGCTTTTTCAAGCATTTTTGAGCTTTTTCAACTAAACTGTTTTTTATTTTTGCTCACTCGCTCCAGCATTGATGAGGTTGTCCGCAAATTGGCTCGGTGTCAGCTTCAACAACTCCGGCAAGTGATTGTTTTTGAAGTAGGTCATACCTTCAGCCTTCTTCACATCCATTGCTTCAAAGTCATAGGTGATGGTCACCTTGTATTCATTCTCATTTTCCAAGGTCAAATCAGCTGTGAAGCCAGGAACTGTCAATGCTTCCTTAAAGGCATCATCCTTGGTAAAAGATTCTCTCAATTGCTTTTGCGCTTCTTCGACTCCAACCTGTTGGATCCCTTTTTTCAGTTCCTCATCAGTTGCCGTCACATTGACGGTCTCTAATTTTTTAAAGGTATTCCCCACATAGGTGACAATTTGCGTCTGTTGTGTGCCCTTATCATCCTTTGGAAAGACAAAGGTTCTTGTAATTACTTGATTTTCTTCAGCTTTTTGTAAGATACTCTTATTATCCTTTTGTAGCTGTTCTGCTTTCGCTTTGATTGCTTTTTGCTCACTTGAGGTTGGCGTTTTCACTTGCTTTTTTTGACCACATCCTGTCAAACACAAGGCAAGTGCACCCAATAAGAAGATTTTTCTTTTCATTTTTCATTCCTTACTAGTTATTGTTTTCTAAAATATTGTATCATAGATTTCGTAAATTGGCGCAGTAAACTGCTATCCATTTCTATTTTGAACAAGAAAAAATCAGAAACAAACCGTTTCTGATTTCAATCGCTTTAAAGTGCAGCACGCATCCGTGCTTCCGCATTTTCTACATTTCGAACAGATCGTGGCAAGAAAGCACGAATATCATCTTCTTTGTAGCCCACTTGTAGACGTTTGTCATCTACTAAGATCGGACTTTTAAGAATACGAGGTGTTTCCATGATGATGTCAATGACTTCATTGACACTCAAGTCTTCGATGTCCACTCCTAGATTTTTAGCGTATCGATTTTTTGAAGAGACAATACTTGCCACTCCATTTTCAGTCTTTGTAAGGATATCCAACAATTCTTCTTTGGTGATTCCTTCCTTACCGAGGTTTTGTTCTTTATAAGTTAGCTGGTGAGCGTTGAGCCAAGTCTTTGCTTTTTTACAGCTGGTGCAACTTGACACTGTATAAATTTTAATCATGCATGCACTCCTTTCGCTACACGATAATACTATCGTATTAAATTATAACACAAAAACCATCAGTCTAGCGACCTATTTTGAAAAAAATTAATCTTCAATTTCAATTGCGTCATCTAAATCTAGAGTTACTTCTTCTACGACAGGAGCTACTTCTTCAGTTTTATCAAGGCTTTTCACCGCTTCGTCTTCTTCGATCAAACCAAAATGTACCCGAACCTTGTGGTCGATTTCGTCAAAAATTTCTGGGTGGTCAGCCAAGAATTTCTTAGCATTTTCAGATCCTTGACCAATTTTTTCGCCATTATATGAGTACCACGCACCCGCTTTTTGAATGATATCCAAATCTGTTGCAATTTTAACCAATTCACCCGTACGTGAAATTCCTTCCCCGTACATGATTTCAACCATGGCTTCTTTGAACGGTGGAGCTACCTTGTTCTTTACAACCTTGATCTTAGTTTCCTTACCAACGTTGGTATCTTTTTGGTCCCCAGTCCCCTTGATTTGAGTATTCCCACGGACATCTAAACGAACCGAAGCATAGAATTTAAGGGCACGACCACCAGGTGTGGTTTCAGGATTCCCAAACATAACCCCAACTTTTTCACGCAATTGGTTAATAAAGATGGCAATGGTCTTGGTCTTGTTGATGGAAGCTCCGAGTTTGCGCATCGCTTGGCTCATCATCCGCGCTTGCAAACCAACGTGGCTATCCCCGATATCTCCATCGATTTCCGCACGTGGTACCAAGGCAGCAACAGAATCGACAACCACCAAATCAACCGCACCTGAGTCGATCAATTTACCAGCAATTTCAAGTCCTTGCTCCCCTGAGTCTGGTTGAGACAAGAGAAGTTCGTCGATATTTACTCCAAGAGCCGCTGCATAAGATGGATCCAAGGCATGCTCCGCATCGATAAAGGCTGCAATGCCTCCTTCTTTCTGTGCTTGAGCTACTGCATGGAGGGCAACGGTTGTTTTACCAGATGATTCTGGACCATAGATTTCGATGATCCGACCTTTCGGATAACCACCAGCACCCAAGGCAATATCAAGCGCCAAGGAACCAGAGCTCATGACTTGTACTTTTTGCTCTGCACGTTCACCCAAACGCATGATGGATCCTTTACCAAAGTCTTTTTCGATCAACTTCAGGGCATCGTTGAGCGCTTTTTCACGCTCATCTCCAAATTTCTTAGTGATATCATCTAATTTTTTCTGTTTTTTCGCCATTCTTTTCTCCTATTTTTTGCTATACAGGAAATGCACTCCACTCACCAACGATTTCCGTCCTTTGAAGGCACATTTTCTATCCATTTTTAGAATTATTCTTCCATTTGGCACAAGCTTCATTATACCAAATTTTCACCATTTAATACAGCCAAGCGTACCAAATTAAAGGCATGAAGAACTGCAATTTCGCGGACATCCGCCCGGCTACGTCCAGCGATATTGACTTGGACACTATCCACTCCATTTGGAGTCGCAAGTCCGATAAAGACGGTCCCTGCTGGATGCCCTTCTAGACTATCTGGCCCCGCAACTCCGGTTAGGCTAACACCATAATCGGATCCTGTTAACTTACGGGCCTGTGACGCCATGGCTTGAGCTGTAAAATGAGACACTACTCCATGTTGCTCCAACTCTTGAGCTGGAATGGACAACATCTTGCTTTTTTCTTCCAAACTATAGGTGACAAAACCACCCGCGAAGATGCTGGACGCTCCTGAAAAATCTGCCAGAGTCGCTTGGAAGAGGCCAGCCGTCAGGCTTTCTGCAGCTGTAATAGTCTTACCAGTCTGTTTCAAAAGATCAAAGGCAACTTTGGCCATCGAATTGTCATCCCCATAACCGTAAAACAGGTCGTGTAAGGGTTGATGGTCCAGGGTGTGGCGTGATAAGATTTCCTTTTCTAAGACATCGAGCTTAGCATCCGCTGAGGCTTGATCCTTCGCCTTTGTAGACAGACGCAAGGTCACTTCTCCTGTCTTGGCATAAGGGGCCACCGTCGGATCACTCTGCTCTTCAATGATATCTGCTAGGATCGTAACCAGCTGGCTTTCCCCAATCCCAAAGAAGCGCAAGACTCTTGAAAAGAGCTGTTCCCCTGTTGTCAAATGAGGCACCAATTGTTCATTGACCATGGGTTTTAACTCACTTGGCGGACCAGGTAGAACGACATAGGTCACATCATCGACTTCAATCAAACCTCCAACCGCGAGACCTGTACGGTTTTGAAGGGGGATTGATCCGGCGATCATTTGTGCTTGTCGCTCATTATTGGGCGTCCGGACATAATCAGGGCGACTGGCAAAGAAGGTGTCGAGTTTAGCAAGCGCTGTCGGATCAAAAACCAGTTCTTTCCCTAAAAACTTAGCAAGGGTTTGCTTGGTCAAATCATCCTCTGTTGGCCCAAGTCCACCGCATAAAATCACCAAATCACTGCGTTTTGAAGCTGTCTCAATGGTCGAGAAGAGACGGCCTTCATTGTCTCCTACCGCCACATGATAATAGACATCAATTCCTAAACTAGCCAATTTTTCAGACAAGAATTGAGCATTGGTGTTCACAATTTGTCCTGTTAGAATTTCTGTTCCAACTGCAATAATTTCCGCCTTCATGGTGCCTCCCACTTATACTATTCGTAATTATCATTTCATTTTAACACAATTTCCTAAATTATTTAAAAAACAGATTGAAGATAAAGTCCATTTTGGACAACTTTCTTCAATCTTTTTCTTTTAGAGTATAAAGTAAAAAACTCTTAGAAATACTATTACATCAGCATTCCTAAGAGTTTTAACTATGTGGTAATCGACTTCTAAAGGGCTATTTTCTATTGTGGATAGAGCTTATCTCTATTCTGAAGCAACCATATCGTGGTTGCTTTTTACTACTTTCTTGATCTAAAAGCCTTCTTCTGACTCTAATTCTTGTTGTTCCCCCTCATCTTTTGTGATACAATAGCATCAATTTTTTTAGGAGGATAATATATGGCTTCTACTATTGGTATCGTAAGTTTATCTAGTGGGATTATCGGAGAGGACTTTGTCAAGCACGAAGTGGACTTGGGGGTCCAACGACTCAAAGACCTGGGACTCAAACCTATCTTTTTACCTCATTCACTAAAAGGCTTAGACTTTATCAAAGAACATCCTGAAGCTCGTGCGGAGGATTTGATTCAGGCCTTTTCTGATGATAGCATTGACATGATCTTATGCGCCATCGGTGGAAACGATACCTATCGTTTATTGCCCCATCTTTTTGAAAATGACCAACTACAAAAGGTTATCAAACAAAAGATTTTTCTTGGCTTCTCGGATACGACCATGAACCATCTCATGTTGCATAAACTAGGAATCAAGACTTTTTATGGGCAATCCTTTTTAGCAGACATTTGTGAATTAGACAAGGAAATGCTGGACTATAGCCTTCACTACTTTAAAGAATTGATTGAGACTGGAAGAATCTCAGAAATCCGCCCTAGTAACGTTTGGTATGAGGAACGGACTGATTTTAGTCCCAAAGCCTTGGGAACACCTCGTGTCAGCCATGCAAATACAGGTTTTGACTTGCTACAAGGCAATGCTCAGTTTGAGGGAGAAATCCTCGGTGGTTGTCTTGAGTCTCTCTATGATATTTTTGACAACTCTCTACACGCAGATAGCATAGACCTCTGCCAAAAATACAAACTTTTCCCTGACTTGTCAGACTGGGAAGGAAAGATCCTCTTGCTAGAAACAAGTGAAGAAAAGCCTGAACCTGACGACTTCAAAGAGATGTTGCGGACTTTGAAGGACACTGGCATATTCGCGGTCATCAGTGGACTCTTGGTCGGAAAACCTATGGATGAAACTTTTTATGACGACTATAAAGAGGCACTATTGGATATCATTGATAGCAATATCCCGATTGTCTATAATCTGAATGTCGGACACGCAACTCCAAGAGCCATTGTCCCCTTCGGAGTCCACGCCCATGTAGATGCAACGGAGCAAGTCATTCGCTTTGACTATAACAAATAAAGCTGAGATGAATTTCTCAGCTTTTTTTCTATATTCTCAGATACTCTAGTTACCTATACTCACTAATCACCGTTTTTCCAGTCACAATCATTCTCATGATCATTGACCAGGCCTGCTGCTTGTAGGTAGGATAGGACCGCAACGGGGCCTGTAAACTTAAAGCCACGCTTTTTGAGGTCCTTGGATAATTTCTCAGATAAAGTCGTCTTAGCTGGTGCTTGACTGTAATCTGAAACATCATTGACGATGGTTTTCCCATCGACAAAAGACCAAAGATAAGCATCAAACGATCCAAATTCTTCCTGGACTTGTAAAAAGGCTTGAGCATTGGCCCGTGTCGCATAGATCTTAGCACGATTTCGGATGATAGCTGGATTGTCCATCAAAGCCTCCAGTTCCTCATCCGTCATCTCCGCGACACTTTGAAAGTGATAGCCATGAAAAGACTCTCGGAAAGCCTGCCGTTTATTGAGGACCGTTTCCCAAGATAGTCCAGCCTGATAGGTCTCCATACAGAGCAACTCAAAAAGTGCTTGGTCATCATGGAGAGGCTGACCCCATTCCTCATCATGGTAGGCTACATAGAGAGGGTTGCTCATTTTGACCCAGCCACAGCGTTTTGGCATCCTCTTCTCCTATTTCACCAACATCTTAAGGGCAGACTTGATATAGTTTTCAGCAGTATCAGAAGTTCCTTCAAAGAACTTCTTGATTTTCTTGAGTTCCGTTGCCTTGTAGCCTAGAGCCAACATGGCTTCCATGGCTTCTTCCAAGGCTTGGTTTTCTTCTGCAACTTTGGCTTTGGACTGAGCCGGTGCATCTTCTAGATCAAGATTGATCTTACCTTCTAGGTCCAAGACCATCTGTTGGGCTGTTTTCTTGCCGATCTTCGGAAACTTGGTCAAGTAAGTGATGTTCTTGCTTTCAATGGCTTGGACAAGGCCTGCATTGTCATCCGCAGCAATGATAGCCAGAGCTGAGACAGGTCCAATCCCAGAGACTGAGATCAAGTTTAAAAAGAGCTGTTTCTCTTCCTCTGTCGCAAAGCCATAGAGAAGGTGAGCGTCTTCACGGACCACTTGGTGCAGATAGACTTGCACCTCTTGATTCATTTTGCCAGAGTAGGCATAGGGATTGGCCACATGCAAGAGATAGCCGATCCCAGCTGTTTCTACCACAATGTATTTAGCAGTGATTTTCGTTAAAATTCCTTTAATGTATTCGTACATAATCTTCCTTTATTGTTTGTTTAATACTTGCCCAATTCCCGTAGACTGGTGTGATTTTCTTGAATACGTCGGAACATCTTTTCCATATCTGACTTGGTAAAGTTAACCAAGACGGGACGGCCGTGGGGGCAGTTATAAGGGTTGTCACATTGGGACAGTTGATAGATCAGGTCGCGTGCAGAGTAATCGTCCAGTGTGTGGTTGGCCTTGATAGAGCGTTTGCAGGACATCATGATAGCCAACTCAGCCCGGTATTTCTTGATGGACACTTCCTTGGTCAAGAGGAGCATATCACACATTTCATAGATACCCGACTCGATCTCTTCCTCCTTCATCCAGATCGGATGCTCACGTAAGATCAACTGGTTGGCTCCGTATTCTTCTAAGTAGACGCCCACTTCTTCTAGGAGGTGCTTGCGCTGTTGTAGGCGGATTAGATCGTCTGCAGGGAACTCAAAGATATAGGGCACCAGCAGTTGTTGCTGACTGCCGTCTACGTCCCCGATGCTCTCCCGGTATTCTTCGTATTTGACCCGCTCTTGGGCCGCGTGCTGGTCAATGATATATAGGCCCCCATTTCCTTGGGCAAAGAGATAGGTTCCATGCATCTGACCAAAATATTCCAACTCTGGGAAGGTCGAATGTTCTTCCCCATCCAATTTATCATAGGCCTTGTCTAGACTAGCCAGATCCAACTCTGGATGATCCAGTTCATCATAAACCACAGCCTTTCTTTCCGCAAACTTGATCGCGCTTGTTGGTTTTTCTACTGGGTTTTCTTGGATTCTAGCTTCAGTAGCAGTCTCATCTGCTAGAGGTCGTTGAGGATCTGCCACTTCTGGTCGAAGCTTGAAATCTTGGCTCTCTCGGTCATAATAGAGGCGGTTTTCTTTTAAAGGCAGGGTTGTCTGTACTGGCTTTTCTGTTCGGCGAATGGTCGACTTGGCTAGATTTTCTAGAGCATCCGGAATCAGGTCCTGCTCTTTCAAAGCGTTCGCAATAGCCTGGGAGATCAAGGCCATCAGTTCTCGTTCTTTGGAAATACGAACCTCTTGCTTGGTCGGGTGAACATTGACATCCGCTAAGTAAGGATCGATCTGGATATTAATGATCGCGAGTGGAAAGCGCCCCACCATGAGTTTACTGCCGTAGCTGTCTAAAATAGCTCGATTGAGCAAGAAATTCTTGATGTAACGGCCGTTGATAAAGAGACTGATGTAATTGCGATTGGCACGAGTCAATTCAGGCAAAGACACAAAGCCCGTCACTTCAAAATCTAGGTCGCGATTTTCAATGGCCACTATCTTCTTAGCAGACGCAAGGCCATAAACACCCGCAATGGCTTGCCGGAGATTGCCAGTCCCCGCTGTTTTGGTCATTTCTTTTCCATCATTGATCAAGGTAAAGGCAATCTCAGGATGGGCCAAGCTCAAGCGATTGAGAATATCCACGATATGGGATAGCTCTGCCTGCTGGCTCTTTAAATACTTGAGACGAGCAGGTGTATTAAAAAAGAGATCTTCCACTGTGATCTTGGTCCCGACAGGGCTTGTCGCTGGCTCCACTTCCTCAATTTCACCACCCTTTGCGACCAATTTGGTCCCGTGGACAGCTCCTTCTTGCGCCGTTAGAAGGGTTAGAATACTGACAGAAGCAATGGAAGGCATGGCCTCACCACGAAAACCAAGCGTTCGAATACGAAAAAGATCCGCTTGACTCTTGATCTTACTGGTCGCATGTCGACGGAGGGCTAAAGCGACCTCATCGTGCGCAATTCCTTCCCCATTGTCTGTAATCCGAATCGACTTCAATCCTGCTTCTTCGATTTCAACAACGATCTGGCTAGCCCCAGCATCGATCGAGTTTTCAACCAACTCCTTGACCACACTAGCAGGTCGTTCAATCACTTCACCCGCCGCAATCTGATTGGCTAAGACTTCTGGCAATTCAATAATCTGTGACATGTCTGCTCCTTTACCTATTTTTTCACCGATACATGTAGCTCTATTATACCACAGATCTACAAGACTCCCTTTCTTAAAAAACGTAGGCTTGTCCCCATCTTCTTCCTTAAAAACCGCATAGGCAAAGAAAACGACCACATAGACAAATCCCCTTGTCTTCCCTTTGGAAAAAGTGTTTAATAGTAGTGTAAAGAAGGAGCCGGGCTAGCAGGCCAACCGACTTTACCCAAAGGAGGGAGAAACGATCTTATGAAAGTTGAAGTACAAATTGATTCCCACTTCCAAGAAGAAGCGGTGATGATCACAGCACCTGCACTGTCTGCGCGTGTAGAGAAAATCCGAGACTTTGCGAGAGAGCTGGATCAAAAAGGGCGCTTACGTGCCAAAAAAGATGGGGAAGCTTATCTGATCGAAAGCCAGCTATTCCAACGTTTTTACATTGAAAATCGGCAAGTGATTGGTGAGACCATGACAGATCAATTTATCCTGACTGGTCCACTCTATCAGCTATCTGAAGACTTACCGACCTTCTTTCTCAAAATTTCCCAATCTGAAATTATTAACACCCAATCCATCGATCACCTGCACTTTACCAGTGGAGGATCGGTGCAAATCTATCTCAAAAATGGGAGTCTGACCTACTCCTCCCGTCGTTACTTAAAAGCCATTAAGGAGAAATTATCATGCTAAAACAATCTTTTTCTGACGCCCTGAAAGGGATTCTCATTGGGCTCATCTTATCCATCTTCTTTTCCTATCTCTTCTCACCTGAGTTGTACCTTCCCTTAAGTCCCAACTCTGCAGTCGGCCACTGGATGTTCTTGCATCATGTTCACGGCTCACTGGTCATGCTCTATTGTGCCCTCGTTTGGGGTGCAATTGGGGTCCTCTTTAGCTTCGGAAGTCTCCTCTTTCAAAAAGACTGGAGCCTCTTACGGGCTACTCTGAGCCATTACCTACTCATGTTACTTGGGTTTATTCCTCTGGCTACTTTGGCCGGCTGGTTTCCAGCACGACTCGGATTTTACCTCTCACTCGTTGTCGAATTCACCCTCGTTTACGTGATCATCTGGTTAGTCTCTTATCATTTTTATAAAAAACAAGTTCAAGAAATCAATCAAAGCATTACTAACCACTAAGAGAAAAAAGACTGGGCAAAAACTGTCCAGTCTTCGATGTTTAATAGGCATAACTGTATGATGCAGTGGTTGATTGGTATCTTTGTTCGCTTATTAAGCTCCAAAGATGACCTATGTGGACGGAAACAATGTTTCCTTTATCTGCAACCTCCAACAGTCTCCCAGACTGTTGGAGCTATGCGGGGGTGGGAAAACGAACTCTTTTTATCCAATCAGAGTTCTTTCCCACTCCCTTTTTTACAATTTCTTTTTCAATTCGGCGACTGCCATCATGACTTCCATGGGAGTCATATTGTAGAGATCCAGATTCTTCAATTCTGTGATCACTGCATTTTCTGTCTCTTCCTCAAAGAGGGACATTTGTTCAGCAACCTGTGAAGACACTTCCTTTTTAGGAGTTGCATCCACAAGCGGTACTTGCTGGGCTTGTCCTTCGAGCTTGGTCAAAATCGCATCCGCCCGCTCCAGCAACTCTTCTGGCAAACCAGCGATCTTGGCCACGTGAATCCCATAGGACTTATCCGCTGGGCCGGGTTCAATCTTGTGCAAGAAGGTAACCTGACCATCTCGCTCCAAGGTCGCAATATGGACATTTTCCAAATGGGACAAGGTCTCTGAGAGTGCTGTCAACTCATGGTAATGGGTCGCAAACAAGGTTTTGGCACCGGTTCGATCGTGAATGTATTCGATGATGGACTGGGCGAGGGCCATCCCATCATAGGTCGCCGTTCCCCGTCCCAACTCATCAAATAAAATCAAGGACTGGGGCGTTGCCTTGCGAATGGCGTGATTGGCTTCCATCATTTCCACCATGAAGGTAGACTGACCCGATACTAGGTCATCAGCAGCTCCGATTCGGGTATAAATTGCATCAAAGATTGGTAACTCGGCCCTTTGCGCTGGAACATAGGAGCCAATTTGGGCAAGAATCACAATGATCGCCAATTGGCGCATATAGGTAGACTTCCCGCTCATGTTTGGCCCCGTAATCAGCTGAATATCCCGTTCTTCATCCATAAAGATGCTATTAGGAATATAGGACTGGGCTCCCATCACTTTCTCAACAACCGGATGACGACCTTTGTCGATCGTGATTCGTCGTTCTTCATGAAAGAGGGGACGATTCAACTGTTGTGACTCAGCGACGCTGGCTAAACTTTGTAAAACATCAACCGTCGCAATCGCCTGAGCTAACTGTTGCAGACGTTGGATATACTTGCCAACTTCTTCCCGAATCCGCATAAAAATCGTATATTCCAGATTTGCAGACTTCTCACGCGCCTCCAGCATATCTCCTTCGATGCGTGCCAATTCCTCCGTACCAAAGCGTTCTGAATTTTTCAAGGTCGCCTTGCGGAAAAAGTGAGCAGGCACGTGACTCAATTGAGAATTGGTGACATGAAAATAGTAGCCGTCCTTCTTGTTGTAATCGATTTTGAGACCTGTAATGCCGCTGGCTTCGCGCTCCTTGGCTTCAATCTCAGCAATCCAACCGGTACCATCCCGAAGAACAACACGGTACTGGTCCAATTGCTCGTCAAACCCAGTACGGATGATATTTCCCTCTGTAATAACAGCAGACGCTTCCGGAGCAATAGCTGAGGTAATCAAGCGATGCAACTCGGGAAGTTCATCCAAGCGTGCAATTAAGACATCTAAGACTGGATCACCAATCCCCAGTAGAATCGACTTGATCGTCGGCACATGCCCCAGAGTATCTCCTAGCCACAAGAGATCCTTAGGATTGATCTTACCAAAGGAAATCCGACTCGCTAAGCGTTCAATGTCATAGACCCCTTTGAGGCTGTCGGTCAAATCGCTCCGTTCAAAGAAATGATCCATAAAGACCTGAATGATGTCCTGGCGCTCTCGAATCCGTTTCAAATCGACTAAGGGTTTCTGAATCCAGGACCGCAACAAACGGCCTCCCATGGCCGTCTTGGTTTCATCCAAATACCAATACAAGCTACCATGTTTCTTCCCAGTCCGTGCATTCTCTGTCAAATCAAGACTAGCCTTGGTCGCAAAGTCCATCTGCAAGAAATCGCAAATCTCATAATGATGGGCTTTTTTGAGGTGACTCAATTCCCGCATTTGTGTCTGGTGGACATACCGGAGAAGTTTTCCAGCCGTTTTCTTTTCTAGCTCACTCAACTGATCCCCTAAGAGTTGAACATCGTCAAGCGCCGTCTCTACATGTGACAGCAAAAGATTCATCTGGCTAACAAACACACGCTCTTCTTGTTCTGGCAACTCATAACCCAGGACCACCTCACGCGCACGTAAATTGCGGATTTCTCCACAAACCATGCTAAAGTCATTGAGGGTCGTCACCTGAAACTCCCCTGTCACCAGATCCATATAGGCTAGCCCAAAATCATTTCCTGAACGATCCAAAGCAACCAGGAAGTTATTCTCACTATCCGGCTTGGTCGAATCCACCACTGTACCCGGCGTAATCACCTGTACGACTTCACGCTTAACGACCCCCTTGGCTTCTTTGGGGTCTTCCATTTGTTCTGCAATCGCGACCTTATACCCCTGTTCAATGAGAACATCAATATACTGCTGGGCCGAGTGGTAGGGAACACCCGCCATAGGGATCGGATTCTCTGCATTTTTATTCCGTGAGGTTAAGGAAATCTCTAAAATTTGAGCTGCAGTCACTGCATCTTCATAAAATAATTCGTAAAAATCTCCCATTCGAAACAGCAAAAAGGCATCCGGATAGTCTTTTTTGATATCTAGATACTGCTGCATTCCAGGGGATATTTTTTCTACTGTCATACTTCTTTATTCCTTACTGTTGCATCATTTGCTGACGCAAGCTCCATAGATGAAAACAGGAGTAGATAGCTCACTATCTTCCTCCTTTTGACATCTCTCTTTCTCTCCAACGGGGCTTGACTACTGCATCATCCCTAAAATTTCATTTTGAATTTCAATGGCTGCATCTTGGTCACGACAGACAATCAAGAGGGTATTGGCCCCTGCTACTGTTCCCAAAATACGCTCATCTGACATTTCATCTACACCATTGGCCAAGAGAGCTGCTTCTCCTAGCTCTGTCCGCAAGACCAAGGTGAATTCTGCTCGTGAGACAGACTTTGCATGGCTGGACAACATAATATAAATCTCTGCCACCTCAGGCTCATTTGGCAAAATATAATACAACTGGTCTTTTCGTTTCACCTTGACTAGACCCAGATCTCGCAAATCTCGTGATAGAGTTGTTTGCGTTACAGCAATTCCTTTTGCTTCTAATCGATCCTGAATCTCTTTTTGAGTCGACAATTTTTCATTTCGAATCATTTGTTGAATCAAAAGGTGACGTTCTGTCTTTTTCATTGGACCTCCACTTTTGAATAAATATACTTTAAATTATACCAAAAAAATTGAAAATTCGCTCAGAATTGTGTTAAAATAATAGTTAAAAGGACTAAGGAGCTAATATGAACAATAAAGAACTCATTGCTAGTGAATTGGCCAAAGTGATTGACTCTCTTGACCAAGATGCTATTTTAAATTTGCTTGAACAACCAAAATCATCTGATCTTGGTGACATTGCTTTTCCAGCCTTCTCACTTGCAAAAGTGGAACGCAAGGCTCCTCAAGCAATCGCTGCAGATATTGCTGAAAAGATCGACCAAAGCGCCTTCGAAAAAGTCGTTGCAACTGGACCTTACGTGAACTTCTTCTTAGACAAATCTAAGATCTCTGATCAGGTAATCAAATCCGTCATCGAAGCAGGTGCAGACTACGGTCAACAAGACGAAGGTCATGGACAAAACATTACCATCGACCTTTCAAGTCCAAATATCGCAAAACCATTCTCAGTTGGTCACTTGCGCTCAACCGTTATTGGGGATGCTCTTTCAAACATCTTCCGCAAAATGGGCTACAACACGATTAAAATCAACCACTTAGGGGACTGGGGTAAACAGTTCGGTCTCTTGATGGTGGCCTACAAAAAATGGGGTAGCAAGGAAGCTGTCGAAGCCAACCCAATCGATGAATTGCTAAAACTTTACGTTCGAATCAACGCTGAAATCGAAAACGATCCTGAGCTTGATGAAGAAGGACGTAAATGGTTCAAAAAATTGGAAGATGGGGATCCAGAAGCAACTGAATTGTGGCAATGGTTCCGTGATGAAAGCTTGGTGGAATTCAACCGTATCTACAAACTCCTCGGTGTTGAGTTTGATAGCTTAAACGGAGAAGCTTTCTACAACGACAAGATGGATGAAGGGGTTCAAATCCTTGAAGACAAAGGCTTGTTGAAAGAATCTAAAGGGGCTAGCATCGTTGAGTTGGATGATGTCAACCTTCCACCAGCTATGATCAAAAAATCAGACGGTGCAACCCTTTATATCACTCGTGATATCGCAACTGCTATGTATCGTGCACGGACTTACAACTTTGTGAAAAACATCTATGCTGTAGGTCAAGAACAATCCAACCACTTCCGTCAGTTGAAAGCTGTTCTGAAGAAAATGGGATTTGACTGGAGCGACGATATGGTTCACGTTGACTTTGGTTTGGTGACAAAAAACCGCCAAAAATTGTCAACTCGTAAAGGAAATATCATCCTTCTCGAACCAACTCTTCAAGAAGCGATCTCTCGTGCCAAAGCTCAGATCGAAGAAAAGAATCCTGAACTTGAAAACAAGGAAGAAGTGGCACATGCAGTCGGTGTTGGCGCGGTTAAATTCTACGACTTGAAGACGGACCGCCGCAACGGTTATGACTTCGACCTCGAAGCCATGGTATCCTTCGAAGGAGAAACTGGACCTTACGTTCAATACGCATACGCTCGTATCCAATCGATCCTTCGCAAAGCCAACTTTACACCATCAACAGATGCTACATACAGCTTGAGCGATCCTGAAAGCTGGGAAATCATCAAGCTTCTCCAAGACTTCTCTCGTGTTGTCAAACGTGCTGCTGAAAACTATGATCCATCCTTGATCGCAAAATATGCCATCAACTTGGCTCAAGCCTTCAACAAATACTATGCACACACTCGTATCTTGGATGAAAGCCCTGAACGCGAAAGCCGTCTTGCTCTTAGCTACTCAACAGCAGTCGTCTTAAAAGAAGCCCTTCGCTTACTTGGTGTCGATGCACCTGAGAAAATGTAAAATGCCACAAGTAGTTGGAACAACTATTCCCAAATAGAAAAAAGGAGATGATTGATCTCCTTTTTTCTTTAAATGAACAAAAAACGCTGAGAAATCAGCGTTTTTTATAAATGATACAAATCCTCTATAATAGTAGCCACTTTTTTGATGTCTCCCAACATCCCCCGCATTTCAAAATCGGCTAACATAGGGAAACCAAAACGTTGGCTGTATTGCTTAGCAGTTAGACAATATTGATTGTTAAAATTCCGATTGCCTGATCCAACCACTCCTAAGCACTTGCTGGCGTTGTCTCCATAAGCAATAAAATCCGCAACATCTGTCGTCAAAATTTCCACATCACCATTATCAACACCATTTCCACCCTCCAAATAGGTTGGCAAAAAAGTGATAAAAGGATTGGTCATTTCAAAGAAGGGCTGGCCCTCTTTGACTAGGTCTTTCACATGAACTTTCTCGATTTCAAGTTCAGGATGGGCTTCCAGCAAGTAGTCACTTAAGCGACGGACAAAACTCTCTGTATTCCCACTCAGACTAATATAAACAAAGGATACTTTCATCTTTTTTCTCCAATCAAGAAGCTCTCTTATCCTCTAAGAGAGCTCCATTCAAACTTATCTATTATGCCCTAGCTTGAGCTTTTCTCAAACGCAAGGTTTTATACAAAACAATTCCAAGGAAGAGAAGGGATAAAGCAGTCAAGAGTAACAAAGCAATGGACGAAGATGCCAGATATCGTTGGCGAAGGGACGGGGTTGAAAAACTAGCTAATAGTGGACGCCCTGCAAAATAATTATAGCAAGAGAAGGCTTGACTTAATAAAATCTGCCCCATGTAAGTATAATGGGCTGTTAACAGATCCTGCTTCATAAAGAGGAAATAGAAAGTTGCCAGTAAGGCAATCAGAATCAGGGAAACAAATAAAAAGGTTAGTGGAGACTGATTGAGTTGGGCTGATTTCTCATAATATGCCACATAGTCAGCCTTGTCTTGAGCCGTTGTTAAACCAAGTTGTTTCGCAAAATCATCTGTCAGCTCAAAACTCTTTGAAGCTCCAAAGGTTGAGACAGCTGAAGTCAGGGTTCCAACCGTAGAGAAAAATAACAGGATGTAAAGATAGATAGGTTTCTTTTTCATACAAACTCCTTTTCATTTCTTACACCCTATTATATCGCGATACAGATAGAAAGGCAAGCGCCTCAAAACCGTGGAAGCACTTGCCTGATCACTGATTCGTTCAAATGAAATTCATTCGGAAAAATAATGTGTACAAAAGATGAAAAAAGACATCGTAACTGTTTTATTGGGATTACTAGAGATATAACGGAGTCCTATAAACATTCATTCGAACACCACCAGTATATCTCATTTCTTTCTTCTTGTGTCATCTATTTCTATTCTGCTTCATTTCGACACGATTTGGTCTATAAAAGCCATTTCCTCTCCTCATCCAAAAACTATTCTGTTCTTTTTCTCAACTATTTGGTCATCACTCTATCAAAAAAGCCAGAAGAGCTTGCCTTCTGACTTTCTTTATTTAGATGAATGAACGAAAGAAATAAGAATTAATCCTCTTTCTTCTTGCGAGCAAGACCTAGTCCGAACAATCCAGTCATCGCACCTGCAAGAACAGCTACAGTTGAGCTTTCTGTACCTGTATTTGGAAGCGCAGGTGTTTGTGGTTGTGCAGATTGTACGGGTTGTTCCGGAACTTCCGGAGTTGGTGGAACAATTGGTGTTGGTGGGGTATATGAAGTTGGTGTTGGTGGAATTTCTGTTTTCCTTACCACTTTGTTCTTATGCCATTTCACTCTAACTTCTGGTTTCACCGGTTTAGCATTTGGAACAACTTCCAAAGTCGGTGGAGTTGGAGCAGTGGGTGGAATTGGAGCAGTAGGCTTTTCAGGTTCTTTACCTGGATTTTTAGGAACTGCCACCTCTGAATTAATGGCAAACCAATAAACCGTCGGTTGTCCCATTGCATTTGCTCCATTTGCTGTAAATACAAGATGCCCGTCTAACATCTTAAGTCCTGCACCACCATAATAGAGATACTTCGAATCTGGATTGTCCCATCCTTCGAGGGCCGAAGAGGTCTCCCCATTAAACGCTGAACCATGTTCAATATATTGATTATCTTTCAGTGATTTCACTTCTTTGGTAGTAGGATCATAAGACACACTAGAATTCGGAATTGCGATATACTTATTATTTCCAATATTCACCGATTCTATATGTTCTAATGTTTCAAACTTTTTCTTCGGTGTAAAGGTTAGCTTTCCTGTTGTAGAATTAATAGTATAAACGCCAATAATATCATCTTTACCATTCAACGTATAGTTGTCTGTCCCAATATTGTGACCATTCCCAGTACCTGATACATTGACGCTTGTCGCATCGATAACTGTTTCTTCACTAACTACGAATTCACTTCCATTAAATGTTGTTTTCTGAGCTACAATTTTGATTGGATTTTCCGCAGAGATGGTTACCTCGGCAGATCCAAAGTCAGGGATCCCATTTTTTACAACAACCGCATTGTGTTCAATGCTCATCGATGACCCGTCTGCATAGGGGTTCCAAGTCCCACGAACCGTATTCCCATTCTTATCCTTAGCTTCCACTGTAAGAGCACGAGGTTTATCTCCACTTTCGACATAAGAAGCACCTGTCCAGTGATTCAACGAATTTAAAGCAACTATGGCATTGTGTTTAGTAAGATCAAACCGACGACCATTCCCATCATAAAATTCAACATCGACAGCAACCTTAACTGGTTTAAGTTTATTGGTCGAAGCACCGACCGTCAAAGTGACGGTTGGATCAGCACTCACAGCTGCGATTCCTTTCCCGTCATTTGAAGGAAGACTGATAATTTCATATCGATAAATTACACGTTTGATTGGATTTACATTCACATTTTCACGCATACTCGATTTATTTAAATTATCATAAGTAACTACAAATTTATCTCCCTCTCTAACAAGGATGTATTCCGTTTCCCTGTTTGTCCAAGGGCTTGTAGAAACGATATCCGAACTCATCAATTTATTTGAGTCATATTGATGTACATTGCTCGTATTTAGACGGGCTTGGGCATCTTTGGTAAGATAGGTATTAATTCCATCGATTTGATGGATCGCATTCGTTTCACGTTGGAAGGTTAAATCTTGAACAGTTTCTAAATTTTTGAGATCGCTAAACCCATTATCTTCCATGTAGCTGTCGTACATTTTCTTAGCAATCTTGTACTGTTTCAATAATTCTTGATATTGTGCTAATTTAGCTTGGTAAGAAAGAAAATCCAATTCATACTGCTCTCTCTTCTCGTTATAAGTAGCAAGTTCAGATTTGTATTTTGCTTCCGCTTCCGCATTTCTCTTTTCAATCAATGTAATTTCTTGAGTTTTTGCTTCATACTCTGCTTTTGCTTTTTTGTAGTTTTCGACTACTGTGTTGATTTCAGCTGTTTGAGCTTTATTATCTGCTTCGGCTGCTGCGATAGACGGTTGGACTTTTTCAGCTTCTTCTGTAACTGTCACACCTTCTGCAACTGCAGCTGCTTTTGCTTTTTCAAGTTCTGGTGATTCTACATATGTTGTCGTAACTGTTTTATTTCCTTCTGTCACAGTTGTAGACGTCAACTTAGAGCTTGCTACTGTATCTGTAGCGGTTACTTCAGTAGCCGGTCCCGTCTCCTCGTCAGCTTTTACTTCTGCTCCGTAAGTGTTTACAGTAGCCAATCCAGCAACGGCCAATGAAACAACACCGACTGATAATTTACGAATTGAAAATTTTTCTTGCTTCGAACACTGTTCACGATAGCTTTTCATTTTCAATATTCTCCTTTTTAGTCAAAAAATCTCACGGCAGGTGCAAAAAAATGCTACTACCAGTTAATTACATTGTATCACAATCAACTATTTTAAAAGATGTGTTAATATAATTTTTTATTTTACTCTAAATATATAGCGCTTTTATTTGCTAACATTTCCAATTTTTTCGTTGAAAATAAATGCACTATGTATTGAAAAAATAATGGATTTTCAAGGCATTTCCTCTGTTTTTTATTTTTAAAACTTTCACCACTAAACAAAGATAGGTACAATAAATGTTTATATTCCATCGGTAAAGAACAAACTCCAGAAACTTAAATTATGTAACTTTTTCCCTTATGTATTTTGCAGATTCAAAAAAAAAGACATCGTTAAAATTCCCATTTGATAGCCATTAGGTTTCATTTTTTATCTTTTTCCTTCAAACAAGAAAACCATTCTCAATTATGAGGAGCTTCTCAGTTTATTTGAAAAAAATGTCGTATCTCTATCTTCATCCTGTTGCACATCCCTAAAAGTTCACCAGTGGCCTCTCTCAAAGCTACAAAAAAGACCAAGATCTGAAGGACCTTGGTCTAACAACTAGTGATTAGTTTAAGTGCCAGATGTCTTCGTTGTACTGAGCGATCGTACGGTCAGATGAGAAGAATCCTGCTTTCGCAATGTTAACGATGACTTGATCCAACCATGCATCACGATCTTCGTAGTCAGCCAACATGCGTTCTTTAGTTACAATATAGTCTTCCAAATCAAGAAGAGTCATGAACCAGTCTTTGTTGATCAATTCATCGTGAAGACGAGTCAAGCGTTCTTTGTTCCCAACTGCAAGAACGGCATCGCTGACGATGAAGTCTACCAATGGTTTGATGGCTTCACGTTCATAGAAGTCTGCTGATTTGTATGCTGATTTGGCATAAAGATCGATAACAGTTTCTGAATCTTCACCGAAGATGTAGATGTTGTCACGTCCAACCAATTCAGCGATTTCCACGTTGGCTCCATCCATAGTACCAAGTGTCAATGCACCATTCAACATGAATTTCATGTTACCAGTACCTGAAGCTTCTTTCGAAGCAAGAGAGATTTGCTCAGAAATATCGCTAGCTGGGATCAAGTAGCTTGCAGCAGTTACGTTGTAGTTTTCTACCATAACAACTTGCAAGTGTGGAGCTACTGCTGGATCGTTTGCAATCACTTCAGACAAGCAAAGGATCAAGTGGATGATATCTTGTGCAATGGTGTAGGCAGGAGCTGCTTTACCACCAAAGAGAACAGTGATTGGGCGAGCAGGGATATTTCCAGCTTTGATGTCCAAGTATTTGTGGATCACATACAAAGCGTTCATTTGTTGACGTTTGTATTCGTGAAGACGTTTGATTTGGGTATCAAAGATAGAATTTGGATTGATTTCCACACCTTGATGGTCTTTCAAGAAACGAGCCAATTTCCGTTTGTTGTGAGACTTGATGTTTTCCAATTTTGCTTTGACTGCATCTTTATCTTCATAAGAAAGAAGGTCTTCCAATTTAGATGCGTCATGGTGCCAGTCACGTTCGAGGATATCATCCAAGTAGTGTGACAAGGTTGGGTTAGCGTGCATGAGCCAACGACGGAAAGTGATACCATTTGTTTTGTTGTTGAATTTTTCAGGGTAAATGTCGTAGAAGGCTTTCAACTCAGAATTCTTCAAGATTTCTGTGTGAAGTGCTGCTACCCCGTTTACGCTAAATCCATAGTGGATATCCATGTGTGCCATGTGTACGCGATCATTCTCATCGATGATTTGAACAGCTGGATCTTTGTATTCAGCGCGAACACGGCGGTCCAATTCTTCAATGATCGGAACCAAGTGAGGAACCACTTCTTGCAAGAAATCAAGAGGCCATTTTTCAAGGGCTTCCGCAAGGATTGTGTGGTTAGTGTAGGCCGTCATGCTACGAACGATAGAGATGGCTTCATCCATTCCAATACCACGTTCTGTCAAAAGACGGATCAATTCAGGGATGACCATTGATGGGTGAGTATCGTTGATTTGGACAACAGCATAGTCAGCAAGGTCATGCAAGTTGCTTCCTTTTTCGATGGCTTCGTCGATGATCAATTGTGCACCATTTGATACCATGAAGTATTGTTGGAAGATACGGAGCAATTCCCCTTGACGGTTACTATCATCTGGGTACAAGAAGAGGGTCAAGTTGCGAGCGATATCTGTCTTGTCAAAGTTAATACCATCTTCAATAATAGATGAATCAACTGAATCCAAGTCGAACAAACGCAAACGGTTCTTGGTATCAATCTTGTAACCAGGGACATCGATATCATAAAGGGTAGAAGTCAATGTGAAGTGTGCAAATGGCACTTTGTAGCTACGGCTTGAACGAACGAGCCAGCTTTGGTCAGTTAACCATGCGTTTGGAATGGTTTCTTGTTGGTTGTTTTTTAATACTTGTTGGAACAAACCAAAGTGGTAGTTCAAACCAACCCCATCCCCTGTCAAACCAAGGCTTGAGATAGAGTCGATAAAGCAGGCTGCCAAGCGTCCCAAACCACCGTTACCAAGTGATGGTTCCAATTCCACTTCTTCGACTTCGATCAAGTCTTTACCAGCATCTGACAATTCTTTTTTAACATCGTCGTAAAGACCCAAGTTGATCAAGTTATTAGACAAGAGTTTACCGATCAAGAACTCAGCTGAGATATAGTAAACTTTTTTCTTACCAGTATTTAATTTCTTTTGGGCACTTGCTTGCTTGGTGTAATTAAGCAAAGCAAGGTACAATTCTTCATTTGAACATTCTGCAATTGTTTTTTGATGATGGTCAATCACATATTTTTGTAATGATTCCATGTTGAGTGTCTCCTTTGTTTCAACAATTTTTTAATAGGGGGAAAGATTATTTTTCTGCTTTTTTAAAGTCTTTGTTTTCACGACGATAGATCGTTGTGAAATCAAGCAATTCTTGCTCAACAGCTGGAGTTAATTGATCCGCTGTCATTCGCCATGACCAGTTACCACCGAGAGTAGATGGGAAGTTCATCCGAGCTGAGCCATCTAACTCAAGCAAGTCTTGCATCGTAGCAATCGCCATGAAGCTGACGGAAGCAAAGACTGTGCGAAGCATAGCATGTGGGACAGATTCGTACTCTTTCCGGTTGGTATAACGAGCAAGGTACTCACGAGTTGGATCGTCGATTTCATTTCGGTACCATCCAAGAACTGTGTTGTTATCATGTGTTCCAGTGTACATCACAGAGTTGTTTGGTGCCAAGTGAGGGCTATCGATACTTTCATCGTCAGGATTGAAGGCAAATTGAAGAATCTTCATTCCTGGGAAGCCAGTACGTTCGCGAAGCTCGATGACTTCGTCTGTCATGAAGCCAAGGTCCTCAGCGATGATGTTCAAATCACCGAGCTCTTCCTTCACGGCTGCAAAGAGTTTGTAGCCAGGACCTTTGACCCATTTACCAGGTGCGGCAGTTTCAGAACCAGCTGGGATTTCCCAGTATGATTCGAAACCACGGAAGTGGTCGATCCGAACGATGTCATAGATCTTGAAGCTTTCACGCAAGCGTTCAATCCACCATTGGTAGCCATCTTTGTCCATTGCTTCCCAGTCATAGATTGGGTTCCCCCAAAGTTGACCAGTTGCTGAGAACTCATCTGGCGGGCATCCTGCAATGCAAGTTGCTTTTCCGTTTTCATCTGTTTTGAAGAGATGAGGATTAGCCCACATGTCGCTTGAATCTTCTGCTACATAGATTGGCATATCTCCCACAATTTCAATGTGGTGGTCGTTAGCATAAGCTTTCAAGGCCAACCATTGTTGGAAGAAGAAGAATTGAGTCACACGATGGTAAGTCAATTTATCAGCCAATTCTTCACGGTATTTAGCCAAAGCTTTTGGCTCACGCGCACGAATAGCTGCATCTGGCCACTCTGTCCAAGCTTTCAAATCAAAGTGTTCTTTAATAGCCATGTATTCTGCGAAGAGCTCCAACCAAGAAGCATTGGCTTCACAAAATTCTTGGAATTCTTTTTGATCACTTGATTTTAAGAAATTCGCAACTGCTTTTTCAAGCAAGGGACGACGTTGTTCGAAAACCTTTGCATAATCCACTTGAGTAGGATCTTGACCAAAGTCCACTCCTTTAAGGTCTGCTTCTGTTAACAAACCTTGCTCGATCAAAAGATCGAAATCAATAAAATGAGTGTTCCCAGCAAAAGCTGAGAAAGATTGGTATGGAGAATCTCCATAACTAGTTGTACCAAGCGGCAAGATTTGCCAGTAACGTTGCTTGGTTCGAACGAGGAAATCAACAAAATCATATGCTGATTGTCCGAATGATCCGATTCCGTATTGTCCAGGAAGGGAAGAAATGTGCATCAAAACACCACTTTGACGTTTTTTCATGGGTTACCACCTCTTTTTATTTCTTTGAAGCCTGCGATTCGGTGCACGGTATGGGTATCGTTGCAGAGTCGTATCCAGCTCTCAAGCGGCTCTACTCTTTGTTAAAAATCGAACAGGCGCAACTCAGTTTACGCAATTTTTGCGAAAACGTTTGCGTACCATGCCATTATAAACTTTTTCCATATTTTCTGCAAGGGGTTTCTTAAAAACTTTTTAACTTTTTTTCAGAGTGCCCTCATCCCTAGTGTATTCTTTCCTTTGGCTAATGTCAACAAAATAATCTATTTTATAGAAGAAAGTTCGGAATTAAAATATTTTTAAAAAATTTTTTCAAAAGCACTTGCAAACGTTTTCGTCTTGTGATATACTTAAGTCGTTTTAGGAAAACATTTGTCTAAAACGCTTTCTAATTATTATCTTTTTTTTATTCTTTAGGAGGAATAAATCATGAAACGTACAATTTTACGTAGTGCTGCTGTACTTGGTACAGTTGGTTTTGCCGGCTTCTTACTTGCTGCTTGTAGCAATAGCTCATCAGGTTCTTCTGAGGCAAGTAAAGAAATCAACGTCTATGTAGACAAAGGCTACAAATCTTATGTTGAAGAAGCTGCAAAAGCTTTTGAAAAAGAAAATGGCGTAAAAGTTAAAATCAAAACTGGTGATGCTCTTGGTGGATTGGATAACCTTTCCCTTGATAACCAATCTAAAAAAGCTCCAGACGTTATGATGGCACCATACGACCGTGTAGGTGGTCTTGGTAACGATGGTCAATTAGCTGAAGTGACATTAAACAAAGATAGCCATACAGATAAAACAACTGAAGCTCTTGTAACAAACGGTGGTAAAGTTTACGGTGCACCTGCCGTGATCGAAACTTTGGTTCTCTACTATAATAAAGACCTTGTAAGCGAAGCTCCAAAAACATTTGGTGACCTTGAAAATCTTGCAAAAGATAGCAAGTACGACTTCGCTAGCGAACCTGGTAAAACAACTGCCTTCTTAGCTGACTGGACAAACTTCTACTACACTTACGGTTTACTTTCAGGTAACGGCGGTTATGTATTTGGTAAAGACGGTACAGATCCTAAAGATATTGGATTGAACAACCAAGGTTCTGTCGATAGTATCGAATATGCAAAAACTTGGTATGCTAAATGGCCAAAAGGTATGCAAGATAGAAAAGGTGCTCCTAACTTCATCCAAACACAATTCCAAGAAGGAAAAACAGCTGCTATCATCGATGGTCCTTGGAAAGCTGCTTCATTGAAAGAAGCTAAAGTAAACTACGGTGTCGCAACAATTCCAACCCTTCCAAACGGAAAAGCATACTCTGCCTTTGGTGGTGGTAAAGCTTGGGTTATCCCTTCAGGTGCGAAAAACCTTGACGGCGCTCAAAAATTCATTGACTACTTGACAAGCACTGATCAACAAAAAGCTTTGTTTGACAAGACCAATGAAGTTCCTGCTAACACAGAAGCTCGTAAATATGCGGTTAGCAAAAACGATGAATTGACAACTGCCGTTGTTGATCAATTCAAGAACGCTCAACCAATGCCAAATATCTCAGAAATGAGTGCTGTTTGGGATCCAGCTGCTACTATGCTTTTCGATGCTGTAAGTGGTAAAAAATCTGCAAAAGCATCTGCTGACGATGCAGTGAAATTGATTAAAGAAACCATCGAACAAAAATTCGGTAGCAAATAAGACAGTTTTTAGGTGTGAGTAAGAGGTTGGAGACAAAGTCCCAACCTCTTATGTTCAATTTTCAAGCACAACTTACTGTCTGACTTGTCTTCTTGCTCTCTAGCAAGGACATTATAAGGAGATTTGAATGACTACAGAACAAAACCCAAAAAAGGCTATGTGCCTCTCTTTGATCCCGGGTCTTGGGCAAATTTATAACAAACAAAAAGCTAAAGGCTATATTTTTCTTGCAGTGACTGCTCTCTTTCTCGTTTACTTCATTGGAATTGGAGCTGGAGAATTATCGAAGTTAGTCACACTTGGAACCGTTCGTGGACAAGATAATTCCCTCTTTATCTTGATTCGTGGGGCCTTCCACTTGATCATCACTGTTGTTTACTTCCTATTTTACGCCTTAAATATTAAGGATGCTGGAACAGTTGCTAAACGCATCAACAATGGGATTACCGTTCCAAAAACCTTGAAAGATATGGTTCATGCGATCTATGAAAATGGGTTCCCTTATCTTTTGATTATCCCTTCTTATATCGCTATGACCTTTGCGATTATCTTCCCAGTTTTGGTTACCTTGATGATCGCCTTTACCAACTATGACTTCAAACATACCGCACCAACAACCTTGTTGGATTGGATCGGGTTCCAAAACTTCACTAACATGTGGACCTTGAGTACCTTCCGTTCAGCCTTTACATCTGTTCTTGGCTGGACCTTGATTTGGGCTCTCGCAGCATCAACTCTTCAAATTGTACTCGGTATTTTGACAGCCATTGTGGCAAACCAACCATTCGTAAAAGGAAAACGAATCTTTGGGGTTATCTTCTTGCTTCCTTGGGCTGTTCCAGCCTTCATCACTATCCTTACATTCTCAAATATGTTTAACGATAGTGTCGGTGCCATCAACGCCCAAGTTATCCCATTGTTTGCAAAGATCTTCCCATTCTTAGATGGTGTCTTGATTCCTTGGAAGACAGATCCTACTTGGACAAAAATCGCTTTGATTATGATGCAAGGTTGGCTTGGCTTCCCTTATATCTACGTCTTGACTTTGGGGATTCTTCAATCGATTCCAAACGATCTTTACGAAGCTGCTTATATTGATGGTGCCAATGGTTGGCAAAAATTCCGCAACATCACTTTCCCAATGATTATGGCTGTTGCAGCACCAACCTTGATCAGTCAATACACCTTCAACTTTAACAACTTCTCCATCATTTACTTGTTTAACGATGGGGGACCCGGTTCTGTCGGAGGAAATGCTGGATCTACAGATATCTTGATTTCTTGGATCTATAAGTTGACAACTAATACTTCTCCTCAATATTCAATGGCCGCAGCGGTAACCTTGATTATCTCTGTGATCGTGATCTCAATCTCAATGATTGCCTTCAAGAAACTACATGCATTTGATATGGAGGATGTATAAAATGAAAAATTCAGTTCAATTTAAACGCCGCCTCAATCATTTCTTGACTTACCTGTACATGGTGGTTCTTTCAATCATCATTATCTACCCGCTGTTGATTACGATCTTATCAGCCTTCAAGTCAGGGAACGTCAGTGCCTTTACACTTGATTTTAGTGGCAATCTTAGTTTTGATAACTTCTCAAAACTTTTCTCTGAAACTCCTTATGGCACTTGGTATATGAATACCTTGATCATCGCGATTATTACGATGGTGGTACAAACCAGCATTGTCACCTTCGCAGGTTATGCCTATAGTCGTTACAACTTCTTAGCGCGTAAGCAAAGTTTGGTCTTCTTCTTGATCATCCAAATGGTCCCAACTATGGCAGCCCTCACAGCCTTCTTCGTTATGGCTTTGATGCTGAATGCCTTGAACCAACCTTGGTTCTTGATCTTCCTTTATGTTGGTGGTGGTATTCCAATGAATGCTTGGTTGATGAAGGGTTACTTCGATACCGTTCCAATCTCACTTGATGAATCTGCTAAATTGGATGGTGCAGGACACTTCCGTCGCTTCTGGCAAATTGTCCTTCCACTTGTTCGTCCAATGATTGCCGTTCAAGCACTTTGGGCTTTCATGGGTCCTTTCGGAGACTATATCTTGTCTAAATTCTTGCTTCGTGATGAAGTGAACTATACTGTAGCCGTTGGTCTTCAAACCTTTATCAGTGACCAAAAAGATCAAAAAATCGCCTTCTTTGCAGCCGGTGCTATTTTGATCGCGGTTCCAATCTGTATCCTATTCTTCTTCCTACAAAAGAACTTTGTTTCAGGCTTGACAGCTGGTGGGGATAAAGGATAAAATAGAACCTTATTTCAAACACATTTTATTTTTAAGTTAAGGGTAGTATGGTGGATGCTTTACTACCCTTCGTTAAGAATAAAATCAATCAAAGAGATTCCTCTTTGCATCTCTGATTCTCTTATGTTTAGAAAGGTCATCTCATGCCCTATCCTTTTAATTATTTCGCAAGTATCTTCAATTTCCGCTCTTCTTTTGCAAACCGCAAAAAGCTGAGTTGGTTCCAAATGATTTTTACTTCTTTCTTTCTGATTTCTGTCACACTATTACCAGTGGCTCTTCAAAACGCTCAACTCAAAACCTATCCCTTAACAACCTTTGTCAGCGATGTGTTTGATCCCTTATCAAATGACGTCATGAAAGATATCCAAGAACACGTCGTGATCAAAGACCAAGAGCTCACCTATACAGGAACTAGCCCTGTACACAAGACTTCAAAAGGACAGGTTGTCTTGGGCCAAGAAGCAAAGGCGAGTGAAGGCAAGGAGTTAACCCTCCATTTTGGTCGAAAACAGTTGATCATCTCAAAAGAAAATAAAGAACTCGCTACCGTCTCATACCAGGCTATCAATCAAGAGAGCCTCCGGGATAAAAAAAGCTTCACTCAAGCTATCTCTAGCGATTGGTTCCGTGAAAATCGACTCCCTGTCAGTCTCTTTCTCGTGATTTTCTCTGGCTTCTTATCGACAGTCAATTATTTGATTCTCATCGTAGGGGCATCTTTCTTCCTCTACTTGACACGAAAATCTCGACTCTTTTCACTACAAACTTTCAAGGAATGTTTCAATTGTATTCTGAATTGCTTGGGACTCCCTATTTTACTGAGTGTCTTCATCAGTTTACTATTCCATCAAGTATTTACTACGACGATCATGATCCAAAATGTCTTATTTGTACTCTATCTTGCTATGGTATTTTATAAGACCCACTTCCGTGATCCAGACTATCACCGCTAGGAGGTTTTCTCATGCGTGTTACCATCAAAGATGTGGCGAAACTCGCTGGCGTCGCGCCTTCAACTGTCACGCGCGTCATCCAAAACAAATCCACGATTAGTGATGAAACAAAAAAACGTGTCCGTGAGGCCATGGTCGAATTGGACTACCATCCCAATCTTAATGCTCGCAGCCTTGTCAGCCAATCTAGTCAAGTCATTGCTTTGGTCCTACCAATCGACAGTGACGTCTTCTACCAGAATCCTTTCTTCCCAACTGTTTTAAGAGGGATTACCCAGATCGCGTCAGACAATGATTATGCCATCCAAATCTGTACGGGGCAAAATGAAGAACGGCGGCTCGACAACCTCAAACAACTCATCTACGGAAATCGTGTAGATGGTTTGATTTTCCTTTATTCCAACCCGAATGATCCCCTCGTTGAATTTGCGATCAAAGACAAGTTCCCCTTCCTCATTCTCGGAAAGGCAGCTTCACCTTTTGTATCGCTAGTGGATAATGATAATATCAAGGCTGCATTTGATGCGACGGATTATTTCATTCAACAAAACTACCGAAAAATTGCTTTTATCGGGGGAAACAAAGAACTGTTCGTATCTCAAGACCGCTACGAAGGTTATAAAGAAGCCCTCCAAAAAGCAGGGATTCCTCTCGATGAAAAACTGGTTCATTTCTCATTTGGTTTTATGTTGGAAGACAATTCTTATCAAATGATGGAGAGCCTTCCCCTAGCAGAGTTAGATGCCATCATGACAACCGATATTCTCGTTGCTGAAGGGGTGCGCCAATACCTATTAGAACACCAGCTGACAATCCCGATTATTTCCTTTGATTCGATTAAGCCACGACTCGATATTGAAGCCTATATTGACATCAATGCAGTGGAACTCGGACGTGAGTCTGTTCGGACAATTCTACAAATTATCAAGGATCACAAAGAAGGAAAAACCGTTTGCTACCGTCAATTGATTGACCATACCATTACGAAACTCTAGGAGTCTTTATGTCTACATTTACTGCTTATTTAGATGACCAAGACCTCATTCGTATCCAAAAGGGAGAGGAGCATATCCTTCCTTTTTATTTGAAAACGAACCAAGGTCATCTTGCCTTAATCCCTGTCAAAACGTCAAGTGCAGCGACTGACACAGGAGACTATTTCTTAAGCCCTATTCCACTTGAACTCGGAGAAGAGTACACCATCTACGATGCTACTGGAAATTCTTCTATACTCCACTATCGAAACATCGTTCGCAAACCCATTTTCGATCAAACCTTCACCTATAGTGGAGAGGATCTAGGAAGTTTCTACACACCAAGTCAGACGCAATTTAAATTCTGGGCACCCATTTCTCAAAATGTGACCCTCCATATTGAGGATCGTATGTATCCAATGACCCGTACAGAAAACGGTGTCTGGGAACTCATGCTCAAAGGGGATTGGGAAGGAACTGCCTACCACTATGAGTTTCGTGTCAATGGCCTAGAACGTCGGATTCATGATCCCTATGCTCTATCCTCTTTAGCGAACTCTGGAGATAGCTTCGTCATCGACCGGAAGAAGATCACACGTCCTATCAGGCGTGCCACTCGTCAATTAGACCCAACAGAAGCAATCATCTACGAGATGAGCGTTCGGGATTTCTCTGCCCAGAAAGAGGCTGGCTTTAAACATCCGGGTAAGTTCAAAGGCTTGACAGAGTCGCCCCAACTCAATGGTGAGATCCTTGGATTTGATTACCTTCAAAAACTGGGCATTACCCATGTACAGTTACTTCCTGTCTATGATTTCGGTAGTGTCGATGAAGAGGATCAATGGAAATCCTACAACTGGGGTTATGATCCTGTCCAATACAATGTTCCAGAAGGAAGCTATGCGAGTGATCCTAACGATCCTTATGCGCGAATCCTAGAGCTCCAAGACACTATTGACACTTATCACCAGGCTAATCTGAGTGTCATCATGGATGTAGTATACAATCACGTCTACCAGGCAGATGAGTACGCTTTTGAACAGATCGTTCCTGGTTATTTCTACCGTTATAATGCAGAGGGAGAGCGGACCAATGGAACCTTCTGTGGAAATGACGTAGCAAGTGAACGCTCCATGGTGAGACAGTATATCAAGCAATCCCTCAAACAATGGGTTTCCCTCTACGGCTTTGATGGGTTTCGCTTTGATTTGATGGGAATCCTAGACATTCAAACCATGACAGAGATTGCAGAAGAACTCCGTGAAATCTATCCTAACATCTATCTCTATGGGGAAGGGTGGAAGATGGATACGGGCCTCTCTGAAGATCAGCTCGCTCACCAGTATAATTCGAAACGATTACCAGCCTTTGGCTTTTTCAGTGATAACTTCCGGGATACGGTCAAGAGAACACTTGTAGCCGGTCACCGTCGTGAGAGTCAACATCCTGCAAATGATTTTGCTAACATCCTAACAGCAAATGTTGGTAAAGTAAGGCCTGCTCATTTCACCCAACCTCAACAAGCCATTCAATACGTCGAATGCCATGATAATGCAACTGTTTTTGATTATTTCCAACTTGAAAGGGAAGAAATTCGCCTAGAGGAGCGAAAAGCTCTCTCACGCCTCGCTCTTCATCTGGTATTATTATCCCAAGGAGTACCTTTTATCCATGCTGGCCAAGAACGTTACCGCACAAAAGGGCTCGAAGACAACACCTACAACTTGCCAGATAGTCTCAACCAATTGGACTGGACATCCCTTTCAAAATGCCAAGAAGAAATTTCTTTTCTTGAAGAATTGATTGCTTATCGAAAATCACAGCCACTCCTTCGTTTGAAAAAAGGGCAAGAGATTCGAGACTACTGTGATGTCAAATGGTTGTCTGACCATCATTTTATCTACACGATTGAGAAAGATCGTGAAAAAATAACGATTCTTGTCAATATCAGTGATCAAGAACAGACCTATCAACATCCGAGCGATAGTCAGCTGCTATTTGCTTATCCTCATGCCAACCTCCAAGCGCCTATTCCTAAAGGAAAGAAACTTTCTATTCCTGCCCATAGTTGGCTCCTTCTCCGCGAAACTAAATCAACAAAATAAGAGGCTGGGACAAAAGTCCTAGCCTCTCAATTATTTTTGGATTGTCGAGCAAGACGCAGTGGTTGAGTGGGCTCTACTACGCTGATTTCATCAGCTTTTACAGCCCTACTCAACTGTGCGGAGGTGGGATGACGAAATCGAATTCTAACGAATTACCGATTTCTGTCCCACTCTCTTATTTTTATTCTTCTGTTTCTACAAAGCGTCCAATGATATGAACGTTTTCTGAAATGGTGATAAAAGCTTGAGGATCAGCTTTTTTCATAATATATTTGAATTCATTAAACTCTGCACGCGTAATAACTGTCAGCAGAACCGCTTTTTCCTGATGGTTATAGGTTCCCTCTGCATTGTGGATAATGGTTGCTCCACGATGCAATTTTTTATGAATCTTTTCAATAATGGCATCCGGCTGGCTCGTTACGATCATTGCCTGCATCCGTTTTTGCTTGGTAAAGACAGCATCCGTTACTCGACTCGATACGAAGATGGGAATCATAGAGTAAAGAGCATACTTCCAACCAAAGGTCAGACCAGCGATCAACATAATGGTCCCATTGACCAAAAAGGAGATGCTGCCGACATTCTTTCCTGTCCGTTTTCGAATCGTCAAACTGACAATATCCGTTCCTCCACTGGAAATGTTGTTCCGAAGAGCAAAACCAATCCCTGTTCCCATGACAACCCCACCAAATAGGGCATTCATGATCGGATCGTTGGTCAACGTAATCACTGGCACGAACTGAATAAAGAGGGAACTCATCGAAACCGTAATAAAGGTAAAGATGGTAAATTTATGGCCAATTTGATACCAAGCCACAATCATCAAAGGGATATTGATGGCATAAAAGGTTAAGGAAACGGGAATCGTAAAGCCAATAAAGCGTTGGCTCAGAACAGATAAAATCTGAGCTAGACCTGTTGCACCGCTGGAGTATACATGTCCTGGTTGAAAGAAGAAGTTGACGGCAATCGCTGATAGAAAACCATACAGCAAGGAAGCTGACACTTTTTCATCGTATTTCTCACGGGAGATGCTCTTCAGCACGCGCAATAATTTAATGTTATAAGCTAGTCGCCGCACATGATAGCGAAATAGCTTATGAAAGCGAATTTTTTTCATTTTCAATCCATCGATTAGAAGAAAAGGAAAATCTTAGAGCAACTGATTCCTAGACTCTCCCTTTTCTCTCTTGTCCTATTCTTGCTCTGCTACTTCTACTTGAAGATTTAACTCATCCAATTGCTTTTCAGAAACGACAGAAGGAGCTTGTGTCATTGGATCTGTCGCCTTGTTATTCTTAGGAAAGGCAATGACTTCCCGAATATTATCTTCACCTGCAAGAAGCATCACGAAGCGGTCCAAACCAATCGCCAATCCTCCATGTGGTGGGAAACCATAATCCATTGCTTCCAACAAGAAACCAAATTGTTCATTGGCAGCTTCTTTTGTAAATCCAAGTGCCTTAAACATCCGTTCTTGTAAATCTTTATGATTAATCCGTAGGCTTCCTCCACCTAATTCATAGCCATTTAAGACGATATCATAGGCAATTGCTCGAACTTTTGAAAGATCTCCTTCCAATTCATGCTCTGTTTCAGCTTGTGGGAGTGTAAATGGATGGTGAGCAGACATATAACGGCCTTCTTCTTCAGACCATTCAAACATTGGCCAATCCACTACCCAAAGGAAGTTGTATTGATTGTTGTCAATCAAGTCAAGCTCTTTCGCAAGACGAACACGCAAAGCACCAAGCGTTGCATTGGCTACTTCAAGAGTATCTGCTACAAAGAGAACTAGATCTTTGTCTTCTAACTGTAAAGCAGCTGTCAAGTCACTTGTCAAGTCTGTCAAGAACTTCGCAACAGGACCGTTCAAAGTACCCTCAGCATATTTCACCCAAGCAAGACCTTTTGCACCGTATTGCTTCGCAACTTCTGTCAATTTATCGATGTCTTTACGAGAGTAATGATCCGCTGCACCTTTGACAACAATCGCCTTAACTGTTGGAGCTTCTGAAAAGACTTTAAAGTCTACACCCTTGACAAGATCTGTCAAGTCTTGAAGCAACATTTCAAAACGTGTATCTGGTTTATCTGAACCATACAAGGCCATGGCATCATCATAATTCATCCGTGGGAATGGGAGTGTTACTTCAATTCCCTTGGTTTCTTTCATAACACGGGCAATCAAGCCTTCTGTGATATCTTGGATTTCTTGATCACTCAAGAAAGAGGTTTCCAAGTCGACCTGTGTAAACTCAGGTTGACGGTCTCCACGTAAATCCTCATCACGGAAACACTTCACGATTTGATAATAGCGGTCAAATCCAGCATTCATCAACAATTGTTTTGTAATCTGAGGACTTTGTGGAAGGGCATAGAAATGACCCTTATTGACACGAGAAGGAACCAGGTAGTCACGTGCTCCTTCTGGAGTTGACTTAGAAAGAAACGGTGTTTCCACATCAATAAATTCTAATTCATCTAAGTAATTGCGGATCGAATGAGTTACTTTTGCACGGAGTTTGAGATTTTCCAACATCTCAGGACGACGAAGGTCTAAGTAGCGGTAACGAAGACGGGTATCATCATTGGCTTCAATTCCGTCCTTGATTTCAAATGGTGTTGTTTTAGCAGTATTAAGAACCGTAATAGCTTCTACCTTGAGTTCTACTGCTCCAGTTGGCAAGTTCGGATTAGCTTGTTCACGAGCTTCCACAAGACCTGTCACTTCTACAACATATTCACTACGGATGCTTTCAGCTGTAGCCATCACTTCTGCACTAACTGTTTCTGGATTGATCACCAATTGCATGATTCCTTCGCGGTCGCGTAGATCGATAAAGATCAAACCACCCAAGTCACGACGACGGCTAACCCATCCTTTCAAGGTAATATGAGTTCCAATGTGTTCTTCACGAACACGTCCAGCATACATTGAACGTTTCATTTCTAATTAATCTCCAAACTAATATTCTTCCTTCTATTTTACCATAAAGACCAACAGAAAGTGGCCTTTAGCTCAACTTTTTCAGTCAGCAACTTCTTTAGTTATCGTGGCTGACTTCTTCCTTCTTTTTGGGATCATCGTAGAGAGTGGGTGCTAGCACCTTCATTAAAGTCGCTGTCCCAAATCGCAAGACAGCTGCTGCTAGTCCAAAAATAGGGGATAGGTAGCGGAAAAAGAAATCTCCCCTAAGTGCGTAGGTCATGCCACCCACAATAAAAAAGATCACAATTCCCTGAACGATTGCGTAAAACCAAATTTTTTTCACACTATTTCTCCTTTTCACAAACTAGCTGACTTATCCACTGTTTTTTATTACTTATCCACAAAAATGTGGATAACTTTAACCTGTTTTCCCCTCAAAAGAGGAAGTTTCATCAGCATCAGGACTTGCTTTCACCCATTTACAAGTAAGTTTCCCACAGCCTGTGGGTAACTCTCTTGCTTATTTGTGACTTTCTCGTCACTTTCCTCACAAATCAAGGAGCCAGGATTCGATCCTGCCCCCTTTGATCAAGCATTATTTAAATTCGTCCGGTGTCCCTTTATATTGGGCCCAGTCTTTACTGAAGAAGCGATCATTTAGATGGTAAGTTGGTGCTTTTTCAGCCTTTGTGACAAAGGGATTGACCGCTTTATCAAAGGCTAGCCAACCATTCCATCCCATATGAATCGTGTCTTCCATAAAATAGGACTGATCACCATCTTTAGAAAAGTCTGCAATATTAGTAAAACCTTGACTTTCCAATTGGTAACGAATCTTTTGAACAGCCTGTTCATACATGTCTTGGCTCAAGCCTGTGTATTTCATCCATTTGGCATTAACTGGAGGAATGACAAAGATAACATTGGTCCGAGATTTAGCAAACTGGTCTAGAACCAATTGCAAGTCATTGTACTCTGGAGATTGAACATAGGATTCGTTTTTTTGGAAACCTTTTAGTTTCTTCAACTTCATTTTTAAACGGGTATTGTAAAAATGATTGCTGATCCCAAGGTCGTTGTTATTGGTTTTGACTTTTGCTTCAGCCGTTGCAATTTCTTCCAATTTCTCATATGAGAATTGATCTGGTAAATCTTGTAGACGTTTTTTGACCTTCTTATCGTAATTCCCGTTTGTACGCGTTGCAAGATTACTAAACAAAGCATCTTCGCGTTGGACAAGGTGGGAAACAAGCTGGTTCAAAGACTGATCAAATCTGGAAATTTTCTTTCCTTGAGAAATATTCGTTACAACACTTTGAAAGGCGACATTTGGATACTGTTGTAACAGACGCTTTGCAGCATACTGGGATGCAGCATCCTGTTGGTGATTTGCAATAAAGCTATTCAACTGATCGCTATTAAAGAATTGTTGAAAGGCAGAGGAATCATAGCCCTTCTTAGTGAACCATTGCGGAGAAACTACATAAACAGCTGTATTGTCCTTGAGTTCTGGCAAAATCTGTTGCATCCCAAAATACTGGTTCAAAGAAGCCGCACCACGTTCTCCTAAAAAGTAGGGTCTGTAATTGCGGTCATATTTTTCAGCCAAAACTGCTGGATGCACCACATCAAAACGCAACCATTCACTTGAGCCGAAATAAGGAACAAAGCGATGCTGTGGATCCGAAAGTGCTTCTTGCTTCTTTGTACGACTCTTGAAGCCTTCTGCATTCAGACTAACCGCAGCTTTTTTCTCTTCAGTATAGTTGTGCTTATGATTGATTGGATAAAAGAATAATAAAGCTGCTACCATGAGGAGCGCGCAAAATACGGGCCCTAAAATCAGCCACAAACGCTTAAGCATTCTGAAGCTCCGTTACACCTTCTACGATCTTGTTAGCAGTATTCCAATCATCGCGTCCAAATTCAGATACAGGAACACGGATTCCAAAGCGATTTTCCAGTTCCACAATCAATTCGACTGTTCCCATACTATCAAGGACACCCGCATCAAAGAGATCCTCATCCATCATGTCTGAGACATCTTCCATAAACAATTCGTCAATAATTTCAATTACTTGTGATTTTACATCCATTTTTCTATACTCCTTTTATTTCAATTTTGGAAACCATTGTTGATCCAAGAATCCTGAGAAAATCAGGAAGGACAGCATTACCGTGTTAAAGGTGATAAAGATCCCTAAAGCTTTGGTCCAACGATTGTCCGGTATAGGATCCAATCCTTTTGCTTTTCTTTCTTTATTGATGGTCTTTTTCTTGCGAATCCAAGCATCATTGATAACCAGTCCAAGCCCATGGAAGAGCCCATAAGCGATGTAGTACCAGGTCACCCCGTGCCAGAAGCCCATGACCAACATATTGATAATATAGGCAACATTTGAGGTGGTAATCCGGCTCTTGAATACTTTATTGCGCATCAATACCATCACGAGACGCATAAATACAAAATCACGGAACCAGAAAGATAAACTCATATGCCAACGATTCCAGAATTCCTTTAAGTCACGTGATTTAAAGGGACGATCAAAGTTGATGGGACTTTTAATCCCCATCAGATTGGAAGCTGCTAAAGCAAACATCGAATAGCCCGCGAAGTCAAAGAAGAGGTCAAAGCCATAGACATACATGACTCCCAGCGTTCCGATATTGAAGAATCCACCTTGAGACAAGGCATAGGTCTGCACATGACCTAACAATAAGTGGCCAAAAATATGAGCTAGGATAAATTTGTAAAGGAAGCCATACATGATATACTTAACAGCTTGCTCCAACATATCCAATAATTCTTCACGCTCAGGAATGGCTTTATAATCCTCATTAAAACGCTTGAAACGATCAATCGGCCCACTTGAGAAGGTCGGCATAAAGAGCATGAAGCGTAAGAATTCCCAGAGTGTGAATTCTTTCAAGACACCATCTCGCATTTCGATGATCATTCCGACAGCCCGGAAAGTTAAATACGAAATCCCTAAAAATCCAAACAAGGATTGGTGCCCATTCTTGATCGCTGGCTCCACCTTAACAAAGATCAGGGGCAAGACAGACAAGAAGGAATGAAGATAGAAAATCCACTTATTGTCCGCTTTCTGACGATAAATCTTGTAGGAATACACAATCAAGATTTGCCAGACTACGTAAAAGAGCAGGGCATAAATTTGCTTGAGATTCGAACCTGTCAGCATCAAAATGATAAAGATCAGACTCACAAGTCCTTCATATACCGGAAATCTCTTTTTGAAAAAGAGGCCCACAAAGATCGGCAAAAAAGCTAGAATGAGGTAGATAAAATAGATCGGTGTTCCATAGTGTTCTAAATGAGGGAGCTGTTTCAAAAACTCGATCATCGGTTGTTAACCTCGCTAATCAACCCTTTGATGTCGATTTTCCCGTTTGGTGTTAATGGCAGGTTGTCACGATAGAGGAATTTTGAAGGCATCATATAAGACATCATGATGTTTTCTAAATCTTCCTTAATAGCTTTCGTGATATCAATTTCGCGCTCAAATTGTTCTTTGACGCCCTCTTTTAAGATGACATAGGCCAAGAGATTTTGGACCTTGTGATCTTTATTATAACGCGGTACTGCGACTGCTGAGTCAATATACTTCGATTTATTCAAGTTTTGAGAGACATCCTCTAGCTCGATACGATAACCGTTAAACTTAATTTGGAAGTCCATCCGTCCACCGTAGAGAAGGAGACCTTCATCCGTCATGGTTCCGACATCTCCCGTATGGTAGGCTGGAAGACCTTCAAATTCGAAGAAGGCTTCTGCTGTTTTCTCTGGATTATTCATATAACCTTTTGAAACGGCTGGGCCAGATACGATAATCTCCCCTTGCTCACCATTTGGCAATTTGTTACCTGCCTCATCAATGATGAAGGTTGGAGAATCTTCTTTGGTATAACCAATTGGTAGACGTTTCAAAGTAGCTAACATCTCATCTGTTACGGCTACAGCCGAAAGAGCTACAGTTGCTTCCGTTGGGCCGTAGGCATTGATGATGCGTGCATTTGGGAAACGCTCACGCAATTTCTGAGCCGTTTTAACGGTCAACTCTTCCCCATCAAAGTAGAAATGGGTGATTCCTGGCATCTTTTCAGCATTGAAATCCTCAGACAACATGGCCATATCTGCGAAAGATGGTGTTGAAGTCCAGATAGCAATCGGAAGAGAAAAGATCGTCGCAAAGAGTTGTTTGAAGTCTTGAGTGATAGCTGATGGAAGGGCGAAAAGCGTTCCTCCAAGAGCTAAGGTCGGTGCCCAGTACATGACAGACAAGTCAAAGGAATAGGGCGGTTGCGCCAACATTTGCGGACGCTCTGGCGTTGCAAATTCCTTGTCCGTAATCATCCAGTTGGTAAAGCTGAGCAAGTTATCGTGCGAAATTTGCACCCCTTTTGGCTTTCCGGTTGTCCCTGAGGTAAAGATGATGTAGTAGTTATCATCCCCTTTGACTGGATGTTGCAAGTCATAGGCATGCTGAGCCGCATAAGCTTCACGCACTTGCTCCAAAGACATGATTGGAGCAGCTGGGTTTTCCAATGGAAATTCATTGATGGCAATAATCAAGCTTGGCTCTGCTACTTCAACAATGGCAGACACGCGCTCCAAGGCAGAGTGGCTATCAATTGGGATATAGGCATGGCCAGATTTTGTCAAGGCCACAAAGGTTGCTAACATTTCATATTCTTGTCCACCAAAGACCACTACAGGTGACTTTTCAGGAAGTCCCATTTGGTCAAGGTGGGCAGCCAAGCTATCTGAATCAGCCTTCAATTGGCCATAGGTATGCTCCTCACCAAGGACATTGTAAACCGGATAGTCTGGTTGTAGTTGCGCATAACGTTCAATTGTCTCGATCATATCAGTAATTGGTTGGTTTGACACGGCTAGGAGTCTCCTTTTCTAAAATTCGTTGTAGATAAAGCCACCCTGACCTTGACCAAGGTAACTAAAGAAATAAAGTAGGGCTAGGAAAATGGCGAAATACAAGACCGTCTGCCCGATAAATTTATAAAGTGTTTTATGTTTCATAAGTTTCACTCTTCATTTTGGTTGTTACTCACTATTTTACCATTTTTTATACCAAGTAAGCAATTTTAAACATAGTGAGAATGTGGTAGAAAACGTTATCATTTCAGATCATTCAAGCCGTCTAACAAAAGTATTTTTCTTTAATCAGTTTTCTGGTTGAAATCTTATTCTATTTCACAGTCCCCTGATGAATCAACTCTAGACACTTGTCCAGATCCACGTCTCTTTCAAAATGGGTAGGTGTCCAAGGAATCTCTATATCTGGTAGAACACCCTGATCCGTCATTCCTTTACCTTGATCCACGCTTAAACAGCGAGAAGTGGGAAACATTAAACAAAAATTATCATAATCAACCGTACAACAATTAGAGTAGTCTAGAATTCCGAGAGTTGGTCGACCCACCACCGTTACCTTCTTAAACTGCTTCATCATATGGACGAAATTATCTCCAGAAGAAGCGCAGTAGATATCTGACAAGATAAAGATCTGTTCAGGATAGTGACTTCCTCTGACCTCTGGGAAAAATTCCTCGCTTTCTTCCTTATACGGTACATAGCCTTCTCCCCGATGGCGGAGCAAATCCTCTCTCATATCTTCAAGCAGCTTAACTGTTTCAGGACTAATTTCTTCCTGTTGCATCCAGTTCTCAAAGTCTTTCAAGCGCAGGTCAACATTTCGCTCCGTGTAGAGAATTTCCATGCCATCATCATCCCAATCAATGCCTTCATAGCCCTGATCCTTCTCTAAACCTAGATGCAATAGAGGGATATATAAAGAATCTGTCCCTCCTCCGTTCTGTCGGACATCAATGAGAAGAAACTTGATTTCCGTCATCATCGGTAAACACTCTTGATATACCCGACTAATAGCTTTCTCATCCATAAAGTTATCCAGACGAAGATAAAGAATCTCATCGTCTAATCGTTTCCAAAAAATATGATCCTGGATCGGTTCTCGACTGGGTACTACTTCAATGGACTTTTCTATCCCTTCTCGAAGCAGGGTGACACTAGTTGACTGAGAGACCAAATCTGCCCATTCTCTATAATGTCTTTCGGGGTTCTTGCTAATAAAATAGTCTTTATGAAGAGAAGCTATCTGATCCAAGTCACTCCCATCCAGACCTAGGATCTGATCTCCTACTTGAAGACCAGTATCTTCATTAGCTTCCTCAACATACAATTTCTGTCCATTTATTCTCAAAAGAAACCCTTTTTGACTGGCTTTTTTATCTCGAAAGGAAACATGCCCGATCACCCCAAAACTAGCTAGGTAAGTCTTGACTTGATAGAGAAAGGCATCATCTGTCATATCATCTGTAATGTTTTCTCGAAAAGGCTCTGGATCGCATCCTTTTCGATCCTTGATGGTAGATGAATCATGGGTCATAATAGAGACGACATCTTCAAAAATAGCAGTCTTTTTCATAAAGGATTCCTTCAATTTTTTAGAAACAGTATACCACTTTTTCTTAAAAAGTTCTTAAAACCTTAAAAAACTATCCTAAAGTAGGATAGCCGTTATAGATTCTTTCTTTTCTTCGCTTTCTTTGTCAGAGCGACATCACAATTTTCAATCTTGCTAATCAATAGATTGGCAAGGGCAAAATCATCGATGTTCGATTTCATATTTACCTCATAGTTCAAGGTCAGTTGTTCTCCAGCTTGGGCCGTTGTGACAGAAATAAAGTCAATTTCTGAACAACTTTGGTCTAACAACTGGCTGATTTGTTCTGCAACAGACTCCTGTTTTGTGACGGTAATGGTCAAATGACGGCGCCGTTGATGGTCTGCCTTACTCTGTTTGCTCTCTAATACCAGCCACACCCCTAGTAAAGAAAGGGTTGATAAAATGGCCAATAAAAGATAGCCCGATCCAGCTGCCAGTCCTATAATCATGGCTAAGAAAATGGCAATCAGCTCTCTCGAACCACTCGTAGCCGAACGAAAACGAATCAAACTAAAGGTCCCTGCCACTGCAATCGAGGTTCCCAAACTTCCATTGACCAAAAAGATGACTAAGGTCATCATACAAGGAAGCAAGGTCAAACTAATGACAAACTCTCGAGTGTAAAGTGTTCGGTATTTATAGGTCCAAGATAAGGCCATCCCTAGAAAGAGGCTGACCAAAAGGGCCAGCAGTAAGCGCAAGGGATCCACCGTTGCTGTGGCATTATTAAAAATAGAATCAAATAGATTAGACATAGGCAGCACCTACCGTTTCTTGAACTGGCCTTGGGGCATAATCCAAACCTTGTGATTTATGATAAGCACAGCTATATTTTGAAAATTTTTGCTTCACCAAACCATACTTCTCTAAAATATCCTTTAGCCATTTAGGTTCTTGGCCAGGAGCCTTAATTTCCATGATCACGAAGTCATCCTCTAGTAGAGGTTCTCCTTTCTTCCCATCAAAAAGGCTAACAGCCTGATCTCGAAAGACTAGGTTTTGATCGATTGTCACGCGAATCTTCTGATAAGGATAAACCTGAATGGATTTCTTTTCTTTGAGAGACAGACGATCATAGTAAATGAACATCCGCGGTTCCAATCGATGACCATAACGTTTGCGCAATCTCTGAATCTCTTGCACTAAGTCTGGATCTTGTATCTGATGATCTACTGTCCCATCTGTCATCAAGTTGATAATGGCTTGCGAAGTAGCAACTAGACGGAATTTATGGCCAATTCCTTCTTCATCTTTTGACTTCACCTCTAGAAACACTGGACTGTCTGCTTGAGGTTTTTCTATATAAGTCCGCATCCGAATTTTTTCACGGCGGTGTTGTTTGGCAAGAGCATCTTGAATGACATCAAAATTTTCCGTATCAAAATAAATGTTTGAAATGGTTGAGGTTGGGTAATCATCTTCTACGACGTATTCTTTTAAGTCTTTGATCAAGTCCTTCGCGTCATCTTTTGCGACGATATATTTTGTTTCGATTCGTTTGAAACTTGTCTCAATTGTTTTTTTCATGTTTCTTCTCCTTTAAGGGGGGCTATTGTTTCTAAACTTCAGTAAGTATGAATACGACTTACGTACTTTCTAGTTTAATGGGACTTTCTTAACTGGTCATTAAGCCAAACTTAAAGAAAACTAAAGTTAAGGTTCCTTTCAGAAAAACTTTAGGAAACTTTCAGCTAGCAACTTTAGACTAGGAGCATATCAATTGAACGAGAGGAAAAGCTCATGAAATCAAACAAATGGAAATTTTTATTAACGGGGGCCGCAACCCTCACCTTACTGACAGCTTGTACCCAGGCATCATCACAATCAGCTACAAAAAGCAATACTGCACAAACAACCGCTACTTCTACTTCAAAAAATAAAACAAACAATTCCAACTATTTTACAGATAAGGACAAGGACAGCTCTTATGATGAAAGCAAAGCCTCTACTGTAAAACTGTCTGGATCTTCTGCAAGTGTATCAGGTGACGGCGTAGCTGTATCTGGATCAACTGTGACCATCTCAAAGGCTGGAACCTATGTCATCTCTGGTGAATCCGATGGGGTTCAAATCAAGGTCGAAGCAGGTGACTCAGATGATGTTCACATCGTCTTGAAAGGCGTTACCATGACCAACACCAACGCGCCAATTTCTGCTACGAAAGCCGGGCATGTCTACCTGACTCTAGCGGATGGCACGACCAATACCTTGTCTGATTCAAGCTCCAACACTGATGAAGATGCCGATGTGGTGATCTTCTCTAAGGGCGACCTCACCATCAATGGTTCAGGTACGCTCAACATTGACGCCAAGAAGAACAACGGGATCAAGGCCAATGACACTCTCCATATCACAGGTGGAACCTATAAGATCACGGCTGTAGGAGATGCCTTCAACGTCAATGACGAACTCAATATCACTGGTACGACCATGACCATCGATGCAAATGAAGATGCAGTCAAGGTGGATAATGATGAAGATACTTCGGTCGGAACCATGTATCTTTCAGATAACAAAATGACCATCACCGCAGGAGACGATGGGATCCATGCTTCTGGTGATCTGATCATCGATAGCGGAACCTATGAGGTAACAGAGTCTGTCGAAGGTCTCGAAGGAAAATCGATCACCATCAACGGTGGAGATATCACCATCTATGCAACCGATGACGGTGTCAATGCAGCCAATGCTAATGCCAACCAAGATGAAATTTTCTTCACCATGAATGGTGGAACACTCAACGTTGAAGTTGGCCAAGGCGATACCGATCCAATTGATTCGAATGGAAATATCACCGTTACCGGAGGAACCATTAAATTAACGGGACAATCTGGATTCGACTTTGATGGTACTGCTACCTACACTGGCGGAGACATCTATATCAACGGTGAAAAACAAACGGAAATTGTCAACTCCATGCCTGGAGGCGGTGGGGCTCCAGGCGGTGGCGGACCTCAAGGCGGTGGAACTGGAGGTGGGCATCCATAATAACAAATAAAGGCAGGATTTCTTCCTGACCTTTTTTTGTTATCCTTTTTATGATAGAATAGAAAATCAATCAGCTTATCGAAAGGAACATGATGAAAAAACAAACACTCCCTCTTTTCTTCACACTCTTGCTGTCTCTTCTTTTTCTCTCAGCCTGTGTGCCGGACCTTAAGATCAATTTTAAAAAAGAACCCACTACTAGCACCTCAAAAAAGAAAACCTTTAAAAAAAGTAGCTCGAGTCGTTCAACTAGTTCAAACAGCTCAAGCGACTCCTCTAGCTCGCCTTCAACCACTACGCAGTCCTCTTCTAACATCGTCACAACCGAAGGACTCCCTAAAAATGCTCAAGAAGCTCCAAAAGATAAGATTTATGCGACAGGGAACCTAAAAGTGACCTACTCTAGAAATGGCGATAATATTTTTGCCCAGACGCCGGATTATGAAGGATATACCACTGCCCTTGTCCAAAAAATACTTGGGAATCCAGAGAAACAAATAACAGACCCTACTTATATTGCCGAATCTTTTGAAAATACCGAATTAGAAAATATTAAAGGACTCTACCACGAGGGGAAAATCACAGGAGAACAAGCTCACGCCTTTTTAATGGGAGCCGTTGATCTCAAACAAGCTTCTAAATTTGGAGTAGACTATACCATTTACACCTATAAAAACAACACCATCCAACTGGTCTTTGAAAACGACCAACTTCTCTATATTACACCAAATCCTGATGTTGTCTTCTTTAAATAATAAGAGAGTGGGACAGAAATCGGTAATTCGTTAGAATTTGATTTCGTCGTCCCACCTCCGCACAGTTGAGTAGGGCTGTAAAAGCTGATGAAATCAGCGTAGTAGAGCCCACTCAACCACTGCGTCTTGCTCGACAATCCAAAAACAATTGAGAGGCTAGGACTTTTGTCCCAGCCTCTTGTTTCACATGAAACAAAAAACTCCCAACACATTCTGTTGGGAGTTCCTGAAGATTAGTCCTCTTCATATTTTTTTGGATTATAGAACCACATTCCTAGTCCTGCAAAAAGGACAATGGTCATCAGAAGGAAGGCCACTTGATTTCCAATTTCTCCTGTCATCGAAATCGTTTGACGAAGACCAGAAACGGTATAACTCATTGGCAAGAATGGATGAATGGCTTGGAAAAAGCCATTTGTCAAAGCAAGAGGATAAGTTCCTGCACTAGAAGCCAATTGCAAGAGCAAGAGGATCAAGGAAAGGAAATCACCGATCTTTCTTTGCCATGTTGTCAAAGCAGTCACGATAGACATGAAGGCCACACTACCAATCACACAAAGGAAGAGAGTAGCCATCTCATGATTAGCTGATAAACCAATCAAGTGAACGGCACCATAGACCAAGACTCCTGCAATCACCGCAATTGTTCCGTTGACCTCAAAGCGAGATTTAAACCATGCCCAGCGACTTTCAGGATGACGACCGGATGGCAATTTTGCAAAGATCATATTGGTTGACAAGGCACAAACAAAGAGTGCTACCGAGATCATATAAGGAGCCATTCCGACACCATTCACCGGGACATTGTCACGGTCTGTTTTAGACAAAGTGACAGGATCTGCTAAGGTTTTAGCGTTTTCTTTTTCAGTTGTAGCCACATTCAATTGTCCCTTAGCATCGTTTAATCCTTGACTCAAGGTTTGGCTTCCTGTTGCTAATTCACCTAAACCATTTGTCAATGTTTGGCCACCTGCTGCTAATTTGCTGGACCCATCCGAGATTTGATTTGCACCGTCGGCTAGTTTATCAGCACCAGTCACCAATTGACCTGATTTTTCTGTCAACTGATTGACACCAGTGACAAGTTTGTTGACACCACCTGCCAACTCTGGAGTTTTGCTGTTCAATTGCCCTACACCGTCAGCTAATTTTCTAGCACCGGCAACCAATTCACCCGACTTACCTGTTAATTGGGTCGCGCCTGAAGCCAGTTGATTCATGCCTGATGTCAAGGCAGGCATCTTCCCATTTAACTCACCTAGACCAGAAGCCAATTGATTGCTTCCTGCAAGTAATTCTGATGATTTACTATCTAGTTGCCCAACACCTGCTGCTAACTGACTAGCCCCATTTGTTAAAGTACTGCTATTCGTCTGAAGTTGGGTTGCTCCATTAGCGATTTTATCGACACCAGCTGTATAAGCGCCGATCCCTTGACTGATGGTTTGACTAGCTGGCAACAATTGTCCACTAACTGCGGATTGGATCTTAGACAAGCCACTTGACAAGTTTGTCAAGGTAGAAGAAGCTGTCGGTAAAACTTGATTGGCTGCCGTTTGCAGTTGTGTCAAGCTATTCCCTGTATTCAAACTACCTTGGATCGTTTGAATCGTTGTCAAGATTCCTTGAGCCGCCGTTTCACTCGAGCTTGGGCTCGATGAGATCGCCGCATTGATCTCCGCTTGTTGGTCAGCTGTCATTGCTTGATAGGCTGCTGTTCCTTGCACACTTGCAAGGGCATTTGCACGATCTGCTTGGGCTGAAGCAAGGATTGATTGAGCTGAATTCGCAATACTCGTCAATCCAGACGAAAGTTGACTGGTATCTACTGAAGCATTTTGAATCGCCGCATTTAATTGGTTTAAACCAGCTGCCAATTGATCAATCTGAGCAGATTGGCTTGTAGAAGCTTGTAGCTGGCTTGATAATGTTTGAATACCTGATTCTAATTGTGAAACCCCATTTCGAAGGGTAGCAGATTGACTACTTAATTGACCCGCTCCCTCGGATAAAGTGGCAACTCCATTTGTATAGGTCACTAAACCATTTGAAAAGTTAGATAGACCCGAATTCAATTGACGCACACCATTGGTATAATTTCCAAGACCATCATTGAGGGTCCCCATACCACTAGTTAACTGACCAACTCCTGAGGCCAACCGAGGGGTTTGACTCGCCATTTGATTGAGACCATTTCCTAATCGATCCACTCCGGTAGCGTAAGCCATCAAGCCTGTATTAAAAGTACCAAACCCATTATTTAATTGATTGACGCCAGATACCAAATTTGGAAGTTGACCAGCCATTTGATTGAGACCATTTCCTAATTGACCAACACCATCTGTATAGGCTGCTAGACCTGTACGAAGAGTAGTAGCACCATCTGAAAATGCTAAGCTTGAACGAGCCAATGTATTCAAATTAGTAGATAGTGTTTGACCACCATCTTCCAATTTACTTGCACCATCTGCTAATTTAGCACTTCCATCTGCCACTGTCCCCATACCAGTTTTAAGCGATCCCATTTTGGAAAATAAAGCTGTTGTATACGTATTGGTCACTTTTTCAGCCACTGACTGCTTCATTTTTGTCATCGCAGTGTCGCTCATTTTCCCTGCGATAAAACTATGACCACTGGACGTTTGGTAATCAATGGTCATCTGTTCCGGATGATTGGTTAAGATGGAGCTAGCTTTTTTTGAAAGATCCTCAGGCAGGGTTACAATCATATAATAATCGCCATTTTTGAGACCATCTTTCGCAGCTTTCTCATCTACAAAATGAAAATCAAGTGAGTCATTGTCCTTCAAATTGGACACCATGTCTTTTCCGATTTCCATTTTTTGTCCATTATATGTAGCAGATTGATCCTTATTGACAACCGCTACAGGAAGATCCGAAACCTGGCCATATGGATCCCACATGGAAGATAGAAAAATAATATTATAAAGAGCTGGAATCAAAGCAACTCCAATCATGACAATGATAAATGTTGGCTTTTTAAGAACAGCCTTCCATTCTTTCATCATATTTTTTGTCTCCTTTTTATACACATTGTCTAAATTTCTGATATAATAGATTATACAGTTTTTAGAAATTTTCACAAGTAGAAAATCTTATTTTTAGACACTGTGTACAATTTTGTGCAAAAAGGATTAACAGATGACTGAGAGCAATAAACGATTAAAAACAAAACGAAATATCGAGGAGGCGATGGTTCGACTACTCGAAAAGGAATCATTCGATCAAATCACAACGGTTGAGTTAGCACAAGAATCCGGCATTAGTCGCTCTAGCTTTTATACCCACTATCGAGACAAGTATGACATGATCGAGCGCTACCAACAAGCACTCTTTCACAAGCTTGAATATATCTTTGACAAACACCAAGATGACAAGCGCCAAGCGATTACAGAAGTGTTCGAATTTCTAACCAAGGAACCACTCTTTGCGGTTCTTCTGACAGAGAATGGAACCAAGGAGATCCAAACCTTCTTACGACATAAATTACAGATTCTTCTGGTTGATAGTCTGCAAGAGCGCTATAGTCATAAATCATTAACAGATATTGAAAGAGTCTACAGTTCTGTCTATCTGACCAATGCCTTCTTCGGAGTCTGTCAAATGTGGGTTTCGCGCGGAAAAAAAGAAAGCCCTCAACAAATGGCTGAATTTTTAATGAAAATGCTACGGTAACAGTCCCTCCTGATCTATCTAGATCAGAAGTTTTTTTATTAGCAGGTTTAGGTTTTTTTAAAAAAAAACTGTCTCATGTAATAAAACAGCTTTAGAGAATTTGTAAGTGAACAAAAAGGGGAGCAAAGCCAGAAATCAACTCTTTAAGACAAAACAAAAAGCCCACTGTTGTAGGCTTTCTGTTAAGTATATCTTAAAATTAAAGCATTTTGTTGTAGAATTCAACGACAAGTGCTTCGTTGATTTCTGGGTTGATTTCATCGCGTTCTGGAAGGCGAGTCAATGAACCTTCAAGTTTATCAGCATCGAATGATACGAATGCTGGACGTCCAACTGTAGCTTCAACAGCTTCAAGGATAGCTGGAACTTTAGCTGATTTTTCGCGAACTGAGATCACTTGACCTGGAGTTACACGGTATGAAGGGATATCAACGCGTTTTCCGTCAACAAGGATGTGACCGTGGTTAACGAATTGACGAGCTTGACGACGAGTAGTCGCAAGTCCAAGACGGTAAACAACGTTATCCAAACGACGTTCCAAAAGAAGCATGAAGTTGAAACCGACAGTTCCTTCTTTAACTTTAGTAGCTTGTACGAACAAGTTACGGAATTGTTTTTCACCAAGTCCGTAAGAGAAACGAAGTTTTTGTTTTTCAGCTAATTGCAAACCGTATTCTGACAATTTTGAACGGTTGTTTGGTCCGTGTTGACCTGGTACGTAGTTACGACGTGCCAATTCTTTACCTGTACCTGTAAGTGACAAGCCAAGACGGCGAGATTGTTTCCAAGATGGTCCTGTATAACGTGACATTTAAAATGTCCTCCTATAAAAATAATTTTTGTAGGAAATAACGTTTTAGACAAACCTGATTCGTTCAGAAAGCCTTCGCCCAAACAGCAAAGGTTACTTTTCTAGCTGACTTCCTGTTGACGAGCTTCATTTTGTCCTGCTGTCATTTCGCACAAATTCTATTCTATCACGGAATAGAAACTTTGTAAAGTCCTTCAAAACAATTTCAATGAAATTCAGACAATAATTCTATAATTCGTTTTTTATATTGCAATTGTTGCCAGTCCCTATCCGTTGCTGGATCCCATTTTAAAGGAAGATCTGCAATAATTTCACCGGGATTATGATTCAAGATATAGATCCGGTCACTCAATGTCAAAGCTTCTTCGATACTATGAGTGATCACTAGAGTGGTGAGGCCAAGACGTTCCTTACTTTCTAGATACCAGTGATAAAGATCCTGCCTTGTCAATTCATCTAAGGCACTAAAAGCTTCATCTAATAGGAAGACAGCATGACCCAGAAGATAGGTTCTCAATAGCGCCACCCGTTGCCGCATCCCCCCACTCAGCGCATTGGGATAAAGGTTAGCGATACTTCCCAATTTAAATTCATCTAACAATTTTAGAGCTGTAAATGTCGCCTCTTCCTTAGGAATCTTTTTTAATTGAAGGGGAAGAATAATATTTCCCAATACCGTCTTGTGTTCTAACAAAAGATCCTTTTGTAGCATATAGCTGACTTTCCCAAAGGAGATAGGGGCATTATCTACTTCTATAGCGCCCTTTTGTAAGGGAAGGATCCCAGCAATTAAATTAAACAAGGTTGATTTTCCTACCCCACTCGGACCTAGAATAGAGACGATTTCTCCTTTTTGCACTTCTAGTGATACATTATTTAAAACTGCTTTATCTCCAAAAGAGAAACTTACATCTTTTACGGTTAAAATATCAGTCACCTACCAATTCGTTTGTAAAACCTTTGTCTTCTAAGTCATTTGAAACCAATCCTTGCTCTTTTGCCCAAGCATAAAAAGCATTCCAACGTTTGGAGTCAAACTGCCCCCATTTATCCTTGTCTGAAGCATATTGACTGGAAAGATATTTTTGAGAAGCTAAAACAAAATCACGCTGATTAGCTAAGGCAGGGGCCTGTTTGATCAAGATATCCGCTGCTTCTTCTGGATGCTCTATAGCATATTGGTAGCCTTTTTTTACCGCTTGAATGAATTTTTTTGCTTCCTCTTTATGAGACTTCAAATAGTCATTGTTAGCAATAATAACAGGCGAATAGTAGTCAAATGCAGGAACAAAATCTTTCATATAGAAGAAATTGGTCTTCATTCCCTTTTGCTCAGCCAAAATTCCATCCCAACCGTGATAAATCCAAGCAGCATCAAAGACCTTATTTTCAATCGGAGTAATGGAATTTGAATCACTATTTGGAACCAATTTTACTTGATTAAAATCAGCCCCTTCTTTTTTCATCATCGATTTGATCATTTCCAACTCAATCGGATCATTCCAGGTACCATACTTCTTACCAACCAAATCTTTTGGACTTGTGATCGCTGCATCTTTTCTTGAAATAATCCCTGACGTATTGTGTTCGACAATAGCTGCAACAGCGGTAATACCCGCACCTTTATCCAATTTCTTGGCCATAGAATCTTGGAAATAAATTCCAAATGGAGCTTTCCCATTGATAATCAAATCAGAACTACTGTCTTCCGGAGGAAGTTTTATATCTACATCCAGTCCTGCATCTTTAAAGTACCCTTTTTTCTTAGCTACATAGAGACCCGTATGATTGGTATTCGGGGTCCAATCTAGAATAAAATCAATCTTTTTCAAATCGCTTGACGATTGCTTTACAGAATTTTGACAAGCACTCAAGAAAACAAATCCCAATATTATTGAGAAAAATAAACCTATTGACTTTTTCATCATTCATACCTCTTTTACATTTTTGTCAATTTTATTTTACAAGCTTTACAAGTTTGTCAACCCTTTCTCCATTTTAGAATGGGTTTTTCTAATTGGTCAACGAGAAACATACCGAGCAAACTAATAGCAGAAATCAATACAATGATCGCAAACATCGTATCATACTGAAATAACTTCTTCGATTGAATCATATAGACCCCCAATCCATCAAAACCTCCTAACCATTCTGAAACGACTGTACTGATAAAAGCATAGGAAACGCTCACACGTAAACCTGCAAAAAAATAAGGAAGCGCTGCAGGAATTTTATAATGGACTAAGGTCTGAAAGCGATTGGCTTGCATAATCTGAAACAATCTCAGAATATCTTGATCGCAATGCCGAAAACCATCTAACAGACTGACTACGATGGGAAATACCACCGTAATAATGATCAAAACCAGTTTTGGAAGCATACCATAACCAAACCAAAGAACCAGGATAGGGGCCAAGGCAATCGTCGGAATGGTTTGAATAACAACCATAAAAGGATAGACCAGATCATTCACCCATTGAAAACTATCCATGAGAATCGCAAAGCCAGCAGCAAGAAGAACCCCTATAACAAGTCCGATCAAGGCCACTTGAAGGGTAGACAAACTGTGATGAATCAAAAGAGCTCTATCTCGTACAAAGGCATTCCCAATTTCAAGTGGCGTTGGTAATACAAATTTGGGGAGGATATTTAAAAATCCTGCTAACTGCCATAAGACAAGAAGACTGCTAAAACCTGCAAATCCTATCAATTGTTTTGAATATCTTTTTACAAGAGACATCGTAACCTCCTTTCTAACAAATAAAAAACGCCTCCAAAATAGGAGACGGATTGCACAAGGTCACTCATAACGAAAAATACATTTCATTTGTTTCCTACGCTGGCATTACCCAGATCAGGTGCGGTCGAAGCTTACACTTCCTCTCAGACTGTACACAGACTCCCATATGTATTTATTATAATAACTGATTTAGACGATAAAAGCAAGGAATTAATCCAAATAACGAATTAAATTCTTCTCTGTTAAAATATCTGAATAGGTGTAAGACTCCACGTAGGTATTAGCTGGTTCACCTGGTAAGCTATTGTCGTTCGTATACTCGATAATAAATAAAGAAGGATAGACCTCAATCAAGCGTCCAAATTTATTTTTTTGACGTTTCCGTCCATTTTCAAGTGTCATTTCAACCACTTGTCCTTCATGAGCCTTGATCTCTTCTTTAATTTTTTTCATTTTTGCAACATCTGTAAATGCATCACTCATCTTATTGATCCTCTCTCTTTGAAATACTTGAGAATTTATTGTATTCCTTTTGGAATATTAATTCGACTGTCCCACGCGCACCAGAACGGTTTTTCTCGATAATCACTTCAACCGTATTATTGGGCATTCCATCTTCTTCCTCTTCACCAGCTCGATCATAATAATCATCACGGTACAAGAAAGCAACAATATCCGCATCCTGCTCAATCGATCCAGATTCACGAATATCAGAAAGAACAGGACGTTTATCTTGGCGCTGTTCCACGCCACGTGACAGCTGACTCAAAGCAATAACCGGAACTTTTAGTTCCTTTGCCAAAATCTTTAACTGACGAGAAATTTCTGAAACTTCCTGTTGACGGTTTTCTCTTCCAGTCCCTGTAATCAGCTGCAGGTAGTCAATCAGAATAAGACCGAGATTCCCTGTTTCCTGCGCTAATTTTCTTGCTCTCGAACGAATCTCAGTGATCCGAATTCCTGGGGTATCATCGATGTAAATACTCGCATTGGCTAAATTTCCTTGAGCAATGGCATATTTCCGCCATTCTTCATCCGTCAATTGACCTGTACGAATCGAATGGGATTCAATCAAGCCTTCAGCTGCTAACATCCGGTCAACCAAACTTTCAGCTCCCATTTCTAATGAGAAAATAGCAACTGTCTTATCCAACTTTGTCCCGATATTTTGAGCAATATTTAGAGCAAAGGCTGTTTTACCTACTGCAGGACGAGCTGCTAAAATAATCAACTCTTCCTCATGTAGCCCCGTCGTCATATGGTCCAAATCTCGATAGCCTGTCGCAATACCCGTGATATCAGAGGTTTGAAGCGAGCGGGCTTCTAAGCTACCAAAGTTTATATTCAAGATGTCCCGAATATTTTTAAACCCACTACGATTTGCGTTTTCACTAACATCAATCAGAGCTTTTTCAGCACCCGCGATGATTTCATCTGAAGTACTTGCTCCATCATAGGCTTGATTAATACTTTCCGTCAATCGAGAGATCAACCGACGTAGAACAGCTTTTTCGGCTACAATCTTCGCGTAGTACTCTGCATTGGCTGAAGTTGGTACTGAATTAATGACTTCTACCAAATAGGAGAGACCACCAATATTTTGGAGATCTCCTTGACTATCTAAAATATTTCGAACAGTCGTTGCATCAATCGCATCCCCACGGTCAGCTAGATCGATCATGGCCTTAAAAATTAAGCGATGTGAATACTTAAAGAAATCCCCAGGCTCAATATATTCACGAACAAAGACCAATTTCCCCTCATCAATAAAGATGGCCCCCAGCACTGATTGCTCCGCCTGGATATCCTGAGGTTGTGTTCTTAATTCCTCTATCTCAGCCATAAAAAACCTTTCTATCGATCGTGTTTACCCTTCGTTTACACGAATATTAATCACACCTGTAACATCTTGATAAATTTTAACAGGAACATCAATCAAACCTGTTGAACGAATTGGAGAGGAAACTTGAATATGACGTTTATCAATTTTAATACCAAATTGTTTCTCAAGCTCTTCTGCAATCTTTTTATTGGTAATAGAGCCAAAAGTACGACCATCTGGTCCAATTTTTTCGGTAAATTGAACAACCGTAGCTTCTTCTTCCAATTTCGCTTTAATCTTTTGCGCTTCTGCTAACAATTCAGCGTGGGCTTTTTCTTCTGACTTTTGCTTTCCACGAAGTTCACCGATTGCTTGGGCATTGGCTTCTTTCGCAAGATTTTTCTTGATCAAAAAGTTTTGTGCATAACCAGTAGGCACTTCTTTAATTTCGCCTTTTTTACCTTTACCTTTTACATCCGCTAAGAAAATAACTTTCATTCTACATTCTCCTTTTCAATAATTACTTCGTTTTCAATAGTCTCAATCAGTTGTTGACGAATACTCATCAAATCTTGACCCTCAATTTGAGAGGCTGCCGAATTAAAATGACCTCCTCCACCAAGTTGTTCCATGATACGCTGTACATTGACTTTGCTTCGACTTCGTGCAGAAATCGAGATGGTCCCACTTTGGTTGCAAGCAATGACAAAGGTTGCTTCCACTTCAGACATGGCCAACATACTATCAGCTGCCTTACTAATAGTTACTGAATCATAGGCTTTAGTCGTGTTGGCACAAGCTACGATGATATGTGGCAAAATCTTTTCACCTGTTAAGATCAGCTCGTTCACTTCGCGGTACTCGTCAAACTGAATTGCAGAAATCTCTTGAATGGCTACGCTATCACTCCCTCTCGAGCGAAGATAGCTTGCCACATCAAAGGTCCGACTCGTAACACGTGCAGAGAAGTTCTTAGTATCCAGCATGATCCCAGCCATCAAGACACTTGCTTGAATTTTCGTTAACCGATTTTTCTTCGATTTCTGGAACTGAATGAGTTCACTAACCAATTCACTCGCACTACTTGCACCACTCTCGATATAAGTGATCAGAACATTTTCAGGAAAATCATCATCACGACGGTGATGGTCAATAACTATAATCTGTTGAAATTCCTTATAGAATTCTTTAGATAGGGTCAATGCTGTTTTAGCATGGTCCACCATAATCAGCAAGGAGCGATCCGTTACCATTTGCAAAGCTTCCTCTACAGTAAGGAGTTTTGTAACCTGCTCATCCTCTAGTTTTGCAATCGCTCTTGAAATATCACTAGCCATTGCATGCGGGTCATAGACCACATAAGAGGAAGCCAAAATATTGCTTGAGAAAAACTGCATTCCCACAGACGCTCCTAAAGCATCCATATCCAAGTTTCTATGTCCAACAATGAAGACTTGATCAACGGATTTAATCTTATCCGAAATAGCTGTCATCATAGCGCGTGTGCGAGTCCGAGTCCGCTTCACAGCCGAAGCTGTTCCCCCGCCAAAGAAAATAGGGTTTTTCTGTTCATCATTTTTCTTGACAACTGCTTGATCCCCACCACGAACTTCCGCAAGGTTTAGGTTCAAGAGAGCCACTTTACCAATCTCATCATGCTCGCCGTCACCGTAAGAGAATCCCATACTTAAGGTAATAGGTAGCTCACGCTTTTTAGCTTCTTCACGGAATTGATCGATGACTGAAAATTTTGATTCCATCAACTGTTCTAAGACCGTATAGTCTGTAAACAAATAGAAACGATCCATCCCCACACGTCTGTAAAACATATGGTAATGAGCTGTAAACTCTTCTACAAAGTTGGCAATAAAACTATTGATATTGCTAATATCAGAGTCTGAAATGACATCCTCTAGATCATCATAGTTATCAACAGAAATAATACCGATAACGGGACGAGTTGTCACCAATCCCACAGTTGCTTCATACTCACTGGAAACATCAAAAAAGTAAACAACACTAGACGTCTGATCAAAGTAAACGGAATATTTCTTATCGGCTACAGTGACAAAATGACCTTTATCCTCAAACAGAGTGTTGAGTAACTTTTTCAATGATTCAACATCAAAGTCCCCATCATCTGTTGAAAAAATCAATTCAGCATAAGGGTTGAACCACTCTACTTCATTTGATTCTTCATTAATTTTGATAACTCCAACAGGCATTTTATCAAGGAGGGATGCTAATCCGCTTTCTGCCTGATGGTTAACATATTGTATTTGTTCTAATTCATCTAACTCTGAAATTTGTAACTGGTATTCAAATAAAGCAATCAATCCAGCTAAGACTAAAAAAATTGCAATGAGAGTTACATAGCCTTTGCCAAAGATTCTTAAAAAAATTGCTAAAATTGCAAATGAAATAAAACCAATTAACACATAATGGATGAACGATAAACGAAATTTTTTCATCATAAACCTCTTCTCGGAATTATACCATAAATAGAGGTAAAAAGCGAGGTTTCTCTCTATATTACAGAGAAGATTGACCCGTAAAAAGCTCTCTCTATGCTTCACTACTTTGTAAACATCGTTTACAGATGTGTAAATAGCAACAAAAGATTTCAATCCATAAAATTGAGGCTGAAACATCATCTCAGCCCCATTTTATTAGTGGTTTGCTTTGTTTTTGGAGATGCTCCGAGATTTACCTTCTAAGTAAACCATTAAAATAGAGATATCCGCTGGATTGACACCTGAGATACGACTTGCTTGACCAATCGTTTCTGGATTAATTAATTTAAATTTTTGACGCGCTTCGGTTGCAATAGAGTCAATATCATCCCAGTCAATATTCGCAGGGATTCGTTTTTCTTCCATACGCTTCATTTTTTCGACTTGGTCCATTGCTTTTGAAATATAACCTTCGTATTTAATTTCAGTTTCAATCAATTCAATGATTTTATCATCCAGTTCTTCAGCTGCAGGACCGATAAATTCTACCACATCTTGGTAAGAGACTTCTGGTCGTCTCAAGAATTCTTTAGCAGTGACAGCATCTGTCAATGGTTTAAAGCCCATTGTAGCGACCTTCTCATTGGTTTCCTTTACAGGCTTTAACTTAATGCTATCCAAACGCTTCATCTCATTTTCAAACTGATACTTCTTGGTTTCGAAACGTTGCCAACGTTCATCATCTACCAATCCAATTGCTCGTCCCATTTCTGTCAAGCGCATATCTGCATTATCATGACGCAAAATCAAACGGTATTCTGCACGACTTGTTAACAAACGATACGGTTCGATCGTTCCCTTTGTTACCAAGTCATCGATCATAACCCCAATATAGCCATCACTACGTTTCAAAATGAGTTCTGGTTTTCCTTGGATTTTTAGAGCAGCATTGATCCCCGCAATAATCCCTTGACCAGCGGCCTCCTCATAACCAGACGTTCCGTTGGTTTGGCCAGCTGTAAAGAGACCTGAAATTTTCTTGGTTTCCAAAGTTGCGCGCAATTGATGAGGCAAAACCATATCATACTCAATCGCATAACCCGTTCGCATCATTTCAGCCTTCTCAAGTCCCTTAATAGAATGAACGAGATCCCGCTGAACATCTTCTGGTAAACTCGTTGACAGCCCCTGAACATAGACTTCTTCTGTATTTCGTCCCTCTGGTTCTAAGAATAGTTGATGACGCTCTTTGTCTGCAAAACGGACAATTTTATCCTCAATGGACGGACAATAGCGAGGACCTACTCCCTTTACAACCCCTGTAAACATAGGTGCCCGGTGTAAATTATTCTGGATAATTTCATGGCTATGCCCATTCGTATAAGTCAACCAACATGGAACCTGATCCTTTACATAATCTTCATCACGCGATGTATAAGAAAAATGATTTGGAGCTTCATCTCCAGGTTGAATTTCCGTTTCGTCATAGTTAATTGACGACGCCTTTACACGAGGTGGGGTCCCTGTTTTGAAACGTCCAATTTCTAATCCTAGCTGTTTGAGATTATCGGCTAAATTGATAGAAGCTAGACTATGATTAGGCCCTGATGAATACTTGAGATCTCCAATGATAATTTCTCCGCGTAAAGCTGTCCCAGTAGTGACAATAACAGCCTTTGCCCCATACTCTTGGTGAGTCGCAGTCCTTACACCAACAACCTTACCATTCTCCACCAAAATCTCATCAATCATAGTTTGGCGAAGAGTTAAATTATCTTGGTTTTCAACCGTTTTCCGCATTTCTTTTGAGTAAAGTTCTTTGTCTGCTTGAGCCCGAAGTGCACGAACCGCAGGACCTTTACCAGTATTGAGCATTTTCATTTGGATGTAGGTCTTGTCGATGTTCTTCGCCATTTCTCCACCGAGGGCATCGACTTCACGCACGACAATCCCCTTAGCAGAACCACCAATAGAGGGATTACAAGGCATAAAAGCCAGCATTTCAATGTTAATAGTCGCAAGTAAGACCTTACAACCCATACGGCTAGCAGCTAGAGAGGCTTCTACTCCCGCATGCCCCGCACCGATTACAATGATATCGTATTCTTCTATAAAGTTATAATTCATTCTATTTCTCCTATTCTTTAAGATGGATGTGTCGTAATTGTCCGTCCCATTCTGGTAGGGCTGATTTTAAAAAGGCTGGTTTCAGGTCAACAGTGTGTAAATCATCTAAAGCAATCCAACGGCAAGGTAATTGCTTTGTATCTTCCTGCATGACCAAAGGTGCATCTTCCAGTAAGTCCACCAAATAATGAAATTCAATGTTATGGTAGTGGATTCCAGCTTGTTCAAAGTGATTTTCAACCACGAAAGCTAACGGACCTGCTGTAGATGTAACACCAAGTTCCTCTTTGACTTCCCGAACTACAGCATCTTCTGTAGTTTCATTGACTTGAATAGCACCTCCGATTGTATAACAGCCGTCCTCATCTTCTATGACGAACAAGCGATTATCTTTTACAATCAAAGCAGTCGCTCTCACACCAAAAACAGTAGAACCTATTTTCGTCCGAAAATCCTGTTGCCTCATTTTACTTCCTTTCGAAATCACACAAAAATAGTCAAAACTCTGAGAAGTGCAGGACAAAAAAGCCTACAACATCCATGAGCTTTGACCATCATGACTATTGTTAAAGTTATTTTATCAAATCAAATCGTTTTGTCAATGCAAATCACTATTTGAGCAAGGTCTGCACACTGACGATAATCATCTGTATTCCTATCGAGAATAGTAAAAGTCCCATCATTTTCGTTATAATTTTCATCAAATTTTCTCCCAAGAAGCCTGCAATTTGTTTTGCACTTCTTAACAGGAGATAAGTGATGACACATAGTAGAGCAAAAGCAACTACGGTTATCAGTTGATTCTGCAAACCTCCATTAGCCAAATTTAAAGCAGTTGTAATTGTACCCGGTCCCGCAAAAAGTGGCATTGCAAGAGGAGAAATAGCAATAGACATTGGATCTGAATTTACTGCTTGCTGCTCCATTCCTTTATAGCTGGGTGAATGATTACCATTAATCATATGATAACCGATAACGGCCACTAATATTCCACCAGCAATTCTGAAAGAAACAATTGTAATTCCAAATACTTTAAAAATGAAATCTCCTGAAAAGATAAAAATAGTTACAATAACAAAGGCAATCAAAAGACTCCTAAAAGCAATTTTTCGTGAAATTTTTTGACTATCATCTGCTACTAAAGCCATGTAAGCAGGAAGATTTGAAATTGGGTTCATTATAGCGAAAAATGCCATAAATGCATAAAAAAATTGAGAACTCATCGTTTTTACTTAACTCCAGTTAGACATACTGACAAACTTTTCCGTCTTTATACGCTTGGTCAATAATACCGCCGCCCAAACATTCCTGACCATCATAGAAAACAACGGCTTGACCAGGTGTAATAGCACGCTGAGGTTCAGCAAAAATAACCTCTGCTTTATCACCTTTAACCTTTACAGTAACTTTACTATCAGGTTGACGATAGCGGAACTTAGCTGTACATTCTAACGTAAACTCTTCTGGCATCTCTCGTGTAAAATGAACTTGACTAGACTGTAAACTTGTTGACATCAATGCTTCATGATAGAAGCCTTGACCAACATAAAGAATATTTTGACTGAGGTCTTTACCAACTACAAACCATGGAGCATTGTCTCCACCTTGTTGGCCCCCAATTCCAAGTCCACCCCGTTGACCGATTGTGTAATACATCAAACCAGCATGTTCGCCCATATCTCGTCCATCGATGGTCATCATTCGACCTGGTTGGGCAGGAAGGTAGTTCCCTAGAAACTCTTTGAAATTCTTTTCTCCAATAAAGCAAATCCCAGTTGAGTCTTTCTTTTTAGCTGTTGCCAATCCAGCTTCTTCAGCTAGACGGCGAACCTCAGGCTTTTCCAAATGTCCCAATGGGAACATGGTTTTTTGAAGTTGTTCTTGTGACAGCTGGCTTAAGAAATAAGTTTGATCCTTCCCGTTGTCAACGCCACGTAACATATGGACAATGCCGTCTTCATCGCGAACAACTTGAGCGTAATGTCCTGTAGCTACATAATCCGCTCCCAATGTCATCGCATAATCTAAGAAAGCCTTAAACTTGATTTCCTTATTACACATAACATCTGGATTAGGGGTACGGCCTGCACGGTACTCTGCTAAGAAATATTCAAAGACACGATCCCAGTATTCTTTTTCAAAGTTGACAGAATAGTAAGGAATGCCAATTTGGTCTGCAACCGCTGCTACATCTTTGTAATCTTCTGTAGCTGTACAGACGCCATTTTCGTCTGTGTCGTCCCAGTTTTTCATGAAGATGCCGATGACATCGTAACCCTGTTGCTTTAATAATAAAGCTGTTACAGATGAATCAACACCACCACTCATACCAACAACAACACGTGTTTTCGAGTTATCACTCATAGATTTCTCCCATCTTTTCGTTTCTCACGATTGAAGGTCGTGGTTTGCTTCAACGATTGAAGGTCGTTTTGAGCAGTTACCATTTTAACACGCTTTATATTAGAAAACAAGCATCTTACTATTCTTTTTGTTGATCAGGATCGATGGGTTTACAAGTCTGTAAATTTAAAAAGAGTCCTATTAAAGAACTCTTTTCAAACGAATTTAATACCAACCATTTGCTAACCAGAAATTTTTAGCTGCTGACCATGATCCATAACGGTTGACAACATATTGATTGGCCACTTTTTCTTGGTTTGCAGGTGATAAATCACCATTCAAATAAGTGATAGTCAATTGGTAACGACCATAATATTGGCCATTTTGTGCTGTATAACTACCACTTGACTCTTTTTGGGCAATCCATTCCTTAGCAGCTGCATCTTCCGCACTCAAGCCATCTGAAGCAGAGACAGTAGTTGTTACTTGTGTAGTATCAGTTTTACTAGTAGTAGCTTGCTCCGTAGTTTTCTGCGTTGTATTTGCATCTTCAATCTCAAGAACTTGTCCAACTGAGATGAGATTCACGTTACTAATCTTATTTTTCTTAGCAATCGCATCAACCGTTGTGTTTTTCTCTTTAGCAATAGCTGATAAAGTATCACCTGATTTTACAGTATAAGAATCTGCATTCGCTACAATTGGAAGGAAAAGTCCTGCAAGTAAACTAAGTCCAATAATTCGTTTCATCATTTGTTTTTTATTCATTATTATGTACTCCTTTATTGGTATACCTCTATACTACACAAGAAATATTTCATATTTATTGAAATTATATGTCAAATATTTCAGTCAGATGTTAGAAATACTAAAAATCCAGGATAATATAAATGCTTTAAGCCCCCTTTAAGATTTCTCAGATATTTCGGGAAAAATAGAAGAAATCATCAGCCATATCTGATATAATGAAGTAAAGTGATCACAAAGGAGCAGAGCATGAACTCTTTAAAATTCCAATCAGTTTTTGATATTATTGGACCTGTGATGATTGGCCCATCCAGTAGTCATACTGCAGGTGCTGTTCGAATTGGTAAAATTGTTTCTTCTATCTTTGGAGAGGAGCCAAAAGAAGTTGAGTTCCAATTATTTAATTCCTTCGCTAAAACCTATCGTGGTCATGGAACAGATTTAGCCTTAGTAGCAGGCATCTTAGGAATGGACACAGATGATCCTAGAATCCCAGATAGTCTAAAAATTGCACATGAACGAGGCATTCGGATTGTTTGGTCTATTCAAAAAGAGAGCAATGCTCCTCACCCAAACACAACAACCATTACTGTTAAAAATGATCATAAAACGATTTCTGTCACTGGAATCTCAATTGGTGGTGGGAACATACAGGTTACTGAGTTAAATGGCTTTGCCATCTCGCTAAATATGAATACTCCAACCATTATCATTGTTCACCAGGACGTCCCTGGGATGATCGCCCATGTCACAGAAGCTCTTTCTCGCTATGATATTAATATTGCACAAATGAATGTAACACGGGAAAAAGCTGGAGAAAAAGCGATTATGATTATAGAAGTTGACTCAAGGAGTTGTGAAGTAGCGATCGAAGATATCCGTAAAATTCCTCATCTTCATAATGTCAACTTTTTCAAATAAGGAGTTCATATGTTTTATTCAATTGTAGACCTCGTAGAACAAGCAAGCACACAATACGAAGGAAACGTCGCAGAGTTAATGATTGCAACTGAATTTGAACTAACTGGTCGTGAACGAGAAGAAGTCCTACGATTAATGACCCGTAATTTAGAAGTGATGATTGATTCTGTAAAGTTAGGGTTAAATGAAAACCACTCTCGTAGTGGGTTAACCGGTGGGGATGCCGCAAAATTAGATCGCTATATCAAATCAGGAAAAACGTTATCTGACTTGACCGTCCTAACCGCAGCGAAGAATGCTATTGCTGTCAACGAACACAATGCTAAAATGGGACTGGTCTGTGCAACACCCACTGCAGGATCTGCTGGCTGCCTTCCCGCAGTTCTCACTGCAGCAACCCAAAAATTAGGGTTAAACCGTCAGCAACAATTAGATTTTTTACTGACAGCTGGGGCTTTTGGTTTAGTCATCGCCAATAATGCTTCTATTTCAGGTGCAGAAGGTGGTTGTCAAGCAGAAGTTGGTTCTGCTTCAGCTATGAGTGCGGCAGCATTGACACTAGCTGCTGGGGGAACTCCTTATCAAGCGAGTCAGGCAGTCTGTTTTGTCATCAAAAACATGCTTGGGCTCATTTGTGATCCAGTGGCAGGACTCGTGGAAGTTCCGTGTGTCAAACGGAACGCAATGGGAGCCAGCTATGCCTTTATTGCTGCTGATATGGCCTTAGCAGGCATTGAATCAAAAATACCTGTTGATGAAGTTATTGACGCCATGTACCAAGTTGGTTCTAGTCTTCCAACTGCCTTTAGAGAAACAGCTGAAGGAGGATTGGCAGCAACACCAACCGGACGTAGATTACAAAAAGAGATATTTGGGGAATAATATGCAAGCCTTATTTTTTGACTTAGATGGAACATTAGTTGACAGTTCCAAGGGAATTACAGAGAGCTTTCAACATACATTCGATACTTTGAAGGTTCCTCAACCCGATCTCAAAACCATCCGTAGTTTTATGGGACCACCTTTGATTTCTAGTTTTGAAGCTACTCTTCCTGAAGCTTTGGTAGATCAAGCAGTGACTATCTATCGCCAGTATTATCATGAAAAAGGGCAATACAAATCAACTCTATTTCCTCAAATAGTTGAAACTTTGAAAGCAATACAAGATGAAAGCATTCCCCTTTATATAACTACTTCAAAACATGAACCAGTTGCTTTACAGATGTGTCAAGATTTAGGTATCTCTAAATACTTTAAAGGAATTTATGGATCAAGTTCTGATCGTACCCACAAAGCCGATGTCATTCGATACGCCTTGTCAATCAATGACCTTCCAAAAGAGGAAACAGTGATTATTGGAGACACAAAATTTGACCTCATTGGAGGTCAAACAGTTGGTATAAAAACCATGGCAGTCACTTGGGGTTTTGGAGATCTTGAAGAACTACTTCTTTACTCACCAGATTTTATTTGTCATTCTCCACTTGATATCCTTGAGGCATTAAAAAAATAGGTTTACAAATTTGTAAACCTATTTTTTTAATAACCCCAAGCTGACAAACCTTGTGAGTTGTATGCATTATATGCTGCCTGGATTTGATCATCAACTGTTGCAGTTGAACCCCAACCTGGCATTGTTTGGAATAAACCACTTGCACCAGAAGCATTTGCTGCATTCACCTGACCATTTGATTCACGGGCAATGATTGCTTCCCAAGTAGAGGCAGGTACACCTGTCATCTCAGCCATGCGAGAAGCTGCATATGCTCCTTGCTCACCAGCAGTATTACCATTTGATAGAACAATTCCACCATTTGTTGATTGTGCAGAAGTCACTGCAGCATTTGCTGCATAAGTTGTTTGTTTTTGAGCAGTTTGTGCTGTTGCAGTTGCTGTAGGTGCACTTTCAGCAGGTTTTGCCTGCTCTTGCGGAGCAACCTTATCAACCATTGATTTAGAACGCTCACCTAATTCAATAATTTGTCCTGCATAAATTAAATCTTCATTGGTAAGGTTGTTAGTTGAAATAATATTTTCTAATGAAGTGTTATTTTCAAGTGCAATTTTTGATAGAGTATCTCCAGACTTCACTTCGTAAGTTTCAGCATTCACTGTAGCAATACCAGAAATGAAAAGTGATGCTGCTGAAATTAGGGAAGTAACTGTCCATTGGAACTTTTTACTGTTCATGAATCCTATTCTCCTTTCGAACATAATTCTATAATACACACAAAATGTTACAATTCGTTATAAAATATATTACAAATGTTACAAGAATATGAGAATTTAATGTAAAAAGCGCCATATATAGCGCTTTTTCTTTATTTTTGAATCAAAATGGCTCCCTTTATCCATTTTTTAGATAAAAAACGAATAACATCAGGCATAGAATAACTAGTAATGCTAAGGTATCTTTTAATCTCCACTGTAAACTCCGATAGCGCGTCCTTCCTTCCCCTCCTTTGTAGCCTCTCGCTTCCATCGCAATCGCAAGTGCATCTGCACGTTTAAAACTAGAAGCAAATAGAGGAATGAGGATAGGAATAAAGGAACGAATCCTTTTTAATAGATTTCCTTCTCCAAAATCTACACCACGCGCCCTTTGAGCATTCATGATTCGATTCGTATCATCCACTAAAGTTGGAACAAAGCGCAAACTCATAGATAGCATTAACCCAATTTCATGTGCTGGAACCTTAATCAATTTTAGCGGTGTGAGGATCTTTTCAACAGCATCTGCTAAACTTAATGGTGTCGTCGTCACTGTTAAAATCGTCGAATAAAAAATGATTAAAATAAACCTACAAAATATGATAGCAGCTTGCATCAATCCTTGATCGGTTAATTTTAAAAACCACCATTGATACAAAATTGTTCCTTGAGAGGTCGCAAATAATTGGAAAATAGTTGTAAAAGCAATGATAAAAATCATTGATTTTAAGCCTTTGACATAAAAACTAACCGAAATCTTCGTTAGATACATTAAAACAAAGATGAAACCAAAGAGCAGGAGATTTGTCTGCAAGTTATTGGCCCAAAACAGAAGAAAAATGAACAAAAACATTGAGAGCAACTTCCCACGAGGATCTAGTTGGTGGATAATGGAGTTTCCAGGAATATACCTTCCCAAAATCATATTATTCATGAAGTAACAGCTCCTTTAGTTCCTCAATTTTGATTGGTAGTCTGCCCAGAGAAAGCCCTCTTCGTTTCAATTGAAGAGCAAAATTCGTAATTTGTGGAACTCCTAATTGAAGTTTTTGTAAATAATCAACCTGTTGAAAGACTTCCCTTGGGGATCCTTTTAGGACAAGTTTTCCCGCTTCCAAAACAAATACGGTATCTGCAAAATTGGCTACATCATCCATCATATGAGTTACCAGAACTAGGGTCATCCCATTTTTATGTAATGCCTCAAACAGCGCCATCAATTCCTTTCTCCCAGCAGGATCTAGCCCTGCTGTCGGCTCGTCCAATACTAAAATCTCTGGTTCTATAGCTAAAATACCCGCGATCGCAACTCGCCTCATTTGTCCACCAGATAGTTCAAATGGACTTTTATCATAGATAGCCTCTTCTAGACCAACGATCGCTAATTTTTCTTTAGCTATTTCCTCAGCTTTGTCCTTAGGTACCCCAAAATTCTGTGGTCCAAAGGCTACATCAGCTAGAACGGTTTCCGCAAATAGCTGACTTTCTGGAAATTGAAAAACCAAACCGACTTTTTTTCTCAGGCACTTCATTTCTTTTGGCTCAGAATTGTTATCTAAAACAAAATTTTCAAATTGAATCGTTCCTTTAGTCGGACGCAGTAAACCATTTAGTAATTGCAACAAAGTAGACTTGCCACTACCAGTATGCCCAATGATGGCTGTATAAGATCCATCTTTTATTTCCAAACTAATATCAGAAAGCGCCTGCCCTTCAAAAGGACTTCCCTCTTGATAAGTATAATAGACATTCTTTAAAGAAATTCCCATAGTTGGTCTAATAACTCACTTTCTGTTAGATAGTCCTGCTTTAGCGGAAAATGCGAGCTGAGAGATTCTTGGACCTGCTTACTAAAAGGCTTATCTAGTCCAATCTCATTCAGATCATTTCTTGAAAACAATTCCCGCGGCGTCATAGAAGACTCTAGTTTTCCTTTTTGAAACACGAGTGTTCGATCACTTAAGGCAATTTCGGATAAATCATGGGTAATGGAGATAATCGTTAATTGGAACTTTTTCTGAAGTTCTCTCATTACTGCCATTAGGTCCTCTCGGCCTTCCGGATCTAACATACTAGTTGCTTCATCAAGGATAATAATAGTTGGTCTCAAGGCGATAATACCTGCTATAGCCACTCGTTGCTTTTGACCACCTGACAAACGAGATGGTTCACGATCTTTAAACTTCAGCATACCAACTTGGTCAATAGCCTTTTCCACACGTTGAAGCATTTCTCCCCGTGGAATTCCTTGATTTTCTAAACCAAAGGCTACATCATCTTCTACTGTCGCACCAACAAATTGGTTGTCAGGATTCTGAAATACAATTCCAATTTTACTACGGATTTCCCATATAGTTTCACGAGTCAGTTTTTTTCCATCAATGTAAATCTCACCAGACTCAGCTTCCAAAAGACCATCAATCAAGCGTACAACTGTAGATTTCCCACTACCATTGTGTCCGACAATCGAAAGCCACTCTCCTTGTTTCACGTGAAACGAAACCGTGTCAATTTGATATTCTTCTACTGTTTTATCGTATCGAAAGGATACATTTTTTAGCTCAATAATCTGTTTCATTTATTTAAATGTGTCTTTAAAGAGATAACTACTTCCCTTAAAGTAGTCGTAACCAGAATAAATTGTGAAAATCAATGCAATATAAAGCAACACTTGCCCTGGAAGAGTCCAATGGCAAAGCAAAAAGATAATGGCAAACATTTGGCTAAAGGTTTTAATTTTTCCTGGCATAGCTGCAGCAAGAACTGTACCACCTGTCTCAACAAGTAGAAGACGCAAACCAGTAACAGCTAACTCACGACAAATGATAACGGCTGCAATCCAAGCAGGAACCATTTTTAATTCAATCATCATGATAAAGGCTGACATAACCAATAATTTATCCGCCATTGGATCTGCAAATTTACCAAAATTACTAACCACATTCCATTTTCGTGCTAGAAAGCCATCCAAATAATCTGTAATACTTGCAATTGCAAAAATAACTGCTGCTACAATATGTCCTAGATAAGAATGACTTAAACTTAAAATAGCAATAAAAATAGGAATCATCACAACCCGAATTAATGTCAATGCATTAGGAATATTTTCTTTTTTCATACTTCCTCCAAAAAATAAACTATCTTTCCATCTATTTTACAGATGCTGTAAATCCATAAAAATATACGATATAAATCACAAAACCAAGAATAGCAAAGCTAATTAGTAGATAATACAAGATTGGTAACCAGCTTGCTTTCTGTCTTAATTTCCTTGAATGAAGCTCTTCGTCATCTACAAGGATTTCTTCATCAAATAACAACTCTTTTCCTTCACGAAAAGCTGTCAATAGAATGGACTCATCTAACCCCAAAGCCCATGATAGCTTTTTTAGATAGATCTGGGCATAAAACGGACTTGGTAGTAGATCAAACTCATCGTTTTCCAACGCTTCTATATAAGGAATTTCAATGGCTGTCTTATTTGACACGTCCTGTAAACTTAAATGTAAATTTACTCTTGACAGTCTTAATACCTGACCAATTGTTCTCTTCTTCATTTTTTCCCTTCTTGATACATTGTTTACTACTTTTGAAAAATCATATAGTCAACCATCTCAGCCTGATCAATGAATTTATGACCTAATTTGATGATATCTTGTAAACTAATACTTTGTAAAATCTTTGGAAGATCATAAGATGTGCTACCGTCTGAAAAATAATCAAACTGAGTTGCACTATACTCAAGCGAATTTAAACCTTGTAAGAAATCACCAAACATTTCGCTTTTAATCGTATCCAAATGTTCCTGATTCACATCTGGATCCTTATCAAATTGTTTGATAGCTGACCTAAATTGATGAGATAAGGAGACTGGTTCTTTGGTATCCATTGTCAAAATAACAAAATGAAATAATTCTTCAACCTCCACTTCGAGTGTCAATGAGTTGTCAATCTTCCCTGCTTCATATAAACTTTGAAACCGTTGCGAAGTCCAACCAAACATCATCGAAAATAGTAATTTTAACATTAATTTATAGCGGAATTTTTCCTCTTCTTTAATGTCATCATTTCCCCGAATTCCAATTGCCAATTTAGGAGTCGCCACATCCATTCTGCAGGATTGATTCAGTTTCACTTCGTTTTTTTCTACAGGAAAACGTTCCATCTTGATCGAAGGAAGTTGGGAAATTTGATCATATTCTTTTAAAACTTGTAATATCGGATCAACATCGAATTTTCCTATCACTAATAAGTGCATTTGAGAGGGATGATAGAATAGATCAAAATTTTCATGGAGATTATCGATTGTAATATCAGAAATTGAGTCTCTTGTCCCAGCAATATCATCTGCTAACGGTGTTCCAGGATATAAATTTTCTAAAGCACCAAAAAACAATCGATAGTCTGGACTATCTTGGTACATTCCAATCTCTTGTTGAATGATTTCTCTTTCCTTAGATACAGATTTTTCTGTAAAGGAAGCCTTTGAAACCATCTCCAATAACAATTGAATATTTTCAGGGACTTTTGAAGTTGTTGAGAAAAGATAACTTGTCTTTGTAAAGCTTGTAAAGGCATTACTTTCCGATCCTAAATGAACAAATTTTGTTAGATAATCTTGACCTTTTTCATCTTCAAATACTTTGTGTTCTAGAAAATGAGCAATTCCTGCAGGATATTGTCTTTCATCACCATTCACTAGAATTCGTGTGTCCACTGAACCAAATTTGGTTGTGATCATTCCATAGGTTTCATAATAATCTTCTTTTGGGATTAAATGAATGGTCAATCCGTTTGACAAGCGTGTAAAGTAGACCTGCTCGCCTACTGATTCATAGTATTTTTCTTTAATTTTCAATCTTTACACTACTTTCCTTCCATAAAATAAACAGACTGTAAATTAATTGTTTTTGCCGTCTCAATAATTTCTTCTTTACTAACCTTATTGATAGATTCTAACCACTCTTCTAGAGAAAGAACCTTCTTTCCAAGCATCGTTTTCAGATATTCCCTTTCAATCAGGGTATTTTGTCGATCCTGTGCTAATAAGGTCGTATTTATCAACATTTCTTTTGTCAATTGAAGCTCTGACTCTGTAAACTTGCCTCGTTTTAAATCATTCAACTGTTTCATAATCAAAGTCATTACTTTGGTACGAGATCCCTTATCAATGCCTGCAAAAACTCTCATAAAGCCTGTAAAAATATCAAAATGGCTAGAGATGGTATAAGCAAGACCTTCTTTCTCACGAATTACTTGAAAAAGTCTTGAATGCGAGAAAGCTCCCAGCATCCCATTTAATACAACTAGTGGGATATGGAGAGATTCTCCATACTGGGTAGAAAAATGATAACCTAATTCTAAAATAGATTGTTGATTTTGTTTTTGCTCTAACTTTTCTCTAACAACATTTGTAAAAGGTTGTTGATAGTTGACAGACAAATTGTTATCACGTGGCTTGAATTCAAACTGGTTCACTCGATCCACAATAGCGACCTCATTAAAATCGCCTATGAAAAAGAAGTCAATGTTATCTAATTGGAGCATCTGATGAAACTGTTCAAGAGAACTTTGAGCTGTCTCTTGTCTCACTAAATCAACTTTCCCCAATCTTGACATCCCGATTGTTTCGTCTTCAAAAAATAGTTGATTCAATTGCCCATGTGCATAATAATAAGGCTCTTCAATTTCCGACTCCAAATCGGAAATTGTATTTTTCTTTTCAACGTCAAAGGTATCACTGTCAAAGTGATCTTCTACTACCAAAGGTAAAAAGAAGATGGTTTCTATAATGTCCAAAACCTCATCAGTAAGAACATTTTTCTTGCTCAAAAAATCATCGCGCACAAAGGAAATATTCAAATCAACATAATGAACACGCCCCCTCTTAGAGACTGACGTTGACAATTCTACCCCGTATAGACTCGCTAATTTTTCACGGAATAATTGTGAAGTTGGATATTTTTGATTTGCAGTTTCCATCATACAAGCTGCCAAAACACGCGCAGCCACGGTATTTTCATCTAATGGCGATGAAAAACGGACCTTAATTTTATTGGTTTTAAATTTTTTTGATTGAAGAAAGTGAAGATTCACGCCCTTTACTAATTCCATTTTCATCCTCGTTCTACTCAATAGTAACTTTCATTATAACACGAAATCACACTAAAATCCTAATTCAAACTGTGAAAAAGCTTCTCAAATCACTCAACATTCTCTACCCTAGATAAACTAAAAATATGGTATAATAACACGCAAAGAGGTGAACTATGAATTACAAATTATTTGATGACTTTATTACATTGCAAGCAATCTTAAAAGAACTCGGTATTATACAGAGTGGTGGTGCAATCAAAGCCTTTCTTCAAGAAAAAGAAGTCTTTGTTAATGGTGAATTAGAACAACGGAGAGGCCGTAAACTTCGTGTCAACGATCAAATTAACATTCCTGAACTGAGCATGACTATCACCATTCTTGAACCTTCTCAAGAGGAAATAGAAGAGCATCTTAAAGAGAAGGAAGAAAAGGAACGTGTTGCTGAACTTGTCAAGCAACTCAATCAACAACAAAAGAAACAACCGACAAAGACTAACAAAAAAGAAAAAGCAATTCGCTTTCCTGGTATCTCGTAATGTGGTTAAAACAGTTATCCATTCAACATTTTCGTAATTATCAAGAACTAGAAGTCGAGTTTCATCCTGGATTAAATATTTTCCTAGGTCAAAATGCTCAAGGAAAGACCAATATTCTCGAATCAATTTATTTTCTAGCTTTAACCAGAAGTCATCGAACACGAAATGATAGAGATCTCATCTATTTTGAATCCACAGATTTTAAAGTTTCTGGTCAATTACAAAGAGAAACTGGTCCTCTTCCATTGGAAATCTCCTTGACACCAAAAGGTCGGATAACTAAGGTAAATCATTTGAAACAAGCCAAATTATCGAACTATATTGGCCATATGAATGTTGTCCTTTTCGCACCCGAAGATTTGCAACTGATCAAAGGATCACCTGCAGGACGTCGAAAGTTTATTGACATTGAATTAGGTCAGATGAAACCTCTCTATTTATCCGACTTATCTCAATACAACCATGTACTGAAACAAAGAAATAGTTACCTAAAAAATTCGGAAAAAATTGATGCTACATTTTTGGAAGTCTTAGATTCACAACTAGCTAGTTTTGGAAGTCGCGTCATCTATCATCGGCTTGAGTTTATTAAAAAATTAGAAGCTAAAGCAAAAGAAAAACACACTCGACTTTCTGACAACAAAGAAGACCTATCGATTCAATATCAGTCAACTGTTTTTTCTGAAGATGGAAATGATATAGAAGAGCAGTTTCTCTCTATGTTGGAAAAAAACCGTCAGAAGGATATTTTTAGAAAAACAACAAGCATTGGACCCCACAGGGATGATTTGGCATTTTTTATCAATAATATGAATGCTACCTTTGGTAGTCAAGGCCAGCATCGAAGTGTTGTTCTCTCTCTAAAATTAGCAGAAATCGAATTGATGGAAGAAATCACAAGAGAAAAGCCTATTTTATTACTTGACGATGTCATGAGCGAACTTGACAATTATCGTCAACTTCAACTACTTGAAACTATCTCTAATAATATTCAAACATTTATTACAACGACAACTCTTGATCATTTAAAAGAACTGCCTGAGGAGTTGAAAATTTTTACTATTCAAGCCGGTCATATCAAAACAGCATCTTGACAACGCTGTCAAGATGCTGTTATTTTTGTTTACAAATGTGTAAATTTATTGTGCTGAGTAGTTAGGCGCCTCGTTTGTAATTTGCACATCATGAGGATGGCTTTCTTTCAATCCGGCACCACTCATTTCGACAAATTGTGCATGATCATGTAAATCTTGAATAGTTGCTGCACCAACATAACCCATACCTGAACGAATACCACCGATCATTTGGAAGACCATATCTGCTACAGATCCTTTATAAGCAACGCGTCCTTCAATTCCTTCAGGGACCAATTTATTGGCTTCATTGACAGATCCTTGGAAGTAACGGTCGCTAGAACCTTTCTTCATTGCTGCAATAGATCCCATACCACGGTATGTTTTAAATTTACGACCTTGGAAGATTTCTGTTTCACCTGGTGCTTCATCTGTACCTGCAAGCATTGAGCCAAGCATAACCGCATTTCCACCAGCTGCGAGTGCTTTGACAATATCTCCTGAATACTTGATACCACCATCAGCAATGATCGTTTTTCCATATTCACGAGCTACAGCGGCTGCATCATAAATGGCAGTCACTTGAGGAACACCAACCCCTGCAACAACACGAGTTGTACAGATTGATCCTGGACCAATTCCGACCTTAACTACATCTACCCCTGCATCAAATAATGCACGAGCACCTTCAGCAGTTGCAATATTTCCTGCAATCAAGGTACGATCTGGGAAGTGAGCACGAATTTCTGCAATCTTACGAAGAACACCCGCAGAATGTCCATGAGCAGTATCAATGACAATTGCGTCTGCACCAGCTTCAAAAAGAGCTTCTGCACGTTCAAAAGTATCTGAAGTAACCCCTACGGCACCAGCCACAAGCAAACGACCAAATTCATCCTTAGCCGCATTTGGGAACTCGATAACTTTTTCAATATCTTTGATTGTAATCAAGCCAGAAAGACGACCATTTTCATCTACCAATGGTAATTTTTCAATACGGTGCTCTTGTAGAATGCGTTCAGCTGTTTCCAAATCAGTTCCAACCGGTGCAGTCACCAAATTTTCACTTGTCATATGATTTGAAATAGGTTGATTGTAATCAGAAATAAAACGCAAATCCCGGTTTGTAAGGATACCAACTAATTTACGATTTTCAAGTGTTTCAACAACAGGAACACCACTGATTCGGTATCGTCCCATCAACTCATCTGCTTCTGCAATTGTATGAGACGGAGTCAAATAGAACGGATCAATGATAACCCCATTTTCAGAGCGTTTTACTTTGCGTACTTCATCTGCCTGTTGCTCAATTGACATGTTTTTATGGATAACACCAAGTCCACCAGCACGTGCCATAGCAATTGCCATTTGACTTTCAGTCACCGTATCCATAGCAGCAGTAATGATTGGGATATTCAAGCGTAAATTACTTGCTAATTGTGTACTTAAATCTGCATCATTAGGCAATACGTGACTTTCTGCTGGAATCAAAAGCACGTCATCAAATGTAAACCCTTTTTTTAAAAACTTTGTGTCCCAATTAGACATTAGCTGGATCCTCTTTTCTTTTTATTTGAGCAAGGCTCGAATTTTTATTGTTAATATCATACCATTCTATGGCAATTTGTCAATCATTTATTGGTAAATTATCAATGAGCAGTAAAGAAATGTTCGCTATTAATGAAGTCGTTTTATTTTTTAAAATAGGTAATTCCCATCGCAGATTTTACTTCATCCAGTGTTTGAGCTGCTACATTTCGAGCGCGCTCACTTCCTTTTTCAAGAATAGAGTAGACTTCGCCCATATCCTTTGCAAACTCAAGACGTCTTTCACGAATCGGTCTTAATTCACGATCTAAAATTTCTAAAAGATATCGTTTGGTCTTTACATCACCAAGTCCACCACGTTGATAATGTTCTTTCATTTCTGCAATTTCAGCTGCATCTTCTGGACGGCCAAATACATCCAGGTAATGAAAGACCATATTACCTTCAATTTTTCCTGGATCCTCTACTTTAATATGATCAGGATCAGTATACATACTCATCACTTTTTTCTTTAAAGTATCTGCATCATCAGCTAGGTAAATGCCATTATTCAACGATTTAGACATTTTAGCATTTCCATCTAAACCAGGTAAGCGCCCTGCTGCTTCATTTTCAGGATAAATCCCTTCTGGCTCCACCAAAGTATCTGTATTGTAAGCATGGTTAAAGGAACGAACAATCTCACGAGTTTGTTCAATCATTGGCTTTTGGTCATTTCCTACCGGAACAAAATTCGCTTTAAATGCCGTAATATCGGCTGCTTGCGAAATAGGATATACCAAAAATCCTGTAGGTATACTCTCACCAAAACCTTTTTGAGAAATCTCGGTTTTTACAGTTGGGTTTCTTTCAAGTCGTGCCAAAGATACAAGATTCATGTAGTACATGGTCAATTCTGCCAGTTCAGGGATCTGACTTTGAATGAAAATCGTTACTTTTTCAGGATCTAGTCCAGCTGCAAGATAGTCCAAAGCGACATTTCCAATAGACTCCACAATCGTTTTTGGATCTTTTGCATGATCCGTCAAAGCTTGCTGGTCTGCCAAAAAAACAAACATATTATATTCGTCTTTATTCTGTAGCAAGACCCGATTTTTTAAAGAACCAACATAGTGGCCAATGTGGAGTTTTCCTGTTGGTCTATCTCCTGTCAAAATGATGGGTTTTGTCATATTCTTCTCCTTAATCGTTATCCCTATCATTATAGCACTTTCTGGTTCAAAATGTTAGTCTATCCTCTATGTTTGTAATGAATTAAAAGTTTACTACTTTGTCAACTTGATTTACAGGGTTGTAAAAATAAATTGACACTAAAAAAGTTGAATTTTCCCCTATTTTCTAGTAAAATTAAGACATTATAGAAAGAGGAGAAAATCATTGCTTACAGTATCAGACGTCTCACTACGTTTTAGTGATCGAAAATTGTTTGACGATGTCAATATCAACTTTACAGAAGGAAATACATACGGTCTTATCGGTGCCAACGGTGCTGGAAAGTCAACCTTTTTAAAAATTTTAGCTGGAGATATTGAACCAACAACTGGTCATATTTCTCTTGGCCCTGATGAACGTTTGTCCGTTTTGCGTCAAAATCACTTTGACTACGAAGACGAACGGGTCATTGATGTTGTCATTATGGGAAATGAAAAGCTCTACAACATTATGAAAGAGAAAGATGCTATCTACATGAAAGAAGATTTCTCTGATGAAGATGGTGTCCGTGCAGCTGAACTTGAAGGTGAATTTGCCGAACTCGGTGGATGGGAAGCAGAAAGTGAAGCATCTCAATTGCTTCAACATCTAAATATTTCAGAAGACCTTCATTATCAAACTATGAGCGAGTTAGCCAATGGGGATAAAGTGAAAGTTCTCCTAGCTAAGGCACTTTTTGGTAAACCAGATGTTCTTCTTTTGGACGAGCCGACCAATGGATTGGATATCCAGTCCATTACCTGGTTAGAAGATTTTCTGATTGATTTTGAAAATACAGTTATAGTTGTATCCCATGACCGCCACTTTTTGAATAAAGTCTGCACTCATATGGCGGATCTCGACTTTGGAAAAATCAAACTTTACGTCGGAAACTATGATTTCTGGAAAGAATCTTCTGAACTTGCAGCAAAATTACAAGCAGATAGAAATGCAAAAGCTGAAGAAAAAATTAAACAATTACAAGAGTTTGTCGCACGTTTCTCAGCCAACGCTTCAAAATCAAAACAAGCAACTTCGCGTAAAAAAATGCTTGACAAGATTGAACTTGAGGAAATTGTTCCATCTAGTCGGAAGTACCCATTTATCAACTTTAAAGCAGAGCGCGAAATTGGTAACGATCTCTTGACAGTTGAAAATCTTTCTGTCAAGATTGATGGAGAAACCATCCTTGACAATATCAGCTTTATCTTACGTCCTGGTGACAAAACCGCCCTTATCGGACAGAACGATATTCAAACAACCGCTTTGATCCGTGCATTGATGGATGATATTGAATATGAAGGAACTGTCAAGTGGGGAGTTACAACTAGTCGATCTTATCTACCAAAAGACAACAGCCGGGATTTTGCAGGTGGTGAAAGTATTCTTGATTGGCTTCGTCAATTTGCAAGTAAAGAAGAAGATGACAATACTTTCCTTCGTGGTTTCTTAGGACGTATGCTCTTTTCGGGTGACGAAGTTAACAAGTCTGTCAACGTCTTGTCAGGGGGAGAAAAAGTTCGTGTCATGTTGTCTAAATTGATGCTCCTCAAGTCAAATGTTCTTGTACTGGATGATCCAACCAATCACTTGGATTTGGAGTCTATTTCAAGTTTGAATGATGGATTGAAGAATTTTAAAGAATCGATTATCTTTGCCAGCCATGACCACGAATTCATTCAAACACTCGCCAACCATATTATCGTTCTTTCAAAAAACGGCGTAATCGATCGCATTGATGAAACCTATGATGAGTTTCTTGAAAATGAAGAAGTTCAAGCAAAAGTGAAAGAACTTTGGAGTCAATAATAAAAATTAAGAGCCCTGGAATAATGATTTCAGGCTCTTTCAGTAGAAATATATGAATAAAACAAAGCTAAAAACATCCCTATTTATAGTATCTTCTTTCCTGATTCCAGCTATCATAATGTTCTTTATTTACCTTTCACAAGGAATCTACTGGAACAGTGATACATCCCCATTGTTAGGAGATGGTTATCATCAGTATGTCATTTTTGATACTACACTTCGAAATATTTTACATGGGACAGATAGCCTATTTTACAGTTTTCAAAGTGGACTAGGTATTAATTTCTATGCACTCAGTAGCTATTATCTAGGAAGTTTCTTTTCTCCTCTTGTATACTTCTTTAATGTACAATCCATGCCGGATGCTGTTTACCTCATCACTCTTCTTAAATTTGGAGCAATTGGGCTAAGCGCTTATATTAGTCTACATGGAATCTTTTCTAAAATCCCTAGATGCCTGGTTCTTACTCTTTCAACCTCATTTGCTCTTATGAGCTTTGCCATCAGTCAAATTGAAATCAAAACTTGGCTAGACGTTTTTATCTTGGCACCATTAATTCTTTATGGATTCAAAAAACTAATTTACAATGAGGGAGAGGTTCTCTACTTTATCAGCTTAACCAGCTTGTTTATCCAAAATTATTATTTTGGATTTATGATGTCTATTTTTCTCATTTTATGGTACTTGACACAACTGTCATGGAACATCAAAAAAATTGGAAAACGGTTCTTTCATTTTGTGATTGTATCTCTTTTATCAGTTATAACAAGTCTTGTGATGTTATATCCTACCTTCTTAGATTTACGCACTCATGGAGAAAGTTTTTCAAAGGTTGACAGTATCTTTACAGAAAAAAGTTGGTATCTTGATGTATTTGCAAAAAATTTCATTGGAAGTTTTGACACTACTAAATATGGATCAATTCCAATGATCTACGTGGGATTATTTCCACTTCTATTAGCGATCACCTTTTTCTTTGTAAAGTCGATCAAGTTTCACGTGAAACTTTCTTACATTATACTCTTGACCATTCTTATTTTGAGTTTTCGTTTTCAATTATTAGATCTCCTTTGGCAAGGTATGCACGCGCCAAATATGTTTCTTCATCGATACTCTTGGATCTTTTCTTTGACGATTATTCTGATGGCAGGAGAAGTACTAAATCGAATAGAGGAGATCACTTGGATTCGTTTTAGTTTTGCTAATTTCCTCCTCATTCTAGGATTTGGAGCAACTGTCCTTTACAGCAATCACTATAAATTTTTAGATGCAGTCAATTTCATTGTTACTTTTGAATTTTTAATTGCTTTCTATTTGGTCTGTCTAGGATTTATCCTAAAAAAAATACCGCCTAGACTTTTCTATCTTTCGATCCTTTTTTTCTCCATCTTTGAATTATCGGTGAATAGTTATTATCAAATGGAAGGAATTGCGAATGAATGGGTCTTTGCTTCTCGGTCATCCTACGAACGCGACTTAAAAGCCATCCAATCCTTAGTAAGAAGGAAGACAGACTCAAATTATCGGACTGAGATTCTACAGCCACAAACGGGCAATGATAGTATGAAGTATGGTTATAATGGAATTTCTCAATTTTCATCTGTACGAAATACGGATGCGAGCTCGACATTGGACAAACTTGGATTTAAATCTGAAGGAACCAATCTCAATCTTCGATACCAAAATAATTCTATTTTAATGGATAGTCTATTTGGTGTTCGCTATAATTTGAGCCAACAACCTGTTCAAAAATTTGGATTTAAAGAGATTGCAACCAAAAATGGAGTCTCACTTTCAGAGAACGAATATGCCTTACCAATCGCCTTTTTGTCAGCAAAAACTTATAAAAATGCTTCCTTTACAAATTTAACACTGGATAATCAAACACGATTCATCCATCAAATCACGGATGAAAAATATAAATTTTATAAGAAATTAAATATTCTGTCGCATACTTCACAAAATACTACATCTTCGTTGCAAACTGCAAAAATTGAAGAAGATAGTCATCTATCCTACGCAAGTATTCAATATGAAGTAATGGTTCCTGCCCATAGCCAACTATATGTCAATGTTCCAAATTTACAATTTTCAAATGATGATCGGAAAGAGATTGAAATCAGCTACAATGGACAGAACCAACGCTATACTATTGATAACGCCTTTCCATTCTTTTCGATTGGCCATTTTGACACAGGGGAAACAGCTACTATTCGTATGAGTTTTCCAGAAAATTCGACAGTCTCCTTTGATACACCAGAATTTTTTGCTCTGGATCTTGACCAATATACACAGGCTATCACCACCATTCATCAACAAGAAGTTGCCATTCACAAAAATAAAAATAGAGTGGTAGCAGCCTATAACGCAGATAGAGATACTACCCTTATTTTTACACTTCCTTATGATAAAGGCTGGTCAGCTAAACAAAATGGAAAATCTATCCAAATTCATCGCATCCAGAAAGGATTGATGGGAGTTCATGTTCCAAAAGGATCAGGAACTGTCACCTTAACATTTATTCCCCAAGGTTTAGTTGAGGGAGGCATTTCCTTTTTCGTTGGAATTATTCTCTTTTTCCTCTACGAATGGAGACAAATAAAAAGACGAAAAAACTAAGGAATATAAATATCGTTCACTTATAAATAAAAGGCTAGGATAGCAATTATCCTAGCTTTTTCAAAATAAAAAAACACCCAAATGGGTGCTATACTAGCTCCGCCAGTAGGACTCGAACCTACGACATCATGATTAACAGTCATGCGCTACTACCAACTGAGCTATGGCGGAATGAGATATAGTCCGTACGGGATTCGAACCCGTGTTACCGCCGTGAAAAGGCGGTGTCTTAACCCCTTGACCAACGGACCATATATTCATTAACAGAACATATCTCATTATATCAGAATATAACTAATTGTCAAGCACTAAATTCTAAATTTTGCTCTTCAATTAATTTTTTGACACGTTTGATATTACTTCTTGAAATTGGACAAGAATACCCTTCTTTCAACAGCAGCTGTTTCTTTTTCTTATCCATTCCAATGATCATACTTCTATTTACGATAAAAGATTGATGAGGACTAAAATATCTCTCCTCCACATCCTTCTCCAAGACATCTGATAAACTTCCTGCAATTTCTTTTTGAAAATTTTTCCCAACTAAGTTTAATTTATAAGCTGAACCAACCGTTTCGATATAAAGAATATCCTTAAATGGAATTTTAATTTTTTTATCTTTAAAATCATACTCAAAATAATCTGTCAAATCATCATTTCCAATTTGAATAGTTGTCAAGTACTCAATACACTCCTTAATTTTTAATCTAAATAAATCTTCATTCAAATTTTTATCAATAAAATCCAAGGCAGATACTTTATAACGATAGGTAATAGAAGCAAATTCCGATTTTGTAGTAATAAAAACAATAATGGCATAAGGATTTGCTTCTCGTATTTTTTGAGCAATTTCTAGCCCACAATACTCATTGTCTTGGATGTGAATATCTAGAAAATATAATTGGTGGATCTCAGAATGCTGGATATAATTTTCAAATTCTGTAATTTTACCGGTAGAAATCACTTCAAGTTTAATTTCTAATTCCTTAGCAATTTCTGCAATATGTTTTTCTACCCGTATCTGTTGAGAGAGCTCATCTTCTAATAAAAAAATCTTCATTCTTGTTCATATCCTCCAATCTTCAAAACTTGTAAAAAACGATTTCCTTGCAATTCCGTTTCTAAAAACATCGTTCCATAATTTGCTAAGATTTTTCTCACATTATTTAATCCTAGCCCTCTGTTTTCTCCTTTTGTCGAATACCCTTCTTCATATATTTTTCTTATATCAAAAGTGATTTCGTTTGTCGTATTATGAATCACTAAGTAAACAATTTTTGAAATGGAGAAAATAGCAATATGAACCTTCTTTTCTTCTGCTTCTTTTGAAGCTTCCAAAGCATTCGTCACTAGAATCCCAACAATTCTCACGATATCCAATAAATCGACTGCTAGTTGCTCAATTGGTTCACTTGTTTCAAAGGTCATTTCTACCCCAGCATCTCTTGCATCCAACCAACCTCGAATCAAAATACTTCGTAAAGCAGAATCTCTTATATTGACTAAATTAAATCCTGATAATTCTTCTGCGTTAATTTTTTTATAACTTTTTTCCAATACTTCTCTATGGATTCTTCGAATTTCTGGAATATTTTCTTCCTCAATGGCTAGTGACATAGAAATAACTAAATTTCCTAAATCATGACGAAACCCCCTTACAATAGAATAGAGACTTTGAATCTCAGCCATATAACGACTCATTTGTTGCTCAGAAAATTCTTTATACTCCAGTTCCAAATTTTTTCGATACTGATCTCGCTCAATTTTCATGTGGAATAGGCTGACTACAAAAGTGAAAAAACAAATCGTTGCCAACATACTTCCAAAATTTTTAAATTGCGCTTGTTCACTAATCCATAAAGCAAAATTGATCACTACAAATATAGCAAAATAGACAGAAATCAATATCTTTAAATACTTTTCAAATTCTTCTTCATAAAAAGGAGTGAAATCAAATTCAAATAAGTCAATTAACTTCAAAATGATTCCTAAAGAAACCAAACGAATAAACATATTATAAACAATCGAATGAGCTGCTACAAAAGCATCTCCTATTACTGAAGAGACAATAATCGTCAGAAATGTTGCTGTTCCTTCAACCGCTAAATAAGTAAAAAAAGAATAAAAAATAGAACACAAACGATTCGTTCGATTGGCATAATGATAATAAGGGTATAAATAAACCGGCCACAAGAGCATATTCAAATCGGAAAGTTGAATATTTGAAAATAAAGTCATGTCTAAAAATACTAAAAGGCTCTCAAAGAGTAAAACAAAGGTACTCAGAAGAAAGATATACGGAAATCGATGTTCTTGATATATTTTTTCGTCTACTAATGCAAACGTCAGAACAATGATCCCCCCTAAAATAAAGGACAAGACTAATGACTGAAACACACAAACTCTCCCACTCTGTTTTTCTATTTTATTATACTCTGGTATTATTATAAAAAAATAAATTTTTATATACAAAAATTATAATATAAAATAGAATAAAATTAAAGGGATCAGATGAAATTGTAATGTTTTTAATGAATTTGTTACACGATTGAAAACTACTTTACATGATTTTTATAATTTAAAATCATTACTATCTAGGGATTTTAACTATTTTTAAGAAAATTATGACTTGTTTTTTTAAAATTTTTATCTTTCTATTCCATTTTTACAAAAAATAAGCAATGATGAAATAATATACATTTTGTAAAAAAAAAAAAACGTAAGTACAAACCACGTTTTTTATTTGATCCCAGCAGGATTCGAACCTGCGACCGTTCGCTTAGAAGGCGAATGCTCTATCCAGCTGAGCTATGAGACCGAACTTACTTCATTTTAGCAGAAAAAGGAAGGAGCGTCAAGGTTATTTATGGTAAGGACTCCCCTGTTGAATCATGAAAGCACGATAGATTTGTTCCACCAACACTAATTTCATCAACTGATGAGGAAGAGTTAATTGACCAAAGCTCATTAATAGATTTCCTCTTTTTTTCACTTCAGGAGACAGACCAAGACTGCCTCCAATAACAAAAGTAAGGTTTGAATAACCAGATGTCATAATCTGGTCAATCGTTTGACTAAATTTCTCTGAAGGAAATTGTTTTCCTTCGATGGCCAATACAATCACATATTCCTTATCTGAAATTTTAGAGAGAATTCGTTCCCCCTCTTTTTCAAGAATTTGTTGATTTTCGAGTTGACTAGCACGATCTGGAGTTTTTTCATCAACTAACTCAACCTGTTCTACTTTTGCAAATCGACCAAGCCTTTTAATATACTCCGCGATCCCATCTTTTAAGTATTTTTCTTTTAATTTTCCAACGGTTATCAATTTTATTTTCATTCCCCTATTGTAGCATAATTCTTCAATTCCACAAATAATCCACAGCTATAGAAAGGAAATCTATTCTATAAAGTCCTTTTTAAAGCCATTTCTCAACTAATTTCTACAAGTTATCCACAAATTGTGGATAACTTTAGTTATTTAAGATATAATTAAGAAAGTTTGTCTATACTTTAGACAATTTGATAGCCTTAGGAGGAAAATATGAAATCTTCATCTAATTTACTGAAAAAAGTTGGGAACATAGCCCTCATTTTTGTTGTAGGTTTTCTAGGTGGGATTCTTGGAACCTTTTTAACCTTAAAAACATCTCATTCTTCTACTTCAAATACTGAAAGTAAGCAAGTCCACTCAACCACTGTTAAAACAGCTTATAAAAACACAACCTCAACTAGTGAGGCCGTCGATAAGGTGAAAAATGCTGTAGTTTCTGTGATTACTTATTCTGATTCTTCGAATCAAGGAGTGTTTGAAAAAGAAGAAAACCCTGACTCACAAATTTCTAGTGAAGGTTCTGGGGTCATTTATAAAAAAGAAGGAAAATATGCCTACCTTGTTACCAATACCCATGTGATCAATGGTGCTAAAAAAGTAGATATTCTTTTAGCAGATGGTAATAAAGTCTCTGGAGAAGTAGTTGGGTCAGATGTCTATTCTGATATTGCAGTAGTTCGAATTAGTGCGGATAAAGCAAAGGCAGTAGCTGAATTCGGAGATTCAAACCAATTAACGGTCGGTGAGACTGCAATTGCAATTGGCAGCCCTCTTGGAACAGATTATGCTAATTCTGTTACCCAAGGGATTATTTCCAGCCAAGGTCGCAATGTGAAATTGAAAGCCGATAATGGACAAAATATCTCTACACGCGCTCTACAAACAGACGCAGCCATCAACCCAGGAAACTCTGGAGGTCCATTAATCAATATTCAAGGACAAGTCATCGGGATTACCTCAAGTAAAATTTCAAATAACGGACAAACTTCAGTAGAAGGAATGGGATTTGCAATTCCTGCAAATGATGTTGTCAATATTATCAAGCAACTAGAAGAAAAAGGAAAAGTAGTTCGACCAGCTCTTGGAATCCAAATGATGGATTTATCCAACCTTTCAACTTCTGATTTAAGCCAATTAAAACTACCTGAAAAAATCTCTGGAGGAGTACTGGTTCGTTCAACACTTGAAAATATGCCTGCTTCAGATAAATTGCAACGCTACGATGTGATCACAAAGATCGACGATACAGATATCGAGTCAACTGCAGATTTACAATCTGCCCTCTATTCTCACCAAATCAATGATACGATCAAGGTCACATTCTATCGTGATGGAAAACAACAAACAACTTCTATCAAGTTAACAAAATCAACTGAGGATCTTAGTGAGTAATTCTTATCCTCTTGACATACTTGTAAACACACCTTTACGAATTTGTAAAGGTGTGTTATTCTATTCATAAGATGGAAAAATTAGAAAAGATAGCGGTAAAGGACATTCGAACTAATCCTTTCCAACCAAGAAAAGTATTTGATCAAGAAAAATTAGAAGAACTGGCTCAGTCAATAAAAGAAAATGGCTTAATTCAACCCATTATTGTCAGAAAATCTCCAATAATTGGTTTTGAATTGCTTGCAGGTGAAAGACGTTTTAGAGCTTCAAAAATTGCTGGATTAGAGCTTGTTCCTGCGATTATTAAAGAGTTAACGGATCAAGAAATGATGCGACAAGCCATTATCGAAAATCTTCAACGAGAAGATCTCAATCCAATCGAAGAAGCTATATCCTACCAGAAACTAGTTGATCATGGCTATAAGCACGACCAAATCGCTCAATTTATGGGAAAATCTAGACCCTATATCAGCAATATGCTTCGCTTGTTACATCTAGCTCCCTCTGTTCAAGAAGCAGTCATTCAAAATGATATTTCTTCGGCTCACGCTCGTGTTCTTGTTCCTCTTGATGAAAAAGAGCAATGCTTTTGGTTGGAGCGAATCAAACAGGATCATTTAAATGTTCGAACATTAGAAAACAAGATCAGTTCAAAAAGAAAACAGAAAAATAAAAGAGTAAAAGAAAACTTCCTACTAGAAGAGGAACAACGATTGAAAAAAATATTAGGAACAGATGTGACGATACACTCCTCTTCTCAAAATAAAGGAACTATCCAAATTTCTTTTTCAAGTCTTGATGAATACCAACGAATTATCAACAGCCTCAAATAAGGCTGTTATTTTTATTTTTGTATCGACAAGCTTTTCCACCATAAAAATCTTTTACAAATAGTAGAAGAACAGGGATATTCTCTAGTTATCCCCACTTTGTGGATAACTTTTAAAAACAATGTGAATTCAAATCCACAACTTGTGGAAAAGTTTTAAAATATAATTTACTTCCTAAAAATTTAGCCTGTGGAAAACTATTTTCGTTTGTGGTAGAATAGGAGTAAGTACGATTTGATACAATTCCAGAAAAGGAGGGGAGTCTTATAGTGTCACAAGAAGAGCAATTTTGGACTCGTTTTTTAGAATTAGCCCAATTACAACTAAAAGATAGTGCGTATGACTTTTTTGTCGCCGATTCAAAATTAGTTAAAATCGATGGAGAGACAGCTACCATTTATCTTGATGGTAATTATAAAGAATTATTTTGGGAAACAAATCTAAAAAACGCTTTGATCACAGCCAGTTTTGAAGTCTACAATACAGATTTAAAATTCCAGTTTATTTTTGAAGATCTCGAAGAACTTCCTAACAGTCATAGCAGTGAGAATAGGAGACTATCTTCAGGTAGCTTGACAACCGAACCGTTGCCTAAAATTGATACAGGTCTGAAATCGAAGTATACCTTTGATAATTTTGTGCAAGGAGATGGAAATATTTGGGCTAAAGCAGCAGCGCTTGCAGTTTCTGAAAATCTTGCAACAACTTACAACCCTCTCTTTATCTATGGTGGACCAGGGCTTGGAAAGACTCACTTACTGAATGCAATTGGAAATCAAATCCTAGAAAATATTCCCAATGCACGGGTCAAGTATGTCCCAGCAGAAACCTTTATTAATGAATTTTTAGAGCACCTTCGATTAGGAGAAATGAAGACTTTCAAGAATACCTATCGAAGTCTTGATCTTTTATTAATCGATGATATCCAGTCACTTGGTGGGAAAAAAGTAACCACTCAAGAGGAATTCTTTAATACTTTTAATGCCCTCCATAGCGACAACAAACAGATTGTTCTAACAAGCGATCGAAGTCCAGATCATTTAGATAGTCTCGAAGAGCGGTTGGTTACTCGTTTCAAATGGGGATTAACGCAAAATATAACACCACCTGATTTTGAAACTCGAATTGCCATCTTACGGAATAAAATTGAAGATCTAGACTATATTTTTCCTAATGACACACTTGAATATCTAGCTGGTCAGTTTGATTCAAATGTCCGAGACTTAGAGGGTGCCTTAAATGATATTTCCTTAATGGCAAAGGTGAAAAAACTAAAAGAAATTACGATCGATGTTGCAGCTGAAGCTATTCGAGCTCGTAAAAACGACAGTAGCCAGATGCTTGTCATCCCCATTGAAAAAATTCAAGAAGCTGTAGGGGCTTTCTATGGAGTCAGTGTAAAAGAAATCAAAGGTTCTCGAAGAGTTCAGAATATTGTCCTAGCACGACAAGTAGCCATGTATCTTTCAAGAGAGATGACGGACAACTCACTTCCTCGAATCGGAAAAGAATTTGGAGGAAAAGACCACACAACTGTGATTCATGCCTATGAAAAAATTAAAAGTATGGTAGACACGGATGATAATCTACGACTTGAAATCCAAAGTATCAAGAAAAAATTAAATTAATCTGTGGATAACTTTCTCTAAACCTCTAGGGGTTATTCACATTTTTTAACAAGTAACTATTCAATTCGTATATAGGGTTCCGAGAGTTTTCCACAATTTTCACACAACCTACTATTACTATTAACTTACTAATAATAAAATAATAAAAAGGAAAGACCATGATAAATTTCTCTATTAATAAAACTTTATTTTTACAAGCACTAAATACTACAAAAAGAGCTATCAGTTCAAAAAATGCTATTCCAATCCTCTCCACGATTAAAATTGATGTAACTCCAGAAGGAGTAGCCTTATCTGGATCGAATGGCCAAATTTCGATTGAAAACTTTATTTCTATCAAAGATGAAAATGCTGGTTTATTGGTGACTTCTCCAGGTTCTATTTTATTGGAAGCAACTTTCTTTATTAATGTGGTTTCAAGTTTACCAGATGTTACTTTAGATTTTAAAGAGATTGAACAAAAACAGGTTCTTTTAACAAGTGGAAAATCAGAAATTACACTTAAAGGAAAAGATGCAGATCAATATCCACGTATTCAAGAAATTGTTGCAAGTAATCCATTAGTTTTGGAAACAAAATTATTAAAACAATTAATTAATGAAACGGCATTTGCAGCAAGTGTACAAGAAAGTCGTCCAATTTTGACAGGTGTTCACTTTGTTTTATCAGATAATAAAGATTTAAAAACAGTGGCAACTGATTCTCACCGTATGAGTCAAAAAGTGATTACACTGGAGAAAAATGGAGACAACTTTGATGTTGTCATCCCAAGTCGTTCTCTTCGTGAATTCACCTCTGTCTTTTCTGATGATATTGAAACAGTTGAAGTTTTCTTTGCTAACAATCAAATTCTCTTTAGAAGTGAACACATTAGTTTCTATACCCGTTTGCTAGAAGGAAATTACCCTGACACAGACCGTCTGATTCCAACAGAGTTCAATACAGAGGCAACCTTCAATGTGGCTAACCTTCGATTTGCAATGGAGCGTGCTCGTCTTCTTTCAAATGCGACTCAAAACGGAACGGTTAAATTAGAATTCAAAAATGGGGTGGTTTCTTCCCATGTTCATTCACCAGAAGTTGGACGAGTAAATGAAGAGATCGATACTAGCGCCGTTTCAGGAGAGGATTTGTCCATTAGCTTTAATCCAACTTATTTGATTGAGGCGCTCAAAGCTATTGACAGTGAACAAGTTGTTATTCGCTTTATTTCTTCTGTTAGACCGTTTACATTGGTTCCAGAAGGAAATGAACAAGGGTTCATTCAATTAATTACGCCAGTTCGCACAAATTAACAAAGGTGAATCATGTATACGTTAGGTGATTTTGTAGAAATGAAAAAGCCACACGCTTGTGTGATAAAAGAAACAGGCAAGAAGGCAAATCGTTGGGAAATTACGCGACTTGGTGCAGACATAAAAATTAAGTGTAGCAATTGTGATCATGTGGTCATGATGAGTCGCCATGATTTTGAACAGAAAATGAAGAGAGTATTATGAAAGGTTCGGTCACTTATGTGACCGAACCTTTTCGATTATTTTAATTCTTCAAATTTTCCATTTTTAACTTCTTTGAAACCACTTTGTTTCATCAGATCTACAGTTGATTTGTAGCTGATATAGTCGACTTTTTTATCTTGTTGTGTTGTTACTAATTTCTTTTCAATTAGTTGATCTAAGTCTGCCTTTTCATAATTTAGTGTTGTTTTTTCAACCATATAATCGTCTTTGTATTCAGCAGAATGTGTGAATCCTTTGACATCCTTGTATTCTTCATCATATTTATCGATCATTTCCTTTAATTGATCTTTCGTAACTCCCGCTTCTTTGTAATAAATAGTAGTGGTGGTTTGGTTACTGATCGCTTTATCTCCTTTATGTTCTATTGTAATACGAACATCTGTTTTCTTTTCTTGGCTGATTCCCTGAAGATAGGATTTTTGAACAGATTGTTGTCCACAAGCTCCAAGAAGAAAGAGAGTAAAGATAGCAATTAAAGAAAGAAAAATAGATTTCCATGTTTGTTTTTTCATCTGAAAAACTCCTTTGTTCATTGTTAAATAGAGTATACCATATTTATCTTTTTAGAACGTTACAGTTTGATGAAAAATCTAGTTTCAAAGGTCATGAAATATTTCATTTTTCATCACTTGTCTTTTGAATTATGTTATAATGAAAGAGATTGAAATTTGAACGGAGAAAAAAGAAAAATGGCATTAACAGCAGGTATCGTTGGCTTACCAAATGTTGGTAAATCAACCCTATTTAACGCAATTACAAAAGCAGGAGCAGAGGCCGCAAACTATCCCTTTGCAACTATTGATCCTAATGTCGGGATGGTAGAAGTTCCAGATGAACGACTTCAAAAATTAACTGAAATGATTACTCCTAAGAAGACGGTTCCTACAACATTTGAATTTACAGATATTGCGGGGATCGTTAAAGGGGCTTCTAAAGGAGAAGGACTTGGTAATAAATTCTTGGCTAACATCCGTGAAGTAGATGCCATTGTCCATGTGGTACGTGCTTTTGATGATGAAAATGTCATGCGGGAGCAAGGTCGTGAAGATGCCTTTGTCGATCCACTGGCAGATATTGATACCATCAATTTAGAATTAATTTTAGCCGACTTAGAGTCTGTCAATAAACGCTATGCGCGTGTAGAAAAAATTGCTCGCACACAAAAAGATAAGGATTCTGTTGCGGAATTTAATGTTCTACAAAAAATCAAACCAGTTCTTGAAGATGGAAAATCAGCTCGGACCATTGAATTCACGGAGGAAGAACAAAAAGTGGTGAAAGGACTTTTCCTTTTGACTACCAAACCAGTTCTTTATGTAGCAAATGTGGATGAAGATGTTGTTGCAGATCCAGACTCTATTGACTATGTGAAGCAAATTCGTGACTTTGCGGCAACAGAGAATGCGGAAGTAGTGGTGATTTCTGCGCGTGCTGAGGAAGAAATTTCTGAGCTAGATGATGCAGATAAACAAGAATTTTTAGAGGCGATTGGCCTAACAGAGTCTGGAGTTGATAAACTTACGCGTGCAGCTTATCACTTGTTGGGACTTGGCACTTATTTCACAGCTGGTGAAAAAGAAGTGCGTGCTTGGACCTTCAAACGTGGCATGAAAGCTCCTCAAGCAGCTGGAATCATCCACTCTGATTTTGAAAAAGGATTTATTCGTGCCGTGACCATGTCCTATGATGATTTGGTCAAATACGGTTCTGAAAAGGCTGTTAAAGAAGCAGGACGCTTGCGCGAAGAAGGAAAAGAATATGTTGTCCAAGATGGGGACATCATGGAATTCCGTTTTAATGTATAAGATAGCTAAAAAAATGTAAAGGTTGGAAAAAATATTTCCAACCCTTTTAGTGTTTTGAAAGGAAAGAGATGACGAAATTAATTGTTGGATTGGGAAATCCAGGTGATAAGTATTTTGAAACGAAACACAATGTAGGCTTTATGTTAGTTGATCAAATGGCAAAGTCTTTAAATCTTACTTTCTCCCATGATAAGATTTTTCAAGCTGATATCGCCTCAACATTTTTGAATGGAGAAAAGGTCTATTTTGTAAAGCCAACCACTTTTATGAATGAGAGTGGAAAAGCAGTTCATGCCCTTCTGACTTATTATGGTCTGGATATTGAAGATCTTTTGGTTATTTACGATGATTTAGATATGGAAGTTGGCAAGATTCGTCTTCGAGCTAAAGGATCAGCTGGAGGTCATAACGGAATTAAATCGATTATTAATCATATTGGAACTCAGACTTTTTATCGAATTAAGATTGGAATTGGAAGACCTAAGCAAGGCATGTCAGTGGTTCATCATGTCTTAGGAAAATTTGATAAAGACGATTACATCACTATTCTACAAACAATCGATCGAGTAGAAGAAGCGGTTAACGATTACTTGGTAGAAGAAAATTTTGAAAGAAGCATGCAGAAATACAACGGGTAAGTAGATGAATGTAATTGATTTAGTGAGTCAAAACTCCAACCTTCTATCCTGGCAACAAGGTTTGCAAAAAAATAATAGGGAATTGATCTTAGGATTGTCTGCGACCACAAAGGCTATTGTAATGGCTTCAGCATTTGATTCTATTGAAAAAGCAGTCCTCATCACTTCCAGTTATAACGAAGCAGAACGATTGGCCAGTGATTTTATTGCCTTACTTGGAGAAGAGAAAGTCCATACATTTTTGGGAGATGATAACCCTTTAGCAGAATTTGTTTTTGCTTCACAAGAAAGGCAATTTGCACGATTAGAGGCTTTGAACTTTTTATGTCAAGAAGATCGTCAAGGCATCCTTGTGACCAATGTGAGTGGTATAAAACTACTATTACCTTCTCCTAAAGTTTTTGCATCTAGCATTTTTCAATTGAAGGTTGGTCAAGAAATAGACTTAACTACTCTGAGTGACACATTACAAAAGATTGGCTATCAAAAGGTGAGCCAAGTTTTGCAACAGGGAGAGTTTAGTCTACGAGGAGATATTTTAGATATCTTTGAGATTGAACAACTCAAACCCTATCGGATTGAATTTTTCGGAGATGAGATTGATGGAATCCGAATCTTTGACCCAGAAAGTCAGCGTTCTGTTGAAAATGTTGAAGAAGTTCAACTGAAGGCAGTGAGTGATCTATTGTTGCAAGAGGAAGATTTTATCCGTGGTCAGCAACAAATCGAACAATTGCAAGAACAGAGCGCGAATGAAGAATTTAAATCTTATCTAGCAGAAATTCTAGGAGATATTTCTCAAAGGAAACTCCATCCGGATCTTAGAAAATTTATTAGTTTCTTTTACAAGAAACAATATACCCTATTTGATTATCTCCCTAAACATACTCCAGTCTTTCTGGATGATTATCAAAAAATAGCAGATCAAATAGCAAGATTTGAACTAGATACAGCTAATCTTTTGACGGAAGATTTACATAAAAATAGAGCTTCTTCTCGCCAAGTGTATTTTGCAGATACCAGTACAACATTACGAAAATATACGCCTGCAACTTATTTTTCAAACTTTCAAAAAGGATTGGGAAATCTGAAGTTTGATCATTTGTATCAATTCAATCAATATCCAATGCAGGAGTTTTTTGGACAATTTGATTTACTAAAAGAGGAAATTGAACGGTATCGAAAATCAAACTATACTGTTATTGTCCAAGCAACTTCTCATCACAATCTTCAACAGCTCCATAAAAATTTAGAAGAGTATGGGATTCGATTAGATTATATTGATGGGGATACGATCATTCCTCAAGCTAGTCAATTAGTCGTTGGAGGATTAGCTCACGGTTTTCAATTTGTTGATGAAAAAATTGTCTACATTACAGAATCAGAGATTTATCAGAAAAAGATCAAACGAAAGATTCGCAGGCAAAATATTTCCAATGCAGAACGCCTAAAAAATTATAATGAATTGGAAAAAGGGGACTATGTTGTTCACCAAGTTCATGGTATTGGTCAATATTTGGGAATTGAAACGATTGAAATTTCGGGTGTCCATCGTGATTATGTTTCAATTCAATATCAAAATGGAGATCGCATCTCGATTCCTGTCGATCAGATTCAGATGTTGTCCAAATACGTTGCAAGTGATGGAAAAGCGCCAAAAATTAACAAGTTAAATGATGGGCGTTTCCAAAAAACGAAGCAAAAGGTTCAGACCCAGGTGGAGGACATTGCAGATGATTTGATAAAACTTTATGCTGAGCGTAGTCAATTAGAAGGATTTGCCTATTCCAAAGATGATGAAAATCAAGAGGCTTTTGAACAAGATTTTCCATATATTGAAACAGATGATCAATTACGTTCCATTGAAGAAATCAAAAAAGATATGGAATCGAATCGTCCGATGGACCGATTGCTGGTTGGAGACGTCGGTTTTGGGAAAACAGAGGTCGCTATGCGAGCAGCCTTTAAGGCAGTAAATGATCATAAACAAGTAGCAGTGCTGGTTCCTACCACTGTGCTTGCCCAACAACATTATGCCAATTTTAAGGAACGTTTTGAATCTTTTGCAGTAGAGGTTGCTGTTTTAAGTCGTTTCCAGAGTAAGGCAGAGCAGAAAGAAACGCTTGAAAAGTTGAAAAAAGGACGAGTGGATATTATTATTGGAACTCACCGACTCTTGTCCAAAGATGTTGTTTTTTCAGACTTAGGCTTAATCGTGATTGATGAAGAACAACGTTTTGGAGTGAAGCACAAAGAAACCTTGAAAGAATTGAAAAAAAAGGTGGATGTGCTTACCTTGACAGCTACCCCTATTCCTCGAACTCTTCATATGTCTATGCTAGGAATTCGAGATTTGTCTGTCATCGAAACACCTCCGACCAATCGGTATCCTGTGCAAACTTTTGTATTAGAGACCAATCCAACCATTATTCGAGACGCTGTGTTGCGGGAGATGGATCGTGGAGGACAGGCCTATTATCTTTACAATAAGGTAGATACAATTGAACAAAAGGTGTCTGAATTAAAAGAGTTGATTCCAGAGGCTTCGATTGGCTTTGTTCATGGCCAGATGAGTGAAGTTCGCTTGGAAAATACCCTATTGGATTTCATTAATGGCGAATACGATGTCTTAGTGACGACAACCATTATTGAGACAGGTGTGGATATTCCAAATGCCAATACACTCTTTATTGAAAATGCGGATCATATGGGACTTTCAACTCTTTATCAACTAAGAGGTCGTGTGGGACGAAGCAATCGAATTGCTTATGCTTATTTGATGTATCGTCCAGACAAATCTCTTACAGAAGTGTCTGAAAAACGTTTAGAAGCTATTAAGGGTTTTACTGAGTTGGGGTCTGGATTTAAAATTGCTATGCGAGATCTATCGATCCGTGGAGCAGGGAATATCCTTGGAGCTTCTCAATCTGGTTTCATCGATTCAGTTGGTTTTGAAATGTATTCCCAATTGTTAGAAGAAGCTATTGCTAAAAAACAAGGCCAAGAGCATCGCAGGCAAAAGAGTAATGCAGAGTTGAACCTTCAAATAGATGCGTATTTACCTAATGAATATATTTCAGATCAACGTCAAAAAATTGAAATTTACAAACAAATTCGTGAAATGAATTCTGCGACTGACTATGAATACTTGCAAGATGAATTGATCGATCGTTTTGGAGAATACCCAGATGTTGTCGCCTACCTACTTGAAATTGGTTTAGTGAAAGCATATTTGGATCAAGTCTTTGTCCGTCTTATTGAGAGAAAACAACAAAAAGTGACAGTGAAATTTGAACCTATTGCAAAACAACTGTTTTTAACACAGGATTATTTCAAAGCTCTGTCAATGACGCAGTTGAAGGCACAGATTGCAGAAGAAAAGGGATTGATTGAAGTGATCTTCGATATTCGAAAGAAGAAAGATTTTGAAATTTTAGAAGCTCTGAAGCAATTTGGTCAAACCTTATTGGAAATTAAACAGGAAAAAGAAGAGGACTACAGTTCTTAGCTCATTTTTCGCATTTTATGTATAAAAAATGATACAATACTATGTTAGAGGTGACAGTATGAGATTAGATAAATATTTAAAAGTTTCTCGCATTATTAAGCGTCGTCCTGTTGCAAAGGAAGTTGCAGATAAAGGGCGAATCAAAGTCAATGGAGTATTAGCCAAAAGTTCAACGGATTTGAAAGTGAATGATCAAATTGAAGTTCGTTTTGGAAATAAAGTATTGACGGTTAAAGTCTTGGAAATGTTGGATAGTACAAAAAAAGAAGATGCATCCAAAATGTACGAAATAATTAGTGAAACAAGGATAGAAGAAGATGCCTAAAAATATCGTTCAAATGAACAATAAATATATCAAAGACGAAAGTCAGCGAAAACGTTTTTTAGAAGAAGAAAGAAAAAAACGCAATCGTTTTCTAGGGCTCGTTTTGATATTGGTCATGTTACTGTTTATTCTTCCAACTTATAATTTAGCCCAGAGCTATCAATCGCTACAAGATAAAAAAGAACAATATAAACAGTTGGAAAAAGAGTATAAAGAAACAAGTGAACAAAAAGAATACCAACAAGACATCGCTAAAAAATTAAAAGACGATGATTATGCAACAAAATATGCACGCGCCAAGTATTCTTTTTCAAAAGATGGTGAATATGTTTATACCATCCCAGATTTACTCCCCCAATAATCGATGGAAAATATCTTACAAACAGTTAAACAATTTCTTGAATTTTCGGATGAAAAATTAGAGGAATTAAAAAAGAAAAACCAAATGGTCAAACTTCAAAAGGATGAAAAGGAAAGGAATACAAGTGTCTAAACGATTTCTGCTCCTATTGTTAGTTCCAATTTTATTTATTGGGTCTCAAGCAGCGAGTGTCGAGCAGTCTGAGTCTTCTCAGACAATGGCTCATCCATCAGAAATTTATTTTTCTTCAATTCCAGCGAACCCTAATGTCTATCGCAAAATTTCTGTTTTTTCTGATCCTCAGTTGAAAAAAGCAAAAGGAGAAATTCTTCCCAACACACCGTTTACAATCGAACAACTCTTTGTAAATGATGAAAGAAAAGCTGTATTTAAAATAGCAGATAAAGGATATGTATTAGCAGATTCTTCTGTCATTTTTTCTGATGTTGTACAAGAAACACAAGAAAAAAAACAAGCCATGTGGCTAAAACCTGGTTTTAAAGTGTACGACCGACCCTTAATAAATGGTGCACAAGAAAAAAATACACCTCTTTCTCCTTATACAAAAGTGACAGTCTTACGTACAGCTAAGACTTTACGAGATGAGTTTGTGGAGATTGAAGGTCAAGGCTGGGTGAACAAAGCATTCGTCACTGAAAAAGATAATCGAATGGAAAAAGTCCAGGACTTGTTAAATAGTAAATACAATTCTTCTTCGTATGGAATCTATGTGAAACAATTAGAGACTGGAAATACTGCTGGGATCAATCCGCAAAAAGAAATGTATTCTGCCAGTGTAACGAAATTACCATACTTGTACTATGTCCAAGAACAACTCAATAAAAAAGCCATTTCTCCATCTACAACCTACAAGTATATTCCAGAAGTAAATGATTTCAAAGGAGGCTATGAACCAGAAGGAAGTGGTAGTCTTTCAAAAACACCAGATGGAAAAGAATATAGTGTTCAAGAGTTGGTAGATAAAATTGCAAAAGAATCAGATAATGTTGGACATAATATCTTAAATTATTATGTCACTCATCAATCAGATCAAGATTTCCAAAAAACTTTGGATAAAATTGCAAAAAAACATTGGGATGTTGAAAAAAGAGAAGCATCCGCTGAAATGGCTGGCAATGTCATGGAAGCTGTTTATCAACAGAATGGCCCTATTATTGATGCGCTCTCCTCTACAAAATATGATGATCAACGGATTGCGCGTGACCTTCCAGTAAAGGTTGCTCATAAAATTGGAGATGCCTATGATTTTAGGCATGATGTTGCGATTGTATACACAAATTCACCCTATGTAATAGCCATTTTTACAGATCATTCGAATTATGATACGATTTCCAACATTTCAAAAGATATCTATGAGGTATTGAAATAATGGAAAAGCGATTTTTAGAGTTTTGTGAAAAACAAGATCTATTTACTCCCCATCGCCGTGTTTTGGTTGCCTTATCTGGTGGATTGGATTCAATGAATCTGTATGAACTTTTATATAAGAATAAAGAACGATTGAAAATCCATCTGGTACTCGCTCATGTCAATCATGGACAAAGACCAGAATCAGATTTAGAAGAAAGTGAACTTCGAACGCTAGCTGATAGGCGAGAGACACGTATTCATGTGGCTCACTATTCGGGTGATTTTACGGAAGCAAAAGCTCGTACCTTTCGTTATGATTTTTTTAAACAGATTATGGAGAAAGAGGATTGCACCGCTTTAGTAACGGGTCATCATGCAAATGATCAAGCTGAAACAACTTTCATGCGCTTGATACGAGGAACAAAATTACGCCATTTAAGTGGTATTCCTGTACGCCAACCATTTGGCAAGGGTGAGTTAATCCGTCCTTTGTTAACTTTTACCAAAGATGAGTTGATGGAAATCCCTCACTTTGAAGACAGTAGCAATGACTCACAGGACTATTTTCGAAATCGTGTACGCCATCAATACCTTCCAGAATTTGAAAAAGAAAATCCCCAAATGCAAGTAAGTCTTCGTTATTTAGCAGAGGAAGTGACTCATTGGCACCAAGCACTGAAAGAATTGACTAGCGAGTTAACCATTCAAGATTTATCTTCTTTTAGAACGTATTCTCATTCTGTACAATCATTCTTATTAGAAGAGTATCTGGCACAATTTCCAGATTTGCAACTTGGTAGGGTACAGTTTCAAGAATTATTAGATTTACTGCGAAAAAAAAGAAATTGCGTTCATTATTTAAAGTCGAATTATGAACTACATCAAGAATATGATTTCTTTGAAATACAAAAAATCAGTCAAAAGTCGGATGACCAACTCCTTCCATTTTTGTTAGAATTTGGGAATATCTTTGAAATTGCAAATTATAAACTATCTTTTGGACAACCATTAGTAGGGGAAAATGTAGAAATTCTTTCTGTTTCACGCGAAACTCCCATCTTAATTAGAAGGAGAAAGGAAGGAGATCAGCTGCTTGTTAATGGACACCATCAAAAATTAAGACGATGGTTTATCAACCATAAAATTCCAATCTCTCTTCGGCAAAAGGCTCTCATTATAGAACAGAATCATAATATTCTTTCTGTAGTGGGATTGGTAACGAGTGATTTGAGTCAGCCCTCAAAAAGTGGTATAATGAAAGATAGTCTTTATATTCAAAAAATAGATAGGTAAAAACATGTTAGAAAAAGATATAAAAAAAGTATTAGTTTCACATGATGAAATTGTAGAAGCAGCAAAGAAATTGGGTGAAACCCTAACAAAAGAGTACCAAGGAAAAAATCCAATTTTTGTTGGAATTTTGAAAGGCTCTGTTCCATTTATGGCAGAGTTGATCAACCACGTAGATACACATATTGAATTGGATTTTATGCTGGTTTCAAGTTATCATGGTGGTACAGCAAGCTCAGGTATTATTAATATTATCAAGGATATCGACCAAGATATTACTGGTAGAGATATTTTATTTGTAGAAGATATTATCGATACAGGCAAAACCCTCAAGAGTCTGAAAGAACTCTTTGAAGAACGAAATGCAGCATCTGTAAAGATTGCTACCTTACTGGATAAACCTGAGGGACGTTTGGTTGAGATTGAAGCAGATTACACTTGCTTTACGATTCCAAATGAGTTTGTTGTCGGATATGGTTTAGACTATGATGAAAATTATCGTAACTTACCATATGTTGGTGTATTAAAAGAAGAAGTGTACTCAAAATAGAGGAGACTAGATGAATAACAGAAAAAACAACGGTTTTGTTCGAAATCCTTTTCTGTATTTGTTGATTATTGTAGCGGCTGTGACAGGATTCCAGTACTTTTTTGCGGGTAATGGAGTTGGTCAAAGTCAGCAAATCAACTACACAGAATTGGTCAAGGAAATTAAAAATGACAATGTAAAGACGATTAGTTACCAACCGAATGGTAGTGTGATTGAAATTGCAGGGACCTATAATAAAGCAAAAGAATCAAAAGAAGATACAGGAATTCAATTTTTTACCCCAAGTGTTCAAAAAGTATCTCGCTTTACTAGTGTCATCCTTCCATCTGATATCACCGTCAATGAATTACAAAAATTAGCAGCTGACCACAAAGCAGAAATCACAATCAAGCGTGAGAGCTCAAGTGGCATGTGGATAACAATTCTCACTTCAATTGTTCCATTTGTTATCGTCATGTTCTTCTTCTTCTCTATGATGAACCAAGGCGGTGGCGGAGGTGCCAGAGGCGCAATGAACTTTGGTCGCAATAAAGCCCGTGCTGCTAATAAAGAAGATATTAAAGTTCGTTTTTCAGATGTGGCAGGAGCTGAAGAAGAAAAACAAGAACTTGTTGAAGTAGTTGAGTTTTTGAAAGATCCAAAACGCTTTACTAAATTGGGAGCAAGAATCCCAGCAGGAGTGCTTCTTGAAGGCCCTCCTGGAACTGGTAAAACCCTTTTAGCAAAAGCAGTAGCTGGTGAAGCTGGGGTGCCATTCTTCAGTATCTCTGGTTCTGACTTCGTTGAAATGTTTGTCGGAGTCGGTGCTAGCCGGGTTCGTTCACTTTTTGAAGATGCTAAAAAAGCAGCACCAGCCATTATCTTTATCGATGAAATTGATGCTGTTGGGCGCCAACGTGGTGTAGGTCTTGGTGGCGGAAATGATGAACGTGAACAAACCCTCAACCAACTTTTGATTGAGATGGATGGTTTTGAAGGCAACGAAGGAATCATTGTTATCGCAGCAACTAACCGTTCTGATGTCCTTGACCCTGCCCTTCTTCGTCCTGGCCGTTTTGACCGCAAAGTATTAGTTGGACGTCCAGATGTGAAGGGGCGTGAGGCAATTCTTCGTGTTCATGCTAAGAATAAGCCACTTGCTCAAGATGTGGACTTAAAATTGGTTGCTCAACAGACACCAGGATTTGTCGGTGCTGATCTCGAAAATGTTTTGAATGAAGCAGCCTTGGTTGCAGCTCGTCGAAATAAAAAAGTAATTGATGCTGCTGACATCGATGAAGCAGAAGATCGTGTTATTGCAGGTCCATCTAAGAAAGATCGGACGATTTCACAAAAAGAACGAGAAATGGTTGCTTATCACGAAGCTGGTCATACAATTGTTGGTTTGGTCTTATCAAATGCTCGTGTGGTTCATAAAGTTACCATTGTTCCACGTGGTCGCGCAGGCGGTTACATGATTGCCCTTCCAAAAGAAGATCAAATGTTACTTTCTAAAGAGGACATGAAAGAACAATTAGCAGGGCTCATGGGAGGACGTGTTGCCGAAGAAATTATTTTCAATTCGCAAACAACAGGTGCTTCAAATGACTTTGAACAAGCAACCCAAATGGCACGTGCGATGGTAACAGAATATGGTATGAGTGAAAAACTTGGACCGGTTCAATATGAAGGAAATCATGCGATGTTTGGTGCTCAAAGCCCACAAAAAATGATTTCAGAACAGACGGCTTACGAAATTGATGAAGAAGTTCGTGGTCTATTGAATGAAGCCCGTAATAAAGCTGCGGAAATTATTCAAGGAAATAGAGAAACGCATAAACTGATTGCTGAAGCTCTATTAAAATATGAAACCTTGGATAGTGTTCAAATTAAATCATTATACGAAACAGGAAAAATGCCTGAAAATTCAGAGCATGAATTAGAAGAAGAAGCAAAACCTCTATCATATGATGAGATTAAGTCAAAATTAGAAGAAAACAACTAATTTAAAAGAAGGAAAATATTTCCTTCTTTCAGAACGTAGACAAACCCTACCAGCAATAGAAACATTGCTATTTTGTAGGTTGGGTACCATATAGTGAAAACTCTTAGGAATGCTGATATCGCGCTATTCTTAAGAGTTTTTTACTTTCTCTATTTTTTAAAAAAGACTGAAGAAAATCGTCCAAAATGGACTTTTCCTTCTTTTTTATTAAAAAAGTGTTGACAGAGTAAAAATATTCTGTATAATAGAATATGTTGTAAAAATGGTCCGTTGGTCAAGGGGTTAAGACACCGCCTTTTCACGGCGGTAACACGGGTTCGAATCCCGTACGGACTATTGATAAACTGTCACCAAGTGGCAGTTTTTCTTTGTATTTGGACAAAATAGTTAAAATAATGACCAAATAGTTGAAAAAACGTGCAGAATAGAAAAAAAGTCCATTGGGCTTCTTTATTTTTATAAAATACAGATAAAAGTAAAGGAGAGCTTATGGAATTTAATAAAATGTATCAAAAAGTAAAATATATCGTAAGAAAATGTGAAAAGGAATATTATATTCAGTTATGGGAAAAGGATGATTGGGAACAAGAAGGACAGCTAACTCTCTTTGAACTTTATCAAAAAAATCCTGAAATTGAAACAAATGAAGAATTACTTTATAAATACTTTAAAACGAAATTTAGAAATCATATTAAAGATAAAATAAGACAACAGGAAAGTGATAAAAGAAAAATAAATAGACTTCCCTATGTTGAAATAGGAGAAATTAGCCACAGAATTTCATCAAGAGAAATATATTTAGATGAGTTGGTTGTACTAAGAGATTCTTTAAAACGTTTTAAAGAAAAATTAACAGTAAAAGAAAAAGAACAATATGAAGCATTACTAACAAATAGAAGATGTCTAGGAAAAACAAAAATGAAAAAGAAATTAGAAAACTATCTAAAAGATTTTAAAAATTCTATTTAAAAACAAAAAGTTAAAAGAGTTAAAAAAACTTGCCCTGTTGTAAAATGAAGTGCAACAAAAAAGACATGTTCATCTGACATACTAGAGTTGCGAAAAACAGTATAAAGGAAAATGAACGTGTCCACAAATTATTCTACCACAAATCAAGCCTACAAACACTTATCTGAAGGTGAACGAGGAAAAATTGAGGCTTATTTATGCTCAGGAATCAAACCTGCGGAAATTGCTCGTCGACTGGGGAAAAATCGCTCTACTATTACTTGTGAAATTAATAAAGGTTCCATAACACAAGTGAAAAAAGTAAATGGGCAGAAGGTTTACTATCAACACTGTTATGCAGATGCTGTCCAAAATCGTTATCGTTATGCTAGAGAAGCTAGTTATTATCTGAAACTGGATCGTGTTTCAGACGACTTTCTGATAGAATTTACAGAAGCTATGAAAGAGAAACCAAGAATACATAGCGTGGATACATTTGTTCACACCTATAAATTAAAACATGTAGATGTAGTTGTACCTTCAACCAAGACGCTCTATATCTATATCCATCATGGATTGTTAGAGATTATGGTTATTGATTTGCCAAGAGCAGTGCGGATCTGTAAGAAATTTAGCAAGCGCCCCTTTACCAAGAAACATCTAGGAAAGTCAATTAAAGAAAGACCAGAAGAGATCAATAATCGTTCCCGTTTTGGAGATTGGTAAATCGATTCTGTTCTGGGGGGAAAGACAGTAGGAGAACCTTCTATTCTGACCTTGGTAGAATGACAAACACGTTATGCTATCACAAAGAAACTCGTAGAGAAGAAGACAGAGTATGTCAATCAAGCCGTATTAGAGTCTATGAAGCTTTACCCGATTAAGTCCATCATTACGGATAATGGAAACAAATTTTTTCATTGGGTGAGATAGAGGGCTTAGATGTTTATTTTGCTCATGCCTATTCATCTTATGACCAAGGTACAAATGAACATTTCAATGGACTACTAAGAGAGTTCATTTCAAAGGGCATCAATGAAAGACCGAGACGAATCCTTGGTTATCAGTCCGCAAAAAAAGCCGTTTGAGCTAAATCAAACAGCTTGAGAAAAACTCACTTAATCAGAGGGACACCTTTGTTGTACTTGACTTGACAATTGGTAAGTAAAAAAACTTTCAAAAAAAATAAAAAAAAATCAAAAAAAGTGTTGACAGTAAGGAGAGGTCATGATATACTAATATAGTTGTCGCGAGAGAGCGACAAAGACCTTTGAAAACTGAACAAGACGAACCAATGTGCAGGGCACTACAACTGAAGTTGTAGTAACTGAACAATAAAAAAACAATAAATCTGTCAGTGACAGAATGAGTTTAAGACAAACAATTATTTTAATGAGAGTTTGATCCTGGCTCAGGATGAACGCTGGCGGCGTGCCTAATACATGCAAGTAGAACGCTGAAGCTTGGTGCTTGCACCGAGCGGAGGAGTTGCGAACGGGTGAGTAACGCGTAGGTAACCTGCCTCTTAGCGGGGGATAACTATTGGAAACGATAGCTAATACCGCATAAAAGTCGACATTGCATGATGTTGACTTGAAAGGTGCAAATGCATCACTAAGAGATGGACCTGCGTTGTATTAGCTAGTTGGTGAGGTAACGGCTCACCAAGGCGACGATACATAGCCGACCTGAGAGGGTGATCGGCCACACTGGGACTGAGACACGGCCCAGACTCCTACGGGAGGCAGCAGTAGGGAATCTTCGGCAATGGACGGAAGTCTGACCGAGCAACGCCGCGTGAGTGAAGAAGGTTTTCGGATCGTAAAGCTCTGTTGTAAGAGAAGAACGAGTGTGAGAGTGGAAAGTTCACACTGTGACGGTAACTTACCAGAAAGGGACGGCTAACTACGTGCCAGCAGCCGCGGTAATACGTAGGTCCCGAGCGTTATCCGGATTTATTGGGCGTAAAGCGAGCGCAGGCGGTTAGATAAGTCTGAAGTTAAAGGCTGTGGCTTAACCATAGTACGCTTTGGAAACTGTTTAACTTGAGTGCAGAAGGGGAGAGTGGAATTCCATGTGTAGCGGTGAAATGCGTAGATATATGGAGGAACACCGGTGGCGAAAGCGGCTCTCTGGTCTGTAACTGACGCTGAGGCTCGAAAGCGTGGGGAGCAAACAGGATTAGATACCCTGGTAGTCCACGCCGTAAACGATGAGTGCTAGGTGTTGGGTCCTTTCCGGGACTCAGTGCCGCAGCTAACGCATTAAGCACTCCGCCTGGGGAGTACGACCGCAAGGTTGAAACTCAAAGGAATTGACGGGGGCCCGCACAAGCGGTGGAGCATGTGGTTTAATTCGAAGCAACGCGAAGAACCTTACCAGGTCTTGACATCCCTCTGACCGCTCTAGAGATAGAGCTTTCCTTCGGGACAGAGGTGACAGGTGGTGCATGGTTGTCGTCAGCTCGTGTCGTGAGATGTTGGGTTAAGTCCCGCAACGAGCGCAACCCCTATTGTTAGTTGCCATCATTTAGTTGGGCACTCTAGCGAGACTGCCGGTAATAAACCGGAGGAAGGTGGGGATGACGTCAAATCATCATGCCCCTTATGACCTGGGCTACACACGTGCTACAATGGCTGGTACAACGAGTCGCGAGTCGGTGACGGCAAGCTAATCTCTTAAAGCCAGTCTCAGTTCGGATTGTAGGCTGCAACTCGCCTACATGAAGTCGGAATCGCTAGTAATCGCGGATCAGCACGCCGCGGTGAATACGTTCCCGGGCCTTGTACACACCGCCCGTCACACCACGAGAGTTTGTAACACCCGAAGTCGGTGAGGTAACCTTTTGGAGCCAGCCGCCTAAGGTGGGATAGATGATTGGGGTGAAGTCGTAACAAGGTAGCCGTATCGGAAGGTGCGGCTGGATCACCTCCTTTCTAAGGAAAAGGAACCCTGTACGTTGGTCTTGTTTAGTTTTGAGAGGTCTTGTGGGGCCTTAGCTCAGCTGGGAGAGCGCCTGCTTTGCACGCAGGAGGTCAGCGGTTCGATCCCGCTAGGCTCCATTAACACTGTAAGGGTGTTAAGCTTGAACATTGAAAATTGAATATCTATATCAAATAGTAACAAGAAAATAAACCGAAACGCTGTAAATATTTAAAGAGTTTAGGTCGCAAGACCAAAAATAAGGTTAAGTTAATAAGGGCGCACGGTGGATGCCTTGGCACTAGAAGCCGAAGAAGGACGTGACAAACGACGAAATGCTTTGGGGAGCTGTAAGTAAGCGATGATCCAGAGATGTCCGAATGGGGGAACCCACTAGCTAATGGCTAGTACTCCTATCTGTTAAGGATAGGTAGAGGAAGACGCAGTGAACTGAAACATCTAAGTAGCTGCAGGAAGAGAAAGCAAAAGCGATTGCCTGAGTAGCGGCGAGCGAAACGGCAGGAGGGCAAACCGAAGAGTTTACTCTTCGGGGTTGTAGGACTGCAATGTGGACATAAAGAGTATAGAAGAATGACATGGGAAGGTCAGCCAAAGAGAGTAAGAGCCTCGTAATCGAAATAGTCTTTATACCTAGCAGTATCCTGAGTACGGCGGGACACGAGAAATCCCGTCGGAATCTGGGAGGACCATCTCCCAACCCTAAATACTCTCTAGTGACCGATAGTGAACCAGTACCGTGAGGGAAAGGTGAAAAGCACCCCGGGAGGGGAGTGAAATAGAACCTGAAACCGTGTGCCTACAACAAGTTCGAGCCCGTTAATGGGTGAGAGCGTGCCTTTTGTAGAATGAACCGGCGAGTTACGATATGATGCGAGGTTAAGTTGAAGAGACGGAGCCGTAGGGAAACCGAGTCTGAATAGGGCGCAATAGTATTATGTCGTAGACCCGAAACCATGTGACCTACCCATGAGCAGGTTGAAGGTGAGGTAAAACTCACTGGAGGACCGAACCAGGGCACGTTGAAAAGTGCTTGGATGACTTGTGGGTAGCGGAGAAATTCCAAACGAACTTGGAGATAGCTGGTTCTCTCCGAAATAGCTTTAGGGCTAGCGTCGACATTAAGATTCTTGGAGGTAGAGCACTGTTTGGGTGAGGGGTCCATCCCGGATTACCAATCTCAGATAAACTCCGAATGCCAAAGAATTATGGTCGGCAGTCAGACTGCGAGTGCTAAGATCCGTAGTCGAAAGGGAAACAGCCCAGACCACCAGCTAAGGTCCCAAAATAATTGTTAAGTGGAAAAGGATGTGGGGTTGCACAGACAACTAGGATGTTAGCTTAGAAGCAGCTATTCATTCAAAGAGTGCGTAATAGCTCACTAGTCGAGTGACCCTGCGCCGAAAATGTACCGGGGCTAAAACAATTTACCGAAGCTGTGGATACCTTTATAGGTATGGTAGGAGAGCGTTCTATGTGTGGAGAAGGTGTACCGTGAGGAGCGCTGGAACGCATAGAAGTGAGAATGCCGGTATGAGTAGCGAAAGACAGGTGAGAATCCTGTCCACCGTAAGACTAAGGTTTCCAGGGGAAGGCTCGTCCGCCCTGGGTTAGTCGGGACCTAAGGAGAGACCGAAAGGTGTATCCGATGGACAACAGGTTGATATTCCTGTACTAGAGTATGTAGTGAAGGAGGGACGCAGTAGGCTAACTAAAGCGTGCGACTGGAAGTGCACGTCTAAGCAGTGAGGTGTGAATTGAGTTAAATGCTTAATTCTGTAACATTGAGCTGTGATGGGGAGCGAAGATTAGTAGCGAAGTTAGTGACGTCACACTGCCAAGAAAAGCTTCTAGCGTTAATCATACTCTACCCGTACCGCAAACCGACACAGGTAGTCGAGGCGAGTAGCCTCAGGTGAGCGAGAGAACTCTCGTTAAGGAACTCGGCAAAATGACCCCGTAACTTCGGGAGAAGGGGTGCTGGCTTTGAGTCAGCCGCAGTGAATAGGCCCAAGCAACTGTTTATCAAAAACACAGCTCTCTGCTAAATCGTAAGATGATGTATAGGGGGTGACGCCTGCCCGGTGCTGGAAGGTTAAGAGGAGTGCTTAGCGTAAGCGAAGGTATGAATTGAAGCCCCAGTAAACGGCGGCCGTAACTATAACGGTCCTAAGGTAGCGAAATTCCTTGTCGGGTAAGTTCCGACCCGCACGAAAGGCGTAATGATTTGGGCACTGTCTCAACGAGAGACTCGGTGAAATTTTAGTACCTGTGAAGATGCAGGTTACCCGCGACAGGACGGAAAGACCCCATGGAGCTTTACTGCAGTTTGATATTGAGTGTCTGTGCCACATGTACAGGATAGGTAGGAGCCATAGAGATCGGGACGCCAGTTTCGATGGAGGCGTTGTTGGGATACTACCCTTGTGTTATGGCCACTCTAACCCGGTAGGTTTATCATCTACGGAGACAGTGTCTGACGGGCAGTTTGACTGGGGCGGTCGCCTCCTAAAAGGTAACGGAGGCGCCCAAAGGTTCCCTCAGAATGGTTGGAAATCATTCGCAGAGTGTAAAGGTATAAGGGAGCTTGACTGCGAGAGCTACAACTCGAGCAGGGACGAAAGTCGGGCTTAGTGATCCGGTGGTTCCGTATGGAAGGGCCATCGCTCAACGGATAAAAGCTACCCTGGGGATAACAGGCTTATCTCCCCCAAGAGTTCACATCGACGGGGAGGTTTGGCACCTCGATGTCGGCTCGTCGCATCCTGGGGCTGTAGTCGGTCCCAAGGGTTGGGCTGTTCGCCCATTAAAGCGGCACGCGAGCTGGGTTCAGAACGTCGTGAGACAGTTCGGTCCCTATCCGTCGCGGGCGTAGGAAATTTGAGAGGATCTGCTCCTAGTACGAGAGGACCAGAGTGGACTTACCGCTGGTGTACCAGTTGTCTCGCCAGAGGCATCGCTGGGTAGCTATGTAGGGAAGGGATAAACGCTGAAAGCATCTAAGTGTGAAACCCACCTCAAGATGAGATTTCCCATAACTATATGTTAGTAAGAGCCCTGAGAGAAGATCAGGTAGATAGGTTAGGAGTGGAAGTTGTGTGAGCAATGGAGCGGACTAATACTAATAGCTCGAGGACTTATCCAAAGAGTCAGAAGATATTGACAAAGTTAGGTTTAGTTTGTTAGAATATAGATATTCAATTTTGAATGTTTAAACATTCAGAGTTAAGTGACGATAGCCTAGGAGATACACCTGTACCCATGCCGAACACAGCAGTTAAGCCCTAGAACGCCGGAAGTAGTTGGGGGTTGCCCCCTGTGAGATAAGGAAGTCGCTTAGCAAGAGATTGAGCCTAGATGATCTAGGCTCATTTGGGAGTTTAGCTCAGCTGGGAGAGCATCTGCCTTACAAGCAGAGGGTCAGCGGTTCGATCCCGTTAACTCCCATAGGTCCCGTAGTGTAGCGGTTATCACGTCGCCCTGTCACGGCGAAGATCGCGGGTTCGATTCCCGTCGGGACCGTTAAGATAATGAAAATTATTTTAAGACTCGTTAGCTCAGTTGGTAGAGCAATTGACTTTTAATCAATGGGTCACTGGTTCGAGCCCAGTACGGGTCATATTTTGCGGGTTTGGCGGAATTGGCAGACGCACCAGATTTAGGATCTGGCGCTTTACGGCGTGGGGGTTCAAGTCCCTTAACCCGCATAGAAGAATAATAATGAGCCGGCTTAGCTCAGTTGGTAGAGCATCTGATTTGTAATCAGAGGGTCGCGTGTTCAAGTCATGTAGCCGGCATTTTTTTATATAAAGAAAGCGATGCGAACGTAGTTCAGTGGTAGAACACCACCTTGCCAAGGTGGGGGTCGCGGGTTCGAATCCCGTCGTTCGCTTGAGGAGGCCGGGGTGGCGGAACTGGCAGACGCACAGGACTTAAAATCCTGCGATTGGTAACGATCGTACCGGTTCGATTCCGGTCCTCGGCATAGATTTAGGTTGAAAGAAGCACCCTTAGCTCAACTGGATAGAGTACCTGACTACGAATCAGGCGGTTAGAGGTTCGACTCCTCTAGGGTGCATGGTCGTGAGACTATGTAAGAATAGAATAAGGAAGAGCACCCTTAGCTCAACTGGATAGAGTACCTGACTACGAATCAGGCGGTTAGAGGTTCGACTCCTCTAGGGTGCATAAGGCGAAAGCTTTAGATCGGGAAGTAGCTCAGCTTGGTAGAGTACTTGGTTTGGGACCAAGGTGTCGCAGGTTCGAATCCTGTCTTCCCGATATTATGGCGGTGTAGCTCAGCTGGCTAGAGCGTCCGGTTCATACCCGGGAGGTCGGGGGTTCGATCCCCTTCGCCGCTATATTGTTGATCTTGTTGGACCTTTAGCTCAGCTGGTTAGAGCTCTCGGCTCATAACCGAGTGGTCGTAGGTTCAAGTCCTACAAGGTCCATTATAAGTTTTGGAGGATTACCCAAGTCCGGCTGAAGGGAACGGTCTTGAAAACCGTCAGGCGTGTAAAAGCGTGCGTGGGTTCGAATCCCACATCCTCCTTTTTAATTAACGCGGGATGGAGCAGCTCGGTAGCTCGTCGGGCTCATAACCCGAAGGTCGTAGGTTCAAATCCTGCTCCCGCAATTTGGCTCGGTAGCTCAGTTGGTAGAGCAATGGATTGAAGCTCCATGTGTCGGCGGTTCGATTCCGTCTCGCGCCATTTCCTTTGTTAATAAGCGGGTGTAGTTTAGTGGTAAAACTACAGCCTTCCAAGCTGTTGTCGCGAGTTCGATTCTCGTCACCCGCTTTGAACAATTGTTCATTTTTTACCAAGTTGTTTAACTTGGGCGCGTAGCTCAGGTGGTTAGAGCGCACGCCTGATAAGCGTGAGGTCGGTGGTTCGAGTCCACTCGTGCCCATTTTGGAGAATTACTCAAGAGGCTGAAGAGGACGGTTTGCTAAATCGTTAGGTCGGGTAACTGGCGCGGGGGTTCGAATCCCCCATTCTCCGTATAACTATGAAGTTTGAGATAGGATCTCAAACTATTTTTTGTATTTTTGTAGGTTTTTTATGTTATTGAAACGTTTTTTTAAGATATTTAGTCTCTTGTTTGTTTTAGTTGTAGCAGGGGTTCTGTTTTTATTCCCATCAGTTCGAAATACTATTGTTATAAAATCTTCTGATGTTTTAACTATTTTTGATCAAGCTATTTCTATTCCGTTTTCTGTGATTGAGTCTAAGTCAAATGACATTAAAAATTTATCAAAAATTAATGATGAAAATATTTCTTTAAAGTCTAAAATATATCAGATAGATATTAATCACTCTAAACTAAATCGTTTAGAGTCTGAAAATAAAGAGTTAAAGGATTTATTGAATTTAAAAAATTCGGTATCAGGTTCAAAACAAGTTGTTGGGGAGATTGTTGACAGAAATTACAGTTCTTGGAATGAACAATTTGTGATTGATAAGGGGAGTTCTGATGGAATTTCAGACTCAATGTTTGTTCTTTCTTCAGGGGGGGTTATCGGAGTTGTTGATAACTTGGAGAAAAACTCTAGTAGAATTAAATTACTGGTTGGGAATGATATTTCTTCTCAACATTTGACACTTAAGATTGAAGATAAAACACAATCTATCTTTGCTTTATTAATTGGCTTTGATGATAAAACGGGTGAATTTCGTTTGCTGCAAATTGGTGATTCTGTTGACATTAAAAAAGGGTCTCTTGTTTCGACAAGTGGGCTTGGTAAATATAAGACCAGTGATTTACCTGTTGGTACGGTATCTTCAGTAAAAAAAGCATCAGATCAGTTAGGACAAGAAATTAGAGTAAAACCTAAAGCAAGTTTGGATGTTAATCGTTATGTACTTCTGATTGGAGAATAATGTGAGATTATTACGCAAATACTATTTTTTTCCTTTGTTATTGTTTTTGTCTTTGTTTATTGATGGGCAATTTTCTTTCATTTTCTCGCGTTTTATTCCAAATCAATTTGAAGCTATTTCATTTCTATTTTTTTATGGCTTTATGATGTTGAGTCTCTATTTTTCAGAGATATCTTGTATTTGGTTGGGTATTTTCTTTGGTTTTTGTTTTGATGTGTATTTTCTAAATACTCTTGGAATCTCCTTTTTGCTATTTCCATTATTACAAATAATATTTTATCATTGGAATCAAGTTATTCTACTTAATCGTTTAACTCGCTTTTTAACATTTTTACTAACGATTTTTTGTTTTCAACTTCTTGCTTCATTTCTTGAGATTTTTTTAATTGGTATTAAATTTGATTTATTTTCGTTAGTTGTTTTTCAAATTGCACCAAGTTTACTTTTGAATTTATTTTTATTACTAATTTTTCAACCTCTATTTGAAAAGATTTATTTATAAATTCGAAACAAAAATGTAACAATAGCGTAACATAAATTAGTGATAAAATTTGTTATACTAGTTAGTGTCTTATTGGAAAGGGAAAATTATCTAATGAAGAAAAAATTATTTGCTACAATCTTGTTGAGTACAGTTGCCTTGTCACAAGGTGCTGTGGTGGCTGGTGTGTCAGCTGACTCCACAGATGATAAGATTGCTGCTCAAAATAACAAAATCAATAGTATTAACCAACAACAACAAAGTGCACAAGCTCAAGTAGATCAAATTCAAGGTCAAGTATCCGAAATTAAAAAGCAACAAGCGGATCTTCAAGCTGAAAATGATCGATTGAATGAGGAATCAGAAAAATTGTCTGCTGAGATTGATGAGTTATCAAAAAATATTGTTGCTCGTCAAGAATCGCTTGCAAATCAAGCACGTAGTGCTCAAACGACAGGAACTGCTACAAGCTACATTAATGCGATTGTGAGTTCTGGTTCTTTAACAGAAGCTATTTCACGTATTTCTGCTATGAATGAAATTGCAGATGCTAACAACAAGATGTTGCAAGAGCAAAAGCGTGATAAAGAAGATATTGCTCAGAAACAAAAAGAAAATAATGATGCCATCAATACTGTTATTGCAAACAAACAGCAATTAGAAGATGATGCGCAGGCTTTGACTACAAAAGAAGCTGAATTGAAAGTGGCACAATTGAACTTGGCGGCTGAAAAATCGACTGCTGAAAATGAAAAGAATGCTTTGTTGCAACAAAAAGCTGAGGCTGAAAAAGCAGCGGCAGCGGCAGCAGCAGCTGAAGCAGCTTACCGTGCTAAACAACAAGAACAACAGGCTGCTGTGAAGGCTTCTGCTAATACGACTCTTCAAGCACAAGTACAGGCAGCAGCACAAACACCTGCTACGGCTTCAGCAGCACAACCAGTTGCTCAAACTCAAGCAACAGCTCAAGCGGCAACTGTTTCTCGTCAAACATATAGTTCATCTGCATCATCTTATCCAGTTGGTGAATGTACTTGGGGTGCGAAGACATTGGCTCCATGGGCTGGCGATTACTGGGGTAATGGTGGTCAATGGGCAGCAAGTGCAGCAGCAGCTGGTTTCCGTACTGGATCTCAACCACAAGTTGGTGCGATTGCATGTTGGAATGATGGTGGTTATGGACACGTAGCTGTTGTTACAGCCGTTCAATCTACAACAAGTATCCAAGTCTCTGAGTCTAATTATTTAGGTAATCGTAGTATTGGTAACTACCGTGGATGGTTTAATCCAGTTAATGCTCAAGGTACTGTTACTTATATCTATCCAAACTAAGAATAACATTGAAGTAGAACATTAGTTCTGCTTCTTTTTTTGAGAGAATTTAGGTAGTGATAGTTTTTGTATTTTCCATAAATTAATATTTGAATATTTGATAAAAAAGCGATAAAATGATTACAGGAGAAATTTGTGCTGACTGTACAATTTGGTTTTAGATTTTAGTGGAGGAAATCATGTCATTTTCTGATTTAATGCTCTTTGCCTTGTCGTCAAATCAAGAATTGGCTCAACGTGTGTCTCGTGAAATGGGACTACCGCTTGGAAAGTCAACGGTTCGTCAATTTTCTGATGGAGAAATTCAGGTTAATATTGAAGAATCAATTCGTGGGAAAGATGTTTATATTTTACAATCGACTAGCTCACCGGTTAACGATAATCTAATGGAAATTTTGATCATGGTAGATGCGTTGAAACGTGCTAGTGCGCAATCTATTAATGTGGTGATGCCGTATTACGGCTATGCTCGTCAAGACCGGAAAGCTCGAGCTCGTGAACCAATTACTTCTAAGTTGGTAGCCAATATGCTTGAGGTTGCTGGAGTTGATCGTCTGTTGACAATTGATTTGCACGCTGCTCAAATTCAAGGTTTCTTTGATATTCCTGTGGACCACTTGATGGGAGCTCCTTTAATTGCTGATTATTTCGAGCGCCGTGGTATGATTGGAAAAGACTATGTTGTTGTCAGTCCAGACCATGGTGGAGTAACCCGGGCACGTAAGTTAGCTGAGTTTTTGAAGACGCCAATTGCAATTATCGACAAACGTCGGAGTGTTGATAAGATGAATACGAGTGAGGTCATGAACATCATTGGGAATGTTGAAGGTAAGACTTGTATTTTAATTGATGATATGATTGATACAGCAGGTACGATCTGCCACGCGGCTGATGCTCTTGCAGAAGCTGGTGCTGTTGAAGTCTATGCGAGCTGTACACACCCTGTCCTATCAGGGCCAGCAATGGAAAATATTCAAAAGTCAGCGATCAAGAAGCTGGTTGTCTTGGATACAATTTATTTACCAGAAGAACGCTTGATTGATAAGATTGAACAAATTTCGATTGCGAAACTTCTTGCTGAGGCTATTATTCGTATCCATGAAAATCGGCCACTTTCACCTTTGTTTGAAATTGGAAATGCGAAGAAATCTTAAAAATAATGAAGAGGCTGGGGAACTAGTCTCTTTTTTAGGAAAGGAGATGTTATGAAAGTAGTAGAATGGTGGCAGAAACGGGAAAAAGAAAAGAAACAGAAAAAATTGCTCACTGCAGCACAAAAGTTAGAAGCTAAGGCGGATCCGAGTTTACCGAAGAAAAGATTACCAAAGAATGGCGCAGTGAAATAAACAAACCAAATATGAAAGAGATCGTTGGGCGGTTTCTGAAAGAATGATAGTAAATATCATGGAACGATTCATGAAATTGTTTTGGATAGGTATTTGAAAGAATGAACAGGATGTAATATAAACAACCAAATACTTAGTGGAATTATTAATGTAAACTAGGATTTATCACTATTGTGAAGCTGTAGGAAGTGTATTCGGAATGGCTCTCAAATCTTGTATGTTTTGCATTTAAATAAATAGAAATCTTAAACTTTTTTTAAAAAATAAGAAAAAAAGTCTTGACATAGGAAGAATATCCTAGTATACTAGTCATAGTTACGAAGTAACGATTAATTTTTGAAAAGAAAAAAGGAGATAAAACAATGAAAAAAGTTTTATTATCATCAGTAGCAGCTCTTGCAGTATTTGCTGCAGCAGCACCTGTATTTGCACAAGGTGAAAACCCAAGTGCATCTAACCAATTGATCCAAAAGAAATATGTTTCATGGCGTGATGCAGCAGATGAAGCTAACACTCAAGTAGCAGCTCATGAAGCAGAAATCAAAGAAGAAACTCTTCGTCAACCAGGCGTTGTAGCAGCACAACAAGCTCTTGATAAAGCTAATGCAATTGTTGGTCATGACCACGAACAAGCGGTAAAACGTGCTCAAGAAGACTATAACACTGCTTATAACGAAGCATACAACACAGTTCGCAACCGTTACATCCAAGTTCTTCAACAAAAATACATTGAAGCTGCTAAAGCTCAAGGTAACTACTACGATGAAACAGCTGTAGAAGCTAACCGTACAAATGAACAACGTATTGCAGATGACATCAAAGCTCAAACTGGTAAAGACGTTACTGTTACTAAAGATGAAAATGGTAACTATGTAGTTAAAGACGAAAAAGGTAACGTTGTTGCTACTGTTGACAAAGACGGTAAAACAGTTAAGGCTGATGCTAAAGCTGGTAAAGCTCTTCCAAAAACAAGCGCAGTTAAATAATTTGATTATTAATTAGCTCGAAACGAATATCACTGAGTCCTAGGGCTCAGTGATATTTTTTAGAGAAAAAATCGTCATAAGGAGATCAATGAAATGAAAAGAGCTGAGAAAAAAGCTTCAAATAAATTAGTTGGGATCATGATTGCTCTTGCTGCAGTTGTCGTAATTGTTGCTGGTTTTATTTTCTTCAATCCATTTGGGGGAGGGAAATCTTCTAGCACAGCTAAAAAGACAACTAGTACAAGCTCAACCAAACAAGCAGCTAAATATGAACCAAGTCAAGAAGAAAAAGATTATTTAAAAAATCGTTTTGCCCAATTAACTGCGGTTAATCCAGAAACAATTGGTTATGTTTATGCACCAGGTACTGAATTGGATGAACCAGTAGTTCAAACGACTGATAATGAAACCTATTTGAATAAGACTTTTGATGGTGGGAACGAACCTCTTATGGGAACTGTTTTCATGGATACCGATAACAAAAAGGACTTTAGCGATCGTTTGACTTGGCTCTTTGGTCATGCACGTGGCAGTAAAGTTGCAGATCATCGCATGTTTAATGATGTTAATTTCTATGATAAACAAGATTATTTTGATCAACATCCCTATGTTGTGATTGAAACTCCTGATCGTAAATATTACTACGAAGCGATGTGCTTGGTTATCGTCCCAGAGGATACTGCTTTTTATCGTACAAGCTTTACAGATGATAAAGATTTTACAACGCAGTTGAAAAAAGTTTACGAAGATGGGCAAACGAAGAATCCTAATATCAAGATTAAGGCATCTGATAAATATTTGGTATTGTCAACTTGTCGCGAAGAGGATGAAACCATTCGTGCAAACCTTTATCTTCGTCAAATCCCTGATTCAGAAATGAAGGATTTTGTGGCGAAACATGCAGATCAATTGAAATATGTGGCAACACGTGGTCAACAATAATAACAAAAAGGCTTAGGCCTTTTTTGTTATGTCTAGTATTTGTAGGAAATGTCTTGTAATCTGTTCATCTATCTTCTTTTTATCCTATATCTAGTAGGTTGAGCCTTTGCGATGGACTTCCATTTATAGTATAATGAATATAAGTGTATTTGGAGGTGTTTTATGGATTTAACGAAACGCTTTAATAAGAATCTAAATCGGATTGAAGTTTCTTTGATTCGTCAGTTTGACCAATCAATTTCTTCCATTCCTGGTGTCTTGCGTTTGACTTTGGGGGAACCGGATTTTACAACTCCTGAACATGTGAAAGAAGCTGGAAAGGCTGCTATTGACGCGAACTTTAGTCATTATACAGGAATGAGTGGCTTGCTGGCTTTGCGTGAGGCTGCGAGTCAGTTTGTGGCTGATAAATATGGTATTTACTATTGTCCTGAGGATGAGATATTGGTGACGATCGGTGCGACTGAAGCCCTGTCTGCAACTTTGACAGCAATCTTGGAACCTGGAGATGTAGTATTACTCCCAGCACCGGCCTACCCTGGTTATGAACCCATTGTGAATTTGGTTGGGGCGGAGATTGTCGAAATTGATACGACAGCAGATCGTTTTGTCTTGACTCCTGAAAAGTTGGAAAAGGCGATTCTAGAGCAGGGTGAAAAATTGAAGGCTGTTATTCTCAATTATCCAGCTAACCCAACGGGTGTTACTTATTCGCGCGAACAGATGGCGGAATTGGCTGCTGTCTTAAAAAAATATGAAGTCTTTGTGATTTGTGATGAAGTCTATTCAGAGTTGACTTATACTGGAGAAGCGCATGTCTCTATGGCATCCTTCATTCCTGAGCAGACCATTGTCATTAATGGCTTATCTAAGTCTCATGCCATGACAGGCTGGCGCCTTGGCTTTATCTTTGCCCCAGCTGCATTGACGGCCCAACTTATCAAGAGTCATCAGTATTTGGTAACAGCTGCTGGAACTATGAATCAGTATGCTGCGATTGAGGCCTTGACTGCTGGTCGGGATGATGCGGAGCCAATGAAGAAGGAATATGTGAAGCGTCGTGATTATATTATTGAAAAAATGTCCGCGCTTGGGTTTGAGATTATTAAGCCGGATGGAGCTTTCTATATTTTTGCTAAAATCCCAGCTGGTTTTAATCAAGATTCCTTCGCTTTCTTGCAGGATTTTGCGCGTGAAAAAGCGGTTGCTTTTATTCCTGGTGCTGCTTTTGGTCAATATGGTGAAGGTTATGTGCGTTTGTCGTATGCAGCCAGCATGGAGGTTATCAAGGAAGCTATGAAACGCTTGAAGGAGTATATGGAAGAACATGCTGGAGTCAATTGAGACCCGGGGAATTGTCCTGTATAATCGGGAATTTCGTGAGGATGACAAGTTGGTCAAAATCTTCACGGAGAAGTCAGGCAAGCGGATGTTTTTTGTGAACCATGCAGGAAAATCACGGTTGAATTCCATGTTGCAACCATTGGTAACGGCAGATATGTTGCTGAAAATTAATGATGATGGGTTGAGTTATATTGATGATTTTCAAGATGTGCAGGTTTATAAGAAAATCAATGCAGATCTTTTTGCCCTTTCTTATGCGACCTATGTTCTAGCGCTTGCGGATGCAAGTATTCATGATAATCAGGTGGATCCGGCCTTGTTTGCTTTTTTGGAGAAGACCTTGTTATTGATGGAAGAGGGACTGGATTATGAGGTTTTGACCAATATTTTTGAGATTCAGATTCTATCACGGTTTGGAGTTATCTTGAATCTGCATGAATGCTGTTTCTGCCATCGAGTTGGACTTCCTTTTGATTACTCTTTTCGGTATAGTGGGGTCCTTTGTCCGGATCATTATGATCGGGATGAGAGACGAGCCCATTGGCATCCGAATGTTCTCTATTTATTGGATCAATTTCAAGCGGTACGATTCAGTGAGCTAGAGACCATTTCCCTACAAGCGGAGATGAAAGCAGCTTTGCGTCAGGCAATCGATCAGTTGTATGAGGAGTATGTAGGGATCCATTTAAAAGCTAAAAAGTTTATTGATTCCTTGAGTGATTGGGGAGCGATTATGAAAGATTCATCTGGAGGTGAAACATGAAAAAAATTGCAGTAGATGCAATGGGGGGCGATAATGCACCTCAAGCCTTGGTAGAAGGCGTGAATCAAGCCATTCGTGATTTTGATGATATTGAGATTGTCTTGTATGGCGATGAAACAAAAATTAAAGACTATTTAACCGCAACAGAACGTGTCTCGATTGTGCATACGGAAGAAAAAATCGATTCAGATGATGAGCCAGCGCGGGCTATTCGTCGGAAGAAACAGGCTTCTATGGTCTTAGCTGCCAAGGATGTGAAGGCTGGTGATGTCGATGCCATGCTATCTGCGGGAAATACAGGTGCCTTGTTGGCAGCAGGTTTCTTTATCGTTGGACGGATCAAAGGGGTGGAACGTCCAGGTTTGATGTCCACACTTCCGACGGTTGATGGTCGCGGGTATGATATGCTAGACTTAGGTGCCAATGCGGAAAATACACCGGAGCACTTGCATCAGTATGCTCTGATGGGGTCTTACTACGCGGAAAATGTTCGTGGGATTCAAAAACCACGTGTGGGTCTATTGAATAATGGGACAGAAGCTAGTAAGGGAGATCCTTTGCGCAAGGAAACTTATCAATTGTTATCTGAGGATGAGTCGATTCATTTTGTTGGAAACGTGGAAGCGCGTGACTTGATGGATGGCGTTGCTGATGTCGTTGTGGCGGATGGTTTCACGGGAAACGCTGTTTTGAAAACGATGGAAGGAACGGCTTTTGGAATCTTGAAGCAATTGAAACAAGCGATTGCCACTGGAAACTGGAAGGCGAAATTGGGAGCTTTTCTGCTCAAGGACCGTTTGAAATCATTGAAACAAACCTTAGATTTCTCAGATGTTGGAGGGGCTGTCTTGTTTGGTCTTCAAGCACCTGTTGTTAAAACGCATGGTTCGAGTGATGCCAAAGCAGTCTATAGTACCATTCGTCAAGTTCGAACCATGTTAGAGACAGATGTTATTGGAAAATCAGTGAAGGAATTATCGAAAAAGGATTAATATATGAGTAAACAGAATGAAATTTTAGCTACGATTGAAACATTTCTTAAAGATCGCAATGGGGAAAATTTTCAAGTATCCTTGGAATCAGATTTACGCAAGGATTTACAGGCGGACTCTGTTGAGTTGATGGAATTTATTATCAATCTTGAGGATGAATATCAAATGGAGATTCCAGATAAGGCCATTGATGAATTTAACACAGTGGGAGACGTTGTCGACTATATCGAAAAACGAACTGCTGTCCATTAATTGAAAAAGGATCGTTCAGAGATTATTCTGAATGGTCTTTTTTTCTGTTCTTTTCATTCGGATTCTGCTTATATTGTACGGAATTTTATTGAAAATACACTTTGTATGTGATAGAATGAAGGTGATAAAATACGAAAGGCGAACAAAGTCATGACCAATCAACTGATTTATACTGGAAAAGCTAAGGATATCTATACTACTGAGGACGAACATGTGATTAAGTCGGTCTATAAGGACCAGGCCACTATGCTAAATGGGGCTCGTAAGGAGACTATTAAGGGAAAAGGTGTGCTAAATAATCAGATTTCGTCTCTTATTTTTGAAAAATTGAATGCTGCGGGTGTTGCGACGCACTTTATCGAACGTATCTCTGATACCGAACAATTGAATAAGAAGGTTAAAATTATTCCTTTGGAGGTGGTTCTTCGTAACGTGACGGCAGGTTCTTTTTCTAAACGTTTTGGCGTTGAAGAAGGTTTGGATCTGGAAACTCCAATCGTTGAATTTTACTACAAGAACGATGATTTGGACGATCCATTCATCAATGATGAACATGTGAAGTTTTTGGATATTGCCAATGATGAGCAAATTGCCTATATCAAAGAAGAAACACGTCGCATCAATGAATTGCTGAAAGATTGGTTTGCACAAATTGGTCTTCGTTTGATTGACTTCAAATTGGAATTTGGTTTTGATAAGGATGGCAAGATTATCTTGGCAGATGAATTCTCTCCAGACAACTGTCGTCTTTGGGATGCTGAAGGACACCATATGGACAAGGATGTTTTCCGTAGAGATTTGGGTAGTTTAACGGATGTATATCAGGTTGTGTTGGAGAAATTACAGGGCTTGAAGTAATCTTTTTGAAACGGAAAACCTTCGTCTTCGATAACATGTTTGAATAGAAATAAAGGAAATAAAATGGATAAACGTATTTTCGTTGAGAAAAAAGCTGATTTTCGTGTGAAATCGGACTCTTTAGTAAAAGAATTGCAGCATAATCTTCAGTTGAAAACGTTGAAGGATCTTCGGATTGTTCAGGTTTACGATGTTTTTGGTTTGGCAGAGGACTTGTTTGCGCGTGCGGAAAAACACATCTTCTCTGAGCAAGTGACCGATACTGTTTTGGATGAAGCTACGGTTCAGGCTGATCTTGAGAAATATGCTTTCTTTGCGATCGAAAGCTTGCCTGGTCAATTTGACCAACGTGCAGCATCTTCACAAGAAGCTTTGCTTTTGCTTGGTAGTTCAAATGATGTAACAGTGAACACAGCACAACTTTACTTGGTTAACAAGGATATTGATGCGAATGAGTTGGAAGCTGTCAAAAACTACCTTTTGAACCCAGTGGATTCTCGTTTCAAAGATATCACTGTTGCCATTGCGAAACAGGATTTCTCTGAGTCTGACAAGACTATTCCAAGCTTGGATTTCTTTGAAACTTATACGGCAGAAGATTTTGCACAGTATAAGGCTGAGCAAGGATTGGCCATGGAAGTGGATGACCTTCTCTTCATTCAAGATTACTTCAAATCCATTGGACGGGTGCCAACTGAGACTGAGTTGAAGGTTTTGGATACTTACTGGTCTGACCACTGCCGTCATACAACTTTCGAGACTGAGTTGAAAAACATCGACTTCTCAGCTTCTAAATTTGAAAAACAATTGCAAGCGACTTATGACAAGTATATTGCCATGCGTGATGAGTTGGGACGTACAGAAAAACCTCAAACTTTGATGGATATGGCGACTATTTTTGGCCGTTATGAGCGTGCAAATGGTCGTTTGGATGACATGGAAGTGTCTGATGAAATCAATGCCTGCTCTGTTGAAATTGAAGTGGATGTCAATGGTGTCAAAGAACCATGGCTTCTCATGTTCAAGAACGAAACGCACAACCACCCAACGGAAATCGAACCATTTGGTGGAGCGGCTACTTGTATCGGTGGTGCCATTCGTGACCCATTGTCAGGGCGTTCTTACGTTTACCAAGCCATGCGTATCTCAGGTGCTGGTGATATTACAGCTCCAATTTCAGAAACTCGCGCTGGTAAATTGCCACAACAAGTGATTTCTAAAACAGCGGCTCACGGTTATTCTTCATATGGTAACCAAATTGGTCTTGCAACAACTTATGTTCGTGAATACTTCCACCCAGGTTTCGTTGCTAAGCGTATGGAGCTAGGTGCAGTTGTCGGTGCGGCTCCTAAGGAAAATGTTGTCCGTGAGAAACCTGAAGCAGGTGATGTCGTGATTCTTCTCGGTGGGAAAACTGGACGTGACGGTGTCGGTGGTGCGACAGGTTCTTCTAAAGTTCAAACGGTTGAATCTGTTGAAACAGCTGGTGCTGAGGTTCAAAAAGGGAATGCCATCGAAGAACGGAAGATTCAACGTCTTTTCCGTAATGGGGATGTGACACGTCTGATCAAGAAATCAAATGACTTTGGTGCTGGTGGTGTCTGTGTGGCTATTGGTGAATTGGCAGATGGTCTTGAAATTGATCTAGACAAAGTGCCATTGAAATACCAAGGTTTGAATGGTACAGAAATTGCCATCTCTGAATCTCAAGAACGGATGGCTGTCGTGGTCCGTCCAGAAGATGTAGATGCCTTCGTTGCTGAATGTAACAAAGAAAATATTGATGCTGTTGTTGTTGCGACAGTGACTGAAAAACCAAATCTTGTCATGCACTGGAATGGTGAAACCATCGTTGATTTGGAACGTCGTTTCCTTGATACAAACGGTGTACGTGTGGTTGTAGATGCTAAGGTGGTTGACAAGGATGTCCAGCTTCCAGAAGAACGTCAAACATCTGCTGAAACCCTTGAAGCTGATACTCTTGAAGTCTTGGCTGACCTGAACCATGCCAGTCAAAAAGGGTTACAAACTATCTTTGATAGCTCAGTTGGTCGTTCAACAGTTAATCACCCACTCGGTGGTCGCTACCAAATCACACCAACGGAAGCTTCTGTACAAAAATTGCCAGTCCAACATGGCGTGACAACAACTGCATCTGTCATGGCGCAAGGGTTCAACCCATATATCGCAGAATGGTCTCCATATCATGGTGCTGCCTATGCAGTCATCGAAGCAACAGCTCGTTTGGTTGCTGCTGGTGCAAACTGGTCTAAGGCTCGTTTCTCTTACCAAGAATACTTCGAGCGTATGGATAAACAAGCAGAGCGTTTTGGTCAACCAGTATCAGCTCTCCTTGGATCAATTGAAGCTCAGATTCAACTTGGTTTGCCATCTATCGGTGGGAAAGACTCGATGTCTGGTACCTTTGAAGAATTGACAGTACCACCAACCTTGGTTGCTTTTGGGGTAACAACTGCGGATAGCCGTAAGGTTCTTTCTCCAGAATTCAAAGCTGCTGGTGAAAATATTTACTACATTCCTGGTCAAGCTTTGGCACAAGAAATTGACTTCGATCTTATTAAATCTAACTTTGCTCAGTTTGAAGCCATCCAAGCTGACCATAAAGTCACAGCTGCATCAGCTGTTAAATATGGTGGTGTGGTTGAAGCTCTTGCCCTTGCAACATTTGGTAACCATATCGGAGCAAATGTCGAATTAGCTGACCTTGACACTAGCTTGACAGCCCAATTGGGCGGATTCATCTTCACATCGCCTGAAGAAATTGCAGGTGTTGCCAAGATTGGACAAACAGTAGCTGACTTTACACTTACTGTCAATGGTGTAACGCTTGATGGACACAAACTTGACAGTGCCTTCCAAGGTAAATTGGAAGAGGTTTACCCAACGGAATTTGCACAAGCAACTGAGTTGGAAGAAGTACCAGCTGTGGCATCAGATGCTGTGATCAAAGCAAAAGAAACAGTTGAAACACCAGTGGTTTACATCCCAGTATTCCCAGGTACCAACTCAGAATATGACTCCGCTAAGGCCTTTGAAAAAGAAGGTGCCAAAGTTAACCTGGTACCATTTGTTACACTCAACGAAGAAGCGATTGTCAAGTCTGTTGACACCATGGTTGACAACATTGAAAAAGCCAACATTATCTTCTTTGCAGGTGGTTTCTCAGCAGCGGATGAACCAGATGGATCAGCTAAATTTATCGTGAACATCTTGCTCAATGAAAAAGTACGTGCAGCTATCGATAGCTTCATCGAAGGTGGTGGTTTGATTATCGGTATCTGTAACGGATTCCAAGCCCTTGTTAAATCTGGTCTTCTTCCATATGGTAACTTTGAAGATGCAAGTAGCACGAGTCCAACCCTCTTCTACAACGATGCCAACCAACACGTGGCTAAGATGGTGGAAACACGGATTGCCAACACGAACTCACCATGGCTTGCCGGCGTGAAAGTTGGTGACATTCATGCCATCCCAGTATCACACGGTGAAGGTAAATTTGTCGTGACAGCTGAGGAGTTTGCAGAGCTTCGCGACAATGGTCAAATCTTTACCCAATATGTTGACTTCGAAGGTAAACCAAGCATGGATTCTAAATACAATCCAAATGGATCTGTGAATGCGATCGAAGGTATCACCAGTAAGAACGGTCAAATTATTGGGAAGATGGGCCACTCAGAACGTTTCGAAGACGGTCTCTTCCAAAATATTCCAGGAAATAAAGATCAACATCTCTTTGCATCAGCAGTTAAATACTTTACTGGAAAATAAAAGGTATACAAAATGACATACGAAGTTAAATCTCTTAATGAGGAGTGTGGAGTCTTTGGGATTTGGGGACATCCAGACGCAGCAAAACTCACCTATTTTGGTCTTCACAGTCTCCAACACCGAGGACAAGAGGGAGCAGGCATCTTGGCTAATGATCAAGGAACCTTGAGACGTCATCGGGATACAGGTCTGCTTTCAGAAGTCTTTCGGAATCCTACTAACTTGGATAAGTTGACAGGAACGGGAGCGATTGGCCATGTTCGCTATGCGACAGCTGGGGAAGCTTCGGTGGATAACATCCAGCCCTTCCTCTTTCGCTTTCATGATACGCAGTTTGGACTGGCCCACAACGGGAATTTGACCAATGCTAAGTCCCTCAAACGGGAGTTGGAAAATAACGGAGCGATCTTTAGCTCAACTTCTGATTCAGAAATCTTGGCCCACTTGATTCGTCGGAGCCACAACCCATCCTTCATGGGTAAGGTGAAAGAAGCCTTGAATACAGTGAAAGGTGGATTTGCTTACCTTCTCATGCTGGAAGATAAGCTGATTGCGGCCTTGGATCCAAATGGTTTCCGTCCTCTTTCGATTGGGAAAATGGCTAATGGGGCCATCGTAGTTTCCTCTGAAACCTGTGCCTTTGAAGTGGTTGGCGCAGAGTGGATTCGGGATGTAAATCCGGGTGAAGTCGTGATCATCGATGATAACGGCATCACTTACGACAACTATACAACGGACACCCAATTGGCTGTTTGTTCGATGGAATATATCTACTTTGCCCGCCCGGACTCCAATATCCAAGGGGTCAATGTCCATACAGCTCGTAAACGTATGGGGGCTCAATTGGCACGTGAATTTAAACATGAAGCAGATATTGTGATCGGTGTACCGAACTCTTCACTTAGTGCAGCTATGGGATTTGCAGAAGAATCCGGCCTACCAAATGAAATGGGCTTGATTAAAAATCAATATACCCAACGGACCTTTATCCAACCAACACAAGAACTACGGGAGCAAGGGGTTCGGATGAAGCTCTCTGCCGTATCCGGTGTCGTGAAAGGCAAACGGGTTGTCATGATCGATGATTCTATCGTACGTGGGACAACATCACGTCGAATTGTGAAGTTATTGAAAGAAGCAGGAGCTACAGAGGTCCACGTAGCAATCGGTAGCCCAGCCCTTGCCTACCCATGTTTCTACGGGATCGATATTCAAACACGTAAGGAATTGATTGCTGCCAATCACACAGTAGAGGAAACACGCGATATCATTGGTGCAGATAGCTTGACGTATTTGTCAATCGATGGCTTGATTGATTCTATTGGAATCGATACAGATGCCCCAAATGGCGGTCTTTGTGTGGCTTACTTTGATGGAAAATATCCAACACCTTTGTATGACTACGAAGAACGCTATGTGGAAAGTTTGAAAGAACATACTTCTTTCTATTAAGAGCAGTGCAAAAGAAAAGGAATGAAACAAATGACAAATAAAAATGCTTATGCTCCACGTCTCACTACTGACTAAAAGCTAAAGCATTTGTCAGTAGACGCTTTGCCCTATGGGACCAAAGCTAGAGACCTGACTAGTATTTTTAGATAAAATAATTGTTTATCTAAAAATACGTCGCACTCTTTCTCAAAAAAAGAAAAGGATTAAAAAATGACAAATAAGAATGCATACGCTCAATCTGGCGTAGACGTTGAAGCAGGTTATGAAGTTGTTGAACGGATCAAAAAACACGTAGCTCGTACGGAACGTGCAGGTGTTATGGGAGCTCTCGGTGGTTTCGGAGGCATGTTCGACCTTTCAAAATCAGGTGTCAAAGAGCCCGTTTTGATCTCAGGTACAGATGGTGTCGGTACTAAACTCATGCTTGCTATTAAGTACGACAAACACGATACGATAGGTCAAGACTGTGTCGCTATGTGTGTTAACGATATCATCGCTGCAGGTGCGGAGCCCCTTTACTTCCTTGACTACGTAGCAACTGGTAAAAATGAACCAGCTAAATTGGAGCAGGTTGTTGCTGGTGTTGCTGAAGGTTGTGTGCAAGCTGGTGCAGCCCTTATTGGTGGTGAAACTGCTGAAATGCCTGGTATGTATGGTGAAGACGACTATGATTTGGCAGGTTTCGCGGTAGGTATCGCAGAAAAATCTCAAATCATCGACGGCTCAAAAGTAGCTAAAGGGGATGTGATTCTTGGACTTGCTTCAAGCGGTATCCACTCAAATGGTTACTCACTTGTTCGTCGTGTCTTTGCGGACTATACAGGTGAAGAAGTTCTCCCAGAATTGGAAGGGAAGAAACTCAAAGACGTTCTTTTGGAACCAACTCGTATCTACGTCAAAGCAGCATTGCCACTCATCAAAGAAGAATTGGTCAACGGAATTGCCCACATCACAGGTGGTGGTTTCATCGAAAATGTACCACGTATGTTCTCAGATGACTTGGCTGCTGAAATTGACGAAAGCAAAGTCCCAGTTCTTCCAATTTTCAAAGCTCTTGAAAAATATGGCCAAATCAAACATGAAGAAATGTTTGAAATCTTCAACATGGGGATTGGTCTCATGCTTGCGGTGAAACCAGAAAACGTTGAACGTGTCAAAGAACTTCTTGACGAACCTGTTTATGAAATCGGTCGTATTGTGAAGAAAGATGGCGCAAGTGTGGTGATTAAATAATGGCTAAAAGGATTGCTGTATTTGCCTCTGGCAACGGCTCAAACTTCCAGGTGATTGCAGAACAATTTCCAGTAGAATTTGTTTTTTCAGACCACCGGGATGCCTATGTCTTAGAACGGGCCAAGAATCTTGGTGTGGCTAGTCATGCCTTTGAACTCAAGGAATTTGACAATAAAGTAGCTTATGAAGAAGCGATTGTTCACCTCTTGGATGAACACCAAATTGACTTGGTTTGCTTGGCGGGTTATATGAAAATCGTCGGTCCAACCTTGCTAGCAGCTTATGAAGGCCGTATCATCAATATTCACCCGGCTTATCTCCCTGAATTCCCTGGTGCTCATGGTATTGAGGATGCTTGGAATGCAGGTGTTGATCAGTCTGGTGTGACTATCCATTGGGTGGATTCTGGTGTTGATACCGGTAAGGTTATCAAGCAAGTCCGTGTACCGCGCCTTGAAGGGGATACCCTTGATACTTTCGAAACGCGCATCCACGAAACAGAGTACAAGCTCTATCCAGAAGTCTTGGAACGTTTGGGAGTAGTACGGAAATAAGGAAGCCATTGATCGGAAAGAACATTTTCGACTGTAGCAGATAAAGAACTTTTTTAAAAAAGGAAAAGAAAGAAAATGACTAAACGCGCACTAATTAGTGTATCAGATAAAGCGGGCATTGTTGAATTTGCCCAAGAACTCAAAAAACTTGGTTGGGACATTATCTCAACAGGTGGGACCAAAGTTGCCCTTGACAATGCTGGAGTAGATACCATTGCCATCGATGATGTGACTGGTTTCCCAGAAATGATGGACGGTCGTGTAAAGACCCTCCACCCAAATATCCACGGTGGTCTCCTCGCTCGTCGTGACCTCGATAGCCACCTTCAAGCAGCTAAGGACAATAATATCGAATTGATTGACCTTGTTGTGGTCAACCTTTACCCATTCAAGGAAACCATCCTTAAACCAGATGTGACTTACGCTGACGCGGTGGAGAACATTGATATCGGTGGACCATCCATGCTTCGTTCAGCAGCGAAGAACCACGCTAGCGTAACGGTTGTGGTAGACCCTGCTGACTATGCTGTGGTGCTTGACGAGTTGGCAGTCAACGGCGAAACCACATACGAAACTCGCCAACGTCTGGCAGCTAAGGTTTTCCGCCACACAGCAGCCTATGATGCCTTGATCGCAGAATACTTCACAGCTCAAGTGGGTGAAAGTAAACCTGAAAAACTTACTTTGACTTACGATCTCAAGCAACCAATGCGTTACGGTGAAAATCCTCAACAAGACGCAGACTTCTACCAAAAAGCTTTGCCAACGGATTACTCCATCGCTTCAGCAAAGCAGCTGAACGGTAAAGAATTGTCCTTCAACAATATCCGTGACGCTGATGCCGCTATCCGGATCATCCGTGATTTCAAAGACCGTCCAACTGTTGTGGCCTTGAAACACATGAACCCATGTGGGATCGGTCAAGCTGACGACATCGAAACTGCTTGGGACTACGCTTATGAGTCTGACCCAGTATCCATCTTCGGTGGGATCGTGGTTCTCAATCGTGAGGTGGACGCTGCGACATCTCAAAAAATGCATGGCGTTTTCCTCGAAATCATCATCGCGCCAAGCTATACAGATGAAGCGCTTGAAATCTTGACAACCAAGAAGAAAAACTTGCGGATCCTCGAATTGCCATTTGACGCTCAAGATGCTAGTGAAGTGGAAGCAGAATACACTGGTGTTGTTGGTGGTCTCCTCGTTCAAAACCAAGACGTCGTCAAAGAAAGTCCCGCTGACTGGCAAGTGGTTACCAAACGCCAACCAACTGATACAGAAGCGACAGCTCTTGAGTTTGCTTGGAAAGCTATCAAGTATGTGAAATCAAATGGGATCATCGTGACCAACGACCACATGACACTTGGTGTTGGCCCAGGTCAAACCAATCGTGTGGCATCTGTCCGTATCGCTATTGATCAAGCTAAAGACCGTCTTGACGGCGCTGTTCTTGCTTCCGATGCCTTCTTCCCATTTGCAGATAACGTAGAAGAAATCGCAAAAGCGGGTATCAAAGCCATCATCCAACCAGGTGGTTCTGTTCGTGACCAAGAGTCAATCGAAGCGGCTGATAATTATGGTTTGACCATGGTCTTTACAGGTGTGAGACATTTTAGACATTAATCAAATAAGGCGCTCATTCAACGATGAGTGCCTTTTCTGCTGGTTAAGAAGACCTTAATCGGGGTAGATGTAGGTGACGGTTCCCCAGATGGGGTTGGTTGGATCGAACCAACCGCGGAAGTTGTCGATATAGCGGTGGCCGTTGTAGTTAGCCTCTTGGATCTGAATTTTTTGGTCATGTTCGACGTCCGTAACCAAGGCGACATGGCCATATCCCCCATTGTCCCAACAGGCGATGGCACCGACCTCTGGAGTGTCTCCTGTCCGGAATCCCGCAGCGCGTGCACTAGCTGCCCACATGCCGCCATTTCCCCACCAGTTGTGAGCCCAAGGGGCTAATTCTTTGGCTCCCCAGGTACACTCACCGATTGGATAGGTATTTCCCGGGTGTGTCGCGAGTGGAGTGAGCCTTGGCTTTGCCTTTTCCACTTGAAAGCTAGTGGGGAATAGTCCTTTTAGTTGTCCCTGGCTTTTCTGGTAGACGTGGAGATGAAATAGCCCGCTTCCCTTGTGTTTTTGAACTTGAAATCGCAGTTGGAAATGTCCAGGTGCGATCTTCTTTGCGGGATACCAGACCAGATCATCCTGCCCATTTTCTTCAGACCAGATGGGGAAGACAATCTCGTCAACGTCTTCGAATAACTTGAGCTGGATGTCAAATTCTTGTGAGGAGATGGGTGTGATCGTGATCTTGGGTTGGGAGGAGGCGAGGTCTTTTTGCTGGACGCTGGTCGTGAGAGGGTAAAGGCCGGTTAACTGTTCATTTGCCTCCACCCCATAGACATGAACATGATAAAGTCCGGCTTGATCAGAATGGTTGGTCAATGGCACTTGTAGGTCAAATCCCTTGTCACTGCGTTCCACAGGATACCAAATCAGGTCATCTTGGCCATTTTGATCAGACCAGACGGGAACTTGGATCTTTTGATACTTATCCGGGACGTTTCCAAGATGAATCATCAGCTGCCCTTTTTCGGCATAGATAGCATTGGTTGCTTGATCTGCATGGGCAATAGAGGCTTGCATCCCCCATGTCGCACAAGTCAGTACAACAAATTTTTTGATCGTTTGCATAATACTCCTTTTCGTCAATTAGTAGGTCTCACCTATACTATTCGGAAAAAAATGAGAAATAGGAGAAAATAGCAAAAAATGTTTGGATTCTACTGGAAATAGGAGACTTTTGCTGAAATCATTAGAATAAAACGAACGATTATGATATAATTTAATAAAATAATTCGCAAAAGAGGTTCGAGATGAAACTTTTGGTTGTTGGATCTGGCGGTCGTGAGCATGCGATTGCTAAGAAATTGTTGGAGCCTACAAACGTTGAGCAGGTTTTTGTGGCTCCTGGTAATGATGGGATGCGATTAGACGGTCTTGATTTGATCAATATCGGAATTTCCGAACATTCTAAGCTGATTGACTTCGCAAAAGTCAACGATATTGCTTGGACCTTTATCGGTCCAGATGATGCCCTTGCAGCTGGTATCGTGGATGATTTCAATGTGGCTGGACTCAAAGCCTTTGGTCCTACCAAGGCTGCGGCTGAGCTGGAGTGGTCTAAGGATTTTGCTAAGGAAATCATGGTCAAATACGACGTTCCGACAGCAGCCTATGGAACCTTTTCAGATTTCGAGGAAGCTAAGGCTTATATCGAGGGGAAAGGCGCTCCAATCGTCGTCAAGGCAGACGGCTTGGCCCTAGGGAAAGGTGTCGTCGTTGCGGAGACGGTTGAGCAAGCAGTTGAAGCCGCTCACGAGATGCTTTTGGACAATAAATTCGGTGATTCAGGTGCGCGTGTGGTCATCGAGGAATTCCTTGACGGAGAAGAGTTCTCTCTCTTTGCCTTTGTCAACGGGGACAAGTTCTACATCATGCCAACGGCACAGGACCACAAACGTGCCTACGATGGGGACAAGGGTCCTAACACTGGTGGGATGGGTGCCTATGCGCCAGTTCCTCACTTACCACAGAGCGTGGTTGACACGGCGGTTGACACTATTGTCAAGCCAGTTCTTGAAGGCATGATTAAAGAAGGGCGTCCGTACCTTGGTGTCCTTTACGCGGGGCTTATCTTGACAACTGATGGACCAAAAGTCATCGAGTTCAACTCACGCTTTGGAGACCCTGAAACGCAAATCATCTTGCCTCGTTTGACATCTGACTTTGCACAAAATATCACTGACATTTTGGATGGCAAAGAGCCAGCCATCACTTGGACGGACAAGGGTGTGACATTGGGCGTGGTTGTAGCCTCAAACGGCTACCCACTCGCTTATGAGAAGGGTGTCAAGCTTCCAGCCAAGACAGATGGTGACATCATCACTTACTATGCTGGTGCCAAATTCGCTGAAAACGGGCAAGACCTCCTCTCAAACGGAGGACGCGTTTATATGCTCGTCACAACAGCAGATACTGTCAAAGACGGCCAAAACATCATCTACAACGAACTCAATAAACAAAACACAGAAGGCCTGTTCTATCGTACGGATATCGGTAGCAAGGCGATAAAGTAGAAGTACAAGAATAGCGCGACGAAGTCGCTAAACCCGATAATGGTCGCCGTGGTGAAAAGACCGGAACAGCATCTGTTCTGGTCGGGGGAAACTTTGAGACCTTAGGCTCAAAGTTTAGGAATGAAACCGAAGGTTTGCTTCCGTCCCCACCACCTAAGACCATTATCAAAAAAAGAAAAAGGAAAAATTATGACTAAACCAGTAATTTCCATCATCATGGGCTCAAAATCCGACTGGGCAACCATGCAAAAAGCCGCTGAAGTCCTCGACAACTTCGGCGTTGCTTACGAAAAGAAAGTTGTTTCCGCACACCGTACACCGGACCTCATGTTCAAACATGCCGAGGAAGCACGTAGCCGTGGCATCAAGGTCATCATCGCAGGTGCGGGTGGTGCTGCTCACTTGCCAGGTATGGTTGCTGCTAAAACAACCCTTCCAGTTATCGGGGTACCCGTCAAATCACGTGCCCTTAGTGGTGTGGATTCGCTCTATTCCATCGTTCAGATGCCAGGCGGAGTGCCTGTCGCAACTATGGCGATCGGTGAAGCGGGTGCGACCAACGCTGCCCTCTTTGCCCTCCGTCTTCTTTCGGTAGAGGACCAGGCTATTGCGACAGCGTTAGCAGATTTCGCAGAAGAACAAGGAAAAATCGCAGAGGAGTCTACAAATGAGCTCAACTAAAACCATTGGCATCATCGGTGGTGGCCAGCTCGGTCAGATGATGGCGATCTCAGCTATCTACATGGGACACAAGGTTATTGCGTTGGACCCAGCAGCTGATTGCCCAGCCTCCCGTGTGGCAGAAATCATCGTGGCCCCTTACGACGACGTGGATGCCCTTCGTCAGTTGGCGGACCGTTGTGATGTTCTCACTTATGAATTTGAAAATGTCGATGCTGACGGTTTGGATGCTGTTATCAAAGATGGACAACTCCCACAAGGGACAGACCTCCTCCGAATCTCCCAAAACCGGATCTTTGAGAAGGACTTTCTTTCCAACAAGGCCCAAGTCACTGTAGCACCATATAAGGTCGTAACTTCTAGCAAAGACTTGGCAGATATCGACCTCTCGAAAAACTATGTCCTCAAGACAGCGACCGGTGGTTACGACGGCCATGGTCAGAAGGTCATTCGTTCAGAAGCAGACTTGGAAGAAGCATACACTTTAGCGGACTCAGCAGACTGCGTTTTAGAAGAGTTCGTCAACTTTGATCTTGAGATTTCAGTCATCGTGTCTGGTAATGGCAAGGACGTGACGGTTTTCCCAGTTCAGGAAAATATCCACCGCAACAACATTCTTTCAAAAACCATTGTGCCTGCTCGCATTTCAGAAAGTCTAGCTGAAAAAGCCAAAGTCATGGCAGTACGAATCGCTGAACAACTGAATCTCTCTGGTACACTTTGTGTAGAAATGTTTGCGACAGCAGATGATATCATTGTCAATGAAATCGCGCCACGTCCACACAACTCAGGTCATTACTCAATCGAAGCCTGCGACTTCTCCCAGTTTGATACCCATATCTTGGGAGTTCTAGGAGCACCACTCCCAGCAATTCACCTTCATGCTCCTGCTGTTATGCTCAATGTTCTCGGCCAACATGTCGAGGCTGCTGAAACATATGTGACAGAAAATCCGAGCGCTCACCTCCACTTATATGGTAAACTAGAAGCAAAGCACAACCGCAAAATGGGACATGTGACTTTGTTTAGTGATGTGCCAGACGAGGTTGAAGAGTTTGGGAAAGGGATTGATTTTTAAGTGAAAATAGCGATTCTAGGACTTGGAGTCATCGGGACCACTTATGCCTACGCCTTTCAAAAAGCAGGCCATCAAGTAGAGCACGTACTGAGAGATAGTAAGAAAAGCACTGCTCCGAAGGAGTTGTCGGTTGATCTGCTAGATGGTCGCTATCATTCCAAAGGTGAAAATAAACACGACACCTATGAGGTTCATGTGGCGGAAGCTGATTCGGAATATGATTTTATTTTTCTGAGTGTGCGTCATGGATTTGTCAAAGAAGCTGTGGAAACCTTGCGAAATAATCAGATCAAAGGGACTCTTGTTTTCTTCTGTAATTTCTGGGATACTCGAAAAGTGGTACAGGAGTGGGCAGGAGATTATGACTATATTCTGGCCTTTCCGACAGCGGGCGGTCACATGCAGGAGGACCATTTGGATGGTGTCTTGTTTGACCATTTAATGCTAGAAGGTGAGCAAAAAGCACAGATTTCTAACTATGCTGATCTGACAACTTTACTGACTTCTGCAGATTTGAAGTGGGAAGTGCCTCATGATATGGTCGAGTGGATTTGGATTCATATGGCGATTAATGCGGGTGTCACTTCAACAGCTGCTCGCTCAGGAAATCTGGAAAATCCAGAAGAATTGGCTCTGAACTTGATGAATAGTTCATCGGAATTGTCATTGGCCATCAAGACCATTCGAGAAGCTTTGAAAGTCGTAGAAGCGCGTGGCGTGAATTTGAAGCTTTATAAGGCAGAACTCTTACCCTACAAAATTCCCGCTTGGATAGCCGGTAAAGCCATGAAAGTCATGTTTGCGAAAAATGAGCTGACCCGAAAAATCATGACCTTGCACAATGACAAACAGGACATCTTCTATTGTTGTCAAAGTGTTTATCAAACTGGTCAGGAATTAGGTGTCAAGATGCCTATTCTGGAAGCAAATATGAAGGGCATTTCGATTTAGGAGGTTTTATGATTCAACTCATTGTCAACGCCTTTGTTGAAAAAGAGAAGACAGGGGCAGTCGTCGAAGTCTTGTATGCTAGTAGCGATCACGAAAAAGTGAAAGCTAAGTATGAAGAGCTGACTGCTCAATATCCTGAAAACTATTTAGCCATCTATGATGTCCCGATGGATACGGATTTGAATACACTGGATCACTATCCATCTGTGTGGATCGGGAAAGAAGAATTTGAATAAAAGACTGTTGGTTGCTAACTGATGTGAAACATCAAAAGAAAGGAAAATTAAACATGATTGATAGATATAGCCGCCCTGAGATGGCGAACATTTGGACTGAAGAAAATAAATACCGTGCTTGGCTTGAGGTGGAAATCTTGGCTGACGAAGCATGGGCTGAATTGGGAGAAATCCCTAAGGAAGATGTGGCTTTGATTCGTGAAAAAGCGGACTTTGACATCGACCGTATTTTGGAAATCGAGCAGCAAACTCGTCACGATGTGGTGGCTTTCACACGTGCGGTTTCTGAGACGCTTGGTGAAGAACGTAAGTGGGTTCACTATGGTTTGACTTCTACTGACGTAGTAGATACGGCCTATGGTTACCTCTACAAACAAGCCAACGACATCATCCGCAAGGACCTTGAAAACTTCCTTAACATCATTGCTGACAAAGCGAAAGAACACAAGTTCACCATCATGATGGGTCGTACGCACGGTGTGCACGCTGAGCCGACAACTTTTGGTCTTAAATTGGCAACTTGGTACAGCGAAATGAAACGGAACATCGAGCGTTTCGAGCATGCGGCTGCTGGCGTGGAAGCTGGTAAAATTTCTGGTGCGGTTGGTAACTTTGCCAACATCCCACCATTCGTTGAAAAATACGTCTGCGACAAATTGGGTATCCGTGCTCAAGAAATCTCTACACAGGTCCTTCCTCGTGACCTTCACGCTGAGTACTTTGCAGTTCTTGCGAGCATCGCAACATCTATCGAACGTATGGCAACGGAAATCCGTGGTCTTCAAAAATCTGAACAACGTGAAGTGGAAGAGTTCTTTGCCAAAGGTCAAAAAGGGTCTTCAGCAATGCCTCACAAACGTAACCCAATCGGTTCTGAAAACATGACAGGCCTTGCGCGTGTTATCCGTGGTCACATGGTGACAGCTTATGAAAACGTAGCCCTTTGGCACGAACGTGATATCTCTCACTCATCAGCTGAGCGTATCATCGCACCAGACACAACAATCTTGATTGATTACATGCTCAACCGTTTCGGAAACATTGTTAAGAACTTGACAGTCTTCCCAGAAAACATGATCCGCAACATGAACTCTACATTTGGTTTGATCTTCAGCCAACGTGCGATGCTTACTTTGATTGAAAAAGGCATGACACGTGAGCAAGCTTACGACCTTGTTCAACCAAAGACTGCCCAATCATGGGATAACCAAGTGGACTTCAAGCCACTTCTTGAATCAGATCCAGAGGTAACTTCACGCCTCACTCAAGAAGAAATCGACGAAATCTTCAATCCAACTTACTACACCAAACGGGTGGATGAAATCTTCGAACGCATCGGTTTGGGTGACTAATCGCAACGAAAAACGGGAATTTGAAAAATAGACGAAAGAGGCTGGGCAAAAACTGTCCAGCCTTTGATGTTTGATAAGAATAACCGCAAGATGCAGTGGTTGATTGCTCAAAGCACTGCTTTGAGGTGGTGGATAGGACTTGTGAAGCAAGTATCCTAAGTCTTTGTTCGCTTATGAAGCTCCAAAGATGACCTATGGTGACGGAAACAATGTTTCCTTTATCTGCAGTCTTCAACAGTCTCCCAGACTGTTGAAGCTATGCGGGGTGATAAGATCGAAAAAGTTCGGGGAACCTTTTCGATCTTTTTTAATTCCTCGGAGTTCTTTCCCACTTCCTTTTTTAAACTTTTTATAGCCAAACTATCACTAATTATATATATTTTTATAGAGGGCTTTAGAAATCGCTTTCAACGTGTTATACTGAACCTATAAAAAAAGACCGAGGTGTCTCAGTCTTTTTGGTTCTTAGTGATCGCGACTACAGGAGATGAATTTAATCTTGTAGTAGTCACCGCGTTTATAGGTTTCCGTGTATTCAAGGATTTGGCCAGTTGCTTCTAGCTTGGTCGTCTTCACTTGTTTGACCGTTGGGAAATTTTCGTCGATCTTTAATACTTTGGCCACCTTGCTAGGTGTAGGGAAGACGATTTCGTTGACTTCTTCGAAGTGCTCATCATTCATATGAATGTGGTAGTCTTCTTTGAAGCGATCATAGATAGAGCTATAGTATTCCAAATTTGGATAGTTTGGATTGATGTATTGTTCAGGAATATAGGTTTGGTGGAAGATATACGTATCATCCTCTATTTGACGAGTCCGTTCGATCTTATAGTAGAATTGCGTTGGATTGAGGCCTAGTTTGTCTAGGATGTTCAAGGTATTTCCGCGTTTAATAGAGAGAACTTTGACTTTGGCCTTTTGGATGGGGAAAGTTTCAACATCTGAAAACTCAACCAGTTTGTGTTTTCGAGCACGAGAAACAAAGGTCCCTTTTCCTTGCTGGCGGACAATGTAACCATCAGTAGCGAGGTCGTTCAAAGCACGGACAACGGTGATAGAGCTGACATCATAAATTTTAATGAGTTCAGCTTCCGTATAAAATTTATCTCCATTTTCAAATTTTCCTGAGATAATTTGCTGCTTCAATTCATCTTTGATGTGTTGGTACTTTGGAATTGCCATAGTGCTACCTCTCTTTAGATTTCTCTTATGTAACCTTATTTTAACATATTTTTTACAAAAGTGTTGACATTTTTAAAATAATTTATTATATTAATAAATGTAAGTGATTACATACAAGAAAGGGAGGCGTTTATGGATGTTTTTGAAATTCGCGATGATTTCTATTTAAAAGGTCAACCTTTCAAGATTTTGTCTGGAGCGATTCATTATTTTCGAATTGATCCTGCTGACTGGTATCATTCCTTGTTTAATCTAAAGGCCTTGGGGTTCAACACGGTTGAGACTTATGTGCCATGGAACGTGCATGAACCCCGCAAGGGGCAGTTTGACTTTAGTGGTCGATTGGATCTAGAACGTTTCATTCAAACAGCCCAGTCCCTAGGACTTTACATGATTGTAAGACCGTCGCCCTTTATCTGTGCAGAGTGGGAATTTGGTGGATTGCCAGCCTGGCTCTTGGAAGAAGATATGCGCATCCGCTCATCGGACCCAGCCTTTATCGAAGCGGTTGATCGTTATTATGATCACTTGCTTGGGTTGTTGACACCCTACCAAGTGGATCAGGGTGGTCCAATCCTCATGATGCAGGTGGAGAATGAATATGGCTCTTATGGAGAGGACAAAGCTTATCTGCGTGCCATTCGGGATTTGATGAAGAAAAAAGGTGTGACCTGTCCCCTTTTTACATCAGATGGTCCATGGCGAGCAGCGCTAAGAGCAGGAACCTTGATCGAAGAGGACCTCTTTGTGACAGGGAACTTCGGCTCCAAAGCAGCTTACAATTTTGGCCAGATGCAAGAATTCTTTGACGAATACGGCAAGAAATGGCCCTTGATGTGTATGGAATTCTGGGATGGCTGGTTTACCCGCTGGAAGGAACCCGTGATTCAAAGGGAGCCAGAGGAGTTGGCAGAAGCTGTACATGAGGTCTTGGAGCTTGGCTCCATCAATCTCTATATGTTTCATGGCGGAACCAATTTCGGCTTTATGAATGGTTGCTCAGCTCGGGGAACGCTCGATTTGCCACAGGTGACGTCCTATGACTATGGGGCTTTGCTCAATGAGCAGGGCAATCCGACAGAGAAGTATTATGCTATTCAAAAAATGATGGCGACCTATTATCCGGAATACCCACAGCAGGAACCGCTTATCAAAGAGTGTTTGCCAGAACAAACCTTGCAATTGGCAGCCAAGACTAGTCTTTTTGGGAATCTGGACAATCTGGCTCAGGTTGAGACCAGCCTTTATCCCGAAAAGATGGAAGAGTTGGGGCAAACCACAGGTTATCTACTATATGAGACAGACCTTGAGTTGGATGCGGAAGAAGAAAAACTGCGCATCATTGATGGTCGGGATCGGGTACAAATTTACCTAGATGATCGCCATGTAGCAACACAATACCAAACAGAGATCGGTGAAGATCTTTTTATCAAAGGAAAAAAGAAAGCGGTTACGAATTTAAAAATCTTGCTTGAGAATATGGGACGTGTCAACTACGGGCACAAGCTCTTAGCTGATAGCCAGCACAAGGGCATTCGTACAGGTGTCTGTGTGGATTTGCATTTCCACCTTCATTGGAAGCAGTATCCACTGGATTTACAAGATCTCAGTCAGCTCGATTTTTCAAAGGAATGGCAGGCAGGTGCTCCAGCCTTTTACCGATATGATTTTCAGCTGGACCACACCCTTGATACCTATCTAGATATGACAGGATTTGGAAAGGGGGTCGTCTTTGTCAATGGCCATAACCTTGGCCGCTTCTGGGAGGTCGGACCGACCACTTCACTTTATGTGCCTCATGGTTTCCTCAAAGAAGGAGCCAATAGCCTGATCGTCTTTGAGACAGAAGGGCGGTACCAAGAGACACTTCAGCTTGTTCAACAACCTACATTCAAAGAAGTAAAGGGGGAAAACTTATGACTATTGTAGGATGCCGTATCGATGGACGTTTGATCCACGGGCAGGTAGCCAATCTTTGGACTACCAAACTAAATGTTTCACGTATCATGGTGATCGATGATGAAGTCGCTCAAAATGATATCGAAAAAAGTGGCTTGAAACTAGCGACACCACCTGGTGTTAAGCTTAGTATCTTGCCAGTCGCAAAGGCTGCGGAAAATATCTTGGCTGGAAAATATGATAGCCAACGACTCTTTATCGTAGCTCGCAAACCAGATCGTTTCCTTCGTTTGATCGAAGCAGGCGTTCAGCTTGAAACGCTGAATGTCGGCAATATGTCTCAATCCGATGAGACCCGCGCGATTACCCGCTCGATCAATGTGGTGGACGCGGACGTGGAAGACTTCAACAAGATCCACGAAAAAGGTGTGAAAATTACGTCTCAGATGGTGCCAAACGACACTGCAGAAGACTTTATGAAGTTATTAAAGTAAAAGAAAATTTTTAGGAGGAAATTGTCATGATACAATGGTGGCAAATTTTACTACTTACTTTGTACTCAGCTTATCAAATCTGTGATGAGTTGACGATTGTTTCATCAGCAGGCTCACCAGTCTTTGCTGGTTTCATTACAGGACTTGTTATGGGGGATTTAGGAACAGGTCTCTTTATCGGAGCTTCTCTTCAATTGACAGTACTCGGTGTTGGTACTTTTGGTGGAGCTTCTCGTATTGACGCAACATCTGGTGCCGTTCTTGCAACTGCCTTCTCAGTAGCGCAAGGCATTAAACCAGAAATTGCGATTTCAACTATTGCCGTTCCCGTAGCTGCTCTCTTGACTTATGCAGATATCCTTGGCCGTATGAGTACTACTGCCTTTGCACACCGTATTGATGCGGCAATCGAACGCTTTGATTATAAAGGGATTGAACGCAACTACCTTCTTGGTGCGGTTCCTTGGGCTCTCTCTCGTGCCCTTCCAGTCTTCTTGGCTCTTGCCTTTGGTGGTGCTTTTGTCCAATCTGTTGTTGACTTTGTTGCAAAATATCAATGGTTTGCAAACGGCTTGACACTTGCAGGTCGCATGCTCCCTGGTCTTGGTTTTGCAATCTTGCTTCACTACTTGCCTGTGAAACGTCACCTTCACTATCTTGCCCTTGGTTTTGGCTTGACAGCGATGTTGACAGTGCTTTACAGCAATGTTCAAAGTGTTGGTGCTGCAATTTCTTCTATGCTTGGAACAGATGCTTTTGCAAAACTTCCAAAAGAACAAATGGTTGCTTTCACAAACAACTTCAAATCTGTATCTATGATCGGGGTTGCCATCATCGGTATCTTCCTTGCAGTGCAACACTTTAAAAACAGCCAACGTACAGTTGTAGCTGCTCCAGCAAGCAATGTAGAAAGCGGGGAAATTGAAGATGACGAATTCTAAGAACTACAAACTCACTAAAGAGGATTTTAAACAAATCAACAAACGTAGCCTCTTCACCTTCCAATTGGGTTGGAACTACGAACGGATGCAGGCTTCTGGTTACCTTTACATGCTTCTTCCACAATTGCGGAAAATGTATGGAGACGGCACACCTGAATTGAAAGAAATGATGAAATTGCATACGCAATTCTTCAATACTTCTCCATTCTTCCACACCATTATCACTGGTTTTGATTTGGCTTTGGAAGAAAAAGATGGTGTCAACTCTAAAGATGCGGTTAACGGGATCAAGACAGGTCTCATGGGACCATTTGCCCCTCTTGGAGACTCTATCTTTGGATCTTTGGTTCCAGCTATTATGGGATCTATTGCAGCAACCATCGCATCACAAGGTCAACCATGGGGGATCTTCCTTTGGATTGCTGTAGCAGTTGCGTATGATATCTTCCGTTGGAAACAGTTGGAATTTGCTTATAAAGAAGGTACCAACTTGATCAACAACATGCAAAGTACCTTGACAGCTTTGATCGAAGCAGCTTCTGTACTTGGTATCTTCATGGTCGGTGCCTTGATTGCAACCATGATCAATGTGGATGTAACCTGGATGCCACACATCGGGGACAAAGCCATCGATATCCAAGACATGCTCAATTTGATCTTCCCACGCTTGGTTCCAGCTATTATCACAGGTGTGATTTACTGGTTGCTTGGACGTAAAGGAATGAACTCAACTAAAGCCATCTTGTTGATTATCGTCGCAGCGATTGCCTTTTCTGCCTTTGGTCATTTCTGCTTCGGCATGCAATAATGGAGTAAGGTATGGCAAAAGAGTTAGTATTGGTCAGCCATGGTCGCTTTTGTGAAGAGCTTAAAGCGAGCACAGAGATGATTATGGGACCACAAGAATCCATCCATACGGTTGCACTCTTACCAGAAGAAGGACCAGAAGACTTTACTGCTAAATTTGAAGCAACAGTCCAAGGTCTAGAAGACTATATTGTATTTGCTGATCTCTTGGGAGGAACTCCTTGCAACACCGTGAGCCGCTTGATCCTTGAAGGACGTGCGATTGACTTATACGCAGGGATGAATCTTCCGATGGTCATCGAATTCATCAATAGCAGCCTGACTGGTAATGAAGGGGACTACCCTGAACGTGCAAAAGAAAGTATTGTCAAGGTCAATGACCTCTTGTCAAACCTTGATGATGATGAAGATGAGTAGGTTGGTATGGGAGTCTGGGAGCATTATCTCAGACTCCTTTCCCATTTATCAACGTTAGATTGTAGAAAGGAATAACAGTTTCTATGTTAGACTATACAAAAGAAGACTTGCAGGAGCTAGGAGCAGAGATCACCAGTCGTGAGATCTACCAACAACCAAGTGTTTGGAAAGAAACGGCTCGCTTGTACCAAGAAAGAAAAGCGGAAATAAAAGCTTTCTTAGAAAAAATTGGGCAAGAGTATGACTATATCAAGGTCATCTTGACAGGGGCTGGGACCTCAGCCTATGTGGGAGATACCTTGGTTCCATATTTGCAGGAAGTGCATGATGAACGCCACTGGAATTTCCAATCGATTGCGACGACGGATATCGTAGCTCATCCTCAAACCTATTTGAAAAAAGAGGTTCCGACGGTTTTAGTATCCTTTGCCCGGAGTGGCAATTCGCCAGAAAGTGTCGCAACCGTGCAGTTGGCCCAAGATCTGGTTGATGAACTCTATCAGATCACCATTACCTGTGCCGAAGAAGGAAAACTGGCCCAGCAAGCCCACGGGGATGAGCGCAATCTCTTGTTTCTCCAACCAAAAGAAACCAACGATGCTGGCTTTGCGATGACCTCTAGCTTCACCTCCATGCTCTTGACAGCTCTCTTGGTCTTTGATCCAAGCGAGGAAGAGATCAAGGAAAACCGAGTATCAGAGCTGGTTCATCTGTCTGAGCAAATCTTGGAGAAGGACCGTGAGGTCAAAGAAGTGGTCGATCTAGACTTTGAGCGGGTGATCTATCTGGGGGCAGGACCTTTCTTTGGCCTAGCCCATGAAGCCCAGCTCAAGATTTTAGAATTAACCGCAGGCAAAATCGCGACCATGTACGAGAGTCCTGTCGGCTTCCGTCACGGTCCAAAATCCCTCATCAATGACCAAACCCTCGTCTTGGTCTTTGGTTCCATTGATCCTTATACCCGTCAGTATGATCTGGACTTGGTTCGAGAAGTTGCAGGGGATCAAATTGCCCGTCAAGTTGTCCTCTTGACGGATCAAGTTGCAGGGATTGAGCATGTACGGGAAGTGTTAGTAGAAGCATCAGCAGACTCACTAGATATTTACCGTGCCTTCCCATACATTATCTATGGTCAATTGATTTCTCTCTTGACTTCGCTCAAGGTGCAAAATCGCCCAGATACGCCTTCACCGACTGGTACCGTCAATCGGGTTGTGCAAGGGGTGATCATTCATTCATTTCATAAAGAATAGCCACTAATTTTCTATAAAAAGTGGAGTGTTTCTTCTTGTGAAACTGATACAATGGAGAAAAACAGTGAGAGGAGAAGGTTTGTGAAACAGTATCAAGAAAGCGTGTTTGGAGAATGGCAGAATCAAGAGGTTCGGGCTTATCGCCTCGAAAATGACAAGGGCTATCAATTATCTGTCATGACCTATGGGGCGACGATCTTAGAATATGTGACGCCTGATAAAGAAGACCAGTTTGCTAATATTATACTAGGCTTTGATCGCTTTGAGGACTATGTGGGTAATAGCCCTAAATATGGGGCTAGTATTGGCCCGGTAGCAGGCCGGATTGCAGGAGCCAGCTTTGAACTCAATGGTCAAACCTATCGTTTGGAAGCTAATAACGGTGCCAACTGCAACCACAGTGGACCGACGGGTTGGGACAGCGCCTTGTTTAGCGTGGAGTCGGTAACGGATCAGGAAATCACTCTCTACACAGAGCGTGCAGATGGTACCGGCGGTTTCCCTGGAAATCTCAAGATCTGGGTAACCTATGGTTTGACGGAAGATGGTGAACTCGAGATTGCCTATCGGGTAGAAACGGATCAAGATACCTTGGTCAACCCGACAAACCACAGCTATTTCAACCTATCTGGGAACTTCACCCAAGCGATCAACGACCATGTCTTTCAGATCAACCATCAAGGGCTTTACCCTATCCATCCTGACGGTGTCCCTCTTCAGACCGTGGATAGAGAAAGTCCAGTTGTTCAGCATCTCTATCAAGCTATGCTCTTGGAGGATCTTTTTAAGGACTCTGATCCGCAAATCCGCCTGGTAGAAGGATTAGACCATCCATTTGCTCTTCCAGAAGGGCATGAAAATGCTGGCTTTCTTTACCATCAGCCATCTGGACGCTTTTTGACCTTCAAGTCAGAAGCCCCAGCCTTGGTAGTGTATTCAGCCAATTTCGTAGACGAGACTGTTCATCTGCAAGGTCAACCAATGGTTCAGCACAATGGCTTGGCTCTAGAATTCCAAACAGTGCCAGACGCCATTCACAGTGACCAAGCTGAAAAGGTCATCTTGAGAGCAGGTCAAGTCTTTACCAGTAAGACTAGCTACCATGCCATCGCTAAGAAATAAGGAGGAAAGGGGTGACTCAAACAAGGATGTGAAATCCTTGCTTGGGACATCCTCTTTTTCTCGAAAAAAATTTTTTAGAAAAACTATAAGGAAAGTTTAAGCTTCCTGTCGTATACTAATACCATCATCAAAGACCTCCTAACTTTGAATGATAAAACTCCTAAAACTTTTTCATAATAATCTCCCTATAAGAGCCACCAAAACCGGTGGCTTTTTTTCTGGGAGTGAGACAGAACAATTTTTTAAAATTGTTCGTTGTCTCACCCCCGCACAGTTGATTAGGTAATCTTTGAAGCTATAAGAGCGAACAAAGATACCAATCAACCACTGCGTTATGTAATTATTACTAAACCTATTTCATCTAACCAAGCCTGATAGGGACGTAGACGAGTTTAGGTGCGTTGACGCAGTTCGAACGACAGAGAGAACTAGGATCTTTAAAAAACACATTCTATTTGTGGTACCGAAGGTATCATTTTTTGCTATAATAGACTGTATGAGTAGAATTTTAGACAATGAAATCATGGGCGATGAAGAGGCTGTTGAACGGACGTTGCGCCCGCAATATTTACATGAATATATTGGTCAAGATAAGGTCAAGGACCAGCTGAAAATCTTTATTGAGGCGGCTAAGCTTCGGGATGAAGCACTGGATCATGTCCTTCTTTTTGGCCCTCCGGGGCTTGGGAAAACCACCATGGCTTTTGTCATTGCCAATGAACTGGGCGTCAACCTCAAGCAGACTTCTGGTCCTGTCATTGAAAAGGCCGGTGACCTGGTAGCTATCCTCAATGATCTAGAGCCTGGCGATGTCCTCTTTATCGATGAGATCCATCGTCTGCCTATGTCAGTCGAAGAAGTGCTTTACAGCGCCATGGAAGATTTTTACATCGACATCATGATTGGCGCTGGTGAGAGCAGCCGGAGTGTCCATCTGGACCTTCCTCCCTTCACTTTGATTGGGGCGACAACGCGAGCAGGTATGTTGTCCAATCCCTTGCGCGCTCGCTTTGGGATTACCGGACACATGGAATATTATGAGCAAGATGATTTGACAGAGATTGTCGAGCGGACCGCGGAGATATTTGAGATGGAAATTACCCACGAGGCTGCCGAAGAGCTTTCTCTTCGTAGTCGTGGAACTCCTCGGATTGCCAACCGTTTGCTTAAACGGGTGCGCGATTTTGCTCAGATCATGGGCGATGGCTTGATTGACGATAGCATTACCGACAAGGCCCTCTCCATGCTAGATGTGGACCATGAAGGACTGGACTATGTCGATCAAAAGATCCTGCGTACCATGATTGAAATGTACGGCGGTGGCCCGGTCGGTCTTGGGACTCTATCAGTCAATATTGCCGAAGAGCGAGAGACTGTTGAGGACATGTATGAGCCTTACTTAATTCAGAAAGGCTTTATCATGCGGACCCGGACAGGGCGCGTGGCGACCCGTAAGGCTTATGAACACCTGGGTTATCCCTACAATGGAGACTAGAAGAAGATGCTGACGGAAGAAGCGATAGTAGAACAGATCCAAGCGGATCAAGAGATGATGAAAGTCTTGACTATTATTCGAGATCTAGACTTGGCAGATGCCTGGTTAGCGGCGGGTGCGGTCCGCAATTTCATCTGGAACCAGCTCTCTGGAAGACCAGGGTTTGATGCGACGACCGATATGGATCTGGTCTTTTATGACCCTGAGATCAGCTATGAGGAGACGCAGCAGATCGAGCAGAAATTAAAGAAGACCTATCCTCAGTACGCTTGGGAAGTGAAAAATCAAGTCTATATGCACCAGCATAGTCCGGGGACAGCTCCTTATCGCAGTGCCTGTGATGCGGTTTCTAAATATCCCGAGCAGTGTACGGCTCTTGCGGTTCGCTTAAGGAAAGAGGGACAGTTAGAACTCTTTCTCCCTTATGGGACAAGCGATATCGAAGACTTCATCGTTCAGCCGACTCCACATTTTTTAGCCAGTCCAGATCGCTTGGCGGTTTATACAGAGCGGATGAAAAAGAAAAATTGGCAGAGTAAATGGCCTCCATTAGAGGTTCGTTTTCCAAAATAGAGAAACAGATCAGATTTGAAAAAGGAATCTGATTTTTCTTTAAAATGATGGAGCCCCTTTGTCATCTTTCTGTCACATTTTTGTTATAATAGTAATAGTATGCTGGTTTTCCTTAGTGGAAAGTGAAGAGCTCAGCTAGGTTGGGCAGTCCGAACAAGGAGTTAGGTGGAATCATGAAAAAAATCGTCTTTGTCTGCTTAGGAAATATTTGTCGGAGCCCCATGGCGGAGTTTGTCATGAAGGATTTGACAGATCAGTATGAGATTGAAAGCCGTGCCACCTCTAGCTGGGAACATGGCAATCCCATCCATCGGGGAACCCAGAGAATCTTTCAAAAATACCAGGTCCCTTATGATCCAGCCAAGACTTCTTTACAGATCAAAGAAGAGGATTTTTACAACTTTGATTTGATCCTAGGGATGGACGCAAATAATGTGGCAGATTTGAAGCAAATGGCTCCTGTAGGTACAGAGCACAAGATTCATCTTTTTGCTGCTGAAAGTGTGCCAGATCCATGGTATACTGGTGATTTTGAGGAGACCTATCGCAGGGTTCTGGCTGGCTGTGAAGTCTGGTTGGGTCAGCTGGCAACTTCCGAAGAGTTTGATATGTGAGAGAATACAGGATATGAAAGAATTATTTGAGACCTACAAGGTCTATCTGACACGAAAAAATTTAGAAATAGTCGCATTGATCGTCATGATCTTATCTGTTTTAATGGTCTTCCTTTCAGCCATTCCTGGTCAGGGAGCCTTGACGCTTGATAAGGGGTCTATCCGTTATAACGGAACCTTAGTCCGTGGTAAGATGAATGGCAAGGGAACCGTCACTTTCAAAAATGGGGATACCTACACAGGCAACTTCGTCAACGGTTCTTTTAGTGGTTATGGCAAGTTTAAGGCCAAGGATGGTTGGACTTATGAAGGCTATTTTGTCAACGGGCAGCCGGAGGGTAAAGGTACCTTAACCACAGAAGCCAACGTCGTATACAAAGGAACATTCAAGCAGGGGATTTATCAAAATGCGCATTAAATGGTTTTCACTAGTCCGTGTCACAGGACTCTTATTGGTATTGCTTTACCATTTCTTCCAGAAGGCCTTTCCTGGAGGCTTCATTGGGGTAGATATTTTCTTCACCTTCTCAGGATTTTTGATTACAGCGCTCTTGATCGATGAGTTTGCGCGCAAGCAAGAGATCGACTACCTGGCTTTCTTGAAGCGACGCTTTTATCGGATTGTACCGCCCCTCGTCTTTATGGTCTTGGTCGTGATGCCCTTTACCTTTATGGTCCAACGTGACTATGTGGCTAGTATTGGCACTCAGATTGCGGCGGTCTTTGGTTTTGTGACCAATTTCTTTGAGATGGCAACGGGTGGTAGTTACGAAAGTAACTTCATTCCGCATCTCTTCCTTCATACCTGGAGTTTGGCTCTAGAAGTTCATTACTATGTGCTATGGGCACTTTTGGCATGGTTTTTGGCTAAGAGGGCTAAGACTGTTGGGAAATACCGAGGTATGCTCTTCCTGGCGTCCAGCGGACTCTTTCTCTTTACCTTCTTGTCTATGTTCATCCGCGCCTTTCTGACAGCCAATTTCTCAACCATCTATTTCTCAAGCTTTACTCACATCTTCCCTTTCTTTGCGGGATCATGCTTAGCGACGGTGACAGGAATTGCCAATGTCAGTCCTAATTTCACACGGATGGTACAGTCTTGGAGCATGAAAAAGACACTATCAGTCTTGGGTGGAAGCTTTGCCTTCTTGTTTGTGGTCAGTCTTTTCTTGCCATTTGATAGCTTATGGACCTATCTATTTGGCTTTCTAGCAGCGACAATCGCAGCTTGTGCTATGATTCTGTCGGCCCGCATTCTCCATGAAAAGACGCCAGACAAAAAAGAACCAGCCATCCTTAATTTCTTGGCAGATACCAGTTATGGCGTTTACCTTTTCCACTGGCCTTTCTTTATCATCTTCTCTCAACATTTGGGAAATATGATGGCGGCTATTGTGACGACTATCCTATCCTTGATTTTGACAGCTTTATCTTTCTATATCTTAGAGCCAACCATTGCAGGCAAGGAACCTCGTGTCTTTGGCATGAAGATGGATCTCAGTTTTTTGACCAAGCCGATCTTTTATCTTATGATTCCTTTGACCTTGCTGATGATTGGAATTTCGGCCTTTGCGCCAACAGTTGGGGCCTTTGATGAGAGCCTGGTTGTAAGTGGCCTCAATCAAGCAGATAGCAAAATGCAGGTTACACGGACGCAAGTGGACAATGCGACTGCAACAGACTATAACGTCTCAAATGGTGTGACTATGATCGGAGATTCGGTCAACTTGAGGGCACAGGATTACTTGACAAATGCGATCCCTGGGATCCAGATTGATGCTGTAGTGAGCCGTCAGTTAGAAAATGGGATGAAGGTTTTCGAGACGGATATCTCCAATAAAGTTCTCCTTAAAAATGTGGTCATTGCCCTAGGAACTAACACCGTCAGCAACTACAAAGAGCTACTGGATCAGTATGTTGAAAAACTACCAAAAGGTCGTCGTTTGATTCTTGTGACACCATATGACGGTCGTTATGCGAGTGATCAGTCCAGTGAATCGGTCCAAACCCGTCTCTATGAGTTGGAATTGGCTAAGAAGTACGACTTTATCACCATTGCGGATTGGTACCAAGTGGCGGTGGAAAATCCAAACATTTGGGTCGGAACTGACTCGGTTCACTTCAATATGGAAACAAATGGTGGGGAGCTCTATGCCCAAACGGTCAAAGAAGCCCTAGATAAAGCGGAAAAAGGTCCAGTTAAGAAGTAGGTAGACTTCTTTGAAATTGCAATAAAACAAATAAATTAAACAGAATAAAAGCAACTTTTTACTTGTGGAAGGTTGCTTTTTTTAGTAAAATATAGAAAACGCTTACAAAAATTAAATGAAAATGTCACTTTGTGAAGAAAAAATTTTTAAAATAATTTCTTCACAATATAGCTAAAGAAAACCTAGTGAAAAGAGTGTATAGATAAAAACTTCACAAACTTATAGAAAAATCTTTGTGAATGTTGCTTGGAAGTGTTTACAAAAATCTTAAAATAGAGTACAATTATATTGTGAAATAATTAACAAAACGAAATTTCTTACACTATTCTTGAAAATTTCCGAAAACATGAAAAAGTTCTAGAAAAGGATAAGGGTTTCAAACATTGGAGGAAAGCATCAAATGGCTGATAAAAAAACTCTCTCACCTGAAGAAAAGAAACTCGCTGCTGAAAAACACGTAGACGAGTTGGTGCAAAAAGCGCTGGTGGCGCTTGAAGAAATGCGCAAATTGAATCAGGAACAAGTGGACTACATTGTTGCGAAAGCATCTGTAGCTGCTCTTGACGCACACGGTGAACTCGCTCTTCATGCATATGAAGAAACTGGTCGTGGGGTCTTTGAAGACAAAGCGACCAAGAACTTGTTCGCTTGTGAACACGTTGTGAATAACATGCGTCACACGAAGACAGTTGGTGTCATTTCAGAAGATGACGTCACTGGTTTAACGCTAATTGCTGAGCCAGTCGGAGTTGTCTGCGGGATCACTCCTACAACAAACCCTACTTCAACAGCAATCTTTAAAGCATTGATTTCCTTGAAGACACGGAACCCTATCGTCTTTGCCTTCCACCCATCTGCTCAAGAATCATCAGCTCATGCGGCACAAATCGTACGCGATGCGGCAATTGCAGCTGGAGCACCTGAGAACTGTGTGCAATGGATTACCCAACCTTCTATGGAAGCAACCAGTGCCCTTATGAACCATGAAGGAGTTGCTACGATCCTTGCGACCGGTGGGAATGCCATGGTGAAAGCGGCATACTCATGTGGGAAACCAGCTCTTGGGGTCGGTGCCGGAAACGTACCTGCTTATGTTGAAAAATCAGCTAATATCCGCCAAGCAGCACACGATATCGTCATGTCTAAATCATTTGACAACGGAATGGTTTGTGCGTCTGAACAAGCGGTCATCATCGATAAAGAAATCTACGATGAGTTTGTTGAAGAATTCAAATCTTACCACACTTACTTTGTTAACAAAAAAGAAAAAGCCCTTCTTGAAGAGTTCTGCTTCGGCGTAAAAGCGAACAGCAAGAACTGTGCGGGTGCGAAATTGAATGCGGACATCGTTGGGAAACCAGCAGCATGGATCGCTGAACAAGCTGGCTTCTCAGTCCCAGAAGGAACCAATATCCTTGCTGCAGAATGTAAAGAAGTTGGTGAAAAAGAACCGTTGACTCGTGAAAAATTGTCACCAGTCATCGCTGTCTTGAAATCTGAAAGCCGTGAAGACGGAATTAACAAAGCTCGCCAAATGGTTGAATTCAACGGTCTTGGTCACTCAGCAGCCATCCATACTGCTGATGAAGAATTGACCAAAGAATTTGGTAAAGCAGTCAAAGCTATTCGTGTTATCTGCAACTCTCCTTCGACTTTCGGTGGTATCGGGGATGTTTACAATGCCTTCTTGCCATCATTGACACTTGGATGTGGTTCTTACGGACGCAACTCTGTTGGGGACAACGTTAGTGCCATCAACCTCTTGAATATCAAAAAAGTCGGACGCCGGAGAAATAACATGCAATGGATGAAACTTCCTTCAAAAACATACTTTGAACGTGATTCAATTGAATACCTACAAAAATGTCGTGACGTTGAACGTGTCATGATCGTTACAGACCACGCTATGGTAGAGCTTGGTTTCCTTGATCGTATCATCGAACAGCTTGACCTTCGTCGCAACAAGGTGGTTTACCAAATCTTTGCAGACGTAGAACCAGATCCAGATATCACAACCGTTGAACGTGGTACAGAGATCATGCGTGCCTTCAAACCAGATACCATCGTCGCTCTTGGTGGTGGATCTCCAATGGATGCGGCTAAAGTAATGTGGCTCTTCTATGAACAACCAGAAGTGGACTTCCGTGACCTTGTACAAAAATTCATGGATATTCGTAAACGTGCCTTCAAGTTCCCATTGCTTGGTAAGAAGACCAAATTTATCGCTATCCCAACAACATCTGGTACAGGATCTGAAGTAACGCCATTTGCCGTTATCTCTGATAAAGCAAACAACCGTAAATACCCAATCGCAGACTACTCATTGACGCCAACCGTTGCCATCGTAGACCCTGCCTTGGTATTGACAGTTCCTGGATTTGTAGCTGCTGATACTGGTATGGACGTATTGACTCACGCGACTGAAGCTTACGTATCACAAATGGCAAGTGACTACACTGATGGTCTTGCTCTTCAAGCTATTAAACTTGTCTTTGAAAACTTGGAAAGCTCAGTCAAGAATGCGGACTTCCATTCACGTGAAAAGATGCACAATGCGTCAACGATCGCAGGTATGGCCTTCGCCAATGCCTTCCTCGGTATTTCTCACTCAATGGCCCACAAGATCGGTGCGCAATTCCACACCATCCACGGACGGACCAATGCGATCTTGCTTCCATACGTTATCCGCTACAACGGTACACGCCCAGCCAAGACAGCTACATGGCCTAAGTACAACTACTACCGTGCAGATGAAAAATACCAAGATATCGCTCGTATGCTAGGACTTCCATGTTCTACTCCAGAAGAAGCCGTTGAAGCTTACGCAAAAGCTGTATACGAACTCGGTGAACGCTGTGGTATCGAAATGAACTTCAAAGCACAAGGAATCGATGAAAAAGAATGGAAGAAACATTCTCGTGAATTGGCCTTCCTTGCTTACGAAGATCAATGTTCACCAGCTAACCCACGTCTTCCAATGGTAGACCATATGCAAGAAATCATCGAAGATGCTTACTATGGTTACAAGGAACGCCCAGGACGTCGTAAATAAGACGCTAACGAACTATTGATGTTTATCAGCTACCCCTACTCTTTCGAGTGGGGGATTTTTGATGGGATTTTCAAATTTTATGCTGACTATGGAAATTGTAAAATCGACTTTATCTTGGCAATTTAGGGTTGGAATTCTCTTTCTTTCATAGAAAATTAGACTTTTTTTAATAATCTGTGCTATTTTTATAGCATTGCGAGCTAATTTATGTTACCCTATAATGTGTGAATCTGCTTGTAGTTGAAGGGTTATGATAGCTTTTCAGTTATAGGAAACAAATAATAAGGAACTTAGAAAGGAGGCCATCTCATATGGAGTTAGAAGGTGAAGTGCAAGGAAGACAAGATCAGGCACAGAAAATTATTGACATACCCCAAAGAGATCAGGAAACTTCCACTTCAGAAAATCAGCCATCATCTGCTTCGGTGGTCTCCATGTATGGGCAGGAAAGGCCTGGTCAAGGTAGTGGGCAATCGTCCAGCATTTCTAGCCTCCATCAGCAACTAGCGAGTGCGTCTGGGACCCAGACCATTCAATTGCGGGAGAAATTAGTGCTGGCAGTAGCGCAGAATGCTTCAGCGCAAGCCACTGTGTTTGAGGCAGAGGTCAAGGATAAACTGGAAGAGGCCAAGGAGATGGTTTCCCATAAAGTTGCTGAGGTGTCTCAAATGGCCCACAGTATGGCTCAATTTTTAACAGACACAGAAGTGGAGCAACTATTAGGGGAGTTCTCCATGGATACTTGTTGGGACCAAGCAGTAGAGGAGGAGAACCTCGCCCAAGCAAAGGCCTACTCTACTCGCTTGTCAGATTTGGCGGGTCAGTTGGAGGCTGCATCAGCTCAATTGGTGGACTTGGACAAGGGACAAGCGACGGCCTTTGATTTTTCATAAGTAGGAGAAAAAGATGTTAGAGATCCTGGGAGAGGACAGAGAACGAATTGAGGAGCTCCATCGAGAGATTAAAAAGGAGCAAGAGCGGATTGCGATCAGAAGTTTGATTGCAACGCAAAAAGCCTTGATGATGTTGGAAGGGATGAGTTTGCAGGTAACCTTGGGCGGTCAATCTGAAAAGATGCGCTCTTTTGCTACAACGACCCTGGTTAGTGATTTGAAAGATGGATTTACAGGAGGAGCAGCGGACGCGGTAGAAACAGCACTGAAATCAGTGAAGAAGCCGATTTTATTGAGTCCGATTAAAGGAGGTATGTGATGTACCATTCAGGAAATAGTGAATTGGAACAACTAGAAGATCGACATTACCGCTTCAATCAAAAGCTTAGTGAGCTGGAGTGGGATTATGCGGATATGCGTATGGATGTTCGCCAACATACAGAAAATTTAGTGGACTGGCTGAGTGCCCTACATTTTCAAGCCCCAAGTGCGGAGGCTCAAAGTGGCTTGGAGCGTTTATTTGCCTTGCAAGAAGAGTTTGAGGCAGAACTCAAGCGCTATGAAGAGCGCTTAGAAGAAGAGCGTGAGCGCGAACAGCAAGAGTACTACAAGCAGCGTCAACAATTAGAACAAGGTGATTGAAACATTCCTCTGGTAGAGATAAGAGGAATGTTTTTGTTTGCTCAAAAAACTTTTTAAAATATGCTCATAAATTCTTGTAAGCGTTTGCTTAGTATGTTATAATATTCACAAATAAACGAAAATAAAATGGTTTTATCAAACCAACAAAGAAAAGGAGTCTCTTATGAAAGCTGCAACCTATGTATCTGCAGGCAATCTGCAACTGCTGGATCAACCAAAACCAGTGATCAAAAATCCAACGGATGCCATTGTGCGTGTCTTGAAGACAACCATCTGTGGGACAGACCTCCACATCCTAGGAGGAGATGTGCCAGCTTGTAAGGAAGGCACAATTTTAGGCCACGAAGGAATCGGGATCGTCGAAGAAGTCGGTGATGCGGTTACGAACTTCAAGGTGGGCGACAAGGTCATTATCTCTTGTGTCACAGCTTGTAACACCTGCTACTACTGTAAACGTAGTCTGCCTTCTCACTGTGAAGATGGTGGTTGGATTTTGGGTCACTTAATCAATGGGACCCAAGCAGAGTATGTCCACATTCCACATGCTGATGGTAGTCTTTATCATGCGCCTGAAACTGTGGATGACGAAGCTTTGGTCATGCTCTCAGATATTCTCCCAACGTCTTATGAAATTGGGGTGCTTCCATCTCATGTAAAACCAGGCGATAATGTCTGTATCGTTGGAGCTGGTCCAATCGGCCTTGCGGCTCTCTTGACCGTTCAGTTCTTCTCACCTGCTACGATTATCATGGTAGACTTGTCTGAATCTCGTCTTGAAGCAGCCAAGAAATTTGGGGCAACTCACACCATCTGCTCAAGTGATATCGCTGAAATCAAGGCCTTTATCAATGAAGTGACCGAAGGTCGTGGTGTCGATATCTCCATGGAATGTGTGGGCTATCCTGCTACTTTTGATGTCTGCCAAAACGTCATCTCTGTCGGTGGTCATATTGCCAATGTCGGTGTCCACGGAAAACCAGTTAGCTTCAATTTGGACGATTTGTGGATCAAGAACATTACCCTTAACACCGGTCTTGTCAATGCCAATACCACTGAAATGTTGCTCAATGTCTTGAAATCAGGTAAGATTGATGCGACTAAGCTCATCACCCACCACTTCAAACTCTCAGAAGTTGAAAAAGCCTATGATGTCTTTAAACATGCGGGTGAAAACCATGCACTCAAGGTGATTATCGAAAACGATATCAGTGAATGAAGTGGCAACTAATGTTTGTTCATAGTTTTTTTAGACGGACCAGAGATATTCTGGTCCTATTTTCAATCCCAAATAGCAGATGATTCCTTGCAAAATAAATTCATTATCTTATAATAGAAGTGCAGAAAACGATTACATAAAGAGAAAGGTGTGATCTTATGAAACGGTTTTGTTATCATCGTGAATTCTGGATGGACTTCCATTTCTGGATCTTAGTCTTGCTTTTAGCGGCTGTAGCTTTGACGATGCGAGCTCCGCTTTCGGTAGTTAGCCTAGCTTATCTTGCTTTTGTTGGGATTTTGATCCTTCTTCAGGTCTTTCAACCACCTGTATCGACACGTCAGTATCCAGAAGGTAGCTACCATTTCAATTGGACCTTCTATCGTGATACCCGACTGTATATCGATCTCTTTTTACTAGCAGGTCTCTTGGCAGGCCCAATTGCTTCATCGGATATGGTCTATTGGATCTTGCTTGGAGCCGTCGTCGGCTCTATCGGCTTTGTATTTGTCGTAAAGGAAAAAGCAACTCAAAAGATGGCCTAGGGAATCATCATGTCCTAGATCCCTGAAACTAGTTTCAGGGATCTTTTTATTTTTTCTAAAATGTGAAACTATAATCCAATTACACGATTAACATTGTAAGCGCTTCAAAAATAGATTATAATCATTTTACAAGTACTCGAGTTGCCTTATTATCAAAGGAGAAGGAGTTATGTCAAAGATTACAAAAGATGAACTGATTGAACAAATCAAAGATGGCATCATTGTTTCTTGTCAAGCCCTCCCTCATGAACCGCTCTATACAGAAGCAGGAGGAGTCATTCCTCTCTTGGTCAAAGCGGCTGAGCAGGGTGGAGCTGTCGGAATCCGAGCCAATAGTGTCCGGGATATCAAGGAAATCAAGGAAGTGACCAAGTTGCCGATCATTGGGATTATCAAACGCGATTACCCACCTGAAGAACCCTTTATCACGGCTACTATGAAAGAAGTCGATGAGTTGGCAGCTTTGGATATCGCGGTCATTGCGCTTGATTGTACTAAACGTCCGCGTCATGATGGGTTTTTGATTAGTGACTTTATCCATCAAGTCAAAGAGAAATATCCAGACCAACTCTTGATGGCTGATATCTCTACTCTGGAAGAAGGATTGACAGCTGTCGAAGCGGGAGTGGACTTTGTCGGAACGACCCTTTCGGGCTATACGGACTACAGTCCAAAGGTTGATGGTCCAGATTTTGAACTGATCCATCGCCTCTGCCAAGCAGGAGTGGATGTCATCGCAGAAGGTAAGATCCACTATCCGGATCAGGCCAAGAAAATCCATGATCTCGGGGTTCGCGGCATCGTTGTAGGTGGTGCCATTACCCGACCAAAAGAGATTACAGAGCGCTTCGTCGCGGCCTTAAATTGAGAAAACAAAACAGTAGATTGAAGGAGGAGGAGACCGAATAGAGAGTAGTCGAATCTGAAACAAGAACAAGAATAGGCGTCCTCATTGAGGATAACCCCCTGTAAGAGTAATCTTACCGCAATTGTGAGGAGAAATCACATGAAAATGAAAAAAGTATTGTGCTCGTTGGTAGCTGGTGCAGCTCTTCTAGCACTCGCAGCTTGTGGCTCTGGCGGAGGATCAAAATCAGAATCTTCTGGTGGAAATTCTGGTAAAACAGAAATTACCTGGTGGGCGTTCCCAGTCTTTACTCAAGAAAAAGCAGAAGATGGTGTCGGAACCTACGAAAAATCAATTATTGCAGCTTTTGAAAAAGCGAATCCAGATATCCACGTGAATTTGGAAACGATTGATTTCAAGTCAGGTCCTGAAAAGATCACAACGGCTATTGAAGCAGGAACTGCTCCAGATGTGCTCTTTGATGCGCCTGGACGGATCATTCAGTATGGTAAAAATGGAAAATTGGCTGATTTGAACGATCTCTTTACCGAAGATTTTGTCAAAGATGTCAATAATGAAAATATCATTCAAGCCAGCAAGGCAGGCGACACAGCTTACATGTATCCAATTAGTTCAGCACCATTCTACATGGCGATGAATAAGAAAATGCTCAAAGATGCAGGCGTGTTGGATCTTGTCAAAGAAGGCTGGACAACAGACGATTTTGAAAAAGTCTTGAAAGCCTTGAAAGACAAAGGCTACACACCAGGATCACTCTTCAGTAATGGTCAAGGTGGAGACCAAGGAACTCGTGCCTTCATTGCTAACCTTTACGGCGGTTCTGTTACAGATGAAAAAGTAACCAAGTATACAACCGATGATGCGAAATTTGTCAAAGGTTTGGAAAAAGCTTCTAAATGGATCAATGATGGCTTGATGATGAATGGTTCTCAATTCGATGGTGGAGCAGACATCCAAAACTTTGCGAATGGTCAAACTTCTTACACCATCTTGTGGGCGCCTTCACAAAACGGTATCCAAGCTAAATTGTTGGATGCAAGTAAGGTCGAAGTAGTAGAAGTGCCATTCCCATCTGACTCAGGCAAGCCAAAATTGGAATACCTTGTCAATGGATTTGCCGTCTTCAATAATAAAGATGAAAAGAAAATTGCTGCTGCTAAGAAATTTGTACAGTTCATCGCAGACGACAAAGAATGGGGTCCAAAAGATGTTGTGCGTACAGGAGCCTTCCCAGTTCGTAGTTCATTTGGTAAGTTGTACGATGACAAACGGATGGAAACCATCAGCACTTGGACAAAATACTACTCACCATACTACAACACAATCGACGGTTTTGCAGAAATGCGGACCCTATGGTTCCCAATGTTGCAATCTGTTTCAAACGGGGATGAAAAAGCAGAACCAGCTTTGAAGACCTTTACTGAAAAAGCAAACGAAACCATTACGAAAAAATAATCAGTCTATGAAGCGGACCTAAGTCTTTCATAGAAATGAGAATTTGCAGGCCCCTTCGAATCCGTATCTCTCTTTTTGGAATGGAACGAAGGGGTCTTCATTCTTTCTGGATCTTCTTTTCTTAAGTCGTAAGATATGTTTAGAAAAGAAAATAGAAAAAGAACACTAGGAGGTGCCTTACTGTGAAGGTAAACAAAATCCGAATGAGGGAGACACTCGTTTCCTACGCATTCCTAGCACCCATTTTACTCTTCTTTACGGTCTTTGTCCTAGCACCCATGATCATGGGCTTTGTGACAAGTTTCTTCAACTATTCTATGACATCCTTTAAGTTTGTCGGTTTAGAAAATTATTCCCGTATGTTTGCGGATAAGGTCTTTGTGAAGTCCTTGATCAATACCGTCATCATCGTTATCGGATCCGTTCCGATCGTCGTATTGTTCTCCTTGTTTGTGGCTTCTCAGACCTACCATCAAAATGCGATTGCACGTTCCTTCTACCGTTTCGTCTTCTTCCTTCCAGTTGTTACAGGGAGTGTAGCGGTAACGGTTGTGTGGAAATGGATCTATGATCCACTATCAGGGATTTTGAACTTTGTATTGAAATCTGGACATGTCATCAACCAAAACATTTCTTGGTTGGGGGACAAACACTGGGCTTTGATGGCCATCATCATTATTTTGTTGACCACTTCAGTTGGTCAACCGATCATCCTCTACATCGCTGCTATGGGAAATATTGATAATTCCCTCGTAGAAGCCGCGCGTGTGGATGGTGCGACAGAACTGCAAGTTTTCTGGAAGATCAAATGGCCAAGCTTGTTGCCAACAACTTTGTACATTGCCATCATCACGACCATTAACTCTTTCCAATGTTTCGCCTTGATCCAATTGTTGACATCTGGTGGTCCTAACTACTCAACGAGTACCCTTATGTACTACCTCTATGAAAAAGCCTTTAAACTCTCTGAATACGGTTATGCCAACACCATGGGTGTCTTCCTTGCGGTGATGATTGCCATTATCAGTTTTGCGCAATTCAAGATCCTTGGAAACGACGTAGAATACTAAAGAAAGGAGCCTCAGATGAAACCAACACAAAAGAAACCCATCACTGCCTTTACAGTGATTTCAACGATCATTTTGCTCCTTTTGACAGTCTTGTTCATTTTCCCATTTTATTGGATTTTGACAGGGGCCTTTAAGTCTCAACCAGATACCATCATGATCCCACCTCAATGGTGGCCAAAGACACCAACCATGGAAAACTTCCAACAGTTGATGGTACAAAACCCAGCCCTACAATGGTTGTGGAATAGTGTCTTCATCTCTCTAGCAACCATGCTTTTGGTGTGTATGACCTCTTCCTTGGCAGGTTATGTCTTGGCTAAGAAACGCTTCTATGGGCAACGAATTCTCTTTGCTATCTTTATCGCGGCCATGGCCCTTCCTAAACAAGTTGTCTTAGTTCCATTGGTACGGATTATTAACTTTATGGGAATCCATGATACCCTTGCAGCGGTTATTCTACCATTGGTTGGATGGCCATTCGGGGTCTTCTTGATGAAGCAATTTAGTGAAAACATCCCAACAGAACTCTTAGAATCTGCTAAGATCGATGGTTGTGGAGAGTTGCGAACTTTCTGGAGCGTTGCCTTCCCAATTGTCAAACCGGGATTTGCAGCCCTTGCCATCTTTACCTTTATCAACACCTGGAACGACTACTTTATGCAATTGGTAATGCTGACCTCTCGTCAAAACTTGACTATTTCACTAGGGGTTGCGACCATGCAGGCTGAAATGGCCACCAACTATGGCTTGATCATGGCTGGGGCAGCCCTAGCTGCAGTGCCAATCGTTACGGTCTTCCTCGTGTTCCAAAAATCCTTTACACAAGGGATTACCATGGGAGCGGTCAAAGGATAAGTCGTCTGCTTGGACAAACGATAGTTGTGTACAGATCGGTTTGCTAGGCTGAGAAGTATCGAAAGGATGAGAATATGATATTTGATGATTTAAAAAACATCACCTTTTACAAAGGAATCCACCCCAATCTGGATCAGGCCATTGACTTTCTCTATGAGCATCGGAAGGATTCTTTTGAATTGGGGAGATACGATATTGATGGGGATAAGGTCTTTCTCGTCGTTCAAGAAAATACCCTCAACAAAGCAGAAAATGATCGCTTTGAACACCACAAAAGATATGCCGATTTGCATTTATTAGTAGAAGGGCATGAGTTTTCGAGTTATGGATCTCGTGTGACAGGTGAGGCTATCGCATTTGATGAAGCATCGGACATCGGTTTTGTCCATTGTCAGGAGTCTTATCCGCTTCATCTAGGCTATCATAATTTTGCGATTTTCTTTCCAAGGGAGCCTCACCAACCCAATGGCTATGCAGGGCAAGAAGATATCGTGAAAAAATATCTATTTAAAATTGCGATCGATTGATCACGTTTGAAAGGAGTGCCTATGTCATCTAAGGGGGCAGGATTGATCAAAACCGTTTTTAACACGGACAATGTAGTGATGCGTATCAGTGAGAAGGTTCTTGACTTGGTAACCGTTAATCTTTTATTTGTGCTAAGTTGTTTACCCGTTCTCACGATTGGAATTGCGAAAATTAGTTTGTATCAGACCTTATTTGCCATGAAGCACCAGCGTCGTGTTCCGGTGATTCGTAGTTATGCGAAGGCTTTTCGGGACAATTGGAAAATAGGCTTGCAACTAGGAAGTTTAGAACTGATTGTTGCAGGTATTTGTCTCTTTGATTTATTCTTATTTTGGGGGCAAACTTCCCTAGCTTTCCAAGCTTTGAAAACCATTTGTTTAGGCCTCTTTCTCTTTCTTGTGTTGATCTTATTGGCTGCTTATCCGATTGCGGCCCGCTACCAATTGGATTGGAAAGAGTGTTTGCAAAAAGCCATGATTGTGACAGGCTTGCATTTTCCTTGGTTCTTTGTCATGGGAAGTGCTCTCTTGCTTCTATGTATGGCTCTTGCAAGCTCAGTTTTAGCTTTCCTATTGGGGCTTATGATCTTTTTCTTGTTTGGCTTTTCAAGCTTGGCTTTTGCACAAGTTGGATTAATGGAAAAGATTTTCGCCCAGTACCAAGAATAAAATGAATTTATTAGTGACAAAAGGAGAAAAAATGTCAGATTTAAAAAAATATGAAGGAGTCATCCCCGCTTTTTACGCCTGCTATGATGACCAAGGAGAAATTAGCCCGGAGCGGGTACGTGCGCTGGTAGAATATTTTATCGCGAAAGGTGTGCAGGGCTTGTATGTCAACGGATCCTCTGGCGAATGTATTTACCAGAGCGTGGCCGATCGCAAGCTGATCTTGGAAGAAGTGATGGCAGTAGCTAAAGGGAAATTGACCATCATTGCTCACGTAGCCTGCAACAACACCAAGGATAGCGTGGAATTGGCACGACATGCAGAAGAACTAGGAGTGGATGCCATTGCGGCCATTCCGCCGATCTATTTCCGCTTGCCAGAATACAGTGTGGCCCACTACTGGAATGAAATCAGTGCAGCCGCACCCAATACAGACTTTGTCATCTATAATATCCCGCAATTGGCAGGGGTTGCTTTGACACCGAGTCTTTACAAGGAAATGTTGAAAAACCCACGGGTGATTGGGGTCAAGAATTCTTCGATGCCTGTTCAGGACATTCAAACCTTTGCTTCTTTCGGAGGCGACGACCACATTGTCTTTAATGGTCCAGATGAACAATTCTTAGGTGGCCGTCTCATGGGAGCGCATGCTGGGATCGGTGGTACCTATGGTGCGATGCCAGAACTTTTCTTGAAGCTCAATCAGCTGATTGCTGAGAAAGATTTAGAGACTGCGCGTGCCTTGCAGTTTGCCATCAATGATATTATCGGAGTCTTGACGTCTGCTCATGGCAATATGTATGCAGTCATCAAAGCGGTTTTGCGCATCAATGAAGGTTTGGACTTGGGATCTGTTCGCTCCCCTTTGACGCCAGTAGTAGAAGCGGATCAAGAAGTGATTCAACGTGCTGCTCAACTCATTCAGGACACAAAAGCCAGATTCCTTTGATCAAAGGAGGTCTAGATGAATCCATATGTTGTAATTGATATCGGAGGGACCAGTATCAAGTATGGTCTAGCTGATGCAAAAGGGCAACTCCTAGAGACCCATGAAATGCCAACGGAGGCCCAAAAAGGAGGACCTCACATTCTTAACACAACAAAGGAAATCGTAGCCCGTTATTTGAAGAAGCATCCCTTGGCAGGGGTTGCGATTTCTTCGGCCGGAATGGTCGATCCTGATAAGGGAGAAATCTTTTATGCAGGCCCACAAATTCCCAACTATGCAGGCACCCAATTCAAAAAGGAAATTGAAGAGACCTTTCAGATCCCTTGCGAGATTGAAAATGATGTCAACTGTGCCGGTCTCGCAGAGGTCACTACAGGCCATGCAAAAGGATCGAACAATGCTGTTTGCTTGACAATTGGGACAGGGATCGGCGGTTGCCTCTTGCTCGATGGTCAAGTCTTTCATGGCTTTAGCAATTCAGCCTGTGAGGTTGGCTATCTTCATTTGCCAGACGGTGCCTTTCAGGATCTAGCTTCAACGACGGCTTTGGTCGAGTATGTGGCAGAACATCATGGTGATCCTGTGGAACAGTGGAATGGTCGTCGGATCTTCAAGCGGGCAACGGAAGGAGATAAAATCTGTATGGCTGGAATTGATCGGATGGTGGCCTATCTTGGAAAAGGACTGGCCAATATCGTTTATGTGGTCAATCCAGAGGTCATCGTTCTTGGAGGGGGGATTATGGCTCAGGAAGCGATCCTGAAACCTAAAATCTATCAAACACTGTGTGCGGAACTCGTTCCTAGCCTAGCAGATAAGATCCGTTTGGAATTTGCCCACCATCAAAACGCCGCGGGTATGTTGGGGGCTTACTACCACTTTAGACAAAAACATGGAACATAAAACAAGTCGCGCTGGCGACTTGTTTTTGATTCATCAAAAAAAGCATGAAAGATGAAGAAAATCTGATCTTTCATGCTTTTTAAATAGGGAGACCATATTAAGATTTTCGAGAACGTTGACTAGAAAGCTTTTTGTTTTCCCAGTAGCTATTAAAGACAATTTCCTTTTGTTCTCGGCTTTTATTAAGGAAATGAGCATAGATCAAATCGACCACAATGAGGAGTGGTAAAATCGCAGAGATTCGATCGATATAGGTACTACTAGGAAGGGGTGCGGCCGGTAACACTTCTGTGAATCCTTGGTGGATAGCAGCAGGATTAGCGGTCACAAGAACCGTCTTAGCCCCTTTTTCTTTGGCATCCAAAAGACTGTCTGTAATGGAATTTGTGCTTCCTGATAATGAGAAACCGATGACTAAACAAGAGGAATCGAGAATACTGGTCGTCCATGTAAACCCATCTTGATCGGTTAGGGCTTCACAAACAACCCCCAGGCGCATAAAGCGCAATTTCATTTCTCGAGCGACTAAACCGGAACTACCAATCCCGAAGAAATAGACTCGGTCCGCTTGATCAATTAGTTCAGCTACCCGATCTAATTGGGAATCTTTTACCAGACTTTCAGTGACGTTACTGATATGGTGGTAGCGTTGCAAGACACTGAGAGTGAGTTCGTCATGCTCTTGCACCTGTTTTTGATTTTTGGTTTCTTCGTTAAAGTGATAGACAAATTCCCGATAGCCAGTGAAGCCACATTTTTGAGAGAAACGCGTTAAAGCTGCCTTTGAGACATGGAGTAACTCCGTTACGCGAGAAGAGGACAGGGAGTGCTGTCGTGCTTCGGATGATAAAAAGTACTGGGCAATGTCGCGTTCCATATCCGTTAACTCAGCTTCGTGGCTGGCGATAATAGTGCGTAAATCTTGATCTTGTTTCACAGCAATCCTCCTTTCTCACGAGATGAAATAACAGGATGCTCCTATAATATATTACACATTATAACATGGGTAACCGCTTTATTCAAGTAAAAGCAAGTAAGAAATACTGAAACTAGGAACAGGATAGGAGAAAAGAAGAGAACGCTACCAATCTTGGCAGTTGGGGCTTGTTGGTTGTCCACAATCTTCTGAAAATTCCCGGTTGGGCCTGAACAAACGATATGAATTGTGGTATAATTTAAGATAATTGTACTGTTGTTGGAAGAACAATAGTTGAATAAGGAGGTGTGACGATGTCGAATGCAACACTCGAGATGATGCAAGAGATCGAGCAAGCCGCTCAGGGCGTGATCGTAGGCTATGAAGCTCAAGTTGAACAAATCCGAACGGATTCACGCGATCGCCTTGCAACAGTGGCACAGCATTACGATGAGGAAACCAAGCAATTGGTCACAGAGGCAGAAAAAAACGCCCAGGAAAGACTCGTCCGTTTAACGAAAAATCTGGAAGAAACGGTTGCGCGCAATGATGCCAAGGTACAAGAGGCGATGACCGATAAACGAGCTGGGTTAGTTGAAGCCATTGTAGAAAAGGTGGTAGCAAGCTATGGCCGTTAGTCAGATGCAAAAACTGTCCCTCATCTTGCCCAAAGATGACTTGGACAGTCTCCTACTAGCGCTACAGTCTGAGGCAAAAATCCAGATTTATGACCTCAGTGAACAGGAAGAATGGCAGGCTGCCTTTGAGGCAAATACCTTGTCTCAACCCTTGACAGAGGACAATCGTCAAGCCTTGGTAGAGCTGCAAAAACGTCAAGAACAAGTTGAAAAAATGATTCAGACTCTAGAGCCCTACATGCCTGAGAAGAAGGCTCTGCAAGCTCTGAAGGAAGAACCCTTAAGCTTGTCTTTTGATGACTTGCAGGCTCACGGGATGATTCGAGACGAGGATCTCCTATTGACCAAGTTGAAACGTCAATTGCGCGTGTTAGACAAGGCTCGTCAGAAGATTGCGGATGCAAAGGGAGAGATAGAGCGCTTAGAAAAATGGCGACCGTTAGAGGTGACACCAGCTGCCCTCGCTACTTTTCACTATGTGCATGGCTTGATCGGGACGATTCCGAATAGTGATACAGACGCTGTTCGTTCTTCCTTAAAAGCTCATCCAGAGCTGGAGTTAGAAGAAGTCTTTACGTCTGAGACTGAACACGGCTATGTCATCTTGTATCGTTCGGGAGACCGTGTAGCTGTTCAGGAACTTCTGGAAGAACATGGGTTCAAAGAATTGGACTATGAAGAAGAGCAGGTCCCGGCCGCCTACTTGGATCGCCTAGAAGGGGAAATCAAAGAGCAGGAAGCTGTAGTTGCAGCCACCCTAGCCGAGTTGCAAAACTCCCAGAAGGAGTTGGACCAGCTCAAGTACCAGATGGATTACTTGTTGAGCTTGGGAGCTCGTGAGGAAGCCAAGGCGCTTCTTGCCAGCACGCAAAGTTTGGTAGCCTTAGAGGGTTGGATTGAAACATCCCAAGTGGCCTCATTACGAGACTTCTTGCAAGAAGGCTTTGGATCTCGGGTCCTACTAGAGACACGAGATGTGACGGAAAAAGATTGGGATGACGTTCCGATCCAGTTGCGAAATAATGCCTTGGTAGAGCCTTTTGAATTAGTCACAGAGATGTACGCCCTACCTAAGTATTACGAGCAAGATCCGACACCGATCGTTTCTCTCTTCTACTTTGTTTTCTTTGGCATGATGGTCGCAGATATCGGTTATGGACTGTTACTAACGGTAGCGACAGGCTTTGCCCTTAAAGCCTTCAAGCTCAAGCCTGGTACAGCGAAGAACCTTCGTTTCTTCAGTCTCCTCGGGATTTCAGTTGCCCTTTGGGGTGTGGTCTATGGCTCTTTCTTTGGATTTGAGATGCCTTTTGCCCTGATCAGTACGACCAGTAACGCCATGACCATCCTGATCCTTTCAGTGGTCTTTGGTTTTGTCACTGTCTTAGTGGGACTGTTCCTAGGGGGGATGAAAAATATTCGCCTCAAAGACTACACGGAAGCCTATAATGCTGGCTTTGCTTGGGTCTTGATCCTACTTGGTTTAATGCTTCTAGCAGTAGGCAATATCTTGCCAGGAATGAGCCTTCTAGTTCCGATCGGCAAGTGGCTGGCTATTTTGAATGCCATTGGGATCTTGATTGTTTCCATTGTCAGTGCCAAGAAGCTATCTGGTCTAGCCTCTGGTCTCTTTAACCTCTACAATGTTAGTGGGTATGTTGGAGACTTGGTCAGCTTCACCCGTTTGATGGCCTTGGGCTTGTCTGGAGCTAGTATCGGTTCGGCCTTTAACCTCATTGTCAATCTCTTCCCACCGCTTGGACGGTTTACGGTAGGGCTTCTGCTCTTTATCGTCCTACATGCCATTAATATGTTCCTGTCCTTCTTGTCAGGATATGTGCATGGAGCCCGTTTGATCTTTGTGGAGTTCTTCGGTAAGTTCTACGAAGGAGGAGGCAAGCCATTTCGTCCTCTCAAACCTTCTGAACGCTATATTAAAACAAAAAAATAAGTATTATCTTTAATAAATAGGAGTATATTCATGGAATCTTTAGCATCATATTTTTCAGCCCATGGGGGCGCCTTCTTTGCAGCATTTGGTGTAGCGATCGCCGTTGCACTTAGTGGAATGGGATCTGCCCTTGGGGTTGGTAAAACGGGTCAAGCAGCAGCAGCGCTCTTGAAAGAACAACCTGAAAAATTTGCCCAAGCCTTGATTTTGCAATTGTTGCCAGGTACACAAGGTTTGTACGGTTTCGTTATCGGGATCTTGATCTGGTTGCAAATTAAGCCAGATATGCCACTTGAAACAGGGGTTGCTTACTTCTTTACAGCTCTTCCAGTTGCGATCGTTGGTTATTTCTCAGCCAAACACCAAGGAAATGTTGCGACAGCAGGGATGCAAATCTTGGCCAAACGCCCTGAAGACATGATGAAAGGGGTTATCCTTGCGGCCATGGTTGAAACCTACGCCATCTTGGCCTTCGTTGTGTCCTTCCTATTGACCCTACGCGTCGGCTAAGACCTAGCTTTGATGGATTCGCCTCGCGAGGCGAAAAACACAAGACGCATGCAATAGGAGAAAAAACGATATGGATGAACAAACCCAATTAAAGGATTCAATCTTGGCCCAAGCCCACGAAAAAGGGCGTAAACTCTTAGAAGAGGCCAAGGAAACCATCCTAAAAGAAGAGACTGCGCAAGAAGAGCGTTTGATTCAAGATAAACTCAATCAACGCTCCGAGCAGCTCAAGCGGATTCAACGTCAATTGCAACGTGAAACCCAACAAATCGAAAATAAAAAACGCCAATCAACCCTTGTCACCAAGCAACGAGTCTTAAAGGATCTCTTTGCAGATGCTTATGAAGCGATGGTGGCTTGGCCCCTTGAAAAGGAAATGCAGTTTGTAGATGCGGTCTTAGAGCGCTATCAGGGACAAGTTGTGACCCTGACCTTCGGGGCGGTGAGCGCTGCTAAATTTGATTCAGCAGCTCTCGAGAGATTGAAGCAGACGCATCAGAATGTGACAGTTGCAGATGCAACAATCCCAGCTCAAGCAGGCTTTGTCCTGTCGGTTGGGAAGATTGATGACAACTATCTCTACCGTGATTTGGTGGATTCCATTTGGGAGCAAGAAAGCTACCAGATGGCAGCCAGCATTTTCACAGATGAAGAGAACTAGGAGGTTGCAATGAGCGAACGGACCTATTCTCAAGTCAATACAGGAATCAGCGTACGTGAGGCTAGTTTTGTCAGTCCCAGTCAGTTCGAGCAGTTGCTTGCAAGTCCCTCCAGCGAGAGTCGAGAAGTCTTGCTACAAGGTACACCTTATGCTTTAGATAGCAAGGAGATCAAGGATTTAGCAGCCCTTGAAGCCCGCCTGATGGCAGCCTTGTTGGCAGAATACCAATGGGCTTTCGAAGTGGCCCCTGAGTCAGACTTGGTTAGCCTTTTTACCTTGAAATACACCTATCATAATCTCAAGGTTTATCTAAAACACAAGGCGACAGAGCGCAAGTTAGGGCACTTATTGATCCCTATCGGCCCTTATTCTCTCGATGTGCTCGAGCATTTGGTGGCGACCTTTTCTGCGGAGCATTGTCCGGCCTTTATGGCGGAAGAAGTGGCTGCAACCTGGCAAGAATTCCAAGACTATCAGGACTTGCGGGTTCTCGAAATCGGGATGGATTTAGCTTATTTTAAACACCTGAGATACTTAGGGGACAGTCTAGATCATCCAATTCTGAAGCAGTTGGTGGACGTGACCATTGACTTTTACAATGCGATTACGGTCAAGCGGGCCTTGGATCAGCAAAAACCGCATAGCTTTATGCACCAATTACTTTCAGATGAAGGGAGCCTCAGTGCCCATCAGGTGATCGACCTGCTAGAATCCGGTCAGTGGTTGACCTGGTTTTATCAAGTTAATCCACTGGCCTACGATCTCGCCTTAGAGACTTATGAAGAAAAGATGCGCACCGGTCAACTAAAGACCGTAGAGTTGGAGTATTTAGAAAGTTTGGTGAAATTCAGTCTTCTAGACGCTGGCCGTTTTGAAGTCGATGGACCACTCCCTCTTGTTCGTTATCTTTACGGAAAAGAGTTAGAGGTGACCAACCTTCGTTTGGTCCTCTCTGGTTTGGATAATGGTTTTCCGCTAGCAGAAATCAAAGAAAGGATGAGACCGATTTATGGACAAACAGACCTATAAGATCGCCGTTGTGGGCAATCGGGACGCCATCCTTCCTTTTCGCCTGATTGGCTTTCAAACCTATCCGGTCACAGAGCCACAAGAAGCGATCAATACCTTGCGAAAACTCAGTCGGGAAAACTTCGGGATTATCTACCTGACAGAGGATATTGCTCAGGCCATTCCAGATACAGTAGCTTTTTACGACCAGCAGCTGACACCGGCTCTGATCCTTATCCCGACCCATAGAGGGACTACAGGACTGGGCCAACAGCGGATTCGTGATAATGTCGAAAAAGCAGTAGGACAGGATATTTTATGAGAACAAATGAATTTGGTCAAGCGATTGGCGATGCACTGCCGGATTTTACACCGGGGCTTCTGCCAGCTATTGAGCGGATCGAAGGTCGCTATACCGTGATCGAGCGCCTCTCAAAAGAAAAACATGGAGCAGATCTTTATCAGGTCTACGGGCCGGACTCTCCAGCGGCTATGTGGACCTTTCTGTTCAAAGGCCCTGCCCGCAATGAGGAGGAGTGGGACCGCTTATTAGATGATCTTATGACAGCCCAAGGTCGCTTTTACTATGCGATTGTAGACAAAGATTCAGGCAAGGCTTTGGGAACTTTCTCTCTCATGCGGATCGATCAAGCTAATCGGGTGATCGAAGTCGGAGCAGTGACCTACTCACCAGCGCTCCAAAAGACACGCATGGCTACGGAAGCCCAGTATCTGTTAGCGCGCTACGTGTTTGAAGATTTAGGCTACCGCCGCTATGAGTGGAAATGCGATGCCTTAAACCAAGCATCTCGCAAAGCAGCTGAGCGCTTAGGGTTCACCTATGAAGGCTGTTTCCGTCAGGCTGTTGTTTATAAAGGTCGGACCCGTGATACAGACTGGTTGTCCATCATTGACCAAGAATGGCCAGAAATCAAACAGCGCTTCGAAGCCTGGTTGGATCCAAGCAATTTCGACGCCAATGGCCAACAAAAGCAATCTCTAAGAGAGATAGCACAAAAGTAAAACAAAGAAACAAAGGATTCCCAGGAGGAATACATGACTCAAGGAAAAATTATCAAAGTTTCCGGTCCCTTGGTGGTTGCATCAGGGATGCAGGAGGCCAATATCCAAGACATTTGCCGGGTCGGCGATCTTGGTTTGATTGGCGAAATTATTGAGATGCGGCGGGACGAAGCCTCTATCCAAGTATATGAAGAAACGTCTGGAGTTGGTCCAGGAGAACCAGTTGTAACAACCGGAGCTCCCCTTTCTGTTGAATTGGGACCAGGCTTGATCTCTCAGATGTTTGACGGGATCCAACGCCCCTTGGAACGCTTCCAAGAAGTTACTGCCAGTGACTTTTTGGTTCGTGGGGTGCAAGTTCCAAATCTAGATCGTGACACCAAATGGGCCTTTGAACCAAGCGTGACAGAAGGAACAGAGGTGGTTGCAGGAGACATCGTCGGTACCGTTCAAGAGACCAATATGGTGGAGCACCGCATCATGGTGCCCTTTGGTGTGAGTGGACGTGTGACCAAGATCGCAGCAGGTTCTTACACAGTAGAAGAGCCGGTTTATGAGATCGAGCGGGCAGATGGTAGCCTCTTTACTGGTACTTTGATGCAAAAATGGCCGGTTCGTCGAGGCCGTCCCTTTGCACAAAAACTCATTCCAGTAGAGCCTTTGGTCACGGGTCAACGGGTCATCGATACCTTCTTCCCTGTGACTAAGGGTGGAGCTGCAGCTGTTCCTGGTCCTTTCGGAGCTGGAAAGACAGTTGTGCAACACCAGGTAGCCAAGTTTGCCAATGTAGACATCGTAATTTACGTTGGTTGTGGGGAACGTGGAAATGAAATGACGGACGTTCTGAATGAATTTCCAGAATTGATCGATCCAACGACTGGTCAATCCATCATGCAACGGACCGTTCTGATCGCCAACACTTCGAACATGCCAGTAGCGGCGCGTGAAGCTTCCATCTACACAGGGATTACCATCGCCGAATACTTCCGTGATATGGGCTATTCCGTTGCCATCATGGCGGACTCTACTTCTCGTTGGGCAGAAGCTCTCCGTGAAATGTCTGGTCGTCTAGAAGAAATGCCAGGGGATGAAGGCTACCCAGCCTATCTTGGTAGCCGGATCGCCGAATACTACGAGCGTGCAGGTCGGGTCAAGACACTTGGAACCACTGCGCGTGAAGGTTCGATTACCGCCATCGGTGCCGTTTCCCCTCCAGGTGGAGACATTTCAGAGCCGGTGACCCAAAATACCTTGCGGATTGTCAAGGTCTTCTGGGGACTAGATGCTCAATTGGCTCAACGTCGTCACTTCCCAGCCATCAACTGGTTGAGTTCTTATTCGCTTTACCAAGATGAAGTCGGTCGCTATATCGATCTACATGAACAAATCAGCTGGTCTGAAAAAGTGACCCGCGCTATGAATTTGCTTCAAAAGGAAAGTGAATTGCAAGAAATCGTCCGCTTGGTTGGTCTAGATTCCTTATCTGAAAAAGACCGCTTGACCATGAATGCGGCCAAGATGATCCGTGAAGACTACCTGCAACAAAATGCCTTTGATGAGGTCGATACCTATACCTCTTTCAGCAAGCAGGTGGCCTTGTTGACCAACATTTTGACCTTTGACCAAGAAAGTCAAAAAGCACTAGAATTGGGAGCTTACTTCACAGAAATCATGGAAGGAACCGTAGCTCTTCGAGACCGCATTGCCCGGAGCAAATTCATCCATGAGGACCAGTTGGCAACCATTCAAGCCTTGAAAGAAGAAATCGTAGAAACCCTACACCAAATCGTCGCAAAAGGAGGAGTAGACAATGAGCGTGATTAAAGAATACCGTACTGTCAGCGAAGTTGTTGGCCCCTTGATGATTGTCGATCAGGTCGAAGGGGTTCACTACAATGAACTGGTAGAAATCAAGCTCCATGATGGAACGACCCGTCAGGGACAAGTCCTCGAAGTCCAAGAAGACAAGGCCATGGTCCAGCTCTTTGAAGGATCTAGCGGGATCAACTTGGAGAAAGCCAAAGTCCGCTTTACCGGACGTCCCCTAGAACTTCCTGTGTCTGAAGACATGGTCGGACGCATCTTTAACGGGATGGGCAAACCGATCGATGGCGGTCCAGAGATTATCCCAGAGAAGTACTTGGACATTGATGGACAAGCCATCAACCCTGTTTCGCGGGACTATCCGGATGAATTTATCCAGACAGGGATCTCAGCCATTGACCATTTGAATACCCTAGTTCGGGGCCAAAAACTCCCAGTATTCTCAGGTTCTGGTCTTCCTCACAAGGAATTGGCGGCTCAGATTGCTCGTCAAGCGACGGTTCTTAATTCGGAAGAAAACTTCGCCGTGGTCTTTGCGGCCATGGGAATTACCTTTGAAGAAGCCGAGTTCTTTATGAACGACCTTCGGGAGACAGGAGCCATTGACCGCTCTGTCCTCTTTATCAACCTAGCCAACGACCCAGCTATTGAGCGGATTGCCACTCCTCGGATCGCCTTGACAGCTGCCGAGTATTTGGCCTATGAAAAAGACATGCACGTCTTGGTTATTATGACCGACATGACCAACTACTGTGAGGCCCTTCGAGAAGTATCTGCTGCCCGCCGGGAAGTTCCAGGACGTCGGGGCTATCCAGGTTACCTTTATACCAACCTCTCAACCCTCTACGAACGTGCAGGACGCTTGGTTGGAAAGAAAGGATCTGTGACCCAAATTCCGATTCTCTCTATGCCGGAAGATGACATCACCCACCCCATCCCTGACTTGACAGGCTACATCACCGAAGGTCAGATTATTCTGTCCCGCGATCTCTACAATAGTGGTTACCGCCCACCGATCAATGTTCTTCCATCCCTTTCTCGTTTGAAGGACAAGGGTTCTGGTGAAGGCAAAACTCGGGAAGACCATGCGGCGACCATGAACCAACTCTTTGCGGCCTATGCCCAAGGAAAACAAGCCAAAGAACTGGCTGTAGTGCTTGGGGAGTCTGCCTTGTCAGATACCGACAAGCTTTATGTTAAATTTACGGACCGCTTTGAGCAAGAATACATCAATCAAGGTTTCACCACCAATCGGACGATTGAGGAAAGTTTGGATCTCGGTTGGGAACTCTTATCCATCCTTCCACGAACAGAGCTTAAACGGATCAAGGATGAGATGATTGACAAGTATCTGCCAAACAAAGAGGATTAGCCTATGGCACGATTAAATGTAAAACCAACTCGGATGGAGCTTAATATTCTCAAAGAGCGCCTCAAGACAGCAACCCGGGGGCATAAGTTGCTCAAGGATAAGCGGGATGAACTCATGCGCCGTTTTATTGAAGCTGTGCGTGAGAATAATCGTCTGCGCCAAAAGGTAGAGGCAGCGCTGGTGGGCAATATGCAAGATTTCGTGATGGCCAAGTCCTTAGAGAGCGACCTCATGGTGGAAGAAATCTTTGCCGTTCCTACGCGAGAAGTGATGCTTCATATTGAGGAAGAAAATGTCATGAGTGTGCGCGTGCCCAAGCTCCATGCTCGTATCGATAATCCATACGGAGATGATGAAGGGGACGTGGTTTATAGCTACTTAGCCTCCAACAGTCAAATGGATAGCACGATCCAAGAAATGGGGGATCTACTCCCAGATTTGCTCAAGTTAGCGGAAATCGAAAAAAGCTGCCAACTCATGGCAGATGAAATCGAGAAAACCCGCCGTCGAGTGAACGGACTCGAGTATGCGACCATCCCAGACCTCAAAGAGACTATCTATTATATCGAAATGAAACTCGAAGAAGCCGAGCGCGCCAACCTCGTCAGAATCATGAAGGTAAAATAAGATACAAAGCCGTTAAGCAACTCAAAGGAAAATAGGGAGCAGGACAGAAGCACTGTTGTATAGAATGCTTCGTTGTCCTGCCCCCACAAGGCTGATTAGGATTTTTCCGAGCTCTTAAAGCGAGAGAAAAATCCAATCAGCTACTGTGCCTTTGAAGTTAGTACTATTACAGTTTGCGTTTTTCACCCAGCTTTTCAGCCCGGCCTCAATTACTTAAAAAATACAAGAACCTCATCGAGGAACGGCTCCTGGATGAGGCTTTTTTTCACCCTCTCACTCTTCTTCCACTACCCTATTTTTATGTTACTAGTTTGTAACAATGTGACAAGAAAGACGAAATATTACAAGAAAAATACAGTTTTGTTAAATAGACAAAAAGACCTTTTATTATTTTTAAATTGTGATAAGATAGAGTAGTAGTTCATTTGTTCAAGAAAATATTGAGCAAAAAAACAATGAAAAAAGAGGATAAAAGATGAAATTAAAAGTTAATACGAAAGCCTTGATCGCTTCAACAGTAGCTCTTGCAGTGATTCCATTTACAAAAGCCACTGCAGAAACACTTGAAGATTGGGTAGCTCGCTCAGTAGATGAAATCAAACATGATATCCAACAAAGCGGTGAAAACCAACAAACTTATACCATCAAATATGGTGATACATTGAGTTCGATCGCAGAAGCGCTTGGAATCGATGTACATGTGTTGGCAAACTTGAACAACATCAGCAACATGGATTTGATCTACCCAGGTACTGTTTTGAAAACAACAGTAAATGATCAAAAAGAAGTAACTTCAGTTGAAATCCAAACTCCTCAAGCAGGTTCGACAGATGCAACCGTTGCAAGTGCTGACTTGACAACAAACCAAGTGACAGTTGATGACCAAACAGTCGCTGTTAACGATTTGTCTAAACCAGTAAACGAAGATAACAAAGCTGTTCCAGTTGCTCCAGCAGCGGGCACTCAAGAAGCTCCAGTAGTTGAAGTACCAGCAACAGAAACGCCAGCACAACCAGCTGTTCCAGAAACACCAAGCTACGGTGCTCCAGCTACCAATGTTGAAATTCAAAATCAAGATGTAGCGCCAGCTGCTCCTCAATCTGCTCCTGCAACAGAAGCACCTGCTGAAACACCAGCTTCTGCTCCTGAAGCTCCAGCAGAGGAAGCTCCAGCACAACCAGTAGCAGAAACGACTGCTACACCTGAAGTGCAACCAGTAGCATCAACTCCAACAAGCGGAAATACGATTCCAACTGATCCAAATCTTAAACCGCAAGCGGAAGCTTTCCGTCAAGAAATCGCGGCGAAATTTGGTATCACAAACATCGGTGGTTACCGTAAAGGGGATCCAGAAGACCATGGTCAAGGACTTGCAGTAGACGTAATGGTTCCAACAAGTTCTGAACTTGGAGATCAAGTTGCTCAATATGCAATTGACAACATGGACCGTGCAGGTATCTCATACATCATCTGGAAACAACAATTCTACATGCCAGTCAACAACATTTACGGACCAGCTAATACATGGAACCAAATGCCAGACCGTGGTGGAGATACAGCAAACCACTACGATCACGTACATATCTCATTTAACGGATAATAAAACTTCGAACTAGGACAAGTGCCTAGTTCTTTTTTTGTATGCACAAAAAAGGCCGGAAGACGAATCTTCCAGCCAGACGATGGTTATAAAATATGATCGACTTTTTCCACCTGATAAAGAGCAAAGGCCATGATAATGGTTAAGACCAGTAGCATGAGGATAGCTGGTGTCCAAGAGTGGAAGAGAGATTTGCTGTAGCCGAAGAGGATGGGACCAAAGGCTGCAAAGACGTAGCCTCCTGTTTGAGCAAGACCGGAAAGTTGAGCTGTTTTTTCAGGTGTGCTGGATTTCATGGAGAAAGCGACCATGAGGTAAGGGAAGAGCGAACTAACGGAACTTCCAATTAGGGCATTTAATACCAACCAGTAGAAGAAGTTGCTAGTTGGGATTAAGAGCATGGCTACCCCCAGAATCCCTGCTCCGACAACAATCGTAAGCATCAAGCGTCGATTGCGATCGGATAACCGTGTCGTTAAACTTGGGATCGTTAAGGAGAATGGGAGACTGATCAGGGTGAACACGGAGGCCAGTAGTCCAGATTCAACCTTTGAAAGGCCAGCTTGAACAGCCATGGTCGGAAGCCAAGTCATACTTGTGTAGAAAAGCAGTGACTGCAAGCCTCCAAAAATCATGATAGCCCAAACATATTTATTGGTATACCACTTGCTACTAGATTCCGTAGTAGCTGTCTTTTTTAGATGGTGGTTGTAGCGAAGGTTAGGAATCCAGATGACCAAAGCAAGAGCACATAAGGCTGTCAAGATGTTGACCAAACCTTGCCAAGAAGTGGCTTTGGTGATCGGAACGGCCACAGAAGAGGCGATCGCTGTGGACATCCCCATAGAGGTGATGTAGAGAGTTGTTAGCACACCGAGTTGCTTAGGCCGATTGGCCTGAATCAAGCTTGGAAGCAGCACATTGAGAAAGGCAATACTTGCTCCAATCAAGATGGTTCCCAGATAGAGAAAGGGAAGATTGATAATCCGAATGGCAGATCCGATCGTAATCACGATCAAAACTAGGAAAAAGAGGCGCTCAATCCCCAACCTTTTAGCAAATTGAATCGCAAAAGGTGAGAAAATGGCAAAGGTGAGAAGTGGTAAGCTAGTCAATAGTCCCAGAGAGCTCACATCTACCCCCAAACCAGCAGCGATGTCAGACAAGACCGTCGGAAGCGTAGTAAATGGTGTTCGTAAAACAATCCCAAGCATAATGATGCCCGGGATGAATAGCATAGAATGTGTTTTTTTCATAAATCCTCCTCAGACAAAAATTCCCTTCATTATAACATAGATCGAGCATAAATTGGAGTATTTGTACAAATGAAGGAGAAGGACCGTAGTTTTCGCTGTCGCTCGAACTGCATCAACGTACCTAAGCTCACTAACGTTTGCTAAAGGAATAAGGACCGTAGTTTTCGCTTCGCTCAAACTGCATCAATATCTCTAAATTCGGTTGAACTCTCTGAGTTCACCTCATTAAGTATTAAAAGGATCGTAGTTCTCACTGTCGTTCGAACTGCGTCAATGTACCTAAGTTCGTCTAAGCCCCTATTGGACTTGACTCACTAAGGTACATAGAAAAAGCCACCGGTTTTGGTGGCTCTTATAGGGAGATTATTATGAAAAAGTTTAGGATTTTCTATCAAACAAAGTTAGGAGGTCTTTATTTGATGGTTTTATTATATGGCGGTTTGCTTAAAGAAATCTTAAGAAAAGGCGCTGATCGAAAGAATCGGTCTGAAGTCTGAGACGCCTTTATTCGCTGAAGAAATCAATGCCGGTTTTGTTGAGTTCATTGACCCGTAACATGAATTTTGTTTTGATTTGAACAAGCGGGCTTCCGAAATTTTCGAGTGCAATCAAACCTTCCAGGGCTTTTAGGACCTGCTTGGCACGGTAAACCCCTTCCTTGTCATTTAAGCCAAGGAGGGCATAGACCTGCATAAATTCTAACTGCATGGAAATACTGGTGTTTAAAATCGGTTTGCGCTTGCGAAGCTGGTTAATCGATTGAAGAAAATTTAGAGCTTCTAAGTAGAGTTCTTTTTTAATAAGATAGTTGGCTAGATTTAACAGTAAAGAGGCCAATGCATTGGCAGAGTAGGCAGAATAACTGCTTTCAAAAAGTTCCAAGGACTCCTTTCGAATCTTAGCGACGACTTCATAGGGCAAGACAGATAAAAGGGCAATGGTGAAGTCTTGCTCAATTTCATTTTGATAGGCAAACGGTACTTCTTGAGCGATTCGTTGAATCGAGACAGGTGCATCCTCCAAGTGGATTTCTTTTCCCATCGCGTTATTGACATTGATTTCAAGCGAACGCAAATAGAGTTGCCAGAGCTTTTTGTTCTCCTCTGCAACAGGTGATTTTTCGTGCTTTAAGCGCTCAATAATGGACAGAAAATCCATGTTTTCTTGATTGATGTGTTTCATCAAAATGGGGCTGAAATTTTGAACGGTTAAGCCAGGATAATGGGACAAAAAGGTGTCCCAATCCACCCCCATAGACAGCAAGAGGCGAGAGAAGGTCTCGATGGTTACTCCTTTTTGAGAACGCTCAAATTGGCTGAGGAACTGAGGAGAGACAATGTCTGCAGCGACTTCTTTTAGAGAAAGACCGCGTGCTTCACGAATTTTACGGAATGTTGGACCAAATGACGAAGATGAGGACATAGAGGGACTTCCTTTCAATTATCATACCATTAGTATACCTCAAAAAGGGATGGAATTAAACTCAGAGTTTAATTTTTGACAAAAAAACTAGAAATTCTTCGATTTTTAAGAAAAATGAAACTATAGTTTACATGGCTCTTTTTTAGGGAGGGATTTTTGATAAAATAAGGTCAATTCTAGAAGATAAGCTTATAACAAAAGGAGATTTACAATGACGACACAAGAAATTTTACAACTATTAGATGAAAAGCGCGTGCTAACAGCCCCTGCAGCAGTTGCTTGGGATGAAGTTCAGCGGCAACAAAACCGTTTAAATAAAGCAGCGAAGAGACTCAATGGGCCAATCACGGTCACACTGGCCCTCAATCTTCTTTTTGCTTTTACTATTTTTCTCTTAGAACAAAGTCACCTGATGCACGGTTTTCTATTGATGCTCGGGTTGATGGGCGGGCTGATTGCTTTCAAATACTTTGTATTTGTAGCCCCAGCCAAGCAGGCTCTTGCCAATGCCCAGGCCCTTTACAACCAGGAAATCAGCCAACCAGCCTACCAACAAGGGATGCAAGGTTTCCCGCAAAAATTTTACAATTACCACGACCTCTTCCGACTATATAACTTAATCGCAGAAGGCCGTGCCTCTACCTTGCCAGAAGCCTACAATCTGCTTGAAATGCAACAATTCCATGAAACGCAAGTCAATCTGCAAGAAGAAGCCAATGCCCTACAAGCCGATATTGCACGTAGCTCAAGAGTCAGTGCCGTTGCTAATGTAGTCACTGCTTACAATACTTATCGTATCCACAAAGATATGTAAGAAAAGATAAAAGATAAAAGATGAAAAAGCCCTTCAAGAATTCTGATCGAAAATCAGAGCTCTCGTGGAGGCTTTTTTATTGTCTTGTAAAAAGTAGTTCCGAACGGCATCCATGTATTTAAGCTCACTGGTGCTCGTAAAGAGAATAAGGAACGTAGTTCTCACTATCGTTCGAACTGCGTCAATGCACCTAAGTTCGTCTAAGCGCCTATTGGACTTGACTCACTAAGAATAGTAAGGAACGTAGTTTTCGCTTCGCTCAAACTGCATCAATATCTCTAAATTCGGTTGAACTCTCTGAGTTCACCTCATTAAGCATTATAAGGACCGTAGTTCTCACTGTCGTTCGAACTGCATCAATGTACCTAAGTTCGTCTAAGTCCCTATTGGACTTGACTCACTAAGGTACATAGAAAAAGCCACCGGTTTTGGTGGCTCTTATAGGGAGATTATTATGAAAAAGTTTAGGATTTTCTATCAAACAAAGTTAGGAGGTCTTCATTTGATGGTTTTATTATAAGGCTGATTTCTTAAAGAAAACTTAAGAAAAGACGCTGCTTATAAGAATCGGTCTTAGGTCTGATATTTTTTTACAACAGAAACTATTTAGATCTTTTTTCTAAATAGAGTTGACAAGCCCATCCGAAAGTGCTAGAATCTATTTAGAAAGAAATCTAAATAGATTAGAGGAGATAGAGAATGAATTTTGCGCAAACATTTAAAGCTTTATCGAATCCGATAAGAAGAAGTATCTTAGAACTGCTAAAGGCGGGGAAATTATCTGCTGGAGATATCGCTGGTCACTTTGATGTGGCAGGAGCGACCATTTCCCATCATTTAAGCCTCCTCAAGCAGGCAGATTTAATTCGAGAGGAAAAAGAGAAGAATTTTATCTACTATGAACTCAATACTTCTGTCTTGGAGGATTTAATGGTCTGGCTCGTTGATTTGAAAGGAGACTCTACTGATGAAAACGAATAAAAAACTATTGCTATTAACTTCTATGGTGATCCTTTTCCCCATGCTTTGGGGGCTGATGATTTGGTCGCAATTGCCTAACCAAATCCCGATTCACTTCAATTTTGCTGGCCAGCCCAATAACTTCCAATCGAAACCCCTGGTTGTGTTTGGTCTTCCTATTTTCGATCTCATGGTGCATCTGTTTATGATCTTTATGATCGGTCGCGATTCTAAGAATAGCGCTATGAATGAAAAAATGATCAGAGCGATTTACTGGTTGACCCCAATCGTTTCCTTAAGTACCTCCTATCTCATCTATAGCAAGGCGCTAGGATCTACTACCAATCCATCAGTTTTTGTTTCGGTTCTGCTGGGTCTCATCTTTGTAATCATGGGCAATTACATGCCTAAGCTAAAAGTGAATCACACGGTTGGAATCCGTCTGCCTTGGACCTTACAGAGTGAAGATAACTGGCACAAAACCCATCGCTTGGCAGGAAAGTTGTGGGTTCTCGGAGGCTCGATCCTTCTTCTTGAAGCAGGCCTTCAATTCGCGCTTTCTTATGTACTGGTGGTAGTCATCCTCGCCATTGTGTTTATCCCTATGGTGTACTCTTATCAATTAAGTCGGAAAAATCGTTAGTAGGGAGGAAATTAGATTTTTAAAGAAAACAACCGGAGAAGAAAACCTATCTGCTGGGATTTTCCATATGTGGATAATAAAAGTATTTCAGACTGAAGAAAAAGTCCATTTTGGACAATTTTCTTCAGTCTTTTTTTAAAAATAGAGAAAGTAAAAAACTCTTAAGAATAGCGCTATATAAGCATTCCTAAAAGTTTTCACCATATGGTACCCAACCTACAAAATGGCAATGTTGCTATTGCTGGTAATGTTTTTAGTAATTTTGTTGATTTTGCCCTCCATTTGTAGTATAGTTATGATGGCATATAAGCTACTATATAGTAAAAAGGAGATCATTAAATGTATTTTAATAGAAAAAATACAGAACAAAAGAATTGGCGAATGATTAAAAAAGGGAAACATTTCCTATTTGGCTGTTCTCTTGTACTGGCAATCGGAGCTGTGATGGCAGCACCATCCGTTAAAGCAGATGAAGCAGATGCTAAGGATGCAAATGGAGTATCTGCTTCAGCAAGTGAAAATGAAAGTGCTACGATTACATCTGGAACAAACCCTTCAACGTATTCGGCACCAGCAGAAACAACTGCAACACCTGTAGTAACTACCTCAAATTCCTCAGCGTCTGTGGAATCAAGTTCTACAACTCAAAAAGAATCAGATTCTGTTCAAGCGCCAAGCTTAACTACAGTAGCAGATGCATCAGCATTAACTGCTGAAGAAATTTCAAATGTTACAGAAGCAATTAAAGGTTCAAATCCGACTGCAGTTTCTGTTCAAGTTAGCAATGATGGATCTGCGGTTGTAACATTTGCAGATGGCTCAAGCGCAAGCTTGTCAGCTTCTCAAACAGTTAAAGTAAAGGTGGAAGCTACATCTGGTTCAGAAACTCACTCACGTTCTCGTCGAGCTGCTGCTCCAGCAAATGGAACTACACGCTCTTTTGACTCTGAACTTCAGAATGAAGCTCAAAGGAAAGCTATCTACAGTCCAGGTGTGAAGGGTGAAAAGCAAACTTACGAAGGAACAGTTTGGCTTTACCGTAATGGAACAGTCAATAACGATAGCCAAAAAGATGCAAAACGCCTTGGTGGTGTAAATGTCTACCTTCAGTATGTAACTGGTAAAGGTTTTGTGTCACCAGTTTATAAGACAACAAGTGAACAAGATGGAACTTTTGTATTTGACTTGTCTAAACCATTAGCAAACCGCCTAGGAGCAACAGGTGAGTTCAAACTTGCAGGAGACCCTAAGTTTGCTATCCGTACTTGGGTAGAAAATCCAGATCCAACAAAATACACTGTCATCAAATCAGGTGACCAACGTACAGGTTTCCACGGACGTCTTAGCCGTTTGAATGAAACTTGGGATTTCACGGCTGGTATCAACCGTATTGTTGGTGGTCAAGTAGTTCTTCAAGAAAAACCAAATTCTGAAGACTATCTATTGAAACCAGAAGCAGATCGTCAGACAGGTGACCAAGCGGACGGCCAATTTTCACGTAAAGGTGATTATGGTACAATCCGTGGTAAAGTGTGGTACGAACTTCGTGACCCAAGTGGTTCTGACGCACGTATGTATAAAAAAGACAGCTACGACATTAATGCTACAAATGTTAAGGTAGCAGCTTCATACGTTAATGATGAAGTGACACGTCTTTTTGACAAATGGAAAAGTGAACACTCTAATTACAAGCTTGACGATTTCAAGGCTGCTCAAGCTGAAATTATCAGAGATTATGAAGCGAGAAATGGGAAAGGTTCTCATATCGCTGAAACTGTCGTAGTACCAGTTGATAAAGACGGGAACTATCGTATTCCATTTCGTGGTCTTTATGGTGTGAGCGCTACTCAGGCTAATAGCGGTCTTAAAATTTCACATAAGATTTCTGACCAAGAGTTTGGAACACTTGTTAAAGATGAAGATTTAGACAATGAACATCTTATGAAGTGGAATGGAACTATTGGACAAAAACACCGTCACATTAATACGGATTATGTTTATGCCACTGTTCTTGTCAATGACTATGCTATTTGGAGCAATAACTACCAATCAAATATGTTTGAAGGTACGTCTGATGCTGTACTTCCAGTGGGACCTTCATCACTTGCGGCAGCAAATATTTCAAATACAAACTTTGCTCTAATCGCACCACAACCAATGCACGACATCTTGGTGTATGACAACTCTGATCACTTTGCTAAACCAGGAAATACTGCTGAAAGTACCACTGGTGGACTGATGCCGTCACGTGAATACCAAATCCGTTGGTTCAAAAATGGTCAAGCGATTGGAACAGCAACAACTGTAACGTCGACAGCAGATGGAACTGCTAGCTCAGTACCGTTTACTGTGCCATCTGATCTTACAGAAGCAGCTATCTATACGTCTGCTGTATTCCTTCAAGGTGAAAACACAGATGATCTCCATTCAGCTTTGGCACTTGATTCATTTACAGCCGTTCCTAATGAAGATGCAGATAAGTATACTCCAACACCTAAGGACCAAACAGTCAATGTAGGTGAAACTCCAGATCCTAAGAAATCAATTGGTAACGTAGGTGATCTTCCAAATGGCACTACATTTGAATACAAGACACCAGTAGATACAACAACCCCAGGTGATAAGAGTACAACCGTCGTTGTGACTTACCCAGATGGATCTAAGGATGAAGTTCCAGTAACAGTTAAGGTAGTAGATCCACGTACCGATGCGGATAAGAACACGCCAACACCTAAGGACCAAACGGTCAATGTTGGTGAAACTCCAGATGCCAAGAACTCTATCGGTAATGTTTCAGATCTTCCAAGTGGTACAACCTTCGAGTACAAGACACCAGTAGATACAACAACCCCAGGTGATAAGAGTACAACCGTCGTTGTGACTTACCCAGACGGTTCTAAAGATGAAGTACCAGTTAAGGTAACTGTTAAAGATCCACGTACCGATGCGGATAAGAACACGCCAACACCTAAGGACCAAACGGTCAATGTTGGTGAAACTCCAGATGCTAAGAAATCAATTGGTAACGTAGGTGATCTTCCAAATGGCACTACATTTGAATACAAGACACCAGTAGATACAACAACCCCAGGTGATAAGAGTACAACCGTCGTTGTGACTTACCCAGATGGATCTAAGGATGAAGTTCCAGTAACAGTTAAGGTAGTAGATCCACGTACAGACGCGGATAAGAACACCCCAGTAGCGAAAGATCAAACTGTTAAAGTTGGTGACACACCAGATGCCAAGAAATCAATTGGTAATGTCTCAGATCTTCCAAGTGGTACTACATTTGAATACAAGACACCAGTAGACACAACCACAGAAGGTGACAAAGACGCTACAGTAGTGGTTACTTACCCAGATGGTTCTAAAGATGAAGTACCAGTTAAGGTTACTGTAGCCGCAAATCCAACTCAAGCTGATGTAAATACTCCTGTAGCTAAAGATCAAACCGTTAACATTGGCGACACACCAGATGCCAAGAACTCTATCGGTAATGTTTCAGATCTTCCAAGTGGTACAACCTTCGAGTACAAGACACCAGTAGATACAACAACTACAGGTGATAAGAGTACAACCGTCGTTGTGACTTACCCAGATGGATCTAAGGATGAAGTTCCAGTAACAGTTAAGGTAGTAGATCCACGTACCGATGCGGATAAGAACACCCCAGTAGCGAAAGATCAAACTGTTAAAGTTGGTGACACACCAGATGCCAAGAAATCAATTGGTAATGTCTCAGATCTTCCAAGTGGTACTACATTTGAATACAAGACACCAGTAGACACAACCACAGAAGGTGACAAAGACGCTACAGTAGTGGTTACTTACCCAGATGGTTCTAAAGATGAAGTACCAGTTAAGGTTACTGTAGCCGCAAATCCAACTCAAGCTGATGTAAATACTCCTGTAGCTAAAGATCAAACCGTTAACATTGGCGACACACCAGATGCCAAGAACTCTATCGGTAATGTTTCAGATCTTCCAAGTGGTACAACCTTCGAGTACAAGACACCAGTAGATACAACAACTGCAGGTGAGAAGGATGCGACAGTAGTGGTAACTTACCCAGACGGTTCTAAAGATGAAGTACCAGTTAAGGTAACTGTCAAAGATCCACGCACAGACGCGGATAAGAACACCCCAGTAGCGAAAGATCAAACCGTTAAACCAGGCGATCAACCAAACGCTAAGGATTCAATCGGTAACGTAGGTGACCTTCCAGAAGGAACTAAGTTCGAGTACAAGACACCGGTAGACACAACAACAGAAGGTGACAAAGACGCCATTGTTGTGGTGACTTACCCAGATGGTTCTAAAGACGAAGTTCCAGTTAAGGTAACTGTTAAAGACCCACGTACAGATGCAGATAAGAATACCCCAGTAGCGAAAGATCAAACTGTTAAACCAGGCGATCAACCAAACGCTAAGGATTCAATCGGTAACGTAGGTGACCTTCCAAAAGGAACTAAGTTCGAGTACAAGACACCGGTAGACACAACAACAGAAGGTGAAAAAGATGCCATTGTAGTGGTAACCTACCCAGATGGCTCTAAGGATGAAGTACCAGTTAAGGTAACTGTTAAAGCCCCACATGCAAATACGGACAAGAACACACCAACTTCTAAAGACCAAACAGTGAACAAAGTTGAAACACCGGATGCTAAGAACTCAGAAAAAGAAATTCAAGTACAAAAGGTATCTGTTTCTGATAAGAAAGCTGAATCTGCTAAACTTCCAAATACAGGTGAAGAACAATCAACATCTATTGCATTGTTAGGTGCTGTACTTGGTATGTTTGGACTTGCAGGGCTTGCAAAACGCAAAAAAAACGAAGACTAAATTAGGTGACCTTGATATTTTTGTTGATTAGGTTGTAGTCTTTGTTCTAAATAAAACTTTTTGTCAACCGTAGTAAGGTTGATGAAAGGTTACAATCTGGAGAGGACCAAATTGGTTCTCTCTTTTTGATGTATAAAGAGATAAGGATTTTGGTTTTAAAAGCCTCTCTAACTTTTGTAGGAGAGGCTTGTTTATAATGATCCGTCTTTTTATTTTATCTTAAAAAGGTAGAGTTTGAATTGAAATATAGCGCAATATACAGCATTTTGCAAAAAGAAAAAAGCCTTTGAAATCAACGTTTCAAAGGCTTTTTCCTACTTAATTATTTAACTTCTGTAAACACAACGTGTTTGCGAAGTTTTGGTGAGTATTTCTTCAATTGAAGACGGTCTGGAGTGTTACGTTTGTTTTTAGAAGTAAGGTACAAGCGTTCACCAGATTCTTTGTGTTCAAGTGTAATATTTACGCGCATGGTATCTCCCTTCTATTATTCAGCTGATGCAGCTTTAGCGATCTTACGTCCTTTGTAGTATCCTTTAAGTGATACACGGTGTGAACGTGAGTAATCTCCAGTTGCTTCGTCAAAGTTTACAGATGGAGCTGTTACTTTGTAGTGCGTACGACGTTTGTTTTTCTTCGCTTTTGATGTGCGACGTGCAGGTACTGCCATTTCGTTTTTCTCCTTTTAAGATATAAATTCAATTAGGTTTGATTTTCATCAACTTTAACAGTATAACAAAACTTTTTTGTAAAGTAAAGTTACTTGACAAAAAAATTGAAATTTTTGAAAGAAACTTTTCTGTTGTCTGTTCCTTCAAAGTTCTTGCCTATCTTTGTGGCCTCTTTTATGCTATAATGGTAAAAAATATAACGAGAGGAATGACATGACAGAATTAGACAAACGCCATCGTAGTAGTGTCTACGATAGCATGGTAAAATCTCCCAACCGTGCCATGCTTCGCGCGACGGGAATGACCGATGAAAGCTTTGAGAAACCGATTGTCGGAGTGATTTCGACATGGGCGGAAAATACCCCTTGTAACATCCACCTCCATGATTTTGGGAAATTGGCCAAAGAAGGTGTAAAAGATGCGGGAGCTTGGCCGGTTCAATTCGGAACCATTACGGTTGCCGATGGGATTGCTATGGGGACTCCAGGAATGCGCTTCTCCTTGACGTCACGTGATATCATTGCGGATTCTATCGAAGCTGCTATGGGCGGTCACAACGTGGATGCCTTTGTAGCCATCGGGGGCTGTGATAAGAACATGCCTGGTTCGATGATCGCCATTGCCAATATGGATATCCCAGCGATCTTTGCCTACGGAGGAACCATTGCACCGGGTAATCTGAACGGCAAGGATATCGACTTGGTTTCTGTTTTCGAAGGAATTGGGAAGTGGAATCACGGCGATATGACCGCTGAAGAAGTGAAGCAATTAGAGTGTAATGCCTGCCCTGGCCCTGGTGGCTGTGGTGGGATGTATACGGCCAATACCATGGCGACAGCGATCGAGGTCCTTGGTATGAGCTTACCAGGTTCATCTTCTCACCCTGCTGAATCAGCGGATAAGAAGGCCGATATCGAAGAAGCAGGTCGTGCTGTTGTCAAGATGCTGGAAATGGGACTCAAACCATCGGATATCTTGACCCGTGAAGCTTTTGAAGATGCGATTACAGTGACCATGGCGCTAGGTGGTTCCACCAATGCCACTCTTCACTTGCTTGCGATCGCTCACGCAGCTAACGTGGACTTGACGCTTGAAGACTTCAACGATTTCCAAGAGCGCGTGCCTCACTTGGCTGACTTGAAACCATCAGGTCAATACGTTTTCCAAGACCTTTACAATGTCGGTGGGGTGCCAGCCGTCATGAAATACCTTCTTAAGAATGGTTTTCTTCACGGAGATCGCATCACATGTACTGGTAAGACTGTTGCTGAGAACTTAGAAGCCTTCGCTGATTTGACGCCAGGTCAAAAAGTTATCATGCCGCTTGAAAATCCTAAACGTGCCGATGGTCCATTGATCATCCTGAAAGGGAACTTGGCTCCAGAAGGGGCGGTTGCCAAAGTATCAGGTGTGAAGGTCCGTAACATCACGGGTCCTGCTAAGGTCTTTGACTCTGAAGAAGCTGCCATTGAAGCCGTTCTTTCAGACGAGATCGTGGATGGCGACGTTGTTGTTGTTCGTTTCGTAGGTCCTAAGGGTGGTCCTGGTATGCCGGAAATGCTGTCCTTGTCATCCATGATTGTTGGGAAAGGACAAGGAGACAAGGTGGCTCTCTTGACAGACGGCCGCTTCTCAGGAGGTACTTACGGTCTCGTTGTTGGTCACATTGCGCCTGAAGCTCAGGTTGGTGGCCCAATCGCCTACCTCCACACTGGGGATCTGGTGACAGTTGATCAAGATACCAAAGAAATCACCATGCATGTCTCAGACGAAGAATTGGCGAAACGGAAGGCTGAAACAACTTTGCCACCACTGTATAGCCGTGGGGTTCTGGGTAAATACGCCCACATCGTTTCTTCAGCATCACGTGGTGCTGTAACCGACTTCTGGAATATGGAACAGTCTGGTAAACAATAATTGCAAGGACGACTTTGTCCAAAGAGAGAGTGGGACAGAAATCGGTAATTCGTTAGAATTCGATTTCGTCGTCCCACCTCCGCACAGTTGAGTAGGGCTGTAAAAGCTGATGAAATCAGTGTAGTAGAGCCCACTCAACTACTGCGTCTTGCTCGACAATCCAAAAATTATTGAGAGGCTAGGACTTTTGTCCCAGCCTCTTTTTTGGCTCAAAGTCGCTATTTTTAACCCTGTCGCTGAAGCGTATGAATATTACTTTTTGGGGGATTTGAGTGTATTATCTGTCATTTTTCTTGTAAATCCGTCTATAATTTGCTATAATTGTGACTAATCGAATCAATCCTTTAATACTGTCCAGAGAGGCAGGCAAGGAGCTATGGAAATGAAAGGCCTGGGAAGACCAGCCTATATTTTGTGTATCTCCTTGTTGTGGGGGATTTTTTTGTATAGTTGAAAAGTGGTTTGATGAAAAAGAGAAATCGTCGATGATGGAGCATGAGCACTCCCTTATGATTCGGTCATCGAAGGTAGATGTTTTTATTCAGCCATAACTTGTTGCATCTTTAATTTAGGAGGTTTTTACGATCGTGAATAATGTAAAATATGATGTATCTGATATGCCAAAACCAGGCTTGCTGGTTGGTCTGTCTTTCCAGCATTTGTTTGCCATGTTTGGGGCGACAGTACTGGTACCAATTTTGGTTGGAATTGATCCTGCCATTGCCCTCTTCTCATCTGGTTTGGGAACCTTGGCTCACTTAACCGTGACCAAGTATAAGATTCCAGCCTACATGGGATCTAGTTTTGCTTATATTGCTGCTATGCAGATGTTGATGAAGACAGATGGAATCGCAGCAGTTGCCCAAGGTGCCATGGCGGGTGGTTTGGTCTACCTCTTGGTGGCCTTGATTGTCAAGTTTGCTGGGAATGCCTGGATTGATAAAGTACTTCCACCGATTGTAGTGGGCCCAATTATCATTGTGATCGGCTTGAGCCTTGCCTCAACAGCTGTGAGCGATGCGACCATGATCGATGGAAAATACAGCGGTACGAGCCTGCTTATTTCAATGGTCACTCTTTTTGCTGTTATTCTCTTTAATATGTATGGCAAGAAAATTATCGGAGTGATTCCTATTTTGCTAGGGTTGATCGTAGGTTACCTCTTCTCTCTTGTCTTAGGTCTGGTTACCGGCCAAGAGATTGTCCACTTTGCATCCGTTGCTTCAGCCAAATGGTTCCAAATTCCAAGCTTTGATATCCCATTTGTTAATTATGATTTTAAATTGTACCCAAGTGCCATTTTGACTATGGCTCCAATTGCTTTTGTGACGATGACAGAGCACTTTGGTCACGTGATGGTCTTGAATAGTCTGACAGGTCGAGATTTCTTCCAAGATCCTGGTTTGGACCATACTCTTACAGGAGATGGTTTGGCACAAATCATTGCAGGATTTTTCGGAGCTCCTCCGGTTACATCTTATGGTGAAAATATCGGGGTGATGGCCTTGAATAAGATCTATTCAGTATATGTCATCGCAGGTGCAGCAGTGATTGCGGTTGTCATGAGCTTTATTGGTAAAGTATCAGCTCTTTTGAATTCGATTCCGACCGCTGTTTTGGGTGGTATTTCGATCGCCCTCTTTGGAGTAATTGCGGCCAGCGGTTTGAAAATCTTAGTTGAAAACAAGATTAATTTTGATAATAAAAAGAATCTCTTGATTGCAAGTGTGATCCTAGTATCAGGAATCGGTGGTTTGGTTTTCCAAATTGGGGGACTTCAAATCACTGGTGTCGCAACGTCAACAATTCTTGGGATTGTGTTGTATCAAATCCTTCCAGAACCAAAAGTTGATGAGGCTTAGTCCATTCTGGTAGTGAACAAGTTTGAATGGATTCAAACATCATAAAAAACGAGGAACAAACTCTGATGGCAGAGCTGGTGTTCCTCGTTTTTTATGATGGATCGGATTTCCAAAGAGGTCTTCCTTCATTAGTTGACTGCGTTTCTTAAATGGTAATAATTGTTATCGTGGTGGAAGACCAAGGGCGATGCGCCCGTATCGGCTGATTCGTGTAATTTTCCAAGCGGGTGACCAGGTCACTTCGACCTTGACATCTTCGATCCCTTCGATCTCTTTTAGGCGAGCGACGATTTCGATCGGAAGGCTCTCAGCACAGCTACAAGCCGTATCGGTAAAGGTCATAACCACCTTGCAAGTGCCGGCTTCATCTAGATGGATCTCGTAGATCAGTCCCAGATTATAGACATCTAACTCAACATCGGTATCAAATACAAGCTCCAATTTTTCGATTAACGACTTCTCTAGTGCCAGGGCACGGTCATTGATTTTGATATCCTCTCTCATCGCAAGATCCTTTCAGTGTAGTATGGATTCCATTTTCTCATAATTCAGGCTATAAGGCAAGAAGAGAAAGAGGTTTTGAACGTGTCGAACGAAGGAAATTCAGTCCAGCCTCCATTTCTCTTCGAATTTGTGGTAAAATAGAGGCAAAAGTAAGACAAAGGATGAAGGCTATGAAATTACAAAAACCAAAAGGGACCCAGGATATCCTTCCTGGCGATTCAGCGAAATGGCAATATGTAGAAGGCTTTGCACGCAAGGTCTTTGCGCGATACCATTATGATGAAATCCGCACACCGATCTTCGAACATTATGAAGTCATCAGCCGTTCAGTAGGGGATACGACGGATATCGTTACCAAAGAAATGTATGACTTCTATGATAAGGGAGACCGTCATATCACGCTTCGTCCAGAAGGAACAGCTCCTGTTGTCCGCTCCTATGTAGAAAATAAACTCTTTGCGCCTGAGGTACAAAAACCAAGTAAGTTCTATTACATAGGCCCAATGTTCCGTTACGAACGTCCTCAAGCAGGTCGTTTGCGTCAATTCCACCAAATTGGGGTAGAATGCTTTGGATCGAGCAATCCTGCAACGGATGTCGAAACCATTGCCATGGCAGCGCAATTCCTGAAAGAATTAGGAATTGACAATGTGATCTTGCACTTGAACACCTTGGGAAGCCCTGCCAGTCGTCAGGCTTATCGTCAAGCCTTGATTGATTACCTCTTGCCAATGAAGGATCAATTGTCTAAGGACAGCCAACGTCGCTTAGAAGAAAATCCGCTTCGTGTCTTGGATTCAAAAGAAAAAGAAGACAAGGCGGCGGTTGAACAGGCTCCTTCCATCCTAGACTATCTTGATGAAGAAAGCCAAGCGCATTTTGATGCGGTTCGTCGGATGTTAGAAGACTTGGGGGTAGCCTATGTCATCGATACCAATATGGTGCGTGGCTTGGATTACTACAACCACACGATTTTTGAGTTCATTACAGAAATTGAAGGCAATGAATTGACAGTCTGTGCAGGTGGTCGCTATGATGGGTTGGTTGAATACTTCGGTGGCCCTGCGACAGCTGGTTTTGGATTTGGTATCGGTGTGGAACGGATCCTTCTCGTTCTTGAAAAGAAAGGCATTGAATTACCGATCGAAACAGGCCTAGATGCCTATATCGCTGTCCTAGGAGATGAGGTCAATGAAGCAGCGCTTAGCTTGGTTCAAGCCCTTCGAATCCAAGGTTTCAAGGCAGAACGTGATTACCTTGGACGCAAGCTCAAGGCACAATTTAAGTCAGCAGATGTCTTTGCGGCCAAAGCCTTAATTACCTTAGGAAGTAGTGAAGTTGAGAGTGGTCAAGTTACTGTGAAAAATAACCAAACTCGTCAAGAAGTAACGGTAGCTCTTGAAAGCTTGAAGAAAGACTTTCCATCTGTTTTAGCAGAGTTGGGATTGGCTTGATCAAATCTTTCAGACACCTGTAAAACAGATTCGCATGGGAGTAGGAGCAAAATCGTTGCACCTGCTCTCTTTTATCTAGCTTCTGTTTGCCGACCTTTGCCAAGATTTGGCGAAAAGCCGTTAAATTTTCTGACATTTATGATATAATGAGAAGACTACTAGTAAAGGAATGAATCAGTCATGACATTAGTTTACCAATCAACACGAGATGAAAAAAATACTGTAACAGCTAGTCAAGCCATCCTTCAAGGATTGGCGACAGATGGCGGTTTGTTTACCCCAGTCTCTTATCCTCAAGTAGAGCTGGATTTTGATACCCTCAAAGACGCTTCTTACCAAGAAGTGGCCAAGCTTGTTTTGTCAGCCTTTTTGGACGACTTTACAGCAGAAGAGTTGGACTACTGTATTTCTCATGCTTATGACAGCAAGTTTGATACTCCAGCTATTGCTCCTCTTGTCAAACTCGATGGGCAGTACAACTTGGAACTCTTCCATGGTTCCACCATTGCCTTTAAAGATATGGCTTTGTCGATCTTGCCTTACTTTATGACAACAGCAGCTAAAAAGCACGGTTTGGAAAATAAAATTGTCATCTTGACGGCGACTTCTGGAGATACAGGAAAAGCTGCTATGGCAGGTTTTGCCGATGTTCCAGGGACAGAGATCATTGTCTTTTATCCAAAAGATGGTGTCAGCAAGGTGCAAGAATTGCAAATGACGACTCAAACGGGGGACAATACCCATGTCATCGCGATCGATGGAAACTTTGACGATGCCCAAACCAATGTCAAACACATGTTCAATGATGTGGCGCTTCGTGAAAAATTAGCAACCAACAAGATGCAATTCTCATCAGCCAACTCTATGAACATTGGTCGTTTGGTGCCTCAGGTTGTCTATTACGTATACGCCTATGCGCAATTGGTGAAGACAGGCCAAATCACAGCGGGAGAAAAAGTCAACTTTACCGTCCCAACAGGAAACTTTGGAAATATCTTAGCAGCTTTCTATGCCAAACAAATCGGTCTTCCAGTTGGAAAATTGATCTGTGCGTCAAATGAAAACAATGTCTTGACAGACTTCTTCAAAACACATGTCTATGATAAGAAACGTGAGTTCAAGGTGACCACTAGCCCATCAATGGATATTTTAGTCTCTTCAAACTTGGAACGCTTGATTTTCCACTTGGTAGGCAATGATGCCACAAAGACCAAAGAATTGATGGAAAGCCTCGTTGCAACAGGTCAGTACCAATTGTCCAACTTTGATGCAGACATCTTAGATTTGTTTGCGGCTGCATACGCAGATGAAGCAGAAACTGCTGCAGAGATCAAGCGGGTTTATGAAGCGTCTGATTACATCGAAGACCCTCATACAGCCGTAGCATCAGCCGTTTATCAAAAATACCGGACCCAAACAGGGGATACTGCTAAAACAGTTATTGCCTCTACAGCAAGTCCTTACAAATTCCCAGTTGTAGCAGTAGAAGCGGTGACAGGCGAGACAGGTCTAGGCGATTTCGAAGCCTTGGCTAAATTACACACACTCTCAGGTGTTCCTGTGCCACCGGCTGTAGACGGCCTTGAAACTGCACCGGTTCGCCATCGTACAAGCGTGGCAGCCAAAGACATGCAAGCAGCCGTAGAAGACTACTTGGGACTTTAATTCTCTGTATTAGAAAGATCAAAAGAGCCGTTTGGCTCTTTTATATACTCATGAATTCGTACAAAAAAATCTTAAACATCGCCCTTCCTGCCATGGGTGAAAATTTCTTACAAATGCTGATGGGCATGGTGGATTCTTATTTAGTGGCTCACCTGGGCTTGATTGCCATTTCAGGTGTTTCCGTCGCAGGGAATATCATCACGATCTATCAAGCCATCTTTTTGGCACTGGGTGCGGCAGTTGCCAGTGTCATGTCCAAAAGCTTGGGCGAAAAAAATCAAGAAACCATTGCCTACCATGCGACAGAGTCACTGAAGGTGACCTTATTGTTGAGTGCTCTCTTAGGAGGGGCTTCGCTGTTATTTGGACGCCAGATGATTTCGCTGTTGGGGACTGAAGCTGCAGTAGCCGAAAGCGGGGGGATTTACCTTTCCTTGGTCGGCGGGACCATTGTTCTCTTAGGATTGATGATGACCTTGGGCTCCTTGGTTCGGGTGGCCAACAATCCACGTCTTCCTATGTATGTGAGCCTGTTGACCAATCTATTAAATGCTCTGTTCTCCTCTGTGGCCATTTTCCTTTTTGGCTGGGGCATTGTCGGCGCGGCTTTGGGGACGGTGCTGGCCCGTCTGGTGGGCGTCCTCCTCTTGTGGCAAAAGGTTCGTCTGCCCTTTGCACCCCTTCGTTGGGGATTGGATCGTAAGCTCTTGAACTTAGCACTTCCAGCTGCCGGAGAGCGCTTGATGATGCGGGCTGGAGATGTGGTGATTATCGCGATCGTGGTCGCCTTTGGAACCGAGGCAGTCGCAGGAAATGCCATCGGAGAGACCTTGACCCAGTTTAACTACATGCCGGTGTTTGGAGTGGCCACAGCGACGGTCATGCTCGTAGCACGGAGCCTGGGTGAAGGTGATCTTGAGCAGCTTCACCGCCTTCGAAAGCAGTCTTACTGCTTGTCCTTTGTGTTGATGTTGCCCATTGCTCTGGGAGTTTTTTGGGGGGGCACTCTTCTGACCCATCTCTACACACAGGATGTGAAAGCGGTAGAAGCTAGCCTATCGGTTGTCCTCTTTTCTTTGTTGGGAACACCATTTACAGCAGGAACGGTCATCTATACAGCTGTTTGGCAAGGCTTGGGAAATGGGAAACTTCCATTTTATGCAACGACGATTGGCATGTGGGTCATTCGAATTGGAGCCGGTTATCTGCTTGGAGTAACCCTTGGCTTTGGCCTTCCAGGGGTCTGGACGGGGACCTTGCTAGACAATGGCTTTCGTTGGCTATTTTTGAGTCAGCTATATAGACGAACAGTAGGAGAGGAGAAAAAATGACAAAACGAGCCTTTATTTGGGATTTGGATGGGACCTTGCTGGATTCCTATGATGCTATTTTAGCAGGTCTTGAGGAAACCTATGCAACTTATCAGCTTCCGTTTGACCGAGCGAGGATCAAAGACTACATCTTGAAACATTCGGTTCAAGATCTTTTAGTAGCGGTGGCGGAGGAGCATCATCTGGATGTGACGGACTTAAATCATCGCCGAGCTGAAAGTCTAGCAGAGAAAAATGCCCAGGTCCTTCTGATGGATGGGGCGCCTGATGTCCTAGCCTGGGGACAAGTAGCTGGAATTGAGCAGTTTGTCTATACCCATAAGGGAGAGAATGCCTTTGTCATCCTACGGGACTTGGGCCTGGAATCTTTTTTTACAGAGATTTTGACCAGTCAAAGTGGTTTTGCCCGCAAGCCTGACCCAGAAGCTGCCATGTATCTGATGGAGAAGTACGGGTTGGAGCCAGAAAATACCTACTATATTGGGGATCGGAGCCTGGATATTGACTTTGCAAGAAATAGCCAGATTCAGAGTATCAATTTCTTGACGTCTGACTATCAAGGCAATCATCAGATGAACACCTTACTAGATATCCCAGGTATTTTAAACGCTGAAAAGAATCTGTAAAGAATTTGTTTTCATTTTGAAATAAAGTCGTAAGCTTTCTTTAAGAAATGTCCGCTATAATAGAATCATAAACAAAGACCTCCTAACTTTGTTTAGAAAAATCCTAAAACTTTTCTTTTTCATAATAATCTCCCTAAGAGTCGCCAAATCAGGCGGCTTTTTTTGTGTAAAAAAACAGTGCAAGCTCTTTTCCTTGCAAGAGGATATGAAATATTTTATAATTGATTAGTCAATTATTGATTTATCAAAAATAATACGGAGAAGGAATATGGCAGAAATAAATGATTTGCTCTACCAACTACGTTTGGCAGATCAATCAACTACGCAACTTTTTGAAAAGCGCCTAGGGATTAGCTTAACGCGTTATCAAATTTTGCAGGATTTATTAGAACAAGCGCCTTGCAATCAGATCGCGGTTCAGGAACGCTTGCAGATTGATCCAGCGGCCTTAACCCGGCATTTCAAAATATTGGAAAAGGAAGGGTTTGTCCATCGGAGTCGAAATCCAAAAAACCAGCGGGAAATCTTAATTCATTTGACGGATACGGCCTATAATCGTTTGGTCAAACATCCCCCTCGCCATCATGTGGCGGTGAAAGAACAGATGAGTCGGATTTTGACTGCTCAAGAACAAGAGCAATTTTCTTACCTGCTGGACAAATTAGTATCTGGCATTGAACAAATAACAGTCGAATAAAAAGGAGAATCTACGATGTCATTACTGACGATTATTTTAGCAAGTCTTGCTGCACTGGAGCATTTATATATTTTTTATTTGGAGAGCATCAGAACCACATCTGATACCACAAGTCGGGTTTTCAACATGGATAAAGAAGAACTCGTCCGCCCATCTGTGACCTCTTTATTTAAGAATCAAGGAATATACAATGCCTTGATTGGTGTCTTCCTCTTGTATGGATTGTTTGTCTCTAAAAATAGTGAAGTTGTTACGATTTTTGTGCTCTTTATTATTGGAGCAGCGGCCTACGGTGCGATGACAGCCAATAAAAAGATTATCTTGACCCAAGGCGGTCCTGCAATTTTAGCTTTGTTGAGTATCCTATTTTTGGGATAAAAAGGACGTGCCGATAGGAATCTTTGAGCTGATTTTATTAAATTAGTGTAGAAAAAAGTATAAAAAAAGACTAAAAATTTTATTGACTTTCGAAAAAAAAGGGTTATAATGGTAGCAACAGAAAAGTAATGAGTCGGCTATTTTCAGGGAGCTTGTGGGAATTGTGAACAAGCAATAGCGACTGATGAAAATTGGACTGTTATGATCAATGAATTCTAACCCATGTGAATTCGGTTGGCACCCCTTACCGTGCAACTCCTTGATAGAGGAGATAGAGATGTAGGGAAAGACCAGCTAATTTTCCCTATAAAAGAGGTGGCACCGCGGACACTACGCCCTCACACAGTTTTTGTGTGAGGGCTTTTCTATGTGCCTTAGCAAGCAAAGCGAGCTTAGGCACATTGATCCCAAAGCGCAAACAGAGCGATGGGATAACCTTGATCGCCTTAGCAAGCGAAGTAGGGTGCGGTTGAATTCCTTAGAATAAAAGAGTTCTAGAAGAGAGGTTTCTGATATGAAAAAAGTTTTATCTGCTGATGTGTTGAGTCCAATTTTGGCTTATATGCGATTGGATGCGCCCCATAAAATGATCTTGGAGTCGATCCCTCGTGAAAAAGAGAATGCGCGTTTTTCAATTGTAGCCTATCGGCCGGTCAGTGAAGTCAAGTTTGAAAATGGCGTCCTCTATAACAATGATCAAATTGTTGAAGAGGATCCTTTGGACTTTTTGAATCGCATCACGGTCAAAAGGAAAACTTCAGAAGAGCTTCCTTTTAACGGTGGGGCAATTGGATTTGTCGGCTATGACTTGATTGGCCTCTATGAGAACATTGGTTCCATTCCGGAAGATACGATCGGCACACCTGATCTCCACTTTTTCTTATATGAAAGCTATGTGATTTTTGATCACAAAAAGGAAAAGGTCTATGTGGTGGAAGAGAACCTCTATAGTGGACGGAGTGAAGCAGAGCAAGCGTCGAGCTTGGAGCAAGTATTAGCGCAATTGGCAAGACCTGCAAAAGAAGAGTTTCAGGACAAGGACCTGCATGCGCTTCATTTCCACAATCATTTGGAGCAAAAAGAGTTTGAGGAAATGGTGGCCCTAGCGCGGGACTATATTCGAAAAGGAGATATGTTCCAATGCGTGCTCAGTCAACGTTTTTCAGCTGATTTTTCAGGTAAACCATTGGATTATTACCGCAATTTGCGCGTGACCAACCCTTCGAATTATCTCTACTTTTATGATTTTGGGGAGTACCAAATTATCGGTGCCAGTCCAGAAAGTCTGGTGTCGGTCAAGGATCGAGTGGTGACGACCAATCCCATTGCTGGCACACGTCCCAGAGGGATCGATGAAGAGGCTGATCGGCAATTGGCAGCTGATTTGGCAGGGGATCCAAAAGAAGTCGCAGAGCACCGGATGTTGGTGGATCTAGGGCGAAACGATATTGGGCGTATCGCTCAAAATGGGTCAGTTGAAGTGACCAAATATATGGAAGTGGAATTCTTTCGTTATGTGATGCACCTGACGAGTGTGGTCAAGGGGCAATTACTTCCTGGACTAGCCTCCATTGAGGCTCTGAAGGCGACTCTTCCAGCTGGGACCGTTTCGGGTGCTCCCAAGATTCGAGCCATGAAGCGGATCTATGAAGCAGAAAAAGAGAAACGCGGGGTCTATGCAGGTGCTATTGGCTATCTCTCTGTGACGGGGGATCTCGATTTTGCTATTGCGATTCGAACCATGATCCTCAAAAATAAGAAGGCTTATGTGCAGGCAGGAGCAGGAATCGTTTATGATTCGATCGCTGAAAATGAATACCAAGAAACCGTCAATAAGGCAAAATCAATGACAAGGATTGGAGAAGAAGGATGATTTTATTAGTCGATAATTACGATTCATTTACCTACAATTTAGCACAGTATATCGGAAAATTTGATGAGGTCCAGGTGCTTCGAAATGATGATCCGGATTTGTACCAAGTTGCCCAAGAAGCAGATGCCTTGGTCTTTTCTCCAGGTCCAGGTTGGCCAAAGGACGCGGGCAAGATGGAGGAGATGATCCGAGATTTCGCAGGGGTCAAACCAATCTTGGGGATTTGCTTGGGGCATCAAGCGATTGCGGAAGTTTTTGGAGGGCGCTTGGGATTGGCACCACAGGTCATGCATGGCAAACAAAGCCAGATCCAGCTAGAAGCTCCCTCTCCGCTATACGCGGGTGTCGCAAAAGAAGTCCCAGTTATGCGCTACCATTCGCTGACGATTGAAGACATGCCAGAGGATTTTGTCATTACCTCTCGAACGACGGATGATCAAGCGATTATGGGAATTCAACACCGTAGCTTACCGATTTATGGTTTTCAATACCATCCAGAAAGTATCGGGACGCCAGATGGGCTCAAGACCATCGAAAATTTTGTCAAACTAGTCAAGGAGCGGAAGATGAAACAAGTGCTTGCAAAAGTAGCGGAAGGAATGGATCTAACCAGTGCAGAGTTAGAGGCTGCTATGGAGGAAGTCGTTGCTGGTCGTGCTTCAGAAGCACAGGTGACGGCCCTTCTTCTAGGCCTCAAAATGAAGGGGGAAACGGTTGAAGAGCGGACGGCTATTGCAAAAGTGATGCAGGCCTATGCAGTCGCTATTCCTACAGAAGTTCAAGGAGCAATGGACAATTGTGGAACGGGGGGCGATCGTTCTTATAGTTTCAATATTTCAACAACAGCTGCCTTCGTCCTTGCTGGTGGTGGCATCAAGATGGCGAAACACGGAAATCGTTCGATCTCTTCTAAATCTGGTTCTGCGGATGTGCTAGAAGCGCTAGGGATTAACCTTGATTTGGGTCCAAAAGACTTGGGACGAGTGTTTGAAAAGGCGGGAATTGTCTTCCTATTTGCCAAAAATCTACATCCTGGCATGCGCTATATTATGCCCGCTCGCTTGGCATTAGGGGTTCCAACGGTGATGAACTTAACCGGTCCTCTTATCAATCCGATTCCTCTAGAAACCCAGCTATTGGGAACCAGTCGTCCGGATATGCTGGAAAGTACGGCAGAGATTCTAAAGAATTTAGGTCGAAAACGCGCAGTGGTAGTGAGTGGTCCACAAGGTTTGGATGAGGCAGGCCTTGATGGAGAAACCCAGCTGGCTATTCTGGAAAATGGACAGGTTACCTTATCTAGCTTTCAACCAGAAGATATAGGAATGGAGCGCATCGAAATTGATCAAGTACGTGGTGGAGACGCCAAACGCAATGCGGAAATTTTGCTCAGTGTCTTGAAGAATGAAGCAAGTCCCTTCTTAGAGGTGACTGTCTTGAATGCTGGCCTTGGTTTTTATGCCAACGGCAAGGTAGATTCTATCAAGGAGGGGATTGCCTTGGCACGTGAAGTGATTGCCAGTGGGGCTGCCCTTGAGAAATTGAGATTATTACAGGAGTATCAAAAATGAGTCAAGAATTCTTGCCAAAGATTCTAAAGGAAAAGGCGCGTGAAGTGGCTGAGATGAAAGAAGAGGAACTCCAACCTTTGCGCGAGACCTACCGCCTGTATGATTACCTAAAGAGTCATCCAGAAAAGCTTCAGGTCATTGCGGAAGTGAAAAAGGCTAGCCCGAGTCTGGGAGATATTCATGTCGATGTGGATATCGTCGCGCAGGCTAAGACTTACGAAGAAAATGGGGCCGTGATGATTTCTGTCTTGACTGATGAAGTGTTTTTCAAGGGCAGTATCGAGTATCTCCGGGAAATATCTAGTCAAGTACGTATCCCCACCCTCAACAAAGATTTCATTGTGGATGAAAAGCAAGTGATTCGGGCGCGAAACGCAGGGGCGACCGTGATCTTGTTGATTGTTGCAGCCTTATCAGAGACTCGTCTGCAAGAGCTCTATGAGTTTGCGACCCATCTTGGCCTGGAGGTCTTGGTGGAGACCCATAATCTGACAGAACTAGAGGTAGCTCACCGGATTGGTGCTCAGATCATCGGGGTGAATAATCGCAACTTGGTGACCTTTGAGACTGATCTTCATACTAGCCTAGAATTGGCGACCAATTTTGAACAAGAACCGGTTTACATCTCGGAGTCTGCTATTTTCGCAGCAGCAGATGCGCGCATGCTGGCTCCTTATTTTAGTGGCATTCTCGTTGGGACAGCCCTCATGAAGGCAGACAATGTGGCTGAAAAAGTAAAGGAGTTGCAGATTGACAAAGGTTAAAATTTGCGGATTGTCCACTCCGGAAGCCGTCCAGACCGCTATTGAAGCCGGTGCGGACTACATTGGTTTTGTCTTTGCACCAAGCAAACGGCAAGTCACGTTGGAGCAAGCTCGGCAGTTGGCTACAGGCATTCCAAAGGGAGTTCAAAAAGTCGGTGTTTTTGTATCCCCACAAAGAGAAGAAGTGGAGCAAGCTTGCCAAGTTGTGGGCTTGGACCTGATACAATTGCATGGACCGATGGATGAAACCATCTTGCAAGACCTTCCCCAACAAACGATTCGCGCTGTTCAAGTGGGGAAAGATGCAGTTCTTCCTGAGACCAGTGCCGATTATCTGCTCTTTGATGCTCCTGTAGCAGGAAGTGGGCAGACCTTTGACTGGCAAAAGCTCGAAACCCAAAACTTTACAAAGCCCTTCTTTATTGCAGGGGGCTTGACAGTAGATAATGTAGCAGATGCTATTCGCTTCTTTCATCCTTATGCGGTGGATGTATCCAGTGGGGTCGAGACAAATGGAATAAAAGATCAAGAAAAGATAAAACGATTTATAGAAAGGGTCAAGCATGGCATATAAACAACCAGATAAAAACGGATTTTACGGGCGGTTCGGGGGACGATTTGTCCCTGAAACCTTGATGACAGCAGTTTTAGAATTAGAAGAAGCCTATAGAGAAAGTCAAGCAGATCCTTCTTTTCAAGCAGAATTGGATCAGCTTCTGAAACAATATGTCGGTCGGGAAACACCGCTCTATTACGCTAAGAATCTAACCAAGTATGTTGGTGGAGCCAAGATTTTTCTTAAAAGAGAAGACCTCAACCACACAGGGGCTCATAAAATTAATAATGCCCTAGGACAGGTTTTATTGGCACATCGGATGGGCAAAAAGAAGATCATCGCAGAAACAGGGGCTGGACAGCACGGTGTTGCAACTGCAACGGCTGCTGCTTTATTTGATATGGAATGCACCATCTACATGGGGGAAGAAGATGTCAAACGCCAAGCCCTCAATGTCTTTCGGATGGAATTGTTGGGCGCCAAGGTTCAATCAGTAACAGATGGGTCGCGTGTCCTCAAGGATGCGGTCAATGCTGCTCTTAGAGCTTGGGTAGCAAATGTGGAGGATACCCACTATATCATGGGATCTGCTCTAGGACCTCACCCATTCCCAGAGATTGTCCGTGATTTTCAAAGTGTCATCGGTAGAGAAGCCAAACGCCAATTTGCAGAGCAAAATGACGGGGCGCTGCCAGATGCCGTCCTAGCCTGTGTAGGAGGTGGATCGAACGCTATTGGGCTCTTTTATCCTTTTGTTGAGGATACATCTGTTGCCATGTATGGGGCAGAAGCTGCTGGGCTTGGAGTGGATACAGACCAGCATGCAGCAACCTTGACCAAGGGACGTCCGGGAGTCCTTCACGGCGCCTTGATGGATGTTTTACAGGATGCCCATGGACAGATTTTAGAAGCCTTTTCGATTTCAGCAGGTCTCGATTATCCTGGGATTGGGCCAGAGCATTCTTATTTCCATGACATCAAGCGGGCAACCTATGTGCCTGTGACAGACAAAGAAGCCCTAGAAGCCTTTCAATTGCTTTCGAAAGTAGAAGGAATCATTCCAGCTCTGGAATCGAGCCATGCTATCGCCTATGCGGTGAAATTGGCTAAGGAGATGGGGCCTGAAAAATCCATGATCGTTTGCTTATCAGGTCGTGGGGACAAAGATGTGGTACAAGTCAAAGACCGCCTAGAACAAGAGAGAGGAGAGTAAGATGGGAAAGACCTTAACAGATCATTTACAAAAGTTGAAAGACCAGCAGCAAGGGATCTTTGTTCCTTATATTATGGCAGGAGATCATGAAAAAGGCTTGGCAGGTTTGCAGGAAACCATCCAATTTTTAGAGGGGCTTGGTGTCTCAGCGATTGAGGTTGGCATTCCTTTTTCGGATCCGGTGGCAGATGGTCCTGTGATTGAAGAGGCAGGATTACGCAGTTTAGCCCATGGGACGACGACAGAGGAACTGGTGCAAACGATCCAGCGTCTGGAGACAAGTGTTCCTTTGGTCATCATGACCTATTTCAATCCCTTGTTCCAATATGGTCTAGAAAACTTTTTTAGAGATGTAGAAGGAACAGCAGTCAAAGGAGTGATTATTCCCGATCTTCCTCATGAGCATGCGGATCTGGTAGAGCCTCTATTAGCGGATAAAGACATCGCCTTGGTGCCACTAGTGAGCTTAACCACAGGAATCGAGCGCCAAAAGAAATTGATCCAAGATGCAGAAGGATTTATCTATGCCGTTGCTGTCAATGGAGTGACGGGGAAAGCTGGTAGCTATCGAGATGATTTGGATCACCACTTGGCCCAATTACACGAAATAGCATCCATTCCTGTTTTAACAGGTTTTGGAGTTTCCAGCATGGAGGATGTTCACCGTTTCAACAAGGTCTCAGATGGGGTTATTGTGGGGTCTAAAATCGTTAAGGCTCTCCACCAAGGGGAGACAGACGCCATCGCTCGTTTTATTTCTCAAGCAGTGAAGGGCTAGAAGGTTCATTCCATTCATCATCAGCTTGATTCTCCTAGATCAAGCTCTTTGTCTACTATTTTAAACATTCCCCTCGTTTGTCTTTACAAACGAGGCTTTCTCGTTACAATAGAGGTAGTAACAAGAAAAGAGGAGAAGAGAATGATAAGCCCTGAAGAGATTGATCAAGTTGTCCAGTCAGGTCCTTTTGAACCAAGCTGGGACTCTCTTAGCCATCAAGTCTGTCCAGATTGGTATCGAGATGCCAAATTTGGAATATTTATCCACTGGGGCGTCTACAGTGTACCTGCCTTTGGTTCGGAATGGTATTCGCGAAATATGTATATCCAAGGGAATCCTTGCTATGACTATCATCGAGAGCATTTTGGAGACCAGGCCAGCTTTGGCTATAAGGATCTCATTCCTCTTTTTACAGCCGATCGCTTTGATCCGGCATCTTGGCTGGATCTCTTTCAAAAAGCGGGAGCCCAGTATCTTTTTCCAGTTGCGGAGCACCACGATGGTTTTCAGATGTATGCCTCTACTCTCTCGCCTTATAATAGCTTAGAAATGGGGCCGAGACGAGATGTCTTAGGAGAGCTGAGGAAGGAAACAGAAAAACGTGGCCTGCACTTCTGTACGTCCTCTCACCGGGCAGAACACCAGTTTTTCTTTTCACATGGCAAGGAATTCACTAGTGACATTCCGCAAGAAGTCCCAAGAGACAGCCTTTATTGGCCAGCAGAGCCAGAGCCCAAGGATCATTTTGATCTGACTTCCAAGCCTTATCCAAGCAAAGAATTCTTGGAAGACTGGCTTTTGCGAACCTGTGAACTGGTGCGGGACTACCAACCAGAGCTCCTATATTTTGACTGGTGGATCCAGCATGAGAGTTTCCGTCCCTACTTGATGCGCTTTTTGGCTTATTATTACAATCTAGCAGCACAAGAGGATCACAAGGTGGCTGTTTGTTACAAACAGGACGCCCTCCCTTTTGGTTCAGGAATCGTTGAGATGGAGCGGGGAGGATACGGAGAGATGCAAGTCTTTCCGTGGCAAATGGATACCGCGATCGCCCGTAATTCTTGGTGTTATACCCAGGATCTAGCCTATAAGACCAGTAAGGAATTGCTGCAAAATTTAGTTGATGTTGTGGCCAAAAATGGCAATCTTCTGCTCAATATTGGACCCAAGGCAGATGGCACGATCCCTGAGCAAGACCAAGACATCCTCACAGAGATCGGAGACTGGCTGGCGGTAAATGGAGAAGCCATTTATCAGAGTCGGCCTTGGCGGGTGTCATCAGACGGACCGACCGAGGCCCAGGAAGGTTCCTTCTCAGATGGGCAAGCGCCACTCTATACTAGCCAAGATTTCCGCTATACCATGCGTGATGGCTTTCTTTATGCTATCCAGCTGGAACCAAGTGGAAGGACGGAAGGGTTGACCTTGCCGTCTCTCGCCTATGATCTCAAGCAACCGAGAATTCTTCATGCGCGCATTCAAAAGCTAGAGCTCCTTGGAGAAAGCCAGCCCCTTTCTTGGAGCCAAGATGAGACAGGGCTCCATCTTCAGTTACCAGCTTGTAGCAAAAAACAACCGCGTGTTTTGCGCCTCAGCTTTTAGTTTTCTTGAAGCTTTCTATAAGGAATTGTTTAGGTTTCTCTTGTATACTGTACTCATTCAATAAGAAATGAGGTACAGAAAATGAAAATCTCAGTTAATTATCCAAAACGCTTTAAGAAATTGCCACAACAAGGTTCTTGTTACGGCGAATAAACACTTCTCTTCATTTTTCATAAGAAACTCCTAAAGAAGGCTCTACCCGGAAGGGTAGAGTTTTTATGTACCAGAGACCTTGTGATTCGTGGTATAATAGGCCTATGGAAAAAAAGAATAAATTATTACTCATCGACGGGTCTTCCGTCGCTTTTCGTGCCTTTTTCGCACTCTATCATCAAATCGATCGCTTCAAAAATGCCAATGGTCTGCATACCAATGCGGTCTATGGCTTTAATCTCATGTTGAGCCATCTCTTGGAGCGCATCCAACCAACCCATGTCCTCGTTGCTTTTGATGCAGGAAAGACGACCTTCCGGACGGAGATGTATGCCGACTACAAAGGGGGCCGTGCAAAAACTCCAGATGAGTTCCGTGAGCAGTTTCCTTTCATTCGTGAGCAATTAGATCATTTGGGAATCCGCCATTATGAGCTGGCCCAGTATGAAGCGGATGATATTATTGGAACGCTAGATAAGATGGCAGAAACTACCTCGGTGCCCTTTGATGTGACCATTGTCTCTGGGGATAAGGATTTAATCCAGCTGACAGATGATAATACGGTGGTTGAAATCTCCAAAAAAGGGGTGGCAGAGTTTGAAGAATTCACTCCAGCCTATCTGAAAGAAAAGATGGGACTGACACCAGAGCAATTTATCGACCTCAAGGCCTTGATGGGAGATAAGTCGGATAATATCCCGGGTGTCACCAAAATCGGAGAAAAGACCGGGATCAAACTACTCCTAAAGTACGGCTCTCTTGATGGCATTTACGAGCATATCGACGAGATGAAGGCTTCTAAGATGAAGGAAAACCTCATCAACGACAAGGAGCAGGCCTATCTGTCTAAGACTCTCGCAACCATCGATACCAATGCTCCCATTGAAATTGGGCTGGACGATATCACCTATACGGGCCCTCATCTAGAAAATCTCGCCAAGTTTTATGAGGAGATGGGCTTCAAGCAACTCCGTCAGGCCTTGGATCTCAGTGGAGAAGAAGCAGCTCCTGTAGCTATTGACTATACAGAAGTCGAGCAAGTTGCTTCAGATATGCTCACGGAAGATAGTTTCTTCCATTTTGAGATTTTTGGGGACAATTACCATACGGAACCCATCATCGGTTTCGCATGGGGGACCAAGGGTCAGCTCTACGCGAGTACAGATACTGGTCTTTTACAAACACCGATTTTCAAAGAATTTCTCGAAAAAACGCCCCTCAAGGTCTATGACTTCAAGCGGGCCAAGGTCTTGCTCAGCCACTTGGGCATTACCCTTCAAAATCCCGCGTTTGACAGTCGATTGGCCAAGTATCTCTTGTCGACCGTAGAGGACAATGAAATTTCAACCATTGCGAGTCTCTATAGTCAGATTGCGCTGCCGTTGGACGAAGTCGTTTATGGCAAGGGAGTCAAAAGAGCCATCCCAGAAAGGGCGGTCCTATTAGAACATTTGGCACTGAAAGTCGCTGTTCTACTGGATACCGAAGAGCCCATGGTGGAGCAGTTGCAAGCCCATGACCAGCTAGATTTGCTCTATGATATGGAGCAACCACTAGCAGCTGTTTTGGCCAAGATGGAAATCGCGGGGATCAAGGTAGAGCGCCAGACCCTAGAAGACATGCAGGTGGAAAACGAAGTGGTCTTGGAGCGCTTGACCCAAGAAATTTACGAGCTGGCGGGCGAAGAGTTTAACATCAATTCTCCAAAACAATTGGGGGTCATCCTCTTTGAAAAATTGGAACTTCCTCTTGAATACACCAAAAAGACCAAAACCGGCTATTCAACAGCCGTTGATGTCTTGGAACGCCTGGCTCCAATTGCACCGATTGTGTCTAAGATTCTTGAATACCGCCAAATTGCTAAGATCCAGTCGACTTATGTCATCGGTCTTCAAGATTGGATTTTGGAAGATGGGAAGATCCATACCCGCTATGTACAGGATTTGACGCAGACGGGCCGTTTGTCCAGCGTGGATCCCAACCTGCAAAACATTCCTGTCCGTTTGGAACAAGGCCGTCTCATCCGCAAGGCCTTTGTCCCAGAAGAGGAAAATAGTGTCTTGTTGAGTTCGGACTATTCACAGATCGAACTGCGCGTCTTGGCTCATATTTCGGGAGATGAGCATTTGATTGATGCCTTTAAACATGGGGCAGATATCCATACATCGACTGCTATGCGAGTTTTCAATATTGAAAAACCAGAAGATGTGACGCCGAACGACCGGCGGAATGCCAAAGCAGTGAACTTCGGTGTGGTTTATGGAATTTCCGACTTTGGACTGTCTAACAACCTAGGGATCAGTCGAAAAGAAGCCAAGGCCTACATTGAGACTTACTTCGAACGCTACCCTGGTATCAAGGACTATATGGAGAGAGTGGTACGGGAAGCGCGTGACAAAGGCTATGTAGAAACCCTCTTCAAGCGTCGTCGGGAGATTCCAGATATCAATTCTCGCAACTTCAATGTTCGAGGCTTTGCGGAGCGGACGGCTATCAACTCACCAATCCAAGGATCTGCAGCAGATATCTTGAAAATTGCCATGATTCACTTGGACCAAGCGCTAGAAGCAGGAGCATACAAGACCAAGATGCTTCTTCAGGTGCACGATGAAATCGTTCTGCAAGTACCAAGTGATGAACTGGCAGCGATCAAAGAACTTGTCAAAGAGACCATGGAATCCGCTATTGAACTTGCAGTACCACTGGAAGCTGATGAGAACGAAGGCAAAACATGGTATGAAGCCAAATAAGATTAAGTTTGTTCAAAACAGAAAGCGGTAGGAAACTTTTCAGTTTCCTACCGCTTTTAACTACAAACACTTGCAATGCCCTCCGTATTGTTATACTATTTAAAGAAAGGAAACGCATACAAAAGGAGATTCTTATGGCTTATTCATTTCGCAATCCTAGTGATGGTATTATCAAACATTACCTAGAAACCAGCAAGATCATCGCTGTGGTTGGATTATCTGACCGTGAAGATACGACCAGTCATCGTGTTAGCAAGGAGATGCAAGAGCGGGGCTATCGGATTATTCCTGTCAACCCTCGTGCAGCTGGTGGCCAGATTCTTGGAGAAACGGTGTACGCTAGCTTGCAGGAGATTCCTTTCCCAGTAGATATCGTCGATGTATACCGTCGCAGTGAGTTTTTACCAGATGTGGCACGTGATTTTATTGAGACGGATGCAAAAATTTTCTGGGCACAATTGGGACTGGAAAATCAAGAAGCAGAAGAAATTCTTCAAGGAGCAGGTCGAGAAGACATTGTCATGAACCGCTGTATCAAACGGGAACACACCCGACTGATCTTAGGAGACTCCCTATACGGTTTATAAATGATAAACAATTGAATAGAAGAAAACCCCAGCAAGCTGGGGTTTTCTTCTTACTCTTATTCAGTTTCATGGCTTGGATAGTCTGTGAAATGGCGCGGCCCTTGTTTAATCTGCTTGATTTGATCATAAAATGCAATTTGGCAGTTGATAAAGTAAGGCATGGTATAGAAGCCGATGACATCGCGCGTGAAGTAATTCAAGAAGTACCAACCAATCAAGGTTAGATCGAGCACCAAGCGATTGCTGCGGAACCCTTTCATGGTTTCACGACTTTGGCGAAGCACTCCAAAGGCTCCCTTGTAGTCGCCGTCTCGTAATTGCTCATAGAGGATCAATTCGACCAAGCTGAGACTGTAGTATTGTGGCAGGTAAAAGAGGAGGCCGAGTAGGCCCAGCACGACACCGGTAGTCATCAGAGGCATTTGTTGCATGAGAGATTGGAATTCAGGACTGGAAGCACTCAGAGTGCTAGGGTTGCTCACCTTGTCGTAAATCGCCAAAAATCGAATGCTGGCGTAGGTGCTGATGAGGCTCCCTACATAGAGGATGAGTCCCCATAAAAAGAGGACGACTTGCTTCAAGATCAAGGTGGCAAATACAGAGGTAAAGCGATCTTGTTTAAAGATATCTAACACGCGTGTTCGGTGTTCGATCTTGGGATTAATCGTATCTAAATAGCTAAAAGTCGCACCGACCACTAAAATGGAGATGACAAAGGAGACGACAGAAGGAAAGAGCTGCCGCTGGATCATGTAGATACCTGCTTGCTGCAAGGTCATGTCCGGTAGTAGATCGACCAGATCTTGCCCACTTAAGAGAAAATTAGCAAGAATGGTCAACAGGACCGGTAAGGCGAAAAGGATAGCTAAGCCCGGTTGCTGGACTTGCATGGTACGTGCCCGGAGGCGAATCAGTTTAAGGTTCATAGATGACACTCTCTTCATAGTAGTACTTTTTATTATAACATAAGTCCGTGACAGAGCCGGTAAAATTTGGTACAATCGTACAGGTGCTCACAGGAAAACTGTGACAGGAATAAGAAGGCTGGGACTGTTTTTCCCAGTACGGAGGTAACCATGACAGATTCACCGATTCAATATCGATTAATCAAAAAAGAAAAGCATACAGGTGCTCGTCTGGGAGAAATTATTACCCCTCACGGGACCTTCCCGACCCCAATGTTTATGCCTGTAGGGACTCAGGCAACCGTTAAGACCCAATCGCCAGAAGAACTCAAGGAAATGGGTTCCGGAATTATCTTGGCCAACACCTACCATCTCTGGCTTCGTCCGGGGGACGACTTGGTCGCAAAAGCAGGAGGACTGCACCAGTTCATGAACTGGGACCAGCCCATTTTGACAGATAGTGGAGGCTTTCAGGTCTATTCATTGGCGGATACCCGCAACATCACCGAAGAAGGGGTAACCTTTAAAAATCACCTCAACGGCTCGAAGATGTTCCTCTCTCCAGAAAAGGCCATCTCCATCCAAAACAATCTAGGAAGCGACATCATGATGTCCTTTGATGAATGCCCTCAGTTCTATCAGCCTTATGATTATGTGAAAAAATCGATCGAACGGACCAGTCGTTGGGCAGAACGTGGGCTTAAGGCTCACCGTCGCCCTCATGATCAAGGTCTTTTCGGGATTGTCCAAGGGGCTGGATTTGAAGACTTGCGCCGTCAGTCTGCTCAAGATCTGGTCAGCATGGACTTCCCAGGCTATTCTATCGGTGGCTTAGCTGTTGGGGAAAGCCATGAAGAGATGAATGCCGTGCTGGATTTCACAACTCCACTCTTACCAGAGAACAAGCCACGCTATCTCATGGGAGTAGGAGCTCCAGACAGTCTGATCGATGGCGTTATTCGTGGAGTGGACATGTTTGACTGTGTCTTGCCGACGCGGATTGCGCGAAATGGTACCTGTATGACCAGCCAAGGACGCCTAGTGGTGAAAAATGCGCAATTTGCAGAAGACTTTACACCGCTGGATCCTGAATGTGATTGCTACACTTGTAAGAATTACACCCGAGCTTATCTTCGCCACCTCCTCAAGGCAGATGAAACCTTCGGCATTCGCTTGACCAGCTACCACAACCTGTACTTCTTGATCAACCTCATGAAGCAGGTCCGTCAAGCCATCATGGATGACAATCTTTTAGAATTCCGTGAGCATTTCGTCGAAAAATATGGCTATAATAAATCAGGACGGAATTTCTAGGAAAAGCTAAATAGGAAGAAAAAAGACTACAGCCATCTGAGAATAATAGGAATAACTGCTAGACGCAGTGGTTGATTGGTATCTTTGGAGCTTGTTAAGCTCCAAAGATAACCTAATCAACTGTGGGGGGGCGAGACGACGAACAAATTGGATATAAATTTGTTCTGTCTCGCTCCCTTTTCCTATATAATAGCAACTTTTTTAGCACTCTATTTCTTCCGAAAACACTTTCATCAAAAAAACGAAAAAAATCTTCTCAAATCCCTTGCATTGGGCCTTTGTTTGTGTTAAACTACTATGGTGCTGTGAAAAACAGCTATTAGCTTTGATGCAAGAGGTTGCGACACGCTCGGTTGCATTGCCACGCAACACGCGTCGGTTTTCTTGTGGAGCTAGCCTATTATCTTAAATAGACGAAAAGGAGAAAAAGATGGCAAACAAAAAAATCCGCATCCGTTTGAAAGCGTACGAACACCGTACACTCGACACAGCGGCTGCAAAAATCGTAGAATCAGCTACTCGTACAGGTGCACAAGTTGCGGGTCCAATCCCACTTCCAACTGAGCGTAGCCTCTACACAATCATTCGTGCGACTCACAAATACAAAGATTCTCGCGAACAATTCGAAATGCGTACACACAAACGTTTGATCGACATCATCAACCCAACTCAAAAAACAGTTGACGCTTTGATGAAATTGGATCTTCCAAGTGGTGTAAACGTAGAAATCAAACTTTAATCTAAAGGTTGATCCAGAGCATGAAAAACGCTCGTTAAAAACTTTTTGAATAAAAAACTATAGAAAAGGAACTATTTTCTCATGACAAAAGGAATCTTAGGGAAAAAAGTGGGAATGACTCAAATCTTCACTGAAGCTGGCGAATTGATCCCTGTAACAGTTATCGAAGCAACTCCAAACGTTGTTCTTCAAGTTAAAACTGTTGAAACAGATGGTTACAACGCTATCCAAGTTGGTTTCGATGACAAACGCGAAGTATTGAGCAACAAACCTGCTAAAGGACATGTAGCAAAAGCTAACACGGCTCCTAAGCGCTTCATTCGTGAATTCAAAAACGTTGAAGGCTTGGAAGTTGGTGCTGAAATCACAGTTGACACTTTCGAAGCTGGAGACATTGTTGATGTAACTGGTACTTCTAAAGGTAAAGGTTTCCAAGGTGTTATCAAACGCCACGGACAATCACGTGGACCTATGGCTCACGGTTCTCGTTACCACCGTCGTCCAGGTTCTATGGGACCTGTTGCACCTAACCGCGTATTCAAAGGTAAAAACCTTGCAGGACGCATGGGTGGCGATCGTGTAACGATTCAAAACCTTGAAGTTGTACAAGTTGTTCCAGAAAAGAACGTTATCCTTATCAAAGGTAACGTACCAGGTGCTAAGAAATCTCTTATCACTATCAAGTCAGCAGTTAAAGCTGGTAAATAATAAGGAAAGGGGAATACAGTCAAAATGGCAAATGTAACATTATTCGACCAAACTGGTAAACAAGCTGGCGAAGTTGTTCTTAACGATGCGATCTTTGGTATCGAACCAAATCAAGCAGTTGTGTTTGATGTCATCATCAGCCAACGTGCTAGCCTTCGTCAAGGAACTCACGCAGTTAAAAACCGTTCAGCTGTTTCAGGTGGCGGACGCAAACCATGGCGTCAAAAAGGAACTGGACGTGCTCGTCAAGGTTCTATCCGCTCTCCACAATGGCGTGGTGGTGGAATCGTCTTCGGACCAACTCCACGTAGCTATGCGTACAAACTTCCTCAAAAAGTTCGTCGCCTTGCACTTAAATCTGTTTACTCAGAAAAAGTTGCTGAAAACAAATTTGTAGCCGTTGATTCTCTTGAATTTACAGCTCCAAAAACTGCTGAATTTGCAAAAGTTCTTGCAGCTTTGAGCATCGATTCTAAAGTCCTTGTTATTCTTGAAGAAGGAAATGAATTCGCAGCTCTTTCAGCTCGTAACCTTCCAAACGTGAAAGTTGCGACTGCTACAACTGCAAGTGTTCTTGACATCGCAAATAGTGACAAACTTCTTGTTACTCAAGCAGCTATCTCTAAAATCGAGGAGGTTCTTGCATAATGAATTTGTATGATGTTATCAAAAAACCTGTTATCACTGAAAAGTCAATGGCTCAACTTGAGGCAGGCAAATATGTATTCGAAGTTGACACTCGCGCTCACAAACTTTTGATCAAACAAGCTGTTGAAGCCGCCTTTGAAGGTGTAAAAGTTGCGAATGTGAACACTGTAAACGTAAAACCTAAAGCAAAACGCGTTGGACGTTACACTGGTTTTACTTCAAAAACTAAAAAAGCTATCATCACGCTTGCAGCTGATTCTAAAGCAATCGAGTTGTTTGCTACTGAAGCTGAATAATCTAAGGAGGAAATATCGTGGGAATTCGTGTTTATAAACCAACAACAAACGGTCGCCGTAATATGACTTCTTTGGATTTCGCTGAAATCACAACAAACACACCTGAGAAAACTTTGCTTGTTTCTCTTAAAAACAAAGCAGGTCGTAACAACAACGGTCGTATCACTGTTCGTCACCAAGGTGGTGGACACAAACGTCATTACCGTTTGATCGATTTCAAACGTAACAAAGATGGAGTTGAAGCAGTCGTTAAAACGATCGAATACGATCCAAACCGCTCAGCTAACATCGCGCTTGTACACTACACTGACGGTGTGAAAGCTTACATCATCGCCCCTAAAGGTCTTGAAGTAGGTCAACGCATCGTATCAGGACCAGAAGCAGATATCAAAGTCGGAAACGCTCTTCCACTTGCTAACATCCCAGTTGGTACTTTGATCCACAACATCGAATTGAAACCTGGTAAAGGTGGAGAATTGGTACGTGCTGCTGGAGCTTCTGCTCAAGTATTGGGTTCTGAAGGTAAATATGTACTTGTTCGTCTTCAATCAGGCGAAGTTCGTATGATTCTTGGAACTTGCCGTGCTACAGTTGGTGTTGTCGGAAACGAACAACATGGACTTGTAAACCTTGGTAAAGCGGGACGTAACCGCTGGAAAGGTGTTCGCCCTACAGTTCGTGGTTCTGTAATGAACCCGAATGATCACCCACACGGTGGTGGTGAAGGTAAAGCACCAGTTGGACGTAAAGCGCCATCTACTCCTTGGGGTAAACCTGCGCTTGGTCTTAAAACTCGTAACAAGAAAGCGAAATCTGACAAACTTATCGTTCGTCGTCGCAACCAAAAATAATCATAAGCAACTAGCTTACACTTTCCGCCAGCTCGGTAGCGCTGCCTAGCAGCGCAAGCCGCTGTGGTACTAAATTTTAAAGGAGAAAATTACAAAATGGGACGTAGTCTTAAAAAAGGACCTTTCGTCGATGAGCATTTGATGAAAAAAGTTGAAGCTCAAGCAAACGACGAAAAGAAAAAAGTAATTAAAACTTGGTCACGTCGTTCAACGATCTTCCCAAGTTTCATCGGATACACTATCGCAGTTTATGATGGACGTAAACATGTACCTGTTTACATCCAAGAAGACATGGTAGGTCACAAGCTTGGTGAATTTGCACCAACTCGTACTTACAAAGGTCACGCGGCAGACGACAAGAAGACACGTAGAAAATAAGGAGAACATAAATGGCAGAAATTACTTCAGCTAAAGCAATGGCTCGTACAGTGCGTGTTTCACCTCGTAAATCACGTCTTGTTCTTGACAACATCCGTGGTAAAAGCGTAGCCGATGCCATCGCTATTTTGACATTCACACCAAACAAAGCTGCAGGGATCATCCTTAAAGTGTTGAACTCAGCAGTAGCAAACGCTGAAAACAACTTTGGTTTGGAAAAAGCTAACTTGGTAGTATCTGAAGCATTCGCAAACGAAGGACCAACAATGAAACGTTTCCGTCCACGTGCGAAAGGTTCAGCTTCACCAATCAACAAACGTACAGCTCACATCACAGTAGCTGTTGCAGAAAAATAAGGAGGTAAACTCGTGGGTCAAAAAGTACATCCAATTGGTATGCGTGTTGGTATCATCCGTGATTGGGATGCCAAATGGTATGCTGAAAAAGAATACGCGGATTACCTTCATGAAGATCTTGCAATCCGTAAATTCATTCAAAAAGAATTGGCTGACGCAGCCGTTTCAACTATTGAAATCGAACGCGCAGTAAACAAAGTTAACGTTTCTCTTCACACTGCTAAACCAGGTATGGTTATCGGTAAAGGTGGAGCAAACGTTGATGCACTTCGTGCAGCTCTTAACAAATTGACTGGTAAACAAGTACACATCAACATCATTGAGATCAAACGTCCTGACTTGGATGCTCACCTTGTTGGTGAAGGAATCGCTCGTCAATTGGAACAACGTGTTGCTTTCCGTCGTGCACAAAAACAAGCGATCCAACGTGCTATGCGTGCTGGAGCTAAAGGAATCAAAACTCAAGTATCAGGCCGTTTGAACGGTGCAGATATTGCCCGTGCAGAAGGATACTCTGAAGGAACTGTTCCACTCCACACACTTCGCGCTGATATCGATTACGCTTGGGAAGAAGCAGACACTACTTACGGTAAACTTGGTGTTAAAGTATGGATCTACCGTGGTGAAGTTCTTCCAGCTCGTAAAGACGCTAAAGGAGGTAAATAACCAATGTTAGTACCTAAACGTGTAAAACACCGTCGCGAATTCCGTGGTAAAATGCGCGGTGAAGCAAAAGGTGGAAAAGAAGTAGCATTCGGTGAATACGGTCTTCAAGCTACAACTAGCCACTGGATCACAAACCGTCAAATCGAAGCTGCTCGTATCGCCATGACTCGTTACATGAAACGTGGTGGTAAAGTTTGGATTAAGATTTTCCCACACAAATCATACACCGCTAAAGCTATCGGGGTACGTATGGGATCTGGTAAAGGGGCTCCTGAAGGTTGGGTAGCACCAGTTAAACGTGGTAAAGTGATGTTCGAAATCGCTGGTGTATCTGAAGAGATCGCACGCGAAGCACTTCGTCTTGCTAGCCACAAATTGCCAGTTAAAACTAAATTTGTGAAACGTGAAGCAGAATAAGGAGAGGTCATGAAACTTACAGAAGTAAAAGAATTTGTTAAAGAACTTCGTGGTCTTTCTCAAGAAGAACTCGCGAAGCGTGAAAATGAATTGAAGAAAGAATTGTTTGAACTTCGTTTCCAAGCAGCTGCTGGTCAATTGGAACAAACTGGACGTTTGAAAGAAGTGAAAAAACAAATCGCTCGTATCAAAACTGTTCAATCAGAAGCTAAATAATAGACTAGGGAAGGAGAATTTCAATGGAACGCAATAATCGTAAAGTTCTTGTTGGACGCGTTGTGTCTGACAAAATGGACAAAACAATCACAGTTGTAGTTGAAACTAAACGTAACCACCCAGTCTATGGTAAACGTATCAACTATTCTAAAAAATACAAAGCTCATGATGAAAACAATGTTGCTAAAGAAGGCGATATCGTTCGTATCATGGAAACTCGTCCGCTTTCAGCTACAAAACGCTTCCGTCTTGTAGAAGTCGTTGAAAAAGCGGTCATCATCTAATCATACCTGAAAGGAGAAAACGTAAATGATTCAAACAGAAACTCGTTTGAAAGTCGCTGACAACAGTGGCGCACGCGAAATCTTGACAATCAAAGTTCTTGGTGGTTCAAAACGTAAATTCGCGAGCATCGGTGATGTAATCGTTGCATCTGTAAAACAAGCTACTCCTGGTGGTGCGGTTAAGAAAGGTGACGTTGTAAAAGCTGTTATCGTTCGTACTAAATCAGGTGCTCGTCGTAAAGATGGTTCATACATCAAGTTTGACGAAAATGCAGCAGTGATCATCCGTGACGACAAAACTCCTCGCGGAACTCGTATCTTTGGCCCAGTTGCACGTGAATTGCGTGACGGTGGTTTCATGAAGATCGTATCACTTGCTCCAGAAGTACTTTAATCAATCAAAAACAAACACAGTCCCCTGGCTTAGCCAGGGTGCCCATCGGGCGTAAGAATAAAAGGAGAATAAAATGTTTGTAAAAAAAGGCGACAAAGTTCGCGTTATCGCTGGTAAAGACAAAGGCGTAGAAGCTGTTGTTCTTACTGCTCTTCCAAAAGTAAATAAAGTTGTTGTAGAAGGTGTAAACATCATCAAGAAACACCAACGTCCAAATAACGAAAACCCTCAAGGCGCAATCGTTGAAAAAGAAGCTCCAATCCATGCTTCTAACGTTCAAGTTTTGGACAAAAACGGTGTTGCTGGACGTGTTGGCTACAAATTTGTAGACGGCAAAAAAGTTCGCTACAACAAAAAATCAGGCGAAGTGCTTGACTAATCACGAAGGAAAGGAGAAGTATAATGGCTAATCGTTTAAAAGAAAAATACCTTAATGAAGTAGTACCATCATTGACTGAACAGTTCAACTATTCATCAGTTATGGCTGTGCCAAAAGTTGATAAAATCGTTTTGAACATGGGTGTTGGTGACGCAGTATCAAATGCTAAAAACCTTGAAAAAGCTGCTGAAGAGCTTGCTTTGATCTCAGGTCAAAAACCATTGATTACTAAGGCTAAAAAATCAATCGCCGGCTTCCGTCTTCGTGAAGGTGTTGCGATCGGTGCAAAAGTTACCCTTCGTGGTGAACGCATGTACGAATTCTTGGATAAATTGGTAACAGTTTCACTTCCACGTGTACGTGACTTCCATGGTGTTCCAACAAAATCATTTGATGGACGCGGGAACTACACACTTGGTGTGAAAGAACAATTGATCTTCCCAGAAATCAACTTTGATGATGTTGATAAAACTCGTGGTTTGGATATCGTAATCGTAACTACAGCGAACACAGACGAAGAATCACGTGCATTGCTTACTGGCCTCGGTATGCCGTTTGCAAAATAATATAGGAGGTAAAACTAATGGCTAAAAAATCTATGATTGCTAAGAACAAACGCCCAGCGAAGTTCTCTACTCAAGCATACACTCGCTGTGAACGTTGTGGACGTCCACACTCAGTTTACCGCAAGTTTAAACTTTGCCGTGTTTGCTTCCGTGAATTGGCATACAAAGGTCAAATCCCAGGTGTCACAAAAGCATCTTGGTAATATTATGATACAAAGAGCGTAACAACCCCAGCAAAAATAGGAGATTTGGTGCAGGAGCGTTGCTCCAAGACAAATCTATCTTTTTTGCCCAGGTTGTAGCTCGTGTTCAAATGAGTATATTCTCGTTTGCATGTATCAAAACTATCTGAGCCTAGCTCAATCATTAACTAGCAAGTGCAACTTGCAAACTACTAGTAAGAGGAGAAATTATAATGGTTATGACTGACCCAATCGCAGACTTCCTTACACGTATTCGTAACGCTAACCAAGCAAAACACGAAGTACTTGAAGTACCTGCATCAAACATCAAAAAAGGAATTGCTGAAATCCTTAAACGCGAAGGTTTTGTAAAAAACGTTGAATTCATCGAAGATGACAAACAAGGCATCATCCGTGTATTCTTGAAATACGGACAAAACGGTGAAAAAGTTATCACAAACTTGAAACGTGTATCTAAACCAGGTTTGCGTGTTTACAAAAAACGTGAAGATCTTCCAAAAGTTCTTAACGGACTTGGAATTGCTATCCTCTCAACTTCTGAAGGTCTGCTTACTGATAAAGAAGCACGCCAAAAGAATGTTGGTGGAGAAGTTATCGCTTACGTTTGGTAATATTTAGCTCCCAATTTCGTTGTGACTCTTCATTATTGTCTCTTGTCTAACCCAAAGTTATGTCTGCGAGACAATGCCTCGATTCACTTAGAAATTGAGACCTAAACATTAACTTTTAAATCAAAAAGATTTAAACCCCGTGAAAACTGGCCCGCAAAGGCCTGACAATTTAACAGGAGAATAAAAAACATGTCACGTATTGGTAATAAAGTTATCGTGTTGCCTGCTGGTGTTGAACTCACTAACAATGACAACGTTGTAACTGTAAAAGGACCTAAAGGAGAACTTACTCGTGAGTTCTCAAAAGATATTGAAATCCGTGTGGAAGGTACTGAAGTAACACTTCACCGTCCAAACGATTCAAAAGAAATGAAAACAATCCACGGAACAACTCGTGCCCTTTTGAACAACATGGTTACTGGTGTATCAGAAGGATTCAAGAAAGAACTTGAAATGCGCGGGGTTGGATACCGTGCACAACTTCAAGGATCAAAACTTGTTTTGGCTGTTGGTAAATCACACCCAGACGAAGTTGAAGCTCCGGAAGGAATTACTTTTGAACTTCCAAACCCAACAACAATCGTTGTTAGCGGAATTTCAAAAGAAGTAGTTGGTCAAACAGCTGCTTACGTACGTAGCCTTCGTTCACCAGAACCTTATAAAGGTAAAGGGATCCGTTACGTTGGTGAATTCGTTCGCCGTAAAGAAGGTAAAACAGGTAAATAATGTAGTTTGGTTGTTTTTCAACCAATCTTCATCTTACCAACTCAGTGCTTAGCACATGATTTTAAAATTAAGAGGTGAAAATTGTGATTTCGAAACCAGATAAAAATAAAATCCGTCAAAAACGCCACCGTCGCGTTCGCGGAAAACTCTCTGGAACTGCTGATCGCCCACGTTTGAACGTATTCCGTTCTAATACAGGCATCTACGCTCAAGTAATTGATGACGTAGCGGGTGTAACGCTCGCAAGCGCTTCAACTCTTGACAAAGAAGTTTCAAAAGGAACTAAAACTGAACAAGCCGTTGTTGTCGGCAAACTTGTTGCTGAACGTGCAGTTGCTAAAGGTATTTCTGAAGTGGTGTTCGACCGCGGTGGATATCTATATCACGGACGTGTTAAAGCTTTGGCTGATGCAGCTCGTGAAAACGGATTGAAATTCTAATAGGAGGACACTAGAAAATGGCATTTAAAGATAATGCAGTTGAACTTGAAGAACGCGTAGTTGCCATCAACCGTGTAACAAAAGTTGTTAAAGGTGGACGTCGTCTTCGTTTCGCAGCTCTTGTAGTTGTTGGTGACCGTAATGGCCGTGTTGGATTTGGTACTGGTAAAGCTCAAGAAGTTCCAGAAGCAATCCGTAAGGCTGTTGAAGATGCTAAGAAAAACTTGATCGAAGTTCCTATGGTTGGAACAACAATTCCACACGAAGTAACATCAGTATTTGGTGGAGCTCGCGTATTGTTGAAACCAGCTATCGAAGGGGCTGGAGTTGCTGCAGGTGGTGCAGTTCGTGCCGTTGTTGAATTGGCAGGAATCGCAGATGTGACATCAAAATCACTTGGATCAAACACTCCAATCAACATCGTTCGTGCGACTGTTAATGGTTTGGCACAATTGAAACGTGCTGATGAAGTTGCTGCTCTTCGTGGTATTCCAGTTTCTGACTTGGCTTAAGAAAGGAGATTCAAATGGCTCAAATTAAAATTACTTTGACTAAGTCTCCAATCGGACGCATCCCGTCACAACGTAAAACTGTTGTAGCACTTGGACTTGGCAAATTGAACAGCTCAGTCATCAAAGAAGATAATCCTGCAGTCCGTGGTATGATTACTGCAGTATCTCACTTGGTAACTGTTGAAGAAGTTAAGTAATTAAACTTAATTATAAGTGTTTTAGGGGTTATGAGATTTATTCTCAGCCCCTAAAACTAAATTTATTCGTATAGGCGAGTTTGTAGTTGGGACACCTTTTCCTGATTACATGCGTTAGCAATTTACAAAAGAGGAGAAAATATATAATGAAACTTCATGAATTACAACCTGCTACAGGTTCACGTAAAGTCCGCAACCGTGTTGGTCGTGGTACATCATCTGGTAATGGTAAAACTTCTGGCCGTGGTCAAAAAGGTCAAAAAGCTCGTAGCGGTGGCGGTGTTCGTCTTGGTTTTGAAGGTGGACAAACTCCATTGTTCCGTCGTCTTCCAAAACGTGGATTTACAAACATCAATGCTAAAGAGTATGCTATTGTGAACCTTGATCAATTGAACGCCTTTGAAGATGGTGCTGAAGTAACTCCAGTAGTACTTGTAGAATCAGGAATTGTAAAAGCTGAAAAATCAGGTATCAAAATTCTTGGTAACGGAGAATTGACTAAAAAATTAACTGTGAAAGCAGCAAAATTCTCCAAATCAGCTGAAGAAGCTATCACTGCTAAAGGTGGTTCAGTTGAAGTCATCTAAGTGAGGTGACCTATGTTTTTTAAATTATTAAAAGATGCGTTTAAGGTAAAACAAGTACGATCAAAGATTTTATTTACGATTTTTATCATTCTTGTTTTCCGCATTGGAACCACGATTACGGTGCCAGGTGTAAATGCGAAAATTCTGAACAACCTTCAAGATGTGTCCTTCTTGAACATGCTCAGTTTAGTTTCGGGAAATGCTATGAGGAACTTCTCGGTTTTCGCTCTAGGGGTTAGCCCATACATCACAGCTTCGATCGTCGTGCAACTTTTGCAGATGGATCTGTTACCTAAGTTTGTTGAATGGGGCAAACAAGGGGAAGTTGGTCGAAGAAAGCTCAATCAAGCGACACGCTATATTTCTTTGGTTTTGGCCTTTGTCCAATCCATTGGGATTACAGCCACCTTCCACACCTTGTCTCAGGCGAAATTAGTCGCTACTCCAAATGCCAAAACTTATCTGTTAATCGGTGCGATTCTGACGACCGGTTCCATGATTGTCACTTGGCTTGGAGAACAAATTACAGATAAAGGGTACGGAAATGGTGTTTCAATGATTATCTTTGCAGGGATTGTGTCATCAATTCCTGAGATGATTAAAGAAATCTATGAAAATGCATTTGTGAACGTTCGCTCTGGTCAAATGACCAATTCCCTCATTTTTGTTGGAGTTTTAATTCTTGCAGTTATGGTTATCGTTTACTTTACAACCTTTGTAGAGCAAGCACAATACAAGATTCCAGTCCAATATACAAAGATTGCTCAAGGAGCTCCATCAAGTTCTTACCTTCCTTTGAAAGTGAACCCAGCAGGAGTTATTCCTGTCATCTTCGCTAGTTCGATTACAGCAGCGCCGGCTGCAATTTTCCAAGTGATTAGCGCTATGGGCTATAATGCAGGATGGGTGAAAACAGCTCAAGCTATGTTGGCAACAAATACACCAACTGGTGTAGCGATGTACGCCTTATTGATCATTCTCTTCACCTTCTTCTACACGTTTGTTCAGATTAATCCTGAAAAAACGGCAGAAAACCTTCAAAAGAGTGGCGCCTATATTCCGGGTGTTCGTCCTGGTAAGGGAACAGAAGAGTTCATGTCTCGTTTGCTACGTCGTTTAGCAAGTGTTGGATCAGTATTTCTTGGTTTTATTACTATCATTCCAATCCTAGCTCGAGATTTATTTGGTTTGACAGACGCAGTTGCTCTTGGAGGAACTAGTTTGTTGATCATTATTTCAACAGGTATTGAGGGAATGAAACAATTAGAAGGCTACTTATTAAAACGTAAGTATGTCGGATTTATGGACACAACAACAGAATAGATTAAGGTTGACTTTGTCAGCCTTCTATTTTGTTTTTAAATGGAAATAGGAATTCGCTCCTGCTTCCATTTAAAAACAAAATAAGGAGAATTCATCATGAATCTTTTAATTATGGGGTTGCCTGGAGCAGGTAAAGGAACTCAAGCAGCTAAAATCGTTGAAGAGTTTCACGTAGCGCACATCTCTACTGGCGATATGTTCCGCGCAGCGATGGCTAACCAAACTGAAATGGGTGTGCTTGCAAAGTCATACATTGATAAAGGTGAGTTGGTACCAGATGAAGTTACCAATGGGATTGTCAAAGAACGCCTTGCTCAAGATGATATCAAAGAAACAGGTTTCCTTTTGGATGGGTATCCACGTACAATTGAACAAGCTCATGCTTTGGATCAAACTTTGTCAGATCTTGGCATCACATTGGAAGGTGTCATTAACATCGAAGTAAATCCAGAAAGTTTGTTAGAACGCTTGAGTGGCCGTTTCATCTGTCGTACTTGTGGTGCAACTTACCACAAAGTATTTAATCCAACAAAAGTTGAGGGAACTTGTGATAACTGTCAAGGTCATGATTTCTACCAACGTGAAGATGATAAACCAGAAACGGTTAAACGTCGTTTGGATGTCAATATTGCACAAGGAGAACCTATCATTGAGTTTTATCGTTCAAAAGGACTCGTACATGACATCCAAGGAAACCAAGATATCAATGATGTATTTTCAGACATTGAAAAAGTCTTGTCAAATTTGAAATAAAAGCGTTTTTCATGCTTGCAATATTGGACAACTAGTGTTACAATTAGTTAGTCTGACTTATAATTGTTACCTCTGTGCTCAGAGGAATGAATCGAAATTTATGGAGGTACTTTTGCGTGGCAAAAGACGATGTGATTGAAGTAGAAGGTAAAGTAGTTGATACTATGCCGAATGCTATGTTTACGGTTGAACTTGAAAATGGACATCAGATTTTAGCAACAGTTTCTGGTAAAATTCGTAAAAACTATATTCGTATTTTAGCGGGAGATCGTGTTACAGTGGAAATGAGTCCGTACGATTTGACACGTGGACGTATCACATACCGCTTTAAATAATCGAAAAACTTGGAGGGATAAAAATGAAAGTAAGACCATCGGTCAAACCAATTTGCGAATACTGTAAAGTAATTCGTCGTAATGGTCGTGTTATGGTAATTTGCCCAGCAAATCCAAAACACAAACAACGTCAAGGATAAAATAGAAAGGAGAAAACATGGCTCGTATTGCTGGAGTTGACATTCCAAATGACAAACGTGTAGTAATTTCATTGACTTATGTGTACGGTATCGGACTTCCAACATCTAAGAAAATCCTTGCTGCTGCAGGTGTTTCTGAAGATATTCGTGTTCGTGATCTTACACCAGATCAAGAAGATGCTATCCGTCGTGAAGTTGACGCAATCAAAGTTGAAGGTGACCTTCGTCGTGAAGTAAACTTGAACATCAAACGTTTGATGGAAATCGGTTCATACCGTGGTATCCGTCACCGTCGTGGACTTCCAGTTCGTGGACAAAACACTAAAAACAATGCTCGCACTCGTAAAGGTAAAGCTGTTGCGATTGCAGGTAAGAAAAAATAAAATAAAATAAGGAGGTAAAAATCTTGGCTAAACCAACACGTAAACGTCGTGTGAAAAAGAATATCGAATCTGGTATTGCTCACATTCACGCTACATTTAACAACACAATTGTTATGATTACTGATGTGCATGGTAACGCAATCGCTTGGTCATCTGCAGGTGCACTTGGATTTAAAGGTTCTCGTAAATCTACACCATTTGCTGCTCAAATGGCATCAGAAGCTGCTGCAAAAGCTGCTCAAGAACACGGACTTAAATCTGTTGAAGTAACTGTTAAAGGTCCTGGTTCAGGTCGTGAGTCTGCTATTCGTGCACTTGCTGCTGCTGGTCTTGAAGTAACTGCAATCCGCGATGTAACTCCTGTACCACACAATGGTGCTCGTCCTCCAAAACGTCGCCGTGTATAATCATCAACAATTACACAGCTTTTCGTTTAAGAGGGAGTATAGCAAATGATTGAGTTTGAAAAACCAAATATAACAAAAATTGATGAAAACAAAGATTATGGCGTGTTTGTCGTAGAACCACTTGAACGTGGTTATGGTACAACACTTGGAAACTCACTTCGTCGTGTACTTCTGGCTTCACTTCCAGGTGCAGCTGTCACTTCAATCAACATTGAAGGTGTACTCCACGAATTTGATACCGTTCCAGGAGTCCGTGAAGACGTTATGCAAATTATTCTTAACGTTAAAGGGATCGCCGTTAAATCTTACGTCCAAGACGAAAAGATTATTGAACTTGATGTAGAAGGACCTGCAGAAGTAACTGCTGGAGATATTCTTACTGATAGTGACATCGAAATTGTAAACCCTGATCATTATCTATTTACAATCGGAGAAGGAGCATCTTTGAAAGCAACGCTTACTGTAAACAGTGGACGTGGCTATGTTCCAGCTGATCAAAACAAAAAAGATGATGCACCAGTGGGAACACTTGCTGTAGATTCAATCTATACGCCAGTGACAAAAGTCAATTACCAAGTTGAACCAGCACGCGTTGGTAGCAACGATGGATTTGACAAGCTAACCCTTGAAATTTTGACAAATGGGACAATTATTCCAGAAGATGCCTTAGGTTTGTCTGCCCGTATTTTGACAGAACACCTAAATCTATTCACAAACTTAACTGAAATTGCTATTGCGACAGATGTTATGAAGGAAGTAGATACAACTTCTGATGATCGCATTTTAGAACGTACGATCGAAGAATTAGATCTTTCAGTTCGTTCATATAACTGTTTGAAACGTGCTGGCATTAATACTGTTTACGATTTGACTGAAAAATCAGAAGCAGAAATGATGAAAGTTCGTAACTTGGGACGTAAGAGTCTAGAAGAAGTTAAAATCAAACTTGCCGACTTAGGCCTTGGGTTAAAAAACGATAAATAGAGGAGGAATACATGGCTTACCGTAAACTAGGACGCACTAGCTCACAACGTAAAGCGATGCTTCGCGATTTGACTACAGATCTTATCATCAATGAAGCAATTGTAACAACTGAAGCACGTGCGAAAGAAATCCGTAAATCAGTTGAAAAAATGATTACTTTGGGTAAACGTGGTGATTTGCATGCACGTCGTCAAGCTGCTGCATTCGTACGTAACGAAGTTGCATCACAAAACTTTGATGAAGAAACAGGTAAATACTCAGAAACAACTGCACTTCAAAAATTGTTCTCTGAATTAGCACCTCGTTATGCTGAGCGCAATGGTGGATATACTCGTATCCTTAAAACTGAACCACGTCGTGGTGATGCTGCGCCAATGGCTATCATCGAATTGGTATAATATCATCAATTTTGTTGAGTGTTATGATGATGGAATACACTGTTATTCTTAGTCTAGCTCTGGTCTACCGCTGGGGATTTTCCCCAGCGGGAACACTCATCATATTGAATGAATGGTAGACGCTTGTTTACGAAATTGCTTTAACTTAAAACAATTTCGTAAGCAGGCGTTTTGTCTTGCTTTTCATGATGAGTAGTCGAGAATAGCAAAAAATGATATAATGGAACCCATATCTCCAATAGAAGAAAAAAGGATTCAATGACAAAACAACAAGCAATTAAATTACTAAAAGAGAAGTATCTTAGTAATATGAAAGAGGATTCGGAACTCTTTGTCGGAGTTGAATTAGAGTTTCCGATTGTAGAAACAAATGGAAATAAAACAAATATAGAGGTGACGAAAAATCTTTTTCGAACCTTAGCAAACTTATCAGATTTTGAAGTCGAAAAAAAGGATGACGATCAAAATCCAATTCAATTGGTTCACTGCTCTTCTAAAGATCGTATTCTATTCGAGTTGAGTTACAATACAATTGAATTTGCATTTGAGAGAGCTCATTCTATAGATGAGGTAGCCAAACGTTTTGAGGCCTATTTGAAGATCATTCAACCGATTTTGCAAGAAAATAATCACGAAATTCAAGGGCATGGAATCCATCCTCTATGGAAAGAAAATGATAATAGCCCGGTGAAAATCGAACGATACAAGATGTTAATGGCTTTCCTTGCAATGAATGGTACAGGGATGAAAACACACCCCTATCCTTCGTACGGAGCATTTATATGCGGAAACCAAGTTCAATTGGATGTAAGGCGCGATAACTATATTCGCATCATTAATGCATTTAATAAAATTGAAGCAGCAAAAGCATATTTGTTTTCTAACTCAGAATTTTCATCAGAGGCTTGGGATACAAAAATTGCAAGAGATATCTTTTGGGAAGAATCCTTACATGGTTATTATAGGGAGAATGTAGGAATTTTTCCTAAGGACTACCAAAGCGAAGAAGAGTTTTTTAATAATCTTGCTAGAACGGCTATTTTTACAGTAACTAGAGAAGGTAAATCTTATTATTTTAAACCAATTCGAGTGGAGGACTATCTAGATCAAAAAGAAATTATAGCCTATACGACTGATGGAAATGAGAAAAACATTAACCCCGTAAAAGAAGACCTAAAACAACATCGAACTTACCAATTTCAAGATCTAACCGCCCGTGGTACAGTGGAATTTAGAAGTGTTTGTACACAACCATTAGAAACAACCTTTGCCCCGATAGCATTTGAGCTAGGCTTATTTGTACAGTTAGAAAAACTAGAAAACTATTTAGAACATTGTTCATTCTTAAAAAATGAAAAACAGGACTATAGGAACCTCAGAAAGAAATACTCAAAGAAAATTCTAAGCAAAGAAGAAAAAGAAAAAATAAAAACCTTTTCAAAGGAACTTTTAGAAATATCTAAGTCAGGATTGCTTGAAAGAGGCTATGAAGAGGAAAAATATTTAATCATTGAGAAAGAATTAGACTAAGAGAAAAGCCTGTATTATGGGCTTTTTTCGATTTTTTTAAAAAAATCTTAAAAAAAATAAAAATTTTTTTAAAAAAGTGTTGACAGTAAGGAGAGGTCATGATATACTAATATAGTTGTCGCGAGAGAGCGACAAAGACCTTTGAAAACTGAACAAGACGAACCAATGTGCAGGGCACTACAACTGAAGTTGTAGTAACTGAACAATAAAAAAACAATAAATCTGTCAGTGACAGAATGAGTTTAAGACAAACAATTATTTTAATGAGAGTTTGATCCTGGCTCAGGATGAACGCTGGCGGCGTGCCTAATACATGCAAGTAGAACGCTGAAGCTTGGTGCTTGCACCGAGCGGAGGAGTTGCGAACGGGTGAGTAACGCGTAGGTAACCTGCCTCTTAGCGGGGGATAACTATTGGAAACGATAGCTAATACCGCATAAAAGTCGACATTGCATGATGTTGACTTGAAAGGTGCAAATGCATCACTAAGAGATGGACCTGCGTTGTATTAGCTAGTTGGTGAGGTAACGGCTCACCAAGGCGACGATACATAGCCGACCTGAGAGGGTGATCGGCCACACTGGGACTGAGACACGGCCCAGACTCCTACGGGAGGCAGCAGTAGGGAATCTTCGGCAATGGACGGAAGTCTGACCGAGCAACGCCGCGTGAGTGAAGAAGGTTTTCGGATCGTAAAGCTCTGTTGTAAGAGAAGAACGAGTGTGAGAGTGGAAAGTTCACACTGTGACGGTAACTTACCAGAAAGGGACGGCTAACTACGTGCCAGCAGCCGCGGTAATACGTAGGTCCCGAGCGTTATCCGGATTTATTGGGCGTAAAGCGAGCGCAGGCGGTTAGATAAGTCTGAAGTTAAAGGCTGTGGCTTAACCATAGTACGCTTTGGAAACTGTTTAACTTGAGTGCAGAAGGGGAGAGTGGAATTCCATGTGTAGCGGTGAAATGCGTAGATATATGGAGGAACACCGGTGGCGAAAGCGGCTCTCTGGTCTGTAACTGACGCTGAGGCTCGAAAGCGTGGGGAGCAAACAGGATTAGATACCCTGGTAGTCCACGCCGTAAACGATGAGTGCTAGGTGTTGGGTCCTTTCCGGGACTCAGTGCCGCAGCTAACGCATTAAGCACTCCGCCTGGGGAGTACGACCGCAAGGTTGAAACTCAAAGGAATTGACGGGGGCCCGCACAAGCGGTGGAGCATGTGGTTTAATTCGAAGCAACGCGAAGAACCTTACCAGGTCTTGACATCCCTCTGACCGCTCTAGAGATAGAGCTTTCCTTCGGGACAGAGGTGACAGGTGGTGCATGGTTGTCGTCAGCTCGTGTCGTGAGATGTTGGGTTAAGTCCCGCAACGAGCGCAACCCCTATTGTTAGTTGCCATCATTTAGTTGGGCACTCTAGCGAGACTGCCGGTAATAAACCGGAGGAAGGTGGGGATGACGTCAAATCATCATGCCCCTTATGACCTGGGCTACACACGTGCTACAATGGCTGGTACAACGAGTCGCGAGTCGGTGACGGCAAGCTAATCTCTTAAAGCCAGTCTCAGTTCGGATTGTAGGCTGCAACTCGCCTACATGAAGTCGGAATCGCTAGTAATCGCGGATCAGCACGCCGCGGTGAATACGTTCCCGGGCCTTGTACACACCGCCCGTCACACCACGAGAGTTTGTAACACCCGAAGTCGGTGAGGTAACCTTTTGGAGCCAGCCGCCTAAGGTGGGATAGATGATTGGGGTGAAGTCGTAACAAGGTAGCCGTATCGGAAGGTGCGGCTGGATCACCTCCTTTCTAAGGAAAAGGAACCCTGTACGTTGGTCTTGTTTAGTTTTGAGAGGTCTTGTGGGGCCTTAGCTCAGCTGGGAGAGCGCCTGCTTTGCACGCAGGAGGTCAGCGGTTCGATCCCGCTAGGCTCCATTAACACTGTAAGGGTGTTAAGCTTGAACATTGAAAATTGAATATCTATATCAAATAGTAACAAGAAAATAAACCGAAACGCTGTAAATATTTAAAGAGTTTAGGTCGCAAGACCAAAAATAAGGTTAAGTTAATAAGGGCGCACGGTGGATGCCTTGGCACTAGAAGCCGAAGAAGGACGTGACAAACGACGAAATGCTTTGGGGAGCTGTAAGTAAGCGATGATCCAGAGATGTCCGAATGGGGGAACCCACTAGCTAATGGCTAGTACTCCTATCTGTTAAGGATAGGTAGAGGAAGACGCAGTGAACTGAAACATCTAAGTAGCTGCAGGAAGAGAAAGCAAAAGCGATTGCCTGAGTAGCGGCGAGCGAAACGGCAGGAGGGCAAACCGAAGAGTTTACTCTTCGGGGTTGTAGGACTGCAATGTGGACATAAAGAGTATAGAAGAATGACATGGGAAGGTCAGCCAAAGAGAGTAAGAGCCTCGTAATCGAAATAGTCTTTATACCTAGCAGTATCCTGAGTACGGCGGGACACGAGAAATCCCGTCGGAATCTGGGAGGACCATCTCCCAACCCTAAATACTCTCTAGTGACCGATAGTGAACCAGTACCGTGAGGGAAAGGTGAAAAGCACCCCGGGAGGGGAGTGAAATAGAACCTGAAACCGTGTGCCTACAACAAGTTCGAGCCCGTTAATGGGTGAGAGCGTGCCTTTTGTAGAATGAACCGGCGAGTTACGATATGATGCGAGGTTAAGTTGAAGAGACGGAGCCGTAGGGAAACCGAGTCTGAATAGGGCGCAATAGTATTATGTCGTAGACCCGAAACCATGTGACCTACCCATGAGCAGGTTGAAGGTGAGGTAAAACTCACTGGAGGACCGAACCAGGGCACGTTGAAAAGTGCTTGGATGACTTGTGGGTAGCGGAGAAATTCCAAACGAACTTGGAGATAGCTGGTTCTCTCCGAAATAGCTTTAGGGCTAGCGTCGACATTAAGATTCTTGGAGGTAGAGCACTGTTTGGGTGAGGGGTCCATCCCGGATTACCAATCTCAGATAAACTCCGAATGCCAAAGAATTATGGTCGGCAGTCAGACTGCGAGTGCTAAGATCCGTAGTCGAAAGGGAAACAGCCCAGACCACCAGCTAAGGTCCCAAAATAATTGTTAAGTGGAAAAGGATGTGGGGTTGCACAGACAACTAGGATGTTAGCTTAGAAGCAGCTATTCATTCAAAGAGTGCGTAATAGCTCACTAGTCGAGTGACCCTGCGCCGAAAATGTACCGGGGCTAAAACAATTTACCGAAGCTGTGGATACCTTTATAGGTATGGTAGGAGAGCGTTCTATGTGTGGAGAAGGTGTACCGTGAGGAGCGCTGGAACGCATAGAAGTGAGAATGCCGGTATGAGTAGCGAAAGACAGGTGAGAATCCTGTCCACCGTAAGACTAAGGTTTCCAGGGGAAGGCTCGTCCGCCCTGGGTTAGTCGGGACCTAAGGAGAGACCGAAAGGTGTATCCGATGGACAACAGGTTGATATTCCTGTACTAGAGTATGTAGTGAAGGAGGGACGCAGTAGGCTAACTAAAGCGTGCGACTGGAAGTGCACGTCTAAGCAGTGAGGTGTGAATTGAGTTAAATGCTTAATTCTGTAACATTGAGCTGTGATGGGGAGCGAAGATTAGTAGCGAAGTTAGTGACGTCACACTGCCAAGAAAAGCTTCTAGCGTTAATCATACTCTACCCGTACCGCAAACCGACACAGGTAGTCGAGGCGAGTAGCCTCAGGTGAGCGAGAGAACTCTCGTTAAGGAACTCGGCAAAATGACCCCGTAACTTCGGGAGAAGGGGTGCTGGCTTTGAGTCAGCCGCAGTGAATAGGCCCAAGCAACTGTTTATCAAAAACACAGCTCTCTGCTAAATCGTAAGATGATGTATAGGGGGTGACGCCTGCCCGGTGCTGGAAGGTTAAGAGGAGTGCTTAGCGTAAGCGAAGGTATGAATTGAAGCCCCAGTAAACGGCGGCCGTAACTATAACGGTCCTAAGGTAGCGAAATTCCTTGTCGGGTAAGTTCCGACCCGCACGAAAGGCGTAATGATTTGGGCACTGTCTCAACGAGAGACTCGGTGAAATTTTAGTACCTGTGAAGATGCAGGTTACCCGCGACAGGACGGAAAGACCCCATGGAGCTTTACTGCAGTTTGATATTGAGTGTCTGTGCCACATGTACAGGATAGGTAGGAGCCATAGAGATCGGGACGCCAGTTTCGATGGAGGCGTTGTTGGGATACTACCCTTGTGTTATGGCCACTCTAACCCGGTAGGTTTATCATCTACGGAGACAGTGTCTGACGGGCAGTTTGACTGGGGCGGTCGCCTCCTAAAAGGTAACGGAGGCGCCCAAAGGTTCCCTCAGAATGGTTGGAAATCATTCGCAGAGTGTAAAGGTATAAGGGAGCTTGACTGCGAGAGCTACAACTCGAGCAGGGACGAAAGTCGGGCTTAGTGATCCGGTGGTTCCGTATGGAAGGGCCATCGCTCAACGGATAAAAGCTACCCTGGGGATAACAGGCTTATCTCCCCCAAGAGTTCACATCGACGGGGAGGTTTGGCACCTCGATGTCGGCTCGTCGCATCCTGGGGCTGTAGTCGGTCCCAAGGGTTGGGCTGTTCGCCCATTAAAGCGGCACGCGAGCTGGGTTCAGAACGTCGTGAGACAGTTCGGTCCCTATCCGTCGCGGGCGTAGGAAATTTGAGAGGATCTGCTCCTAGTACGAGAGGACCAGAGTGGACTTACCGCTGGTGTACCAGTTGTCTCGCCAGAGGCATCGCTGGGTAGCTATGTAGGGAAGGGATAAACGCTGAAAGCATCTAAGTGTGAAACCCACCTCAAGATGAGATTTCCCATAACTATATGTTAGTAAGAGCCCTGAGAGAAGATCAGGTAGATAGGTTAGGAGTGGAAGTTGTGTGAGCAATGGAGCGGACTAATACTAATAGCTCGAGGACTTATCCAAAGAGTCAGAAGATATTGACAAAGTTAGGTTTAGTTTGTTAGAATATAGATATTCAATTTTGAATGTTTAAACATTCAGAGTTAAGTGACGATAGCCTAGGAGATACACCTGTACCCATGCCGAACACAGCAGTTAAGCCCTAGAACGCCGGAAGTAGTTGGGGGTTGCCCCCTGTGAGATAAGGAAGTCGCTTAGCAAGAGATTGAGCCTAGATGATCTAGGCTCATTTGGGAGTTTAGCTCAGCTGGGAGAGCATCTGCCTTACAAGCAGAGGGTCAGCGGTTCGATCCCGTTAACTCCCATTTAAGCGGGTGTAGTTTAGTGGTAAAACTACAGCCTTCCAAGCTGTTGTCGCGAGTTCGATTCTCGTCACCCGCTTTGAACAATTGTTCATTTATTACCAAGTTGTTTAACTTGGGCGCGTAGCTCAGGTGGTTAGAGCGCACGCCTGATAAGCGTGAGGTCGGTGGTTCGAGTCCACTCGTGCCCATTAATAGTATGGTCCGTTGGTCAAGGGGTTAAGACACCGCCTTTTCACGGCGGTAACACGGGTTCGAATCCCGTACGGACTATATTTTTGGAGGATTACCCAAGTCCGGCTGAAGGGAACGGTCTTGAAAACCGTCAGGCGTGTAAAAGCGTGCGTGGGTTCGAATCCCACATCCTCCTTTTTAATTAACGCGGGATGGAGCAGCTCGGTAGCTCGTCGGGCTCATAACCCGAAGGTCGTAGGTTCAAATCCTGCTCCCGCAATTTGGCTCGGTAGCTCAGTTGGTAGAGCAATGGATTGAAGCTCCATGTGTCGGCGGTTCGATTCCGTCTCGCGCCATCAATTCAATAATTCGGAAGGGTAGCGAAGAGGCTAAACGCGGCGGACTGTAAATCCGCTCCTTCGGGTTCGGGGGTTCGAATCCCTCCCCTTCCATCCTTTACGGGCATAGTTTAAAGGTAGAACTAAGGTCTCCAAAACCTTCAGTGTGGGTTCAATTCCTACTGCCCGTGTTAATAATTATGGCGGGTGTGGTGAAGTGGTTAACACACCAGATTGTGGCTCTGGCATGCGTGGGTTCGATCCCCATCACTCGCCTATTTATTATTTGTATTATTGGGGTATAGCCAAGCGGTAAGGCAAGGGACTTTGACTCCCTCATGCGTTGGTTCGAATCCAGCTACCCCAGTTTAATTTATGCCGGCGTGGCGGAATTGGCAGACGCGCTGGACTCAAAATCCAGTGTCCGCAAGGACGTGCCGGTTCGACCCCGGCCGCCGGTATAGATTAAAAGACAAGATTTTTCAATCTTGTCTTTTTTGTTTTCGAATTACTTTTTATTTCATTTTCAATAAGTATGTTCTTTTTGGAGTATTCTATAGATTCGAGGTAACATTATCATCGTATAGATCAGGAGAGAAATTCCTCCAAATATGAATATCAGACCTCCGTTTATTTCTTTTTGAAATAGATAAGTAAATACAATGGTACCTATCGGCATGATAGACGTATTTAGTGTGAACAAAGTACTCATTACTCTTCCTAAATAATTTGTTTCAATACTACTTTGAAGATAGGTCATGACAACAATATTTAGAATAACAAGAGTGAATGCGATAATTCCCATAAATAAACCGCCAACGGAAGAAATAATCACTTGGGTGTTACTAGTTTCAAATGTAATTCCCAAACCAACGATAGCGATGGTTAGAAGAAAAAGTGGAATGCGAATTCTATTAGAGAGAAGTGTGTTATTTTCTTTTTTGTCTGGCAATAGTGACATAGATACACTGGCTAATAACATTCCAAACGCAGACATAGTTTCTAGGATACCTACTGTTGCATTATCTAATAAGAGTTGCTCTTTGACTACAAATGGTACTCCAATGCTAATGGAAGTATAGAAAAAATTCAGTACAACACTAACAAGAATAATATATTTGACAATCTGATTTTCTTTTAAGAAGTGGATAATTTCTTTGACCCCGTGTTGATGCTTTTCATTCTGTTTAATCTTAGCTTCTTGCTCTTCATGTTCATAGAAGAATTTCATGGTAAGTAAGACACCTAAAGAAAGGATATTTGCAATGATTTCTATAAGAATAAAGCCTGAGAAGCCTAACCAATTATAAAGAATGACTCCAATAGCTGGGGAAAGCATGGTTGCGATAGCAATGGCGGTTTGTGTAACAGAGCTTAATCGTTGAATTTTTGTATCATTTACTAACTCGTGGATAGAGGCTGAATAACAAGTATCATTGATGTTGACTGTAATAGAGTGGAGTACGACAAACGGGATTACGAGGTATAAGATAGTAGACGAATTCGTTAAAAAATATAAAGCATAAAACAGAAGAAAGATTATAAGCCTAAAGATAAAATTATAAATTAAGATCTTTTTATGACGATAGTGGTCTACGAAATTACCGATTGGGACCAAGAAAATCAAACTAACTAAAGGATAGATGATCATGTTGATTCCAAAACTCATTGCAGATTTTGTTTGGTCCAGTAACATTAATCCTAAAGAGAAATTAAAAGCTTTTCCACTTAAAGAACTAATAAAACTACTAATAAAGTCTTTAATGATTTGTCTATTAGACATTTGATCACTTATTAAATTCTTAATATTAATCCCCTCCATTCGTTTCAACATTGCTTCGGTTATCTAGTCCTATTCAATCAACCTGTGTTGTAAGGTAATTGGAATATTAGATAGACCATAATTTTTGTTAATTAAGATTTTACCAATTATACTAATAAAAGTATAATAAAAAATGTAAAAAATATTTTATTTATGTTTACTCATTATATTTCTCTCTTGCTTTGACAATATCTAAATTGGTACCTTCTCACGTACAACTTTTAAAATAGAATATATTTTACAATCGTTAAAGGATTTCAAAATGGAACAGATTGCTTTATTTTGCTTTTTATAGGCTTTAACTTCATTCTAGATATTAATACTATTTGTCACAATTCTTGACATCGCTTTCGAACGAGAGTACAATAATTTTGAGGGCAAGATGGTTTATCTCTTTTATTTGGGAGGTGTCAGACATGCAAATCTATTTTGTTTATTCTATTTTCTATCTATTATCACGCGTAGTAGCACTTGTAGTTCTAGCTTATCTTATTAAGTTACTCATTGCTCGTTTAAAAAGAAACTAAGTAACATTTTGCCCAAATAGTAGTTATTTGGACTTTTTGCTATACTTTAGCCTAGTGGATTAAATTTATAAAGGTAGTGTTTAGCATCTTCTTGTTGAGAGATTTTATTTTATGAAGGTTGTTTATAGTTGAAAGGGGAAAATAGATGGTCTCTAAAATTGATACAGCTTGGGACTTGTTTCTGGAGGGAAAAACATCAGAAGCTAAAAAGTTGGTTGAACAAGATTTTTCCATTGATACCTGTACAGATTTTAGCCTTTTAAATCTGATGGGGTATTTATTATTGGCAGAAAAAGACTATGCCTCGTGTACCCGTATCTTTGAGAAATACATTTTATTAGCTCAACAAAATGAAGATAAAGAACATGAACACATTGGATTACATCAATTAGCGATGATTTACAGAGATCAGGGTGATTTTCATAAGGCTTTAAAGCTCATTGAAGATGAAGAGAAGATAATTGAAGAGTATTTTCCAAATGATAATCTAAAGAAAGCTGTAAATAACTACGAACAAGGCTATGTGAGATTGAAATTAAACAATCTTGATGAAGCTCTTACATTCATGAATCTGTCACTGGAACAATCTTTAGAGACAGATGATGTGATTTCTCAAGCTTGTAGCTATAGAGGGTTAGGGGAAATCTATTTAGCCTTGAAAGATACGGAATTATCCAATAGACATTTCAAACGAGCTATAGAACTTTTCGAAAGTGTTGGAGAGTTTGAAGGGGTAAAGGAAATTGAGGAATTGATTAATCGATGATTTTGCATTTAGATTTTGTCATTAGTTTGTTCTTAAAAAATGTAGATATGAAATTGACAGTATAGACTAGGATTCAGGACCTTGTTTTTTTCTCTAGAGGATATCTATTATTCCTTGAGGCTATGGGAACGTTAGACTATCTTTAACATATATTTACAAAAGAGTATAATTCCTTTCTTCAAAAAAGCAGTTTTGATATACTATATTTAATTAGAATACAAAAAATTTTAGAGAGAAGGAGATAAAAAGAGTGGACAAACAAACCATTTTTTACTGCTATAGAATGACTCATGATTATGGTATCAATCCTTGTGTTTTTACAGAAAATTATGATACAACTCCCAATCTTCTTACCGAAGGAGGGTGTATGCTTCAGTTAAGAAGGAATATTAAAAAGAACTGGGCGGATAAAATAAACTCTAAGTCGGTAGATGCTTACATAATGGCTGTAGCAGGGCATTCAAATGATGGGAAAAAATGGAGAGATGATCAAGGGATGTTTATCACTCCAAAATATAATCATCTAATTTTTGTTGCTAAAATTAGTGAAATTTTAACAATGAAAGAATATTTACTTTCTCCAAAATCTAATAATAGAAGAGATGCTTATACTTATCAATGGCTGATTGAAAAGAATGGATTAAACCAATCAAGTTTTATGAATGAAATAGTGATTCTTGCAGACCGTTTTAATTATTTTGGTAAGTCTCCACTTAAAATTCCTAAAAAAATTTTAGACTTTTTTCCGATGGGAGAACGAGCAAGAATAAATGGGAAACCATTCCCAAGATGGAATGCTAAAAATGGATTTTATAATTCGGAAGAGAGATTTACTGATGTGTTAGAATTAATGGAATTTGCTGAAACTATACTAGGTTCACAAAACAAAGTAATGGATTTGCCCTATCATCCATTCTTTATACGAGGAAAAGAATTGTGAAAATAATTTTATCAAGAAAGGGATTTGATTCATCCAATGGTTCCATCCCGAGTCCTATATTACCTGACGGGACGCTACTTTCATTGCCAATACCTGCCAAGTTTGATAGTATCTCTTTTGACGACTTAAACTATAACGGAGTATTATTTTCAGATATCTTAAGACAACTAAAAGGGAAAGAAGATAAAACAAATCATTATAATTGTCATCTTGATCCAGATATAAGAGGAAATCTTAGGAATACTCCTGTTTCTAACTGGAGAGCAGCATTTGGTCAAATTAAAAGCTCACAGGGATTATTAAGAAATCAAAATGTTTCTATCGGCGATCTTTTTCTATTTTTCGGATGGTTTAGACAAACCGAAGGAGATATTTACAACGGAACATTGCAATTTAAAAAAGATGCCCCGGATTTAAATATCATTTATGGTTATTTGCAAATTGGTAATATGATGAATGATAAAGAATCTCTGCAAAATATGTATCCATTTCATCCTCATTCTTGCGACCATATGAGTAATTTGCAATCAAATATGCTTTATATCCCAAGTGAAAACTTATCATTTTTACCTCAAGAAAAAGGATATGGAACTTTTAATTTTCACGATGACAGAGTATTAACAATGAATGGTAAATCAAGAAGTGTATGGAAAGAGATACCAGCGCTTATGCCTGAAAATATAAATGGGAATCATAAAAATTCTGCTAAAGATTGTGGTTTAAAATATTCTGGTATATGGCAAGAAAAAGTTTTGTTAGAAAATGAATTATCAAATTCTTGGGCTAAAGAGTTATTTTTGTTATAATAAAAAAAAACACTTACCTAATTAAAGGAGAAAATAAAATGATTACATTAACTGTTGAAAAAGATTGGACTGGGAAATACACGTTTATAGTTTCGAATGGATTTGATAGTCAAAGTTTGACACCAGGAACATTTGTTTCAGATTTTCAAATCGACCAAGCTAAACAAAACATTCAGTATGCCGGAAGTATTGATGATGGTATTAGAGTAGTAAAAAATGCTTTAGGAATTTTCTAAAAGAAAAATATTAGAGTCATTTATACAAAAATTAGACCTAATTTATGTCTAGTTTGTTAATATTCCATATACCTAAAATAATCGTACAAGTGTCTTGAATACCTCTGGATGAATATAACCTATTGGGACATATCGTCTATTCTCTGATGATGCTCTTAGAACGATACGGTATGAAGTGTTACCAAAAAGTTACTAAAATTTGAAAAATGAGTCTATTTTTCAAGATTCAAAAGGCTTAAAACCCTATTAAATCAAGGTTGTAAGATTTAAATACTGTAGTTATGGAACTCAAAATCCAGTGTCCGCAAGGACGTGCCGGTTCGACCCCGGCCGCCGGTATAGATTATAAAGGAGTTTTACTCCTTTTTTTGTTTTAATTTTTTCTTTTTTATGATATAATTAACCGGTAAAGTTTCTTTTGGTGAATTAGAAGGAGTTAATTTTGTCTGAAGTTGCAAATAAAATCGATCGATTTTTAAATTCTATTTTATTGTTATCAGAAAATCAGCATGAAATTTTGGTTGGTTCTTGTACAAGTGGTGTTTCATTAACCAACACTCAGGAACATATTTTGATGCTGGTTGCTGATGAAGCTCTAACCAATTCTGTCTTAGCTAAGAAATTGAATGTTAGTCAGGCTGCTATCACGAAGGCCGTGAAGCCCTTATTAAGTCAGGGAATGCTGGAGACTTATCGCGATGAAAATGATGCTCGGGTTCTCTATTACCGTTTAACTGAGATTGGTAAGCCGATTGCATTAGAGCATCAGCACCACCATCAGCATACCCTTCACACTTATGAGGATGTTTTGTCGAAGTTTACTAAGAATGAGCAAGGGGTCATTTCGCGGTTTTTAGATTTATTGGAAGAGGAGTTATAGTTTGAGGTATATTACGGTTTCAAATTTATCGTTCTATTATGATCGAGAACCGGTTCTGGAAGGGATCAATTACTACTTAGATAGTGGAGAATTTGTTACGCTGACTGGTGAGAATGGAGCTGCTAAGTCAACCTTGATTAAGGCTAGTCTTGGGATTTTACAACCCAAGGTCGGGACTGTTGAGATTTCAAAGACGAATATTAAAGGAAAGAAGTTAAGGATTGCTTATTTGCCACAACAGATTGCTAGTTTTAATGCAGGGTTTCCCAGTACGGTCTATGAATTTGTGAAGTCAGGTCGGTATCCTCGTAAAGGATGGTTTCGAAAGTTGAATGAGCACGATGAAAAACATATTCTGAAGAGTTTAGAATCTGTTGGAATGCTGGAATTCAAGGATCGGGCGATTGGTTCTTTGTCTGGTGGTCAGAAACAGCGGGCTGTCATTGCTCGGATGTTTGCTTCAGATCCGGATATCTTTGTTTTAGATGAACCGACGACAGGGATGGATGCGACGACAAAGAGTGATTTTTATGAGTTAATGCATCACAGTGCGCATCACCATCAAAAATCTGTTTTGATGATTACGCATGATCCTGAAGAGGTTAACCAATTTGCGGATCGGAATATTCATTTGGTTCGTGACCAAAGCTCTCCTTGGAGATGTTTTAATGTCCATGATAATGAAGGGGAGGGTGACCATGCTTGATTTATTCCAGTATGATTTTATGCAACGGGCCTTGTTGGCTATGGTTGCCATGAGTCTTTTTTCTCCTGTACTAGGGATTTTCTTGATTTTAAGACGGCAGAGTCTGATGAGTGATACGCTGAGTCACGTCTCTCTTGCGGGTGTCGCTTTTGGGCTTTTCCTTGGGATCTCTCCAACGCTCTCGACCATGATCATTGTCATTATTGCTGCGGTTTTTCTTGAGTATTTGCGGACCTTATTTAAGGACTTTATGGAGATCGGGACGGCAATTTTAATGTCCACAGGTCTTGCCCTAGCTTTAGTACTGATGCGCGGTGGTGGGAAGAGCTCCATGAGCTTGGATCAGTATTTGTTTGGTTCTACCCTAACCATTACGGATGAACAGGTGATCGCCTTATTTGTGATTGCTTTCGTTGTATTAGTGTTAACGGCCTTATTCTTGCGGCCTATGTATATCTTGACTTTTGATGAAGATACGGCCTTTGTAGATGGCCTTCCGGTTAGGACCATGTCTATCTTATTTAATGTGGTGACAGGGGTTGCTATCGCTTTAATGATTCCTGCAGCAGGATCGTTATTGGTTTCAACCATCATGGTCTTACCGGCTAGTATTGCCCTGAAATTAGGGAAGAACTTCCGTGGGGTCATGCTGATTGCGGTCATCGTTGGTTTTATCGGGATGTTTAGTGGGTTGATTTTGTCTTATATTGCAGATACACCGGCAAGTGCCAGCATCACGCTTTTATTTGTGGCCTTGTTCTTGCTTGTGAATCTTGGATCACGTTTGAGGAAGTAGATATGAACTTTAAAAAATTTGGTTGGTTTTTATTAGTGGCTTTGACCCTTGTTTTGACAGCTTGTGGCAAAAGTCAGAGTCAAAATGGGAAATTAAAAGTGATGACCACTTTCTATCCTGTTTATGATTTTACAAAAAATATTGTCGGAGATGAAGGAACGGTAGACCTGCTCATTGGAGCGGGATCAGAGCCTCATGAATATGAATTGTCTGCTAAGGGGCGGGCTATGATTCAAGATTCGGATGTTTTCGTCTATGAAAATGAAAATATGGAAACGTGGGTTCCAAATCTTTTGAAATCAATGAAGGATAAGAAAACCAAAGTGATCGATGCTACCAAGGGCATGGTCTTGCTTCCTGGATTGGAAGAGGAACATGAACACGAAGGGGGCGAAGAACACCATCATGAATATGATCCTCACCTTTGGCTCTCTCCCCATCGTGCCATGAAGATGGTAGAGTCGATTCGTGATCAGTTGGTGGCAGCTTATCCAGATAAGAAAAAGACGTTTGAGAAAAATGCCCAAGCCTATCTGAAGAAATTACAGGCCTTGGATCAAGCTTATCAGGATGGGTTGAAAGATGCGAAACAAAAGAATTTCGTGACCCAACACGCGGCTTTCCGTTACTTGGCCTTGGATTATGGCTTGAACCAGGTGGCTATTTCAGGGATTTCACCTGATAGCGAGCCTTCTGCTGCACGATTGCGTGAATTGACAGAGTATATCAAGAAAAATGAGATCAAGGTGATTTATTTTGAGGAAAATGCTTCTAAGTCCTTGGCGAAAACCTTGTCTTCTGAAGCTGGTGTTGAGTTGGCTGTCTTAAATCCTTTGGAAAGCCTGACGGATCAAGAAATGAAAGATGGCGAAGACTACGTTTCTGTCATGAAGGAGAATCTGAAGGCGCTAGAGAAAACAACGTCACAAGCTGGTAAGGATATTCAACCGGAACATGAGGAAGATACTAAGACGGTTCAAAAGGGCTATTTCGAGGATCGTCAAGTGAAGGATCGTAGCTTAGCAAATTATGCGGGCGATTGGAAATCAGTTTATCCATACTTGCAAGATGGAACTTTGGATCAGGTCTTTGATTATAAGGCAAAATTAAATCCAACTATGACGGCTACTGAGTATAAGGAATATTATACAAAGGGTTACCAAACAGATATTGATCGGATTAAGATTGATAAGGATTCAATGGAGTTTTATCAAAAAGGATCTTCTAAGAAATATACCTATAAATACGTAGGTAAGCACATTTTGACTTATAAGAAGGGGAATCGTGGTGTTCGTTATCTCTTTGAAGCCAGGGAGAGCGATGCGGGAGACTTCAAATATGTTCAATTTAGTGACCATGAAATTACTCCGGTAAAGGCAGCTCACTTCCACATTTTCCATGGAGGAAAGAGTCAAGAGGCGCTTTATGATGAGTTAGAAAATTGGCCAACTTATTATCCTTCGAACTTATCTGGTTTAGAAGTGGCACAGGAAATGCTGGCTCATTAAGAGCTGTATCAAAAGAGAGACTAGGACTGATTATCCCGGTCTCTTTTTGACTAAAAATGAGGAGTGAAGCTTGTCAAATGCTTGAAAATACGTTACAATGAAAGGGCTTTAAACTAAAAAATGTATGAGGAATTTTAAATGAAAAAAGTTGGTGCAATTCTTGTGAGTCTTCTCAGTGTGGTCCTGTTGATAGCTTGTTCGCAACAGGGAGCGAGCAAAAAATCAACCGCCTCCTCTAGTCAAACGACGACCTCTTCTGAGGTCAAAAAGACGGATGCGTCTAGTTCGGAAGTGAAGGAGAAAGAAAAAAAGAAGAGAAAAAAGAAGTGAAGAAAATGGATCTTGAAGCGATTGCCAATGGAGATTACAGCAGTATTGCTGGTGTCTGGCAAGATGATAAAGGAAATAAGCTGGTCTTTAACGACAAAGGTTTGGTTTCACAAGAGTTAGAGGGCTATGGAGCTTCTTTGACGGATTATGGAACCGCCTCAGAAGGCATTTATGGTGGTCGTGATGGGGGCTTCTTGTTGGAGTATATTCCTGCTGGAGTAACTATTGGTGATCAGGTCGATGATCAAGGACAAGTCGTCTTTAAGGATACATCAGATGCCTCTAAAAACCGTTTGTGGTCTGGTGTTGGTATCGCTAGTTTTGGGGAACAAGGCTCGATCTACTATCATGTAGGAGATGAATAATGGAAAAAAGAGGCTGGGACAAAAGTCCTAGCCTCTCAATTATTTTTGGATTGTCAAGCAAGACGTAGTGGTTGAGTGGGCTCTACTACGCTGATTTCATCAGCTTTTACAGCCCTACTCAACTATGCGGAGGTGGGACGACGAAATCGAATTCTAACGAATTACCGATTTCTGTCCCACTCTCTTTTTCTTATGCATGTGGTGGGAGCCAAGAAAGCTCAAATTGGAGCAATTGGGCTTTAAGGAGATCTTGATGGGAAACCTCTTGTTTCTCTTTGCCATCTAATAGGGCTTTTTGGATGAAATAGGCGCCTGCAGTATGTGAGTTGGCGCAAATTTTGAGCTCTTGCTTGGGAAGATGGAGAAGGACTTCTTTAAAGAGAGGGAGGCCCAGATCATAGATTGGTTTTCCTGGACAGGTTGGATAGAGCCCAAGGGCTGACCAGAGGTACCAAGCAGATAGACTACCATTGTCCTCATCACCTGGATAGGCTTGGAAATCTTGATGGAAAGCTTGGGAACGGATCTGGTGGATCAGGAGATTGGTGTATTCGGGATGAAGACTGTAACGGAAGAGGTAGGGAATGTGAAAGCTCGGTTGATTGGAGATGGCAATCTGCCCAAATGGGGCTTGGGCCATTTCACTCATTTCATGGATTTCATAGCCATATCCTCTTACATCAAATTGAGGTCTTTGATTGGCCAGATCCAGCAGTCGTTGGGTGAAGGCTTTTTTACCGCCCATTAGCTCTATCAGGCCGGAGAGGTCGTGTAAGACTCCAAAAGTAGCCTGGGTTGCAGAACATTCTGCATAATCTCCTCCCCAGCTGGTAGGAGAGAAGGGCTCTTTAAAGTTTCCATTGGTGGATCGTGCCCTCATAAAGCCTGTTTGGGCATCATACAATGTTCGGTAGGAGAGGCTGGAAGCAGCATAGCGAGCGGCTGTTTCTGTATGCCCCAATTGCTTGGCAACGGTAGCAATGCAAAAATCACTATAGGCGTAATCTAGGCTATGGCTCACACTTTCGTGAAAATCATCGGGTAGGTAGCCAAGGACCTTGTAGCTTTCATTGCCATGGCGACCAAAATGTTGAGTAGGATCTGTTTTTTGGGCCGTCTGGAGCATAGCTGTGAGCATGTTTTCATGTAGGTCTGGTGAGATCCCTTTTGTGACAGCATCCGCAAAGACTCCATCGATGAGGATACCTGGCATCATTCCTCGTTCATCTGGGGCCAACCATTTTGGTAGAAAACCAGTATCCTTGTAAGTATTTAAAAATCCTTCGAGAAAGTGACGGTAATAATCGGGGTAGACAAGGCTAAAGAGCGGAAAAGATGTTCGGAAGAGATCCCAGAATCCGATATTGGTATAAGCTTTTCCTGGTTTGATTTCATTATGAGTGACATCCAGGTGCCAGTCATTCCCCTTGCTATCTGTTTCATAAAAGGTTTGAGGGAAAAGGAGGAGTCGGTACAGGCAATGGTCGAAAAAGGCTTGGTCACGCCCTCCGGCATCTTTTACTTCAATTCGTTTTAGCAGCTGATTCCATTGATCGGCTGCTTCTTTTTTAGCTTCCTCTAGGGAAAGGTGGGGAAGATGACTGTGAGCCATGTCTTGGGACAGATAAGAAGTTCCTAATTGGACGGTCACTTCATTGCTAGCAAAGGTCAGAAAAAGATCTTGATCGATGTGAGTGACGCTCTCAATCGGCTGGCTAAATTGCCACTGGAGATAGAAAGAGTAGGAAGTATCTGCAGTATGGGCCTGATCCAGAATGCGGAAGTGGCAGGTTTGGTCTGTCAGGGTCAAGTCCTCTAGTTCATTTGCTGCATGAAAGCAGAGAGTCAGCTTTTCTGGTGCTCGAAAGCGCATGACAGCCCCATAGTGGCTTGGAACCAGCTCGCTTTGAATCTGATAACGTTCCGAACAAATACGGAGGTAGTGGGGCTGGAAAACGGCTTCTTTCATCGAATAACTGCTTTGACGACGGAAGAGATCGGAACTTGCAACTTCCCCTATGATGGGCGTGATGAGGCACCAAGCGTAGTCTCCTATCCAAGGACTAGGCTGGTGGGTAAGGCGAAATCCCTGAAAAATAGGGAGATTGGGGTTGAAAAACCAAGCCCCTTGTTCGTGTGTCGTCTGGGGAAGGAAGTAGTTCATCCCAAAAGGGACTCCTGTATAAGGGAGGGTATTTCCGTGGGAATAGTGGGGATGATTATCACTTCCCCAGCGGGTATCGATGGTCTGGCAATGTGTGCGCATCTTGTCTCCTTTTTCTTCATCAACCTTAAATGATCTGTGTTTTTTCTTGGAACATGCGGTGGTATTTTCTTCATTGTATCAAAGTATTGTCAAATATGATAGCGTTCTTATCAAATGGAAAATTTTGTAGAAAAAGGGCTATAGTTTGCGTATGTATTTCCCATTTGAAATCTTTTATACTGAATAGGAAAGAATCGATACGTGTGAGGAAAATAAATGACCTATTCAAAAGAAATTGTGCGAGAATGGTTGGATCAGGTGGCTGAGCGAGCTAAGGAGTACCCTGAGTGGGTGGATGTCTTTGAACGTTGTTATACAGACACTTTGGATAATACAGTTGAAATTTTAGAAGACGGTTCAACCTTTGTGTTAACAGGGGACATCCCAGCTATGTGGTTGCGTGACTCAACGGCTCAATTGAGGCCTTATCTTCATGTGGCTAAAAGAGATCCCCAATTGCGCCAGACCATTGCTGGTTTGGTCAAACGTCAGATGACCTTGATTCTCAAGGATCCCTATGCTAACTCTTTTAATATTGAGGAGAACTGGAAGGGTCACCACGAGACCGACCATACCGATTTGAATGGCTGGATTTGGGAGCGCAAGTATGAAGTGGACTCGCTTTGCTATCCCTTGCAATTGGCTTACCTCCTGTGGAAGGAAACTGGTGAGACTAGCCAATTTGATGAAACCTTTGTCACAGCGACCAAGGAAATCCTTCATCTCTGGACAGTGGAGCAAGACCACAAGAATTCCCCTTATCGCTTCGTTCGGGATACGGATCGTAAGGAGGACACGCTGGTGAATGATGGCTTTGGGCCAGATTTCGCTGTGACAGGGATGACCTGGTCAGCCTTTCGTCCAAGTGATGACTGCTGTCAGTATAGCTACTTGATTCCATCCAATATGTTTGCAGTAGTTGTTTTGGGTTATGTCCAAGAAATCTTTGCAGCATTGAATCTAGCTGATAGTGAGAGTATCATTGCAGATGCCAAACGCCTCCAAGCGGAGATTCAAGAAGGGATCGAAAACTACGCCTACACGACTAACAGTAAGGGCGAGAAGATCTATGCTTTTGAAGTAGACGGTTTGGGAAATGCTAGCATCATGGATGATCCAAACGTGCCAAGCTTGTTGGCAGCTCCTTATCTTGGCTACTGCGCGATCGACGATGAGGTCTACCAAGCTACTCGTCGGACTATTTTGAGCTCTGAAAACCCTTACTTCTATGAAGGGAAGTACGCAAGTGGACTCGGAAGTTCTCATACCTTCTATCGCTATATCTGGCCGATTGCTTTATCCATCCAAGGATTGACAACGACAGATAAAGCTGAGAAGAAATTCTTGCTGGATCAGTTGGTTGCCTGCGATGGTGGAACAGGTGTCATGCACGAAAGTTTCCACGTGGATGATCCAACCAAATATTCGCGTGAATGGTTCTCTTGGGCCAACATGATGTTCTGTGAATTGGTCTTGGATTACTTGGATATTCGCTAATGAGCTGTCGCTCAACAGATTCTGGGAAAGAATCAAAAATATATTTTTAAATTTAAGTTAGAATGAGGTTTTACTCATGGAAAATGTTGTTGTACATATCATCTCTCACAGCCACTGGGATCGTGAGTGGTATTTACCTTTTGAAAGTCACCGCATGCAATTGGTGGAACTCTTTGACAATCTCTTTGATCTTTTTGAAAATGACCCTGAATTCAAAAGTTTCCACTTGGATGGACAAACCATTGTCCTTGACGACTATTTAGAAATTCGCCCTGAAAACCGTGACAAGGTGCAACGCTATATCGACGAGGGCAAGCTCAAGATTGGTCCCTTCTATATTTTGCAGGATGATTACCTGATCTCTAGTGAAGCCAATGTCCGCAATACCTTGATCGGACAGGCTGAATGCGCTAAATGGGGCAAATCTACTCAGATTGGTTATTTCCCGGATACCTTTGGAAATATGGGACAAGCTCCTCAAATCCTTCAAAAATCAGGCATTCACGTAGCAGCTTTTGGGCGTGGTGTCAAACCAATCGGCTTTGACAACCAAGTCCTCGAAGATGAGCAATTTACCTCTCAATTTTCTGAAATGTACTGGCAAGGGGCGGATGGTAGCCGTGTGCTGGGTATTCTCTTTGCCAACTGGTACAGTAACGGGAACGAAATTCCAGTGGATAAAGATGAAGCTTTGGCTTTCTGGAAACAAAAATTGGCAGATGTTCGCGACTATGCCTCAACCAACCAATGGTTGATGATGAACGGTTGCGACCACCAACCGGTTCAACGAAACTTGAGTGAAGCTATTCGTGTGGCTAACGAACTGTTCCCTGACGTGACCTTTATTCATAGCTCCTTTGATGAATATGTTCAAGCAGTGGAAAGTGCGCTTCCTGAACAATTATCTACGGTTACGGGAGAATTGACCAGTCAGGAAACCGATGGTTGGTACACACTGGCAAATACGTCTTCCTCTCGGATTTATCTCAAGCAAGCCTTCCAAGAGAATAGCAACTTGCTCGAGCAAGTGGTGGAACCTTTGACCATCATTACTGGTGGGCATAACCATAAGGATCAATTGACCTATGCCTGGAAGACACTCTTACAAAATGCGCCACACGATAGTATTTGTGGATGTAGTGTGGATGATGTTCACCGTGAGATGGAAGTTCGTTTTGCCAAGGTTAATCAAGTCGGAAACTTTGTCAAGACTAACCTTCTGAACGAATGGAAGGGTAAACTAGCAACTCAAAAAGCCCAGAGTGAGCACCTCTTTACGGTCATCAATACTGGCTTGCATAATAAGGTGGATACCGTCAGCACGATTGTCGATGTAGCAGTTTGTCCATTTAAGGAATTGCACCCGACAGAGGGCTTCAAGAAAATGGCCACTTTGACCTTGCCAGACTACCACGTAGAAGATTTAGATGGGCATCTTGTAGAAGCAGAGATTGAGGACTTGGGGGCAAGCTTTGGCTATACCCTGCCTAAGGATAAATTCCGCCAACCCTATATTGCGCGTCAAGTGCGCGTGACGGTTCCAGTTCATTTGGCAGCCTTGTCTTGGACAACCTTCCAGCTCTTAGAAGGCAAAGCACCTCATCATGATGGTCTGTTCCAAAATGGGGTGATCGATACGCCATTTGTAACCCTTAGTATCGATGATGGCTTGACCCTCTATGATAAAACGACCAATGAGGCTTATGAGGATTTCCTTCGCTTTGAAGATCGTGGGGATATTGGAAATGAATATATCTACTTCCAACCAAAAGGAACAGAGCCGATCTATGCGGAGTTAACAGCTTATGATGTCTTGGAAAACAATGCTCGCTATGCCAAAATCTTGCTCAAGCATGACTTGACGATCCCGGTCAGCGCGGATGAACAATTGGATGCGGAGCAAAGAGGCATTATCGAGTTTATGAACCGCAAGGCAAGTCGCTCAGAAGAGCTGACAACCATCCCTCTTGAAACGGAGATGACCATCTTTGTAGATGATCCGCAAATTCGCTTCAAGACGCGCTTCACCAATACTGCCAAGGATCACCGTATCCGTCTCCTGGTCAAGACTCACAATACACGTCCAAGCAATGATTCTGAAAGTATCTATGAGGTGGTCACACGGCCAAATAAACCGGCTGCTTCTTGGGAAAATCCTGAAAATCCCCAACACCAACAAGCCTTCGTCAGCTTGTATGATGACGTCAAAGGGGTAACAGTGGCCAATAAAGGATTACATGAATACGAAATCCTTGGAGACGATACGATAGCTGTAACCCTTCTCCGTGCTTCCGGTGAACTTGGTGACTGGGGCTATTTCCCAACACCAGAAGCACAATGTTTGCGGGACTTTGAGGTTGAATATGCAGTAGAATGCCATCAAGCTCAGGGGCGCTTCTCCGCTTATCGCCGAGCGAAAGCTTTGCAGACACCGATGACCAGCCTTCAAGTTGAAAAACAAGAAGGAAGTGTAGCAGCGTCTGGTAGCTTACTCAAGCATACAGCCTTGACGCATCCTCAGGTTTGCCCAACAGCCTTTAAGGTAGCAGAAAATGAAGAAGGTTACATCCTTCGCTATTACAACATGAGCCAAGAAAATGTGCGCGTGTCAGAAGGACAACAAACGGTTGTCGATCTTCTGGAACAACCGTATCCGGTTCATACAGGTTTATTGGCACCGCAAGAAATCCGGACAGAATGGATTAAAAAAGAAGAAGTATAGCTGGTTGCAGCTGAAGAAACAATAAAAGGAAAGGAGGAGCGAAAAAGTAAGAACCGACTGCTGACTCGCTCCTTTTTACAGGTAAAAGCAATGACCATTGCAACGATCGATATCGGAGGGACTGGGATTAAGTTTGCTAGTCTCACTCCTGATGGAAAGATTTTAGATAAGGCCAGCACCCCAACTCCAGAAACTCTAGAAGATTTGTTGGCTTGGTTGGATCAACGCTTGTCAGAACGTGACTACCGTGGGATTGCCATGAGTGTGCCAGGAGCCGTTCATCAAGAAACAGGGGTGATTGAGGGGATCAGCGCCATTCCTTACATCCATGGTTTTTCATGGTATGAGGCTCTTTCTCATCATAAGCTCCCTGTCCATCTAGAAAATGATGCCAACTGCGTTGGGCTGAGTGAACTCTTAGCTCATCCTGAGATTGAAAATGCAGCCTGTGTCGTCATTGGTACAGGAATCGGTGGGGCTATGATTATCAATGGCAAGCTTCACCGTGGTCGTCATGGCTTGGGCGGTGAGTTTGGCTACATGACAACCATCGAACCTGCAGCAAAGCTCAATAACTGGTCACAACTAGCATCAACAGGAAATATGGTGCGCTATGTCATTGAAAAATCTGGTCAGTCTGACTGGGATGGCCGCAAGGTGTACCAAGAGGCGGCAACCGGCAATGCCCTTTGCCAAGAAGCTATTGAGCGCATGAATCGCAACCTAGCCCAAGGACTGCTCAATATCCAGTATCTCATCGACCCAGATGTCATTAGCCTGGGTGGCTCTATCAGTCAGAATCCAGATTTTATCAAAGGGGTTCAAAAAGCAGTGGACGCCTTTGTGGACAGATATGAAGAATATACAATTGCTCCAGTGATTCAAGCTTGCACCTATCAGGCAGATGCCAATCTCTACGGTGCCCTTGTGAACTGGTTACAGGAGGAAAACCAATGGTAACTTTTACAGGACTTAGTCCCAAACAAGCCCAATCTATCGAAGTATTAAACAATCACATTTCTCTACCAGATGTAGAAGTGGCAGTCGCTCAGTCTGACCAAGCTTCTATCTCTATCAAGGGTGAGAAGGGGCAGTATCAACTGACCTACCGTAAACCTCATCAACTCTACCGTGCTTTATCTGTGCTAGCAACAGCTTTAGCAGAAGGGGACAAGGTAGAGATTGAAGAGCAGGCGGCCTATGAAGATTTAGCCTATATGGCGGACTGTTCGCGCAATGCCGTGATCAATGTCGCATCAGCCAAGCAGATGATCGAAGTTCTAGCTCTCATGGGCTACTCAACCTTTGAGCTTTACATGGAAGACACCTATCAAATCGAGGGGCAACCTTACTTTGGTTATTTCCGTGGAGCTTATTCTGCTGAAGAGTTACAGGAAATCGAAAGCTACGCCCAACAGTTTGACATGACTTTTGTCCCCTGCATCCAAACCTTGGCTCACTTATCAGCCTTTGTCAAATGGGGTGTCAAGGAAGTGCAGCAACTCCGCGATGTAGAAGATATCCTCCTCATCGGTGAAGAAAAAGTCTACGACCTGATTGACGGTATGTTTGCGACGTTATCTAAACTACAAACTCGCAAGGTCAACATCGGGATGGATGAAGCCCACTTGGTTGGTTTGGGACGCTACCTTATCTTGAACGGTATTGTGGACCGTAGTCTCCTTATGTGTCAACACTTGGAGCGCGTGCTGGATATTGCGGACAAGTACGGTTTCCACTGCCAGATGTGGAGCGATATGTTCTTCAAGCTCATGTCAGCAGATGGCCAGTACGACCGTGAGGTGGAAATTCCAGAAGAAACGCGTGTTTACCTTGACCGTCTCAAAGACCGTGTGACCTTGGTTTACTGGGATTATTATCAAGATAGCGAGGAAAAATACAACCGAAACTTCCGTAATCACCATAAGATTAGTCAGGATATTGCCTTTGCTGGTGGTGCCTGGAAGTGGATTGGTTTTACGCCCCACAACCAATTTAGTCGCTTAGTAGCTATTGAAGCCAATAAAGCCTGCCGTGCCAACCAGATCAAGGAAGTCATCGTGACGGGATGGGCAGATAATGGTGGGGAAACAGCCCAGTTCTCTATTCTACCAAGTCTGCAAATCTGGGCGGAACTCAGCTACCGCAATGATTTAGAGCGTTTATCTACTCATTTCAAGACCAATACAGGCCTCTCAGTTGAGGACTTCATGCAGCTGGATCTAGCCAACCTCTTGCCAGACCTACCAGGTAATATACATGGTATCAACCCCAACCGCTATGTCTTTTATCAGGATGTCCTCTGTCCAATCCTTGACAAGCACATGACTCCTGAACAGGACAAACCACACTTTGCCCAGGCAGCTGAGATTCTTTCTGACATTAAAGAAAAAGCTGGTGTTTACGCCTATCTCTTTGAGACCCAGGCTCAGTTGAATGCTATTTTAAGTAGTAAAGTGGATGTAGGTCGACGCATCCGTGAGGCCTATCACGCAGGTGATAAAGAGAGTTTGCGACAAATTGCTAGAGAAGAATTGCCAAAATTAAGAAGCCAGATTGAAAACTTCCATGCTCTCTTTAGCCACCAATGGTTGAAAGAAAACAAGGTCTTTGGTTTGGATACCGTAGATATCCGGATGGGTGGACTCTTGCAACGGATCAAGCGAGCAGAAAGTCGGATTGAAGACTATCTAGCTGGTTCCATCACATGTATCGATGAACTAGAAGTAGAAATCTTGCCATTCAACGATTTCTACGGAGATCAGGACTTCGCAGCCACAACGGCTAATCAATGGCATACCATTGCGACTGCTTCGACCATTTATACAACGTAAAGAATGCCAAGTTGGATGACAGATATCTCATCCACGGTCGATAGGAGTAGAAGAGGGATTGTACTTACGATCACCCTTTTCTACTCTTTTTTTAAAGCTATGTCATAAATTTGTAGAATTTTTTCTATAATTAGGAGTTTGAAAATGTAAACGGGCTATCTTATAATAGGTGATGTAAACGCTACCAAAGCGAAAAACACGCTCAATGCTCAAAGGGGGGAGTTAGATGAAAAAGTTTGTAAGGACTCTGAGAGAAAATTTCATTTTTCTTTTAATGGTCTTACCTGGTGCAGCGTGGTTAATCTTATTCTTCTATATTCCGGTTTTTGGAAATATCGTAGCATTTAAGGACTATCATATTACGGGAGAGGGCTTCATCGACAGTGTCATGAAGAGTAAGTGGGTTGGCTTTGACAACTTCAAGTTCCTCTTTAGTTCCAAAGATGCTTACATTATTACAAGAAACACGGTATTGTACAACTTAGGATTTATCTTCTTAGGATTGATTGTTTCCGTAGGGATTGCCATCATCTTTAGTGAGTTGAGATCAAAAAGAGTGGTCAAGGTGCTTCAAACCTCCATGCTCTTCCCATACTTCTTATCATGGGTTATCATCAGCTTCTTCACCGATGCCTTCCTTAACGTGGACAAAGGATTGGTCAACCACATCTTAGCTTCATTTGGTATGAAAGCCATCAATTTCTATTCGGAATTGTGGATCTGGCCAGCGCTTCTCCTCTTCTTAGGAATCTGGAAAGGCTTTGGTTATAGCAGTGTCATGTACTATGCAACCATCATGGGAATCGATCCAACCTTCTATGAAGCAGCGACCGTGGATGGTGCGTCTAAGTGGCAACGCATTCGCAACATCACCATTCCTCAGTTGTCTTCCTTGATTACAGTTTTGACCATTCTTGCAGTCGGAAATATCTTCCGCGCAGACTTCGGTCTTTTCTACCAAATCCCGCATAATGCTGGAGCGCTCTATAGCGTGACCAACGTTATTGATGTTTATGTCTACAACGGTTTGACCAAGTCAGGGGATATCGGGATGACAGCAGCAGCCGGTCTTTACCAATCGGTTGTCGGTTTAATTCTTGTTTTGATCTCAAATATCTTTGCTCGCCGCATTGATAAGAATTCCGCTCTCTTCTAGAAAGGAGGATCGTATGAAAAAATCAACCATTCAAAAAGAAAAAATTGATAATGTCGGGATCCATTCTTTCAGTAAGAAGAGCAACTTCTTCTTTACCTTGTTGTTGACCTTGGTCGGCTTGACCTGTGTGCTTCCCTTCATCTTCGTTGTCATGATCTCTTTGACAGACGAACAAAGTTTGGCAGTCCATGGATTCCAATTCTGGCCAGCAAAATTTGGATTTGATGGTTACCTCTTCTTGGTACAGTTCAAAGACAAAATCTTGCAAGCCCTCTTCATTACCTTGTTTGTGACCATTGTGGGAACAGCATGTAATGTCTTTATCACAACGACCTATGCTTACGCTATCTCACGGAGTACCTTTAAATACCGCAAGTTCTTTACCGTATTTTCACTCCTTAGTATGCTCTTTAGTGCAGGGTTGGTTCCAAGCTACATTGTGACCACTCAACTCTTGCAGTTGGGTGATACCATCGGGGCTTTGATTATCCCAATGTTGCTCAGTCCATTTAACATCATCTTGATGCGGACCTTCTTTAAACGGACCATTCCAGAAGCCATCCTTGAATCCGCTCGGATCGATGGGGCAAGTGAAACACGGATCTTCTTCCAAATCTGCTTGCCATTGTCTCTACCAGGGATTGCGACTATCAGTTTGTTCACTGCTTTAGGGTTCTGGAACGACTGGTTCAACGCCCTCCTCTATATTAAGAGTGACAACCTTTACCCATTGCAATACCTCTTGATGCAAATCCAAAACAATATGGATTACATCGCTAAAAACGTCGGGGTATCCGGCCAATTGGCAGGAGCTGTACAATCCATCCCACGGGAAACGGGACGTATGGCCATGGTGGTTGTGGCAACAGTGCCAATCGCCATTCTTTATCCATTCTTCCAACGCTACTTTGTAAAAGGCTTGACCATCGGTGGTGTGAAAGAATAAAATCGTTCATTGAAAATCAACAGAATTTTCAACATATAACTTAGTCTATAAAGAAAATAACATAAAGGAGATTTTTCTTATGAAAAATTGGAAAAAATACGCGTTAGCATCTGCTAGTGTCATCGCTCTTGGAGCTACTCTTGCTGCTTGTGGAAACCTTACAGGGAACAACAAGAAATCAGCAACAACTGAAGACGGGAAACCAATCATCAAGATGTACCAAATCGGTGACAAACCAGATAACTTGGATACCTTGTTAGAAAATGCCAACAAGATCATTGAAAAGAAAGTCGGCGCAAAATTGGATATCCAATACCTTGGTTGGGGTGACTACGCACAAAAAATGAACGTTATCATCTCATCTGGTGAAAACTATGATATCGCCTTTGCTAATAACTACGTGATCAACGCTCAAAAAGGTGCTTATGCTGACTTGACAGAATTGTACAAGAAAGAAGGGAAAGACCTTTACAAAGCACTTGACCCAGCTTACATCAAAGGGAATACTGTAAACGGCAAGATCTATGCTGTTCCAGTAGCAGCTAACGTTGCATCTTCTCAAAACTTTGCCTTCAACGGACCACTTCTTGAAAAATATGGTATCGACGTTTCAAACGTGAAAGACTATGCTTCCCTTGAACCAGTCTTGAAAGCCATCAAAGAAAAAGATCCAAACGTTGTTCCATTTGCAATGAACAAGAGCTACGGTGGACCTTCAGATGACTTCGACTATGTGGCTGTTGATGGACTTCCATTCGTAGTTGACTTGAAAGGTGACACCACTAAGATCGTTGACCGTTATACAATTCCACGTTATGTAGAAAACTTGAAGACTCTTCACAAATACTACGAAGCAGGATACATTCCAAAAGACGTAGCAACTAGCGACACTGGTTATGATCTTTCTCAAGATACATGGTTGGTTCGTGAAGAAACAGTAGGACCAGCTGACTACGGTAACAGCTTGCTTACTCGTGTAGCAAACCGTAAGATCGACATCAAACCATTTACTGAACTTTACAAGAAGAACAACACTACTCAAGTAGCTAACTTTGTTATCTCAAACAACTCTAAGAACAAAGAAAAAGCCATGGAAGTGTTGAACCTCTTGAACACTGATCCAGAACTTTTGAACGGCCTTGTTTATGGACCAGAAGGCAAGAATTGGGAAAAAGTTGCCGGCAAAGAAAACCGTGTCAAAGTCTTGGATGGCTACAACGGAAACACTCACATGTCTGGATGGAACACTGGTAACAACTGGATTCTTTACATCAACGAAAACGTAACAGATGAACAAATTGCACAATCTAAGAAAGATTTGGAAACTGCAAAAGAATCCCCAGCACTTGGCTTCATCTTTAACACAGATAAAGTGAAATCAGAAATCACAGCTCTTACAAATACTTTGAACCAATTCGCAGGTGCGATCAATACTGGTACTGTGGATCCAGAAGTAGAAGTTCCTAAGATGCTTGAAAAATTGAAATCAGAAGGTGCTTACCAAAAAGTACTTGATGAAATGCAAAAACAATACGACGAATTCCTTGCTTCTAAAAAATAAGAACAGGTAGTGCGAAAAGGCTTTGGGGCTGTCTCCAAGGCCTTTTCACTCCTCTATGAAAACAGATCTTGGAAATGAAAATTGAGATTTCAATAGAAGAATGCAAATTTGAGGAAAGCGTTTTATTTTTATGATATAATAGAATGACTAATTGGAAAAGAGGCTGAAACATGGGAAAAATCATTGAGTTCATTTTTACGAGAGTCTATGTTGCTATGCTGGTAACAGGGATTTTTTGGGTTTTGACGATCTGTGGGGGTGTTCTGCTAGGAGTAGGACCAGCCGGCACCACAGTTATGAGCCTCTATGCAGAAAATGGCATGTCTTACAAAGACTATCACTGGTCACGCGCTTGGGAACTCTTCAAAGAAAATCTGGTCCCAGCCAATCAAGTCTTTTACACCTTCTTTGCGATTGAAGGGGTTCTCCTCTATGGCATGTATCTCATGATCCAGATTCCTCACTTGAATTTCTTCCAAATTTTGGTTCTCTTGTTTAATCTGGTTTTCCTCTTGGTTGCGCCTTTAGCTTATGCCGTTTATTTGAAATTGCAAGTTCATTTCGATCTCTCTTATGCCAACAGTATCAAGCTCAGTTTGATCGGAATGTTGCTGGATATTCGTCCAGTTCTGAAGCTCATCCTTGGAACAGCGCTACTTGGCGTCATTAGCTACTATATGCCAGCCCTTCTCTTTTTCGTCTTGATCGGTGTATGGCATTTCTTTGTCAATGATATCTTTGACCCTGTCTATCAAAATATCCACGAAAAATTGGTATCCTAACGATGAAAAGAATCTGGTTAAGTACGCTTTTAAAATTTTACGCCTATGTCATGGTGGCCATTTTGACCATCATGGGCCTGGTCGTCGCGGGGATCTCTTGGAAAAACCAGCAAGCTGATGCAGATCGGATCGCCCAACGGGTTTTGACCGAAGTCGTGACGGATCTCGAGACCTCTTATCAGCGGGTTACACAAGAAGGCCGTAGTCTCGTTGAAAACCCTGCAAAATTAGAAGGAGTTTATCGCTATTTTACCTTGACGCCATCGGAATATGAGACTTGGCGATTGAATGCCCAATTCCCTTCTTATATCCAGTTGTCTCTACATAAGAATATTGATAGCCTCTATTTGAGCAATAAAAACATAGAGGGCATCGATGTCACCTTGTCTGATTACAAGACGGTATTTGTCTCCACACGGCAATCGAAGGGGGGCAAGCAGGTCTCAGCGGACCATTACAAGGCTCCTGTGACAGCTATTCCGGTTCCTTTGACAGACCCGACAACGGGAGCCGGAGTTGGGATTGCTTATATGACCTTGGACCAGGAAATTTTGACGGCAACGATTGATAATGCCAGAGGCGATCTTCCAATCGCTGTGCGGATCTTTACGCCCTTTGGGAAAGAGATGTACCATGAAGGGGATAAGGGACAATCGAAGGATATTAAATGGCAAACCCGTAGCACGATCTATGGCTACAAGGTGGATGTAGCTGTTTCTGAAAGTTATCTGGTCAAAAAGGGTCTAGCTAACCTGACCACTTTTCTCTCTATTGCTTTCCTAATTTTCTTGATCCTTTACTTGTTATTAGGTCAGATTTTCAAAAATTACCGGCGTCAAGTCCTCGATTTGGTCGATACCATGAATCTGATCAGTCAAGGCGATAGTGAACGAAGGATTGATACCTCGACCAAGGACCAAGAACTGCTGGTTATTGGTAATATGATCAATACCATGTTAGACAATATGGATAAGAATATTCGGGATATCGACCAGCTACAGCTCAGCCAAAAAGATGCCAATATGCGGGCACTACAAGCCCAGATCAATCCCCACTTCATGTACAATACACTGGAATTTATCCGGATGTACGCCGTCATGCAAGAGCAGGATGAATTGGGCGATATTATCTATGAGTTTAGTAGTCTCTTGCGCAATAATATCTCAGATGAGCGAGTGACGACAGTTGAAAATGAGCTCGAATTTTGCCGCAAATACAGCTACCTCTGTATGGTGCGTTATCCAAAATCGATTGCCTATGGCTTTAAGATCGATCCAGGCTTGGAAAAAATGAAGATTCCAAAATTTACTATCCAGCCTTTGGTTGAGAACTATTTTGCACATGGGGTGGACCACAAACGCAAGGATAATGTGATTAGTGTCAAAGTCTTGCAAGGAGAAGGGCAAGTCATGATCCTGGTTAGTGATAATGGGCGTGGGATGGAAGAAGAACAGCTAGAAAAAATTCAAGAGATACTAGCCAATCGCAATCCACGCTCAGAAATCGAAGAAAAGAGTGGCCGGCAGTCCATCGGAATTGTCAATGTCCATGAACGCATGCTACTCTATTTTGGAGATCGCTACCATATCCATGTCTTCTCCCAACCTCACCATGGAGTGACTTATACGATAACCATTCAAGATGAATAAAGGAGACAGAATGTACAAAGTCTTATTAGTAGACGATGAGTATATGATTACAGAAGGGTTAAAAAAATTAATCCCCTTTGACCACTGGAATATGGCAGTGGTCGCAACTGCTGAAGATGCAGACCAGGCTCTTGATTATGTGCGAGAGCATCCGGTGGATGTGGTGATCACGGATGTCAATATGCCTGGCAAGACCGGACTTCAGATGATTGCAGAGATGAAGGATTTGATGCCAGATGTTGCTTTTATCATTATGTCAGGCTATCAGGATTTTGAATATGTCAAAACAGCCCTCAATTTGCGCGTGGCAGACTACTTGCTCAAACCTGTCAATAAGGTGGAGATGGGCAATATCCTAGAAAAAATTCGGAACCAAATCCAGCAACCAAGCCAAGAGTTGGCCAACCGTTTGATTCACGATGATATCTCTGAGGAAGAGTTTTGTCGGTATATCGCAGACCGGAATTCACTGTGGATTGGGGTTGCTAAGGAGAAAAAAGGTTTTATCAGCTCGTCTTACCAAGTTCTAGGGCAAAATCTTCAACTCTTTATCTCAGATCAAGAAGAAGAAGCCATGATTGAGAAGGCCTTTGAGCCTCCGTATAAGGAGCACTTTCATCAATTTAAGGACCTAGTAGAGCGGAGCCTCTTTTATGGGGCGATCCCTCTCAATCAAGATGAAGAGGTCTTCATTACTACGAACCGGCCTACCGGGTGATCATGCAAGGAAATATCCAACAGATCTTAGAAGAACTGGACTGGTTAGAAAAAATGATCCTTGAGAAGACACCTAAGGTTTCACTGACCAAGCAGCTCTTTATCCAATTTTTGATGGATGTCTTTCATTTGTTTGAATACCTGCAAGGAGATGATTTGGCCGATGTGGTTAAGAAAGTCCATGATGCTGCCACCTTTAGCGAGATGATTGGCTTTATCCAGGAAGAGTTGTCACGTTTCTTATCCCACTATCGGATGAATGAAAATGTAGCGAGTGTCCTCCAAGTGATTAGCCGTGATTACCAAAAAGAGCTGTCACTCAAGGACATCAGTCAGGCTCTCTTTATCAATCCAGTCTATTTAGGCCAATTGATTAAACGAGAAACCAATGCGACTTTCGCAGAACTCCTCAACAAACAGCGGATTAAGGCTGCCCAGCAGCTCCTCTTATCGACCAATGACAGCATTGAAGATATCTGCTATAAAGTCGGTTACAGTAATGTAGGCTATTTCTACAAGGTTTTCCGTAAACTCTGTGGAAAATCGCCTAAAACCTATCGCTTACAAGTCATGACAGAGCATGCAGAAGATGAGTAAAAGGCTGAGACAAATCGTCTCAGCCTTTTAATTGAAGACAAAGTCTTCTTAAAAACTTTCCTTAGGTGAGTACGGAACAGAAGGTTAGAGACTCTGAAGCTAAGTTTTGAGTATTTTTTTATTTGACAAATATAAGTAGACAATGTATACTTTATAAAAAGTAGACGGCGTATACTTTGGTAAGGAAAGGTGGTCAAATGAAACGGAATACGGAAGAACTGAAAGAAAAGTTAATTTCGGTCGGCATTGAAGAAATCAGAACTAACGGGATTGACCGGATGTCTATGCGTACAATAGCTCAAAAATGTAGGGTGACTCATGGAGCTCCCTATAAGCATTTTGGAAGTAAAGATAGATATATTCAAGTGGTTATGGAACACTTATCAATGTTTTTTTTGACAAATATGATACAAGGGATTGATACTTCCATAGATGCAAGAACTCAACTAACTCTGATGGGCTGTAACTTTGTAAGGTTTGCCCAAGAAGAAACCTATCTATTTGAAGCATTATTTATCAAATTTCCATATAACTATTTGGAGCTATCCCAGGAAACTATTTCAGTCAACTCCTCTTTACCAGGATTTGAACATTTTAAGTCGGTAGCGTTAAGACTTAAAGATGAGGAATATCTTTCTAGTAGTGACGCAGAAATTTTGATCCATTTTTGGAGTTTTATTGCTGGTTTGGCTCTATTGGTAAGGAGTCCCGTTGGAGAAAGCTTTAAAGAGAATGATGTTCAAAAGACCGTCAGAACGATGCTTGATATTTATATAAAAGGAGATAGCTGATGAATGTTTTAATAATCTATTCACATCCGAATGAAACAAGTTATAATGCATCAATCCTTCAAACTGTGCAAAAGCATTTAGCACCAGAGCATAGGGTTAAAATAGTAGACTTATATAAAGAAAACTTTGATCCGGTTTTACGTTTTGATGAAAGGCATAAAAGGAGAGATTTACAGCATAATGAAGACATGAAACCGTATAAAGATTTATTGAGTTGGGCGGATCAGTTGATTTTTATTTTCCCTACTTGGTGGAGTGGAATGCCAGCTATTTTAAAAGGTTTTATTGATCGTGTTTTTGTTGCAGGTTTTGCTTATCAGAATGGACCTCGAGGTCCGGTGGGGCAACTAGATGGAAAAGCGTGGATCATTACGACGCATAATACGCCAAAAATGTTTCTTCCTTTTTCTCAAGACTACGCAAAGGTTCTAAAATCCCAAATCTTGAAACCCTGTGGTATTAAACCGGTTAAAGTGACACAAGTTACACGAGTGGAGTATATGAGTGATCGTCAACGGAAAGAAGAACTCGAAAAAATCGCACAAATAGCCAAAAGGATTTAAAAAAGTGCTTTACAAGTCATGACAGAGCATGCAGAAGATGAGTAAAAGGCTGAGACGATTTGTCTCAGCCTTTTAATTGAAGATAAAGTCTTCTTAGAAACTTTCCTTAGGTGAGTACGGACGTTAGGTGAAATTATCCAGTGGATGATTTCAGCAATCCAGGAAGTACCACGACTAATTATTGAACCTAAGGTTTCAATAATTCCGAGTACCTGAAACAAATGTGTTTCAGGTACTTTCCTCACGGCGGAAAGTTTCAGTAGATGATTGGATAATTCTAACGAATGAACTTTTTTAGGATTTTATTAGATTTGTAAAGATGTCTCCTCCTAGAATCTAATGATTCTGCATCGAATACCCTATTTTGACTTTATCCGCTACGTCCTTTGTATCTTGATTTTCCCAACCAGTAGCTCAGCTTCAATGGTGATTTCTGTGAGTTGGGTCCAGTCGATTTTTTCTTGGTCTACGTGAAATAGAAGAGGGGTCATGGCGAGGAGCGCCTGGCGTTCTTCAGGAGTTAAACTCTTGGTGAGGCTGACCGTTTCGGATGAGAGGATCTGGCAGTGGTCTTCAAAGTGCACCAAAATTTCCTGGTTGGAGTAGGACTGCTTGGTCAATTGATCTTGGGCCAACTGACGAATTTCTTTTAGATGAGAAGAGGTTGGAACGACCTTAATGATGACACCTTCAGCCTTTAAGACACGCTCAAATTCAGCGTAATTAGCCGGGGAGAAGATGTCCAAAATGACATCCATACTCTTGGATTGAATGGGTAGATGAGCCAAGTCTCCTACAAACCAATTGACCTTCCAGCTAGCGTCGCTCTTGGCAGCTAGTTGCACAGATTCCTTGGAAAGATCAAAGGCATAGAAAGTAGCCTTGGGATAGGCTTCTTGTAACTTTCGGGAGTAATAGCCTTCTCCGCAACCGATATCTAGAATTCTGGCATCACTGGTCGGAATTTTTTGTCCGATCGCTGTTAGAATCAGCTCATAAAAACCTGCTTCCAAGATTAGCTGGCGATTCTGGAAATTTTCTTTGTCATAGTCCTTCGATTGTTTGATCTGGGGAGCCAGGTTGACATAGCCAAATTTCGCTAAATCAAAAGAATGGCCCTTGGGACATTTAAAACTGGTCCCCACAAGTTCTAGGTCCAATTGACAGATGGGACAGGCAAAAGCAGTGGCTGTTTGAAATCGTTGTAATTTTGGTTTAATCGGTGTATTCATATTAGTAGTGTAACAAAAGAGCCTCTAGATAGCAACCGATGCTTTAATGAGGCTCCAATTGGTTGAGAAATATGATTTTGAGTCTATGCCACTCCATACAGAATATGAGCTGACAAAAAAAGGTAAGTCACTGATGCCGATTTTAAAGGACTTGAATCAATGGGGAAAAGAATGGTTGTAATAAATTTTTTCCTCATTTTAATCTCTTCTATCTCGCCACTCATCTCTTCATTTTAACCACTTAGCCCCAAAAGCCGTTTTTTAAACGGCTTTTTTGCTAGACTGGTTCTATCAAAAGGAGAGAGAACATGATATTACAAGCTAAAAACATAAGCAAACAGTATGGAAATCATTTAGCCGTAAACAATATTCACTTACAGTTTGAAAAGGGAACGTTTAATGCGATTCTAGGACCAAATGGGGCGGGGAAATCAACTACGATTTCCATGTTGATTGGTTTGAAACAAGCAACGCAAGGTGAAATCATCTATGAACCAGGTACTAAAATTGGTGTGGTCTTCCAGACTAGTGTCTTAGATGAGATGCTAACGGTTAGAGAAAATCTGACCATTCGTGCCAGACAGTACAAAGGCATAAAACCAAATCATGTGTCTGATCTTATTGATCATCTAGGCCTATCAGCTTTCCAAAAGCAGAAATACGGGACGCTTTCAGGTGGCCAAAAGCGTCGGGTTGACATTGCGCGTGCTCTGCTCTCACAACCAGACATTCTTTTCTTAGACGAACCAACGACAGGTTTGGATATCCAAACCCGGAAGTCTATTTGGGATTTGCTCTATCAATTGCAGAGAGAAGAGAAAATGACTGTTGTTTTGACCACGCATTATCTTGACGAGGCAGATGAAGCTGATCAGATTTATATTGTGGACCATGGGAAAGTGATTGCTCAGGGATCAGCACGAGATATTAAGAGCCAGTATGCAAAAAACATCTTGAAGATTCGTTTCAAGGAGATGCAGCAGATAGAAAGTCCTGAAAATTCAGGAATGTCAGTAGAACAACAGGGATCATTAGAATATGTTTTTCAACCCGAGAGTGAAAGGGAAGCCATTGATTATCTGGCACAAGTTAGAGATAAAATAGCCCATTTTGAGTTTCGTCCAGGGACCATGGATGATGCCTTTATTGCACTTACAGGAAGGGAGGTTCGCTAATGCTAACCTTACTAAAGCGAAATTTTTTATTGTACTTCAGGAATCGTTCAGGAGTTTTCTTCTCCCTGTTGGGAGCCTTGATTTCCTTTATTCTTTATATTATTTTTCTTCAAAAAAATCTAACAGATGCTTGGGCTCAGCTCCCCAATAGTGGTCCTGTGTTAAATAATTGGTTAATGAGTGGGACGCTGGCTGTGACAGGGATTACGACGAGTCTGGCTGCCCTGACTCAGTTGGTAAAGGACCGTGAACGTCAAGTAGATCAGGATCTTTATTTATCGGATCAAGGGAAGTGGCGGTTACCATTTTCGTATCTAACGAGCGCAATCATCATCTCTTTTTTCATGCAAGTCTTTATGTATGTGCTGATGTGTGGCTATTTTAGAGAAGTTCCATCCCTATCTCTATTACCTGAAGTGCTCCTTATTATGCTGTTTAGTAGCCTGCTTTCTAGTTTAGTGAATGCCATTTTTGTTTATTTTTTCCAATCCGTAGATAGTCTTGGAAAGTTTGCGACCATAGTGGGTACAGCTTCTGGTTTTTTGGTAGGGACTTATGTACCTTTAGGTGTTCTACCTGATTTTGCACAATTACTAATGAAGTGCACTCCAGCAACTTATATTGCATCACTTTATCGGCAAGTACTCATGAAAGAAGCATTAAGTGAGACCTTTAAAGGTCAAGATAATCTTCTTCAAGAATTTCAAGAAAAAATGGGTGTTCAGCTGAAATGGCAAGCTTTATTGACAAAGGAACAAACATACCTTATAGTGTTAGGAGGCATTCTTCTAGCTTTGAGGATTTGGATTTCCTTAGCAAAAAGATCGAATAAAAGAAAGTAAGTGAGAATTGGAGTAGGAATGAAGATTCGTTTTGAGGAAAAACAGGATATTCCAGAAAACAACCCCTGTGTGGTCATTCAAGCCAAGCAATTATCTGATCAAGCACGAGAGGTGATGGATTACCTCGAACAATTTTCGACAGTGAATCAAGTAGTGATTCCTATCAAAACAGATGATCATTTAATCATGGTGAAAATTGATGACATTATTCTAGCCGAGATTGATAAGAATCAGCTAACCATTTATACGACAGACAAAACGTTCACCGTCAGAGATACTTTGACAAAGTTTCAACATCGGATTAATCGTCGTAATTTTTTACAGATATCACGCCACGCGGTGATGAATATCGACCATTTGGAATCGCTATCGGATAGTTTTTCAGGCAATATGATGGCTAAACTGACACGCGGAGTAAAATCAAGTGTCAGTCGGAAATATGTCAAATCCTTGATGGATTATTTAGGGGTATAGGAGAAAGTGATGAAACGAGTTATAGCTTATTTTGTATCTGGTATGAGGACAGGTTCCTTCTTTTATTTGTGTTTGGTGTTATTATCCCATCTCTATACCAACATCGTCTATCCCGCTGTAAATGCCCGCAACATCCTGGCGATCTTTTTAATGAGTGGAACAATGGGAGTCTTGACGTTCATTCTTGAGGAAGAAGAGTTTTTGACCTATAGTTTGCGTGTGGCCTTGCATTTAGTTGTGACAGCTACCATCTTAGCATTGACCTACTTATTTTTTGGCTGGGGGGCAGCCTTACGGAGCCCGATTCCTTGGTTGATCTTTCTAGCCATTTACGGCCTGATCTGGCTGTACCAGATTTGGCAACTCCATAAAAAAACTCAACGAATCAACCAAGCATTGTTGCATCGCAGAAAAGGGAAATAGTCCCAGAAAAAAGTGTATAAGAAAACCACGAAGTTCATACCAAACTTCGTGGTTTTACTTTCTTAATAAGTCAAAACAAAGTATTTTTTCTTACCGCGACGGATAACGGTCAATTCATTTTCTAATTTATCGCTATCGCTCAAGACATAGTCAAGGTCTTGGATGCGTTCGCCGTTGACGTAGATAGCTCCATTTTGAACATCTTCGCGGGCTTGGCGTTTAGAATTGACCACACCAGCTGTGACCAAGAGTTCAACAATGTTGAGGTTGTCTTCTGCTTGGACCTGGTAGTTTGGCACACCACGAAGGCCTTGTTTGAGTTCTTTGACAGAAAGGTTTTTGATGTTTCCTGCAAAGAGTTGTTCTGTGATGTTGAGGGCTTCCTTGTAGGCTTCTTCGCCGTGGACAAGGGTGACCACTTCACGTGCCAAGATCTTTTGAGCTAGGCGTTCATGAGGAGCAGCCTCAAACTGTTTGCGGATCTCTTCAATCTCATCAAGTGACAAGAATGTGAAGATCTTCAAGAAGCGCACAGCATCCGCATCCATCACATTCATCCAGAATTGGTACATTTCGTATGGAGATGTTTTGTCTGCATTGAGCCAGACCGCATTGCCTTCTGATTTACCGAATTTCTTACCAGTTGCATCTGTGATCAAAGGCACAGTCATAACATGACCAGTTTTATCTGCTTTACGACGCATCAACTCAGTACCGGCTGTCATGTTTCCCCATTGGTCAGATCCACCGATTTGAAGGGTTACATTGTGCTCTTGGTTGAGGACGTAGAAGTCATAGCCTTGCATAATTTGGTAGGCAAACTCTGTGTAAGAAATCCCTGTCTCAATCCGTTTTTTAACAGATTCTTTACTCATCATAGCATTGACCGTAAAGTATTTCCCGACATCACGAAGGAAGTCAATAAAGCTAATGCTTCCGAACCAATCGTAGTTGTTGACCATTTCGGCTTTATTGTCCCCATTTTCAAAATCGAGGAAACGAGACAATTGCCCTTGAATGGAGCGAACCCATTCTTGAACAGTTTCTTTTGTTTGGAGACTACGTTCAGCATCTTTGAAGGACGGATCTCCAATGAGACCAGTCGCACCGCCAACGAGCGCGTAAGGTTTGTGGCCTGCTAATTGAAGACGACGGCTCGTCAAGATGGCAACCAAGTGGCCAAGGTGAAGGCTGTCAGCAGTTGGATCATAACCAGTATAATAAGAAACCTGACCTTCTTCCAGTGCTTTGCGCAAGGCTTCTTCATCCGTCGTTTGAAATACCAAACCACGCTCTTTTAGCTCATCAAAAATGTGCATGTGTCTTTTCTCCTTTATAAGTTTATTCATTTCTCTATTCTACCATAAACCACAGAAATGGCAATGCTTTCCATCATTTTCTTGATCTTATCCAAGAAGAGTGAGTGACGATTTCTACGCTCTTGTGATTGAAAACAAAGGGCCTAATCTGCTATAATATAGGGAACAAGGAGAAAGAATCAGTGAATCAATTAAAAGAGAAGTTGCAAGATTTTTGGAAGAAAGTCCAAAAATTCTTTGCAAATATGTATACAGAAACTCCAAATAAGGAAAAAAAAGAAGAGAGCAGTTGGTCTATTGGTGATATTTTTGCGACCTCTTTACGGACCCTCAAACTCTTGTGGGATGTCATGATTGCCCTTTCTATTTGCCTCTTTTTATTTGGTGCAGGGATCGGGATTGGTTATGCTGCGAGTCTCTTTAACAATGTTAAGGCTCCGAAGACAGAGGAATTGGTCCAGCAGGTGCGTAATGTTAGTAGCGTTTCAAAACTGACCTATTCTGATAAGAGTTTGATTTCAGAAGTAGACAGTGATTTGATCCGCACACCAGTAGCTGGAGATGCTATTTCAGACAATGTCAAAAAGGCTGTGATTGCTACTGAGGATGAGAATTTTGAAAGCCACAAGGGGGTTGTGCCCAAAGCCGTTCTTCGGGCGACGCTTGGATCTGTAGCCGGCGTTGGCTCCTCTAGTGGGGGATCGACCTTGACCCAGCAGTTGATCAAACAGCAAGTCGTCGGAGACGCTCCGACCTTTACTCGTAAGGCGACAGAAATTGTCGACGCCCTTGCCTTAGAGCGAGGGATGGATAAAAACGAAATCCTGACCACTTACTTAAATGTTTCACCTTTTGGACGAAACAATCGTGGACAAAACATTGCGGGTGTGGAAGCTGCGGCTCAAGGGATCTTTGGAGTCTCTGCGAAAGACCTGTCCGTTCCACAAGCGGCCTTTATCGCAGGGCTGCCACAAAGTCCGATTGTCTACTCCCCTTATGCTGCAGACGGTAGCCTAAAGAGTAAGGAAAATCTAGAGTTAGGTTTGGCGCGTGCCAAAGACGTCTTGTTCAATATGTACAGGACAGGAGTCTTATCGAAAAAAGACTACGAAACCTATGCTCAGTATGATTTGACCAAAGACTTCATCGCTTCGGATGGCATCGAGAAAACGCCACATGACTACCTCTATTTCCAAGCCATGAAAGAGGCGAAAGAGGCCATGTATGATTACTTGATCAAACGAGACAATGTGACCAAGCAAGACTTGAAAAATAATGAGACGGTTAAGTCTTATCAAAAATTAGCTGAAAGTGAGTTGCGTGAAGGTGGCTACACCATTCAAACAACCATTAACAAACCGGTTCACAATGCGATGCAGGCTGCAGTGGCGAATTTTGGAAACATCTTGGATGATGGAACGGGACTTGTAGAAGTTGGGAATGTCCTCATGGACAATCGAACCGGTGCGATTTTAGGTTTTATCGGTGGACGTAATTTTGATGGCAACCAAAACAACCATGCCTTTGATACTGAACGTTCACCAGGGTCGACTATCAAACCGCTGTTGGCCTATGGGATTGCCATTGACCAAGGCTTGATGGGAAGCAATAGTATCCTTTCTAACTACCCAACTAATTTCTCAAGTGGCGAACCGATCATGCACGTAGATAACCGAGGAACGGCCATGATGGATCTTCGTGAGGCTCTCAATACTTCATGGAATATCCCAGCCTATTGGACCTACCGAACCCTACGTGAAAAAGGGGTGGATGTTCCCTCTTACATGAAGAAGATGGGCTATGATATCTCTGAATACGGAATTGAGAGTCTGCCGATGGGTGGGGGCATTGAGGTCACTGTTGCTCAACATACCAATGGTTACCAGACCATAGCCAATAATGGAAACTACCTCAAGCGTTACATGGTAGAGCAAATTATTGATCGGGATGGGGATGTGGTCTACAAGCATGAAGCAGATCCTGTTCGTGTCTACTCTCCAGCAACGGCAACGATTATGCAAGATCTCTTACGTGGAGTGCTCACATCTGGGGCAACCACAACCTTCAAATCACGGCTTAGTCAAGTCAATCCAACGCTGGCTGGTGCTGACTGGATTGGAAAAACTGGTACCACTAATTCAAATGGGGATATGTGGTTGATGTTGTCCACGCCAACTGTCTCTCTAGGAGGGTGGATTGGTCATGACAACAATGCCTCCATGCAGGCACTAACAGGATATAACAATAATGCTCAGTATATGGCACAATTAGTGAATGCGATCTATCAAGCAGATCCGAGTCTTTTGGGTGTCCAAGACAAATTCACTTTCGACAAGAGTGTGATCCGTTCTGAAGTACTCAAATCGACTGGTGAAAAACCAGGCCGCGTCAATGTGAATGGTCGAGATGTCGATGTGAGTGGTCAAATGGTAACCAGCCTTTGGGCAAAAAATGGAGCTCCAACCACTCAGTATCATTTTGCGATTGGAGGTTCTGACAGCGATTATCAGAACGCTTGGGCGGCTATTCTAGGTAATGCTGGTGGCAATCAAAACACTAATAACCGAAATAATAATACAAATAGTAGTGAAACAAGCAGTAGTTCAAGTAGTAGCAATTCAAGCAATAATTCTACAAATCGAAACAGCTCAAATCGTGACAATCGGCGCTAGTCTGATCTAGTAGAAAACCTAGTGAAAGTCTTGATTTTTGAAGGAAAAAACGATATAATAGTTACAACTAATTTGTCGTGTGCTTTATTTGAAATATTGTCCAAATAAGAGCTTACAGCAGTTAAATCTTACTTGAATAAGTCGATTTAGCTGCTCTTTTTGTGTCTATTTTTAGGGAAAATTATAGCTTGTTACAGAAACTTAATTTTTCTAAAAATTACAAAAATGACAAATGAGGGGAAGAGACAGCTCTTCACGTGATGCAAATCACACTAATGTAGTTAAAATCGGATAGGTGGTAGAAATCGTTTTACTAAGCTATCCTAGTATGGAAAAAGGAGTAAAAAACTTTGGCAGGACATGACGTTCAATACGGGAAACATCGGACCCGTCGTAGTTTTTCAAGAATCAAAGAGGTTCTTGATTTACCAAACTTGATTGAAATCCAGACAGACTCATTCAAAGATTTCTTGGATCATGGCTTGAAGGAAGTATTTGAAGATGTGCTTCCCATCTCAAACTTCACGGATACAATGGAATTGGAATTTGTGGGTTATGAAATCCGCGACCCCAAGTATTCGCTTGAAGAAGCGCGCATCCACGATGCCAGCTACTCAGCACCAATCTTTGTGACCTTCCGCTTGGTCAACAAAGAAACAGGTGAAATCAAGACCCAAGAAGTTTTCTTTGGTGATTTCCCAATCATGACTGAAATGGGAACCTTTATCATTAATGGTGGAGAACGGATTATCGTATCTCAGTTGGTCCGCTCACCAGGTGTCTACTTCAATGATAAGGTGGACAAGAATGGTAAGGTTGGTTATGGATCAACTGTTATCCCGAACCGTGGGGCTTGGTTAGAGCTTGAAACTGACTCAAAAGATATTGCTTACACGCGCATCGACCGCACACGTAAAATTCCATTTACAACTCTTGTGCGTGCTCTTGGATTCTCTGGAGATGATGAAATCATCGATATCTTTGGGGACAGCGAATTGGTTCGCAATACCATTGAAAAAGACATCCACAAAAATCCAATGGATTCACGGACAGATGAAGCCCTCAAAGAAATCTACGAGCGTCTTCGTCCAGGTGAACCAAAAACAGCGGAAAGCTCACGTAGCTTGTTGGTAGCCCGTTTCTTTGATCCACGTCGTTATGACTTGGCACCAGTTGGTCGCTACAAGATCAACAAGAAACTCAATATCAAGAACCGCTTGTTGAACCAAACAATCGCAGAACCATTGGTAGATGCTGAAACAGGGGAAATCCTTGTAGAAGCTGGTACTGTTATGACGCGCGATGTGATCGACAGCATCTCAGAACAATTGGATAACGGTTTGAACAAAATCACCTACATTCCAAATGATGCTGCTGTTTTGACAGAACCAGTTGAATTGCAAAAATTCAAAGTTGTCGCTCCAACAGATCCAGACCGCGTTGTCACCATCATCGGAAATGCCAACCCATCTGACAAAGTACGGATTGTGACTCCAGCTGACATCTTGGCAGAAATGAGCTATTTCTTGAACCTTGCAGAAGGCCTTGGCCGTGTAGATGATATCGACCACCTTGGAAATCGTCGGATTCGTGCCGTTGGTGAATTGCTTGCCAACCAAGTGCGTCTTGGACTTTCACGGATGGAACGAAACGTTCGCGAACGGATGTCTGTACAAGATAACGACGTCTTGACACCACAACAAATCATCAACATCCGCCCAGTGACTGCAGCAATTAAAGAATTCTTTGGATCTTCACAGTTGTCCCAGTTCATGGACCAACACAACCCGCTTTCTGAGTTGTCTCACAAACGTCGTTTGTCTGCCTTAGGGCCTGGTGGTTTGACACGTGACCGTGCCGGATATGAAGTGCGTGACGTGCACTATACCCACTATGGTCGTATGTGTCCAATCGAAACACCTGAAGGACCAAACATCGGTTTGATTAACAACTTGTCATCCTACGGACACTTGAACAAATATGGTTTCATCCAAACTCCATACCGTAAAGTAGACCGTGAAAAAGGTGTGGTGACCAACGAAATCGTTTGGTTGACAGCCGATGAAGAAGATGAGTACATTGTCGCACAGGCTAACTCTAAGTTGAACGAAGAAGGTGGTTTTGCTGAGCCAATCGTTATGGGACGTCACCGTGGTAATAACCAAGAATTCCCATCTGATCAAGTCGACTACATGGACGTTTCTCCAAAACAAGTAGTTGCTGTTGCGACAGCATGTATTCCTTTCTTGGAAAACGATGACTCTAACCGTGCCCTCATGGGTGCCAACATGCAGCGTCAGGCTGTCCCATTGATCGATCCAAAAGCACCTTATGTGGGTACTGGTATGGAATACCAAGCAGCCCATGATTCAGGAGCTGCAGTGATTGCTCAATATGATGGTAAAGTCACTTATGCAGATGCGGACAAGGTAGAAGTTCGTCGTGAAGACGGTTCGCTTGATGTCTACCATATTCAAAAATTCCGTCGTTCAAACTCAGGTACTGCCTACAACCAACGGACCCTTGTAAAAGTTGGCGATGTCGTTGAAAAAGGCGACTTTATTGCTGACGGTCCATCGATGGAAAAAGGGGAAATGGCCCTTGGTCAAAACCCAATCGTCGCTTACATGACTTGGGAAGGGTATAACTTCGAGGATGCCGTTATCATGAGCGAACGCTTGGTGAAAGAAGATGTCTACACATCTGTTCACTTGGAAGAATTCGAATCAGAAACACGCGATACCAAGTTAGGCCCTGAAGAAATTACCCGTGAAATTCCAAACGTCGGGGAAGATGCTCTTCGTGACTTGGATGAAACAGGTATTATCCGTATTGGTGCGGAAGTAAAAGAAGGCGATATCCTTGTCGGTAAGGTAACACCGAAGGGTGAAAAAGACCTTTCTGCTGAAGAACGTCTCCTTCACGCGATCTTTGGAGATAAATCTCGTGAAGTGCGTGATACTTCTCTTCGTGTACCTCACGGTGGAGATGGAGTCGTTCGTGATGTTAAGATCTTTACGCGTGCAAACGGAGATGAATTGCAATCTGGTGTGAACATGTTGGTTCGTGTTTACATCGCACAAAAACGCAAGATTCGCGTCGGAGATAAGATGGCCGGTCGTCACGGAAACAAAGGGGTTGTGTCTCGTATTGTTCCAGTTGAAGATATGCCTTACCTTCCAGACGGTACACCGGTTGATATCATGTTGAACCCTCTTGGGGTGCCATCACGTATGAATATCGGTCAGGTTATGGAACTTCACCTTGGTATGGCAGCTCGTAACTTGGGCATCCACATCGCAACACCAGTCTTTGACGGAGCAAGCTCAGAAGACCTCTGGGATACTGTGAAAGAAGCTGGTATGGATAGCGATGCCAAGACCATCCTTTACGATGGACGTACAGGTGAGCCGTTTGACAACCGTGTTTCTGTCGGTGTCATGTACATGATCAAGCTTCACCACATGGTTGATGATAAACTCCATGCCCGTTCAGTCGGACCATACTCAATGGTTACCCAACAACCACTCGGAGGGAAAGCTCAATTTGGTGGACAACGTTTCGGGGAAATGGAAGTGTGGGCCCTTGAGGCTTATGGTGCATCAAATGTCCTTCAAGAAATCTTGACTTACAAGTCAGATGATGTCAACGGACGTTTGAAAGCTTATGAAGCGATTACCAAAGGTAAACCAATTCCAAAACCAGGTGTACCAGAATCCTTCCGCGTTCTTGTCAAAGAATTGCAATCTCTTGGTCTTGACATGCGTGTCTTGGACGAAGATGATCAAGAAGTGGAACTTCGTGACCTCGATGAAGGGGAAGACGATGATGTGATTCATGTGGATGACCTTGAAAAAGCACGTGAAAAAGCAGCCAAGGAAGCAAAAGCGGCCTTTGATGCTGAAGAATCAGAAAAATAATCAGTAAAAATGATTGTCCTGCGAGAAACCAATGTTTCTGACAGGATGATTCGATAACAAGATGCAGACACAAGGAGGTGGCAAGAAAGTTTCCTTTCTTCCCCCACCTAAGCTGTATCCAAATGAAACAAGTATGAAAACAAGGAAAGGTAAGAAATAGTGGTTGATGTAAATCGTTTTAAAAGTATGCAAATCACCCTAGCTTCTCCAAGCAAGGTCCGTTCATGGTCTTATGGAGAGGTCAAGAAACCTGAAACAATCAACTACCGTACATTGAAACCAGAACGTGAAGGTCTCTTTGATGAAGTCATCTTTGGACCTACAAAAGACTGGGAATGTGCGTGTGGGAAATACAAACGGATCCGTTACAAAGGGATCGTTTGTGACCGCTGTGGGGTTGAAGTAACACGTGCGAAAGTTCGTCGTGAACGCATGGGGCACATCGAGTTGAAAGCACCTGTATCACACATCTGGTACTTCAAAGGAATCCCTTCTCGTATGGGATTGACTTTGGATATGAGTCCTCGTGCCCTTGAAGAAGTCATCTACTTCGCAGCTTACGTGGTGATCGATCCAAAAGATACTCCACTTGAGCACAAATCCATTATGACGGAACGCGAATACCGTGAACGCTTGCGTGAATACGGACCAGGTTCCTTTGTAGCTAAGATGGGTGCAGAAGCGATCCAAGACCTCTTGAAACAAGTGGATCTGGAAGCTGAAATTGCTCTCTTGAAAGAAGAATTGAAGACTGCAACTGGTCAAAAACGTGTGAAGGCTGTGCGTCGTTTGGATGTCTTGGATGCCTTCTACAAATCTGGCAACAAGCCAGAATGGATGGTCCTCAACATCCTTCCGGTTATTCCACCAGATCTTCGTCCGATGGTCCAATTGGATGGTGGCCGTTTTGCTGCCTCTGACTTGAATGACCTTTACCGTCGTGTGATTAACCGGAACAACCGTTTGGCGCGTTTGCTTGAGTTGAATGCCCCTGGTATCATCGTGCAGAACGAAAAACGGATGCTCCAAGAAGCTGTTGATGCTTTGATCGACAACGGTCGTCGTGGTCGTCCGATCACAGGACCAGGTAGCCGTCCACTGAAATCATTGAGCCACATGCTCAAAGGGAAACAAGGACGCTTCCGTCAAAACTTGCTCGGTAAACGGGTGGACTTCTCAGGACGTTCCGTTATCGCCGTTGGTCCAACTCTTAAGATGTACCAATGTGGTGTGCCACGTGAAATGGCCATCGAGCTCTTTAAACCATTCGTGATGCGTGAAATCGTTGCGCGTGATATCGTACAAAACGTTAAAGCTGCAAAACGATTGGTCGAACGTGGAGATGAACGCATCTGGGATATCTTGGAAGAAGTGATCAAAGAACACCCAGTTCTCTTGAACCGCGCACCGACCCTTCACCGTTTGGGGATCCAAGCCTTTGAGCCAGTCTTGATTGACGGGAAAGCTCTTCGCTTGCACCCACTTGTCTGTGAAGCCTACAATGCTGACTTTGACGGTGACCAAATGGCCATCCACGTACCACTTTCAGAAGAAGCCCAAGCAGAAGCTCGTATCTTGATGTTGGCTGCTGAGCACATCTTGAATCCGAAAGACGGGAAACCAGTCGTTACCCCATCTCAGGACATGGTTTTGGGGAACTACTACCTCACTATGGAAGAAGCTGGTCGTGAAGGGGAAGGCATGGTCTTCAAAGATCGTGATGAAGCAGTGATGGCCTTTCGTAATGGCTATGTTCATTTGCATACACGTGTCGGAATTGCGACCGATAGCTTGGACAAACCATGGACAGAAGCGCAACAACACAAGATTCTCTTGACAACTGTTGGTAAGATCCTCTTTAACGATATCATGCCTGCAGAGCTTCCATACCTTCAAGAGCCAAACAATACCAACTTGACAGAAGGCGTTCCAGCTAAGTACTTCTTGGAGCCTGGTCAAGATGTGAAAGCGGCGATTGAGAAATTGGAATTGAACGTTCCATTCAAGAAGAAAAATCTTGGAAATATCATTGCGGAAATCTTCAAACGCTTCCGTACAACCGAAACTTCTGCTTTCTTGGACCGCTTGAAAGACTTGGGTTACCATCATTCAACCCTTGCTGGTTTGACAGTGGGGATTGCCGATATTCCGGTCGTTGAAGATAAGGCAGAAATTATTGAAGAATCTCACAAACGTGTGGAACAAATCACCAAACAATTCCGTCGTGGTTTGATCACGGATGACGAACGCTACAATGCCGTTACAGCTGAATGGCGTGCAGCTCGTGAGAAATTGGAAAAACGCTTGGTGGATAACCAAGATCCGAAGAACCCAATCGTTATGATGATGGACTCTGGAGCCCGTGGTAACATCTCAAACTTCTCGCAACTTGCCGGTATGCGTGGTTTGATGGCCGCTCCAAACGGACGGATCATGGAATTGCCAATCCTTTCAAACTTCCGCGAAGGTTTGTCTGTATTGGAAATGTTCTTCTCAACTCACGGTGCCCGTAAAGGGATGACCGATACGGCCCTTAAGACAGCCGACTCAGGTTACTTGACTCGTCGTTTGGTTGACGTTGCCCAAGACGTCATTATCCGTGAAGATGACTGTGGAACAGACCGTGGACTTGTGATCCGTGCCATTACTGATGGTAAGGAAATGATCGAGCCATTGGAAGAACGCTTGACAGGTCGTTATACGAAGAAATCTGTTAAACACCCTGAAACAGGTGAAGTGATCGTTGGTCCAGATACTTTGATTTCAGAAGACTTAGCACGTGAAATTGTCAATGCTGGTGTTGAAGAAGTCACTATTCGCTCTGTCTTTACATGTAACACCCGCCATGGTGTCTGCCGTCACTGTTATGGTATCAACTTGGCGACTGGTGATGCGGTTGAAGTGGGTGAAGCAGTCGGAACCATCGCTGCCCAATCTATCGGGGAACCTGGTACACAGTTGACCATGCGTACCTTCCACACGGGTGGGGTTGCCTCAAATACCGATATCACTCAGGGTCTTCCTCGTGTCCAAGAAATCTTTGAAGCCCGCAATCCAAAAGGGGAAGCGGTCATCACTGAGGTCAAAGGGGAAGTCACAGCGATCGAAGAAGATGCTTCTACACGTACCAAGAAAGTCTTTGTTAGTGGAGCAACTGGTGAGGGTGAATACGTTGTCCCTTACACTGCCCGCATGAAAGTCGAAGTGGGAGATCAAGTCTCTCGTGGTGAGGCTCTTACGGAAGGATCTATCCAACCAAAACGTCTCCTTGCCGTTCGTGATGTCTTGTCTGTTGAAACTTACCTTCTTGCGGAAGTACAAAAAGTATACCGTAGCCAAGGGGTAGAAATCGGCGACAAACACATCGAGGTAATGGTTCGTCAAATGATCCGTAAAGTACGTGTCATGGATCCAGGAGATACAGACCTTCTCATGGGTACTCTCATGGATATTACAGACTTTACAGATGCTAATAAGGATGTCCTTATCTCTGGTGGAGTTCCTGCGACTGCGCGTCCAGTTCTTATGGGAATCACCAAAGCCTCGCTTGAAACCAATAGTTTCTTGTCAGCGGCTTCCTTCCAGGAAACAACTCGTGTTCTTACTGACGCGGCGATCCGCGGTAAGAAAGACCATCTCCTTGGGCTCAAGGAAAATGTTATCATCGGTAAGATTATTCCTGCTGGTACAGGTATGGCCCGTTACCGTAACTTGGAGCCACAAGCGATTAATGAAATTGAAATCATCGAAGAAGTGCCATTAATAGATGGAACAGTCGATGAAGTTCAAACAGCTGAAGTCGTAGAAGAATAAGGGCCTGTTGCCTCTAGTAGGGCGATGAAAGAAAAGCTAAAAGAGAGAAGATCGAATGGTCTTCTCTCTTTTTATACGTAGAATAGTCCAAAGAAGTCAGAACCAAGTGTTCTGTTTTTTTGGGTTCTAAAAATAATAAAAAATAACTAATAAATGTATAAAAAACCTATTTTTATTTTACTAAAAATTTAAACATCTCAAAACAAAAGGGGTGAAATATTGATAATTAGTGATTTTATTGGATATGTATTACAAAGCCTAAAATAAATAAATGACTAACTATTAGTAATTTGTAAATAAAACACGAAAAAATGTTTGACAATTAAACTAATTGGAGGTAGAATGAGAAAAGATGTACATATATTAAAAAAATGTTGATATAGCATGCATTTCAACGGGAGAAGTTTATGGAAAAATTGAAAATAGTGGTTGTTTTTGGAACTCGACCCGAGGCTATAAAAATGGCTCCTTTGGTGTTGGAATTGCAAAAACAAAGTGAAATGATTCAAACTGTTACAGTAGTCACTGCTCAGCATCGTCAAATGCTGGATCAAGTCTTAGAGACCTTTAAAATTGTACCAAATTACGATTTGAATATCATGGGGAAAAGCCAAACCTTATTAGAGATTACAACTAAGATTTTAGATAAACTAGATCCAATCATTAAAAAAGAAAAACCAGATATGGTATTGGTTCATGGAGATACAACAACTACTTTTGCTACCAGTTTAGTTGCTTTTTACAATCAAGTAAGAATTGGTCATGTCGAAGCTGGTTTGCGGACTTTTGATAAATATTCTCCATTTCCAGAAGAGATGAATCGCCAAATGACAGATAATTTAGCAGATCTGTATTTTGCACCGACTGGCGAAAGTAAGGCTAATCTATTAAAAGAAAATCATTCCGATTCTTCCATTGTGGTCACAGGGAATACAGCTATTGATGCACTGAAACTCACTGTTCAGGAAGATTATCATCATGAGGTCTTGGATCGATTGGATCCAATCAAAAAATTGATCCTCGTAACGATGCATAGAAGAGAGAATCAAGGATCCCCGATGAGAGCTGTATTTGCTGCTTTAAGGGAAATGGTTGATCAAGAACCAGATATAGAAGTGGTATATCCGGTTCACCTGAGTCCGGCAGTACAAGAAGTAGCGTATGATCTTTTGGGAAATCATGAACGAATCCATCTCATCGAGCCATTAGATGTTTTTGATTTCCATAATTTAGCTTCTAGAAGTTACTTTATTATGTCAGATTCTGGGGGTGTCCAGGAAGAGGCCCCATCATTAGGAAAACCAGTATTGGTATTGCGAGATACGACAGAACGCCCAGAGGGAGTTCAAGCAGGAACCTTAAAATTGGTCGGTACGGATCCTGAAACCATTAAATCTACGATGACAGAGCTGTTAAATGATGAAAAACTGTACTTTGAAATGGCAAATGCACGAAATCCTTATGGGGACGGAAAAGCCTCTGCCCGAATTGTACAAGCTATTAAACATTATTTTGCTTTGGGAGATGCCGTTGAGGAATTTCATGAGGGAGATGAAAACTAATGAAAAAAACTGATAAGTTAAGTAGATGGTTGCTGATTCTGATCGTTTATGAAGTTCTTCTATTTCTGTACTGCTTATTTTTTGCAAAAGAAATTCTTATTGAAGAAGGACTGTTCTTGATAACAGGGTTATTTGCTGCTATTGTTTTGTCTGATTTATTATTGACGTGGACGATCCTTCTTTCATTTGCCTTTGGAATTGTATTCTTAGTTGCAGGTATTGTCTATATTCCATTTCACCAGTCTTTGCTACTACTCTTCAGTTTTCCGCTATTGATTGCAATCTTAATTCAAGTTCGAGATCATCTTTTCAAAGAACATGCAAAAATAAAGGATCAAGAATCAGAAGCTGATGTAGATTATTGTAATCGATTTGAATCCTATGAAGATCGAAATAATACGAAGATCCAAGCCTTATTAATTCACTGGTCTCATGAGGAATTATTTTTCAAATTACAGCCTGGAGAATATAGCCAAATGTTGAACCAAATCCACGATCTTTTATCCCAATATGTCAAACAAGATGAAAGTTTGTATTATGTATCGGATGGTAATTATTTATTTTTATCTTCTGATAGCCAGAGGGATCTGAAAAACGAATATGACTCCGTGATAAAAAATCAATTGGAAAACCTTGTTTTTTGTGGAGAAGATGGAGAGCAATCGGTGCAATTTCAATCAGGATTTGTTGTAGTGGATCAAACAAATAAAACAAAGTATGGTGATTATAAAGATTTGATTAGTCATTTAAAACGTCAACTAGAGACAGATATCATTGTTGAATATTAGGAGGGAAACATGACATTAACGAATTTATTTTTTAACATGGCCGTAGGTATCAGTGTATTTTTTGTTTTATGCTTCATTGTATTATTTGTGGATTATATGATGATTTACCATTCTGTGAATAAAAATTTTAAGGCGGTGCACCATGATTAGTCAAATTGTGATGATTATTGCCCTGATTTCGATTTGGTTATCTTTAGCCTGGGGACTGGTGATTCTCTTCTCGGCCGTTCATTTTTGGTTCAAACATAGTGATTTTCGTGTCAATACGGATCCCCTTCCGTATTACCCTAAAGTGACCATTGTTGTACCAGCTCATAACGAGGATGTGGTTATTGCTCAAACAGCCAAAGCGATTCTTGACATGAACTATCCACATGATCGTGTCGAATTATTGCTGTTTGCAGATAATTGTTCGGATAGGACCTATGAAGAGTGTCTTTCAGTCCAAGCATTGCCAGAGTACGCAGGACGCGATTTAACAATTATTAATCGAAGCGGAACAGGTGGAAAAGCAGGTGTTCTTAATGATGCTTTGAAGATGGCTACAGGAGACTATATCTGTGTTTACGATGCAGATGCTATGCCTGAAAAGAATGCACTTTATTTTTTAGTGAAGGAAGTACTTAAAGATCCGGAACGTCATGTGGCATCCTTTGGTCGAAATAAGACGCGAAATGCAGGGCAAAATTTTTTAACACATTGTATCAATCAAGAAATTGTCGTCACCCAACGGGTTCACCATGTCGGCATGTGGCATCTCTTTAAGATTGGACGGATTCCAGGGACAAACTTTATTATCCAAACCGAATTTGTAAAGAGTATTGGAGGCTGGAAAAATGGTGCCTTGACAGAGGATACGGATATCTCCTTTAAGATTATGCAAAGTGGGAAGTTGATTGCTCTCGCGTATAATTCAGAAGCTTTTCAACAGGAACCAGAAACTCTGAAGAGTTATTATATGCAACGTAAGCGTTGGGCAAAAGGAAATTATGAGGTAGTTCTTTCCAACTTTAAACATCTATTTGGAAAAGGAAATTGGCGTGTGAAGTTGGAAGTCATTAATTACTCCTGCATCTTTTTTTGGTTTAATGCAGCGATCATTTTATCAGATTTGATTTTTTTCGCAAACATTTTAGCTATCTGTATCCATTCAGTCGTCCCAGGAATTCAAATACCATTTGCCTTTGATTCTGATAATATTTATATTGCTCAATTAATGTTGTTTAATTGGATTTTGATGATTGGAATTTATCTTCTTCAGATCAATGTTGCACTAGCATCGCAGTTTGGTCAGGCAACGATCAAACAAATTTGGTTAGCCCTGGCCGCGTATTTCACCTATTCACAACTGTTTATTATTGTATCTGTTGATGCTGTTTCTTCTATTGTGATGGATAAACTGTTGCATCGTGAGGGAACAAAATGGGTTAAAACAAAACGATTCGCGGGGTAGGAGATTTTATGAAAATGAAAAAGTTTAGATATTTATGGTTTGTGATTATTCTTTGCATTTTCTGTATGACCTTATTTTTTGCGAGAACTAGAAGCAAGATAGAGATGCGAAATCGAATCTATCGCCAGTGGAATCAACAGTTTGTTGTTTCAAAGGGGAAGGAATCTTATATTCGTACTACCAATGATTCAAATCAGACAGTCGTCTTATCTGAGGCGCAAAGTTACGGGATGTTGATTACAGTAGAGGCTGCAAAAAAAGGCCAGGCCTACCAAGAAGACTTTGACCGTCTCTATCAATACTATCTGAAACACCGCTTAGGGGATACCCAGTTGATGTCTTGGAAACAAACGATCTCAGATGGAAAGGTTTCAGCTGAGGATCATAATGCAACAGATGGGGATCTTTATATTGCTTATTCTTTGCTAGAAGCGTCCCATCAATGGCCAAAGCAAGCTAAAAAATACCAAGCTCAAGCTAAAGCTATTTTAGGAGATATCTTAAAATATAATTACAATGAAGAAACAGGTGTTCTAACAGTTGGAAATTGGGCTAATGGGGATTCGGATTTTTATCATTTGATGCGGACTTCTGATACACTGCCAGCACAATTCCAGGTCTTTTATGAAGTTACGCAAGATCCCAAGTGGTTAGATATTAAAGAAAAGATGTTGAAGCAACTAGATACGATTAGTTCGCAATCGAATACAGGTTTATTACCTGATTTCATTTGGGTAGAGGAACAGGGAACTCGTGTGGCAGATCCGAACACGATTGAATCTAAGTATGATGGGTCTTATTCTTATAATGCTTGCCGTCTTCCATATAATCTCGTTCAAAGTAAGGATCCAGTCAGTCAAAAAATGGTAAAAAAAATGTTAGGTTTCTTTAATGATCAGAGAAACTTATATGCTGGATATGATTTGAAAGGGAAGGCATTGAATAATCATCAGGCTGCAAGTTTCCTTGCACCAATAATTTTTGCGTCTGAAAGAGAAAAGAGTTATTTAAAATTGGTTCAACAGAATAAATATATATTTACACAGGATCTTCCTCTTAATAACTATTATGACGCAACAATGACAACCATGATCGCACTTGAACTGTTCTAATCATTTGAAGTTAGAAAAAGAGTCTCACAAGATAGCACTTCTATTTTGTAGGGGCTCTTTAATTTATTTTCAAAAAAAAGTCCCAAACTGAATCTGACCGTCTATTTTCAAAAAAAAGAAATGGGAAGTTTATGAAAATTACTTGAAAATTCATTCTGTGAGCAGAAAGCTTTTATTCTCAAAGGATTTTCTATATAATAGAGGATATAAAGGATGGAAGAGTTTATGTATCGAGTGATTGAAATGTTTGGGGACTGTGAGCCCTGGTGGTTTTTGGATGGATGGGAAGAAGATGTCGTCAGTAGTCGGAAATTTGAAGACTATTATCAGGCTTTAAAATACTACAAGCAGAAGTGGTTAGATTTAAATGCGCACTTTCCAAGTTATAAGAGTAGAAGTGATCTCATGACAGTTTTTTGGGATTCCAAAGAGCAAGAGTGGTGTGAGGACTGCAGTGAAGATGTGCAGTTATTCCACTCGCTCGTTCTTTTGGAAGATGAACACAAAATTCCAAAAAGCAAGCTCCGTCCAGGTTACGAAAAGGAAAAAGGGAGTCGGAAACACCGTTCTTGTCAATTTACTCTTGACCCGAATAAGAGTACAAAATCCCTGTCATAAGAAAAATCAGAAGATTTTTTAGAGCGATCTAGAAAGTCTTCTTTTTTGTTTTCTTTTTCGAATAGTATAAGTGAGAGGAGGAACTATGGTTCAAGAAATTGCAAAAAAATTGATCCGTATGGGGAAGAAGGAAGAAGCTCAGGATCTCTACTTCATTCCTCGGAAGGAGGAGTATCAGGTTTTTATGAGGGTTGGAGATGAGAGGCGTTTTGTGCAATCCTTTCCTTTTGAGGAGATGACGGCTATTATCAGCCATTTTAAATTTGTAGCAGGGATGAATGTGGGAGAAAAAAGGCGCAGCCAGCTAGGATCGTGTGATTACCCTTTGGAGAATGGAGTGGTTTCGATTCGCTTGTCGACGGTGGGGGATTATCGTGGCTATGAAAGCTTGGTCATTCGGCTTTTGCATGATGAGGAACGCGAATTGCGGTTTTGGTTTGATCAGTTGCCAGACTTGAAGAAGAAATTGGCTGGTCGTGGGCTTTATCTCTTTGCGGGTCCCGTTGGTTCGGGAAAGACCACTCTCATGCACGCTCTGGCGCAAGAGCGCTTTGCAGATCAGCAAGTCATGTCCATTGAAGATCCTGTCGAGATCAAGCAAGAGAATATGCTTCAGCTCCAGCTGAATGACCAGATCGGCATGACCTATGACAACCTGATCAAACTCTCCTTACGTCATCGACCGGATCTTCTCATTATTGGGGAGATCCGAGATAAGGAAACGGCCCGTGCAGTTGTACGAGCTAGTTTGACAGGGGTCACCGTCTTCTCTACGATTCATGCCAAGAGCGTTAGAGGTGTTTATGAGCGCCTTTTAGAGCTTGGAGTGAGTGAGGAAGAACTCAAGATTGTTTTACAAGGTATTTGCTACCAACGATTAATTGCAGGAGGAGGTGTTGTCGATTTTGCAACGGAAAACTACCAAGAGCACTCGGCCAGCCGCTGGAACCAACAAATGGATCTCTTGGCTCAATCGGGATATATCCAGCTGGCTCAGGCGCAAGCCGAAAAAATTATCTACCGCTAAACAAAAGCAAATCATCGAATTATTTTTGAATCTTTATTCGAGTGGTTTTCATCTGTCTGAGATCGTCGATTTTCTGGGTCGCTCCCACCTAGTGGAGAGTCGGTTGGTCTCTCAGATGCGGGAAGATCTCTCTCGTGGGAAGAGTTTCTCAGATATGATGGCGGGGATCGGTTTTTCAGATGCGGTCACGACACAGCTGTCTCTCGCTGAGCTCCATGGCAATCTTGCATTGAGCTTGGAGAAAATCAGTGCTTACTTAGAAAACATGTGCAAGGTCAAGAAAAAGCTGATTGAGGTCAGCACTTATCCTCTTATCTTGCTTGGATTTTTGGTTCTGATTATGCTAGGCTTGCGCAATTATTTGCTCCCTCAAATGGATGCTCAAAATATTGGGACGCAATTGATCAGTTCCTTCCCCCAACTCTTTTTGGCCTTAGGAGCGGGACTGGTGACCTTCTTCTTACTCGGCTTTCTCTATTACCGCCAGTCAGGCAAGATCAACGTTTTTAGAACTTTGTCTCATCTGCCTTTCGGGAAAGGCATGATTCAAGCTTATTTGACAGCCTATTATGCCAGAGAATGGGGAAATCTGATTGGGCAAGGATTGGAATTGTCTCAGATTTTTTCCATGATGCAGGAGCAAAAATCCCAGCTTTTTCAAGAAATTGGAAGGGATTTAGCTCTTTCTTTAGATCGTGGCCAGTCCTTTTCAGAGACGGTCAGGGGGTATCCTTTTTTCAAAAAAGAATTGCCCCTTATGATTGAATATGGTGAAGTCAAATCAAAGCTCGGAAGTGAGCTAGAAATCTACGCTGAAAAAACCTGGGAAGATTTCTTTCGTCGGGTTCACAAGGCTATGAATGTGATACAACCTTTGGTGTTTGTCTTTGTAGCTCTTGTGATTGTGTTACTCTATGCAGCCATGTTGCTGCCGATTTATCAAAATATGGAGGTTCATTTATGAAAAAATTAAAAACCTATAAGGTTAAAGCCTTTACACTTATTGAAATGTTGGTGGTCTTATTGATCATCAGTGTGCTCTTATTGCTCTTTGTGCCGAATTTGACCAAGCAAAAAGACTCCGTGAAAGAGACAGGAAATGCAGCGGTTGTGAAGGTGGTCGAAAGTCAGGCTGAATTGTACGAGCTCAATCATACCAATGACCAAGCCACTCTAGCAAAACTGATTGCTGATGGAAATATTACCAACAAACAAGCAGAATCCTACCGTTCCTATTATGCGAAAAATAGTGGAGAAACTCGTGCGGTTGCAGATTAAGGCCTTCACTTTGGTGGAGACCCTTCTGACCTTGATGATCGTTAGTTTTATCTATCTGGGCTTATCGGGATCGATCAAGACGAGCTTTCAGCAGGTAGAAGAAAAAGTATTTTTTGCAGAGTTTGAACACCTCTATCAAGAAAGCCAGAAAATAGCGCTGGCAAGGCAAACGGAATTGGATGTTGAAGTGACTGCAAGGAAGATTCAAACGCCTTATCAGACGGTGGAGATTCCTGATTCTGTCATTTTGCAAGATCCTAAAACTATTCGTTTAGACCGTGCAGGTGGCAATTCATCCCTGGCCAATGTTCACTTTCAGACACAGAGAGGAGTGGTGACCTATCAACTGTCGCTTGGAAATGGGAAAATTAAAAAAAGAATCCGTTCCCGCTAGTATTCTCATAGAATCTTTGGTAGCCTTGAGTTTATTTGCCATGATTACGACCTTATTGTTAGGGGAGATCCGCCGTTCGCGCAAGGAGCGACTAGCGGATTTTAAAGAGGTAGAAGTCTTATCTGTCGCTCAAATGGCACTTCAGACAGGGCAAAATCATCTTGAGGCCAATGGTATTCAGGTTCAAGTCGAAAAAGATGCCGATCAACTCACGGTCTATCATCAAGGAAAGGTGGTGCTGCATGTGGAATAAAGAAAAGGTCAAGGCCTTTACCCTTCTCGAAGCCTTGGTCGCTCTCTTAGTGCTTAGTGGGGGAGTGTTGGTCTTTCAAGGCTTGACCAAGCTTCTGCATGCTGAATTGGACTACCAGGCGCATCAAAAGCAGGAAGAATGGATACTTTTTCAGCAACAATTGCAGGTGGAATTGGACCGGAGTCATTTTGAAAAAGTAGCGGACAATCATATCTACTTGGTTCAGGATCAAAAACCAATTGCTATTGGCCAATCTAAAGGAGATGATATCCGAAAAACAGATGATAAGGGCAGGGGCTATCAGCCTATGATTTCAGGTGTTCGCTCTAGCCAAATTTGGCAGGAGGGAGATTTGCTTCATCTGCGGTTGGATTTTGAAGAAGGTCTAGAAAGGGAGTATGTCTACCATGTGGTACCAGCGATACAAAATGAAAAAAGTTAAGGCTGGTGTCTTGCTTTACGCTCTCTTGATGGCAGCGATTTTTAGTCTCTTGCTTCAGTTTTACCTGCACCGTCAGGTTGCGGAGAGACGAATCTTAGAGACGAGTCAAGAGCGTCTTCGGGCCTATGCTTTGGTGCAATTGGCTCTTGAAAAGAGAAAGAGTGATGAGAAGACATCAGAGATTCATTTAAAGTCTGGAACAGTTCAGCTAAGGCAGGATACTGGTTTTCTTCATGCCCAAGCTGAGATAAATGGCGAAAGCTATGAGTTTATCCTTCCTGTAAGGGAAGAAAAAGAAAGTAGCAAGAGTCAAAAAGAAAAGAAGAAGACACAGAAAGATAAGGAGAAGGCAGGGAGCGAAACGCCTTCTGAAGAGACGCCAAACGAGACCAAGGAACCATCAGAAAATAGCGAAAAAGACTAATTTTTGGTATGATAGGGTGCGGAGGAAATCATGAATTTCGAAAAAATTGAACAAGCCTATACCTATCTATTAGAAAACACTCAAAGTATTCAAAATGAATTGTCGACCAACTTTTATGATGCCTTGATTGAACAGAATGTCATGTATTTGGAGGGCAAGACAGACCTAGACATTGTTAAAAACAATAGCAAAAAATTAAAAGAACTAGGTTTAAGTAAGGAAGAATGGCGCAGAGCCTACCAATTCCTTTTTATGAAAGCTGCTCAGACAGAACCTTTACAAGCGAATCACCAGTTCACACCAGATGCGATTGGTTTTATCATTACATTTTTGATCGATCAGTTGGCTAAAAGCGACCAACTGGATGTCTTAGAAGTGGGAAGTGGAACCGGAAATCTCGCTGAGACTATTGTCAACAATAGCCGTCTCACGATTGATTACTTGGGATTGGAAGTAGATGATCTCTTGATTGACCTATCTGCTAGTATCGCAGATGTGATGGAGTCTAGCGTTGTCTTTGCACAAGGCGACGCGGTGCGTCCACAAGTTTTAAAAGAAAGTGACTTGATCGTTAGCGACTTACCGATTGGCTATTATCCAGATGATGCGATTGCACAGCGCTATCAGGTAGTGAGCTCCGAAGGCCATACCTATGCCCATCACCTCATGATGGAACAGGCTTTGAAATATCTGAAACCTCAAGGAGTTGCCATCTTTTTAGCTCCAAATAACCTCTTGACAAGCCCTCAGAGTGATCTGTTGAAAGCTTGGCTAACAGACAAAGCCCAAATCCTTGCCATGTTGACCTTGCCAGAATCTCTTTTTTCAAATCCAGCCTATGCTAAGACGATTTTCGTCCTACGAAAACAAGAAGAAGAGTCTGTTCAGCCCTTTGTCTATCCTTTTACCGATCTCCAGGATCAAGATCAGGTGGTTCACTTCATGGAAAGTTTCCAAAACTGGTTAAAGGATAGTGAAATTTGATCAAAGATCTGATATAATAGAGGAAGTGAAAACGCTTAATGAGGTGAATATATGTCGAAAACAATTTCTATTAATGCAGGAAGCTCTAGTTTGAAATGGCAATTGTACCAAATGCCAGAGGAAACTGTTCTTGCAAAAGGGTTGATTGAACGGATCGGTTTGAAGGATTCTATTTCAACCGTTAAATTTGATGGACGCTCTGAAAAACAAGTATTAGATATCCAGGACCATACACAAGCTGTAAAAATTTTGTTGGATGATTTGATTCGTTTTGATATTATCAAATCCTACGATGAGATTACAGGTGTGGGCCACCGCGTCGTTGCTGGCGGAGAATACTTCAAGGATTCTGCCTTGGTAGATGACGAAGTCCTTCGAAAAGTAGAAGAATTGTCTTTGTTAGCACCTCTTCATAATCCTGCAAATGCAGCTGGAATTCGTGCCTTTAGAGAGATTTGTCCAAATATTACCAGTGTTGTGGTATTTGATACTTCTTTCCATACAACCATGCCGGAAAAAGCTTATCGTTACCCTCTTCCAACTAAATATTACACAGAAAATAAGGTTCGTAAATATGGCGCTCATGGAACCAGTCATCAGTATGTAGCTGGTGAAGCTGCTAAACTTCTTGGAAAACCATTAGAAGAATTGAAATTGATCACCTGCCACGTTGGAAATGGTGTATCTGTTACAGCGGTTGACAAGGGAATCTCTGTCGATACCTCAATGGGCTTCACCCCTCTAGGTGGAGTCATGATGGGAACCCGTACAGGGGATCTCGATCCAGCGATTATTCCTTACTTGATGGAGCATACAGAGGATTTCAATAAGCCTGAAGATATCAGCCGTATCCTCAATCGTGAATCAGGTCTTCTGGGTGTTTCTGGATCTTCTAGCGACATGCGGGATATTCATACAGCGATGCACAATGGAGACGAAAAAGCCAAATTGGCATACGATATCTTTATCGATCGTTTGCAAAAATACATCGGTCAATACTTAGCTGTCTTGAACGGGGCAGATGCCATCATCTTTACAGCAGGAATCGGTGAAAATGCAGTAAACGTTCGTTCTTCTATTATCAATGGAATCAGCTGGTTTGGCTGCAAGGTCGACCCTGAAAAGAACGTCTTTGGAGCTATCGGAGATATTTCCACAGATGATTCACGTGTGAAGGTATTGGTGATTCCAACGGATGAAGAGTTGGTGATTGCGCGTGACGTTGAACGTTTCAAAAATCAGTAAACTGAAATAAAGTGAGAAGGCTGGAGGCGAAAGCCCCAGTCTTCTTATTTTATACAAGAAAGAGGTTGTCCATTGAAAAATATACAGTCTTTTATTCGAGAGCACCCATTATGTCAGAATGCCCTCTGGCTCCTTCTTTTTGTGCCCTTATTCTTTCTCTCACAATTCCCCCTCATCACCATGGTTTATTCCCTTCAAGAAGGAGTAGATGCAAGGTGGGTCACTATCCTCACTCTTTTGGCGACAGTGGCAGTACTCTTTGTTTTTTATAGGGTCATCAAGATGAGCCCTCTGGAGAACTTAGATGTTCGGGTCATAACCTGGCCGGCTCTGGGGAGAAATTTTCTTTTTCTTCTCTTGTTGATGGCTAATAACCTGCTAGCCTATCCCTTGTTGAAACAAGAGGCAGGTGGTACGACGGCAAACCAAGCGGCTCTGAATGAACTACAATCTCATGCTCCTTTTCTTGCTATGGGAATGGTCGTGATCCTTGTCGCTCCGATTCTAGAAGAGCTGCTCTGTCGGGCCATCATCCCTCGTTTGATCTTTCGAGGGGCAGAACCGATCGGTTACTTAGCCGGTGCTCTCTTTTTTACTTACTTGCATGGACCGAGTACCCTAGGGGAATGGGTAGCTTACGGAGGCATGTCCTTGATCTTAACTTGGGTGGCTTATCGCTACCAGCGGATCGAGTATAGCATCTGTCTCCATATGACCTTGAATGCGCTAGCTTATTATTATCCAGCTGTATTCCTCCTTTGTTTATTGCCGGTATCGAGAGTTTTCTTCCATGATAAATTATGATAAAATGGTAGGTACCAATGAGTTTTGATGCAGAACCTTCGTACAGAAGGTCAGAAAAATAAGCAATCCGTATGGAGAATGAACTCAGAGGTTTAGAACATTTGTTCTAGCCTCTTTTGTTCGCAATCATGCTGTAGGAAGGGAATCAAAGGAGGACGAAAATGATTGATAATAAATGGCTGAGTGGCCAAGGGACCCTTCTTTGTGGGATCTTAAATGTCACTCCGGATTCATTTTCTGATGGCGGTAAGTATACGAGTGTAGATGCAGCCTTGCAGCAGGCGAGAAAACTGATCCAAGAAGGAGCTCAACTCCTCGATATCGGAGGAGAATCAACCAGACCAGGTAGTCATTATGTGGAGATCCAAGAAGAGATTGACCGCGTGGTTCCGGTGATTAAAGCCATTCGGAAAGAAAGTGATGTCTTGATCTCAGTAGATACCTGGAAGTCACAGGTGGCAGCCGCAGCGCTGGAAGCTGGAGCTGATATTGTCAACGATATTACTGGTTTTCTTGGAGATCCTAAGATGGCTGCTGTGGTTGCGGAGCATGAAGCGAGCGCGGTTCTCATGTTTAATCCAGTGATGGCAAGACCGCATCATCCAAGTTCCACTATCTTTCCACGTTTTGGTTTTGAACCAGTCTTTTCAGAGCAAGAACTTCAACAGATGGCTCAAGAACCGATTCAAGACTTGATGTGGACCTTCTTTGACCGCTCTCTTGCGGTAGCGAAAGCAGCTGGTGTCCAGATGGATCGTATCATGCTGGATCCTGGGATTGGTTTTGGTTTGACCAAGCGTGAGAACTTACTCTTATTACAAGAACTTGGGACGATTCACCAAAAGGGGTATCCGATCTTTCTAGGGGTCTCCCGCAAACGCTTTGTGGTCAACATTATTGAGGAGGCTGGATTTGAGACAGATCCTGCAACGGAGACTGGTTTTTGGAATCGGGACCTGGCTTCGAGCCATTTGACCAGTATTGCAGCCAGTCAAGGAGTCGAAGTAGTACGGGTGCATGATATTCCCCTTCACAAGATGGCAGTCAGTCTGGGGCAAGCCATTTTCCAAGCCCAAGAGGCAGCAGATACCAATTTAAAACAATACAAGTAAATGAAGACAAAAGAACATCAGTTGGATCTTCGTTGGCTAGAAGCCTATCGTTCCCAAGATCCACATTTCGGTTTGGAGCGCATGGAAGCTCTCATGGCTTTGAGAGGAAATCCTCACTTAGACTGTCGGGTCATTCATGTTGCGGGGACCAATGGCAAAGGCTCTACCATTGCTACCTTATCCCAACTCTTGAGGCTGGCAGGTTTACGCGTTGGAGTTTTTACCTCTCCTTATCTGATCCATTACAATGACCAAATCACCATTAATGGCGAAGCTATTGCGGATCAAGACCTGCAAACCTACCTGGATAGTTACCAGCAGCTCCTGGAAGCTGAAGAATCAAGGGCTATCTTTCAAGGTTTGACTGAATTTGAAGTGATGACGGCGATTGCCTATGATTATTTTGCTCACGAGGAGTTGGATTATGTGATCATGGAAGTCGGTATGGGGGGACGACTAGACAGTACCAATGTCTGTCAGCCCGTTCTGACTGCGATCACTTCGATTGGCTTGGATCATGTCGCTCTTCTTGGGCCAGATCTGGCTTCCATCGCCCGTGAAAAGGCAGGCATCATTAAGCCAGGAATTCCTCTGGTTCTAGGGAAATTAGAAGCAGAAGCCAGCCAAGTCATTGAAGGCATTGCGATTCAGGAGCAGGCACCGATAACAGCCTATGACAGAGATTACAAAGTTGAGCTAGAAACCTCTTGTCTATCAGGTCAATCCTTTTCTTATCACAGTTCCAAAAGAGAAAAAGCCTCTTATCAAGTAGCGCTCTTGGGTCATCACCAGGCTAGAAATGCAGCTCTTGCGATCAGTATCTGTGATGTACTTTTTGAAAGAGAAGGGCGTGAACTCTTGTCAAGAGAGTTAGTGGATGAGGCCTTGCATCAAGTCGTCTGGCCTGGCCGGATGGAAGTGGTCTCGCAAAATCCCATGATCTTGCTAGATGGGGCCCATAACCCCCACGCCGTTGCGCCTTTAATCGCAAGTCTTCGGGAACTGTTCCCAAGTCAAAAAAAGACCATTCTTTTTACCTGCATCCGGACCAAAGCGTTAGAAGAGATGCTCATTCAGTGGCAGGAACTGGAAAATAGTCGCTTGATCCTCACGACCTTTGAAGATCCAAGAGCCTATTCTCAAGAAGAGATAAAAGCTGCTGCGAAAAAGCATCAGCTTGAGAAAGTCAACTGGCAAGAGTTTCTACAAAACTGGCAAGCTGAAGGCGATGAGCTCCTCATTGTAACGGGGTCGCTCTACTTCCTTAGCCAGGTACGACCTTATTTATTAAAAACAGAAAAATCCAACTAGGAGATGATATGGATACAAAGAAAATTGAAGAAGCAGTGAAAATGATCATCGAGGCAGTCGGTGAAGATGAGAACCGTGAGGGCCTTCAGGAAACGCCGACCCGCATTGCCAAGATGTACCAAGAAATCTTTGCGGGACTAGGGCAGACAGCAGAAGAGCACCTGTCTAAATCATTTGAAATCATTGATAACAATATGGTGGTCGAGAAGGATATCTTCTTCCATTCCATGTGTGAGCATCACTTTTTACCATTTTATGGAAAAGTGCACATTGCCTACATTCCAAATGGCCGTGTGGCTGGGCTTTCAAAACTGGCTCGTACGGTCGAGGTTTATGCTAAAAAACCACAGATTCAGGAACGTTTGACGGTAGAAATCGCAGATGCCTTGATGGAATATCTTGGAGCACAAGGAGCACTTGTCTGGGTAGAAGCAGAGCATATGTGTATGAACATGCGTGGTGTCCGTAAACCTGGGACCGCTACAGTGACAACTGCAGCGCGTGGAGTGCTTGCGACAAATAAAGACTTAAAAAATGAAGCCTATAAACTCATGGGCCACTAATGGCTGGCTATAAGAGGTGAACAGAGTGGATCAATTACGGATCAAGGACTTAGAGGTATACGCCTATCACGGTGTTTTTCCGGCAGAAAAAGAATTAGGACAACGCTTTGTCCTAGACCTATGGGTAGATTATGAGATGACTCGTGCTGCCCGCACAGGTGATTTGGAAGCTTCGATTCATTATGGGATCTTGGCGGAACAGTTGACCGAGTGGATGCAGGCAGAAAAAATCGATCTGATTGAAACGGTGGCCTTTCAGTTGGTTCAAAAGATTTTCGAAAGCTATGCCTTTGTAGAAAAAGTTCGTCTGGAGTTGAAAAAGCCATGGGCTCCTGTTCCCTTGCCATTAGAGACTTGTTCGGTGACAATCGAACGGGAGAAAAAACGGGCCTTTATTGGGCTTGGCACCAATATGGGAGATAAACAACTGCAACTAGAGACGGCGCTAGAAAAAATCAAGGATCGAGGCATTCGCCTTCTTCAGACATCCACAAGGATTGAAACAGAACCTTGGGGAGGAGTGGAGCAGGACACCTTTTTGAATCAAGTGGCAGAGGTTGAAACCTGGATGACCCCAGAGGATTTACTAGAGACCTTACTTGCCATTGAGCAGGAAATGGGGCGTGTCCGTGAGGTCAAGTGGGGGCCGCGTGTGATCGATCTAGATCTGCTCTATATGGATGACACCATTTGTTACAGTCCGAGCTTGATCTTGCCACATCCTTATGTGGCAGAACGTGCCTTTGTCCTAGAGTCTTTGAATGAAATTGCTCCTCATTTTGTGGACCCTGTTCAAAGAAAGCCCATTCGCCAATTATGGGAGGCTGTCAAATAGTCCCTCTTCTTTGCATCATAAAAAAACAATCCCTATTCGAGGGATTGTTGAGAGCGTTGAGAAACGAATCTTTAATAAAATCTAATCAATTCTTTAAAAATTATACTCGTTATAGTTATTCAATCATATTCTGAAACTTTCCACCGTGAGAAAAGTGCCTGAAACGACTCAGTTTCAGGCACTCGGAATTATTGAGACCTTAGGCTCAATAATTAGTCATGGAACTTCGTAGAAGTTCGCTGACGTCCGTACTCACCTAAGGAAAGTTTTTTTAAGAAGACTTTGTCTTCAATCTGAACACTCCCTCGAGCAGGGAGTGTTTTTGTTTGTCTTAGTTTATTTACGATACAAGCGATCGTATTGGTAGACAGGATCCATGGTAACGTTGATACCGAGCTTGCGAAGGACGTTCTTGTCTTCGTCTGTCAGCATCACGGTTGAGTGGGCTTCACTGCCTTTCAACTTGCCTAATTCTTGCATAGCAAGCTTAGCATCTTCGTTGCTCATGGCTGTAATGGCAAGGGCGATGAGGATCTCGTTCGAGTGAAGACGAGGATTGCGGCTACCCAAATGATTAATCTTCAGACCTTGGATAGGTTGGACATATTCTGGCTCGATTAATTTGGTTTCTTTATCAATATGCGCCAATTTTTTGATCGCATTGATCAAGAGGGCTGCGGTTGGGCCAAAGAGATCAGAGGTTTTTCCGGTCACCATCTCGCCGTTTGGCAATTCAAGGGCCAAGGCTGGCTCACCTGTTTCTTCTTCTTTCTGACGAGCAAGAACGGTCACTTTCCGGTCATTTGGAGTAATGCCCAAATCATTCATCAAGAGCTCAATCTTCTTGACAGCTCCTTCACCGACACGCTCTGCTTTAACATCCAAAATGGTTTGGTAATAGCGACGGATGATTTCTTGTTGGGAAGCTTCAATCGCAGCGTCATTGTCCACAATGGCAAAGCCAACCATGTTGACGCCCATGTCTGTTGGAGAAGCATAAGGTGAGGTTCCTAAGATGCGTTCCAACATGCGCTTCAAGACAGGGAAGATTTCGATATCGCGGTTGTAATTGACAGTTGTTTCCCCGTAGGTTTGAAGGTGGAAAGGATCGATCATATTGACATCGTCTAGATCTGCAGTCGCTGCTTCATAAGCCAAGTTGACTGGGTGGTGCAAAGGAAGATTCCATACTGGGAAGGTTTCAAACTTGGCATAACCTGATTTGATCCCATTTAATTGGTCATGGTACATATTGGACATACAAGTTGCCAGCTTACCAGAACCAGGTCCAGGAGCCGTCACAACGACCAAATTGCGACTAGTTTTGATGTAGTCATTTTTCCCCATCCCTTCAGGAGAGATGATGTGGTCCATATCAGTCGGATAGCCCTTGATCGGATAGTGGAGATAAGAGGCGATCCCGCTCTTGTCCAGTTGTTTGCGAAAGGCGTCTGCTGCAGCTTGTCCAGCATATTGGGTGATGACAACGGATCCAACATAGATGCCGAGTTCATTGAATTTGTCGATCAAGCGCAGTACTTCTTGGTCATAAGAAATTCCTAGATCTCCACGGGCTTTTGAGTGCTCAATATTGTTGGCATTGATGGCAATGACAATCTCCACCTGGTCGCGCAATTCTTGGAGTAACTTGATCTTATTGTCTGGTTCGTATCCAGGGAGGACACGAGCAGCGTGGAAGTCCTCTAACATCTTACCACCAAATTCAAGGTAGAGCTTGCCATCGAATTGGTTGATCCGCTCAATAATGTGGTCACGTTGCAAGTTCAAATACTTTTCAGAACTAAAAGCTTGTTTTTTCATGTAAAACTCCTGTATATAAGGGAAGGGCCTGCCACACGAATCCAAGGATGAGTGTTCCGTTCCCTACCATTTCATTCTTTCATATTATATCAGAAAACAGATGGAAGATAAAATATTCTAAGATACTTTCCTAAGGGGAATGTGGATGCCGAGGGGCTCAATGGTGACTCACGCTGGAAAGTTTCAAAGAGAACCTTGTTTTCCCTCTAAAAAAGCCCCTTACGGGGCTCCAGATCGATGCTACTTAATAGTGTTTAATCAAATCAACTGTAGAGCGATCCAATTTCTTAACCAATGCTTGTAAGAAGGCTTGCGCTTGCAAGAAATCATCCATGGCATAGAGGGTTTGGTGAGAGTGGATGTAACGTGCACAGACACCAATGGTTGTTGATGGGACTCCGCCATTCTTCAAGTGTGCTGCACCTGCATCGGTACCACCTTTGGCACAATAGTATTGGAATTTGATGCCCGATTCTTCAGCCGTAGTGAGCAAGAAGTCTTTCATATTTGGTAGCATGATGTGACCTGGATCGTAGAAGCGAAGCAGTGTTCCTTCCCCAATCGCACCTTGGTCTCCAAAGACATCGGCTGCTGGCGAACAATCTACAGCAAGGAAGATTTCAGGATCAAATTTAGTGGTTGAAGTGTGGGCTCCACGAAGTCCCACTTCTTCTTGAACGTTGGCCCCTACATAGAGTTCGTTGTTTAAGGCTTGTCCAGAAAGGCTCTTGGCCAATTCGCTGACCATCAAGACACCGTAGCGGTTATCCCATGCTTTTGAGATGACGTTTTTACCATTAGCAGTAAGAATAGCAGAGCTATCTGGGACCAAGGTATCTCCAGGACAGACCCCATAGCTTTCAGCTTCGGCTTTAGAGCTAAAGCCAGCATCAAAGACGATGTCGCTAATGGCAGGTACGGTTGGTCCACCTGTTCCACGTGTCAAATGAGGAGGAACAGATCCTGAAATAGCAGGGTATTCACGTCCGTCACGTGTAAAGAGTTTGAAGCGTTGGCTGCTGACGACCATCGGATTCCAACCTCCGATTGGGACAACACGGAAAGTCCCATCAGCTTTGATTTCGCTGATCATAAAACCAACTTCGTCCATGTGGGCAGCTACTAAGATACGAGGAGCATCGGCAGCTGTTGAATGTTTGACCCCAAAGATCCCACCAAGACCATCTGTCACGATTTCGTCCACATGAGGGGTCAATTGTTGGCGCAAATAATCCCGTACAGGAGCTTCATGACCTGAGATAGCAGGGATTTCAGTTACTTCTTTGATTTTAGAAAATAAATCAGTCATAGGTTACCTTCTTTCTGATGTTATTTTATCACTTTTTCTACAAGGATGGTAGCGTTATTATGGAAATCAGTCTCTAAAAGCGGAGGGAGAGATCTAGCCTAGACCGTTGTCCCTCTGCTTATTTTGTGTTACAATAGGCACTATGAAAGCTAAAAAAATTATTTTGTCTAGTCTGGCTGTAGCAAGTGCAGGAGCTCTTGCGGCCGGTGTTTATAAAATTGCCAAAGATCAAAATCGTCTCCGTACCCAAGAAGAGTTGGTAGCAGAAGTGCGGGAACAAATGGAAGCCATGGGGACGATTGCGACTCTGTATGTGGAACTCTACGAGTCTAGTGAAGAGCGCTTAGTAGGTGGTGTCATTTTTGAAGATGAGCGCCATTACCGCTTTGTCTATGAGGATGGTCTCTTGCATTATGAAGAGGAAAAACTATGATTACACCAAATTCTCTAGAAGAAATTGCTTCTTATGTAGAGCAAGAGGGCAAGAAAGTCTTTGTCTTTTCAGCCGACTGGTGTGGGGATTGCCGTTACCTCAAACCTTTTTTGCCGGAGATTGAGGCTGAAAATCCCGAATTTACCTTTATCTTGATTGACCGCGATGCCTATATGGATCTGGCGAAAGTCTGGGATGTTTATGGGATCCCAAGTTTGGTGGTTCTGGAAAAGGATAAGGAAATCGGTCGGTTTGTCAATCGGGATCGGAAAACCAAAGCGCAGATTACAGCATTCTTAGCAGGATTAAAATAGGAGAAAATCATGATTGTAACATACAACAAAGAACAAGTCGGCGATGTATTGATGCTGACCTTGAAAAATAGTGGAGAAGCAAAGCTCGCGGTTGAGAGAAAAGGAAAAGTAGCTCGCGTTTACCGTGAGGACAACCAAGAAACCGTTGCCTGGAATATCTTTGATGCCTCATCTTTCTTCGCCATCGAAGGCAATGGCCAAGTCTTTTTGACAGATGAGCAAGTAGTTCGTTTGAATCAAGAATTGGAAAGAGAAGGTTTCGCAGAACGTTTGGTCAACGATCGGGAACCAAAATTTGTGGTTGGAGAAATCCGTGAAATGGTAGCCCATCCAGATAGTGACCACTTGAATATCTGCCAAGTAGCAGTTGGACCAGATAAGACAGTTCAGATCGTAGCAGGAGCTCCAAATACGCGAGTGGGTCTCAAGACCATTGTCGCTCTTCCAGGTGCCATGATGCCGGATGGTAGCTTGATTTTCCCTGGGGCCCTTCGTGGAGAAAAAAGCTATGGCATGATGTGCAGTCCACGTGAATTGCACTTGCCAAATGCTCCTCAAAAACGAGGCATTATTGAATTGGATGATGCAGAAGTAGCAGGGACACCTTTTGATCCTGCTCGTCACTGGAACGAATAAAGAGAAGAATCTAGGATGTTTTGGATCCTAGATTTTTTTGATAATTTTGGTTTGTCACCTCCATTTTTTGAAATTTTTTCGAATAAATAGATAGGAGGTAAATGATGTATAATAAAGTTATTTTAATCGGTCGCCTAGTAGCGGCTCCAGAATTGCATAAAACCAGCACAGACAAATCCGTTGCCCGAGTGACCGTTGCGGTCAATCGTCGCTACAAGGACCAAAATGGAGATCGAGAGACGGATTTTGTTAATGTGGTTGTCTGGGGGAAATTGGCTGAAACCATGGCTAGTTATGCCAGTAAAGGAAGCTTGATCTCTTTGGATGGAGAGATTCGGACACGCCGCTACGAGAAAAATGGGGTCATGCAGTATGTGACAGAGGTCCTCTGCCAAAGTTTTCAGTTGCTAGAGAGCCGCGCTCAGCGAGCGATGCGTGAAAATGGTGGAACGGGAGATTTGGCCGATATTATCTTAGAAGAGGAAGATCTTCCTTTTTAGAGGAGATAAAGAAAGCTGGTTTGTTAAAAGACCAGTTTTTTAATATTTTTCAGAGAGATTATTCGGTGTTTATTCTTTTTAAAAGGATTGGAAAATTGATCTGCACAATAAAAACCAGCACTTTTTTTGAAAAAGTAGTAAAATAAAGTAATATATATTCAAAATTTTCAGAAAAGGAACGGAGTTTGAAGGGGAAAGAAGAAAGAAAAGAACTGTTAAAATGGCTGATAAAACGGGTTCTACTGGTGATTCCAGTGACCTGCATCCTCTTGTGGATCTATGCCGTTTGTCAAACCAGTAGCATCAAGGATCAGACCAAGATCGGTGTCACCTATATGACCATGAACAATGAGTTCTATAAAAGTATTCATTCGGAAATAAGTCGAATTGCCGATGAGAAAGAGGCTCTTGTCTATGTCCGAGATCCAGAATTGGACGAAAAAAGGCAGAGCCAGCAGATCGATGATTTTTGCGCTCAAAAGGTAAATGTGATTGTGATTAATCCGGTCAAAGGAGATAGTCAGCCCATTTTAAGGGCTCTTAAAAAAGCTAGAAAACAAGGAATTAAGATCATTGCAGTTGATACCCAGATCAAGCATTTTAAGCCGGATGCCAGCATTGTCTCCGACAACTACCAAGCAGGAGTCTTGATTGCAAAAGAGCTGATGAAACGCTCTTCAAATGCTCGGATCCTTCTCTTGGAGCATAAGGGGACTGTTTCAGCAGATACGCGGATTCAGGGATTTAAGGATACCATCAAAGGACATGGGTCATATGAGATTATCTCGGAACTAGAAACCAAGGGTCAGACGGAGATCGCTATGCCAGCTGTCCGTAAGTTCTTGCAGTCAGGGGGAAATGTCGATACTCTAGTTTCCTTGAATGACCGTTCAGCTATAGGAGCTTTAGCAGCGATCAAGGAGCAAGGGATCACCCATTCCATTGCGATCTATGGGATTGATGGCTCACCAGATATGAAAACCTTGCTGCACTCGACAGATGATGTTGTAGGAACCGTTGCCCAGTCTCCTTTGAAGATGGGAGACCGCGTGATGGAGGTCATCCAAGATATGGCTGATGGGAAGAGCTACCAAAAAGAAATAACCATTCCGGTTCAGATGATGACAAAGGAAAACATCGATCAATTTGATGTGAATGGGTGGCAGTAATGAGAAAATTTAGAGGTGTGAGATACAGTTTGGCCATCCTGATGGTCGTGAATTTTATCGCTGTGATGCTCAACAGTATCATCTATCTTCAAGCAACCAATTATATCATTGCCCAACGACAAGCTTCCCTATTAGTAGAACGCTTAGAGCGCATTCCTTTTGCGCCCTCTACAACTTTTTGGTTGTCTGCACTCTTATTTGCTGGGATTGCCTTGATTTCCATGAGTCGTTATCGGTCTCAAACGAGTCGATGGTCCATTTTTGATAAGTGGAACATTCTGGAGATCCTCCTGATGTTGCTCTTGATGTGGGTCCAAAATGTAGCTTATAACGGGCTCATTCTCTTGGTTTTTGCGGATATCTTCTATGGTTCCAAAGAGTTGAATACCAAGCGAGACCGCAAGTATTGGTTTGCGTTTATCCTAGTGAGTTTCTTGATGCTTCTTGTGACCAATTCAGACGTCTTTTCGCTTTTCTTTCCGATTCCTTCTCTGGATGTCTATATTCATTTTTATCCTGCCTCCATTCGGATTCTGGCCTTTTTCTTAAAGAATTCCCTCTATGCCTTGAATATGGTGCTCTTCATTATTTCGCTTTTGTTCTATATTATGAATGTTCTTGCGGAAAACCACGAAGTGGAAGAAGAGTTGGCCATGGTTTCGAAGGTCAATACGGAGTTGAACAACTATATGGCCTTGTCTGAGAAGATTGCAGAAGATCGGGAGCGCAAGCGGATTGCTCGGGAGATTCACGATACCTTGGGACATGCGCTAACAGGGATCTCGGCAGGTTTAGATGCTGTTGGAGTCTTGATTGATATCGATCCCAATCGGGCAAAAGAGCAGGTAAAAAGCGTATCAGAAGTTGTCCGGGAAGGGATTCAAGATGTGAGAGGCTCTCTCAACCGCCTCCGTCCAGGTGCCCTTGAGGGACGAACCCTCAAAGATGCTTTGGAAAAGATGATCCGCGAGTACCAGACACTTTCCAACTTGCAGGTTGATTTATATTATGAATGGGTCGATGTCGATATGGACGTCATGATTGAAGATACGATCTTTCGTGTGATCCAAGAGTCTATGACCAATGCGGTTCGCCATGGTCATGCCAGTCAGATGAGCCTTCATTTTTTTGAGGATGAAGAAGATTACCTGATCGAGTTGCAGGACAATGGGGTTGGGTTTGAAACCTTGACCTATGGCTATGGGCTCAAGCAGATGATGGAACGAATTTCTATCCTAGGAGGACAGCTTCAATTTGAAAGTCGCGATGGATTTTTCACGCGCGTCAGTTTACCGAAATATAAAGAAGGGAGATAGAGATGGTGATAAAAGTAATGGTGGCAGATGACCAGGCCTTGATTCGAGAATCTCTGAAAATTATTTTGTCAGCCCACCCCGATATCGAAGTGGTGGCCACGGTGGAAGATGGGAATCACGTCTTATCTAGCATTCCGCAGACACATCCTGACCTGATCTTAATGGATATTCGGATGCCAGGCATGGATGGGGTTTTGGCGACAAAAGAAGTAAAAGAGCATTATCCGGATATCAAAATTATTATTTTAACGACCTTTGACGATGATGAATTTATCTATAGTGCGCTCAAGTATGGTGCTTCAGGTTATCTTTTAAAGGGAGCTTCGACAGAGGAACTCTATGAAGCGATTAAGGTGGTGTATCAAGGCGGAGCCATGATCAACCCGAATATCGCTAGTAAAGTCTTTCAAATTTTCTCACAAATGGCCAAAACCAACTTCTCTATTGCTGTGGATGAGGACAATGTTAAGGATTTGAGCACGACGGAATGGCGCATTATCCAAGAAGTCGGCTATGGGGAGTCCAATAAAGAAATTGCGGCCAAACTTTTCTTATCAGAAGGAACCGTGCGCAATTACTTATCAACGATTTTGGCGAAATTAAACCTACGAGATCGAACGCAATTAGCGATCTGGTCAGTCCAAACAGGAGTGACGAGACGTGATTTTTCTAAAGGAAATACAGAATGAAATTGAAGCGAAAGCATCTTTGTTGGGGGATCGGTCTCCTTGTTGTGCTCTGTGCAAGCGCAGGTTTTTATTGGTGGAAACAGCAACCGACCGTACTCCATATCGGCGTTTATGCAGGTTCTAGCTGGGATGTGCCAACTAGTCAACGTTCCCATGCCTTGGATCGTGCGATTCAAAAATTTGAGAAATCCCATCCCCACGTCCGTGTAGAGTATGAAAATGGGATTCCGCAGTCAGATTATTCAGATTGGCTCTCTGAAAAGATTGTTTCAGGAAAGACGCCAGATGTGTTTATGGTCTCTGAGCAAGATCTTTCCTTATTAGCAGCGCGGGGTGTGCTAGAAAAGTTAAACGGCTATATGGATCGAAAAGATCAAGCTGCCTTTTATCCCGTTGCCTTTGAATCGGGTGTCTTTCAGGGGCAAACCTATGCCTTGCCTTATGAAAGCAATCCGATTTTGATGTGTGTCAATAAAGATCTCTTGGATAAAGAAGGCATCGCGGTTCCCAAAGAAGGTTGGACCCTTGAAGAGTTCTATACGATTTGCAAGAAACTAACCAAAGATACCAATGGGGATGGGCAATTGGACCAATTTGGGAGTACAGAATACACCTGGAAAGAAGCCTTGGCGGCAAATGGAGGTTATCTCTTCCAAGGTGGCATGCTCAAGCTGACAGCTCCAGAGGTGAAAGAGTCTTTGACTTTTCTGCAAAAATTGGAAGATCTAAATAAAAATTACAAGGTGAGCTCTAAAGATTTTGACCAGGGGAAAGTCGCCTTCTATCCCATGACCTTAGCCCAATATCGGACCTATAAACCTTATCCCTACCACGTTTCTAAATATTCAAACTTCACCTGGACCTGTATCCCGATGCCTGCTAAGTCAAAAACGACCAAGGCAACCTTAGTCACGACGACTTCTTTTGCTATGTCGGCTCGAAGTTCTCATTCCAAGTTAGCTTGGGAATTGATGCAACTCTTAACAGAGGATCCAGACATTCAACAAACCCTCTTTGCCCAATCCCAAGGGATCTCTGTCATGCCACAGGTCGTCAAGAGTCGCTCTAGTAAAGACCTTCTGCAGGTGGATGATTTTGGAACAGATTCCTTGACCAATCAGACCTTGAACCGCATCATGGAACAAGCTGTTGAAAGTAGTCCTAAAAATGTCTCAAAAGAGGTGCTAGAAAAGCTAGACTACTTGATTGGCAATGCCTTGCGCGATCAGGATGTCGAGAACCGCTTGCCTCAAATTCAGAGGGAGATTGAGAGTAGTCTACAGGTAGGAGTTTAGAGCAAAATAAGATGGCATTTTGTCAAGTGACAGATGTCATTTTTTAATTGCTAAATGTCATATTGGGAATGTGACATTTGACAATATAAAAACGCTTTCAAATAGTCTACAATAGAGTCAAATAAAGGAGGCGTAGAAAAATGAAATACCTCGTTTTGGTCAGTCATGGTGGACTGGCAGAAGGTCTAAAAACATCACTGGCCATGTTTGCTGGTGACAAGTTGGATCAGGTCATCGCAGTTGGACTCAAAGAAGGAAAATCGGTTGATGACTTCGCAGTTGATTTTAGAGAGAGCATTTCAGGATTGACAGCTGATGATTCTGTTTTGGTCTTGGCAGATATCGTAGGTGGTAGTCCATTAACCACTGCAGCCACGGTTCTAGAAGAAGCTGGAAAGCTCGATGGAGCCTTGATCCTTGGTGGGATGAACCTTACCATGGCCTTGACGGCAGTTGTGATGAAGGATGTGTTGGATGGAGACGATTTATCAGCCACCATCTTATCAGAAGCACGATCTGCACTACAGCCTTTTGAAGTTTCAGCCACTAGTGCTGAAGAAGATGATGACGATATTTAATAGGGAGGTACCTTATGGTAGTAACATTTGTACGGATTGATGACCGCATGATTCACGGTCAGACAGTCACACGCTGGGCAAAAGAAAAACCATGTGATGGTTTGATTGCCGTAAACGATGCAGCAGCATCAAACAAGGTTTTGATCCAAGCTTACAAAGGCGCATCAGACAAGAAAACCTTTGTATGGACAAAGGAAGCCTTTAAGGAAAAATCAGCAAAAGTAACAGAATCAGATAGTCGTTACTTCTTGATCACCAAAAATCCAATCGATATGAAGGAAATTTTGGTCGACCAAGGGTTTGTCCCAGGTGATGTCAAAGAAATCATCGTTGGCCCTGCAAATGATCGTCCAGGTGCTGTGAAATTGGGGAATAACCAATCCATCACTCAGGAAGAAGCAGAAGCCTTCCAAGCCATTCAAGCAGCAGGCTACAAGGTGAAATTCCAATTGTTGCCAGATGTTTCCATCGGTTATTGGGATGATTTCAAATCAAAATTTGGTTTTTAAACCCAACAGTCTTATCTGTTAGGTAAATAAATTTACAAACAAAAGGAGCGTTTGTTATGACAATTTCATGGATTCAAGCAATCTTGCTTGGTATTTTCGCCAGCTTGTCTTCAATGCCTGGTATGGGAGGTTCCAGTATCGGGAACTATACACTCGGTCGTCCCTTGATCGGTGGGTTGATTTCAGGTTTAATTCTTGGAGATGTGACAACTGGTATTATGGTCGGGGTTGCCCTTCAAGTCGTTTATATCGCCTTGGTAACACCTGGTGGTACCGTATCTGCCGATGTTCGTGCCATCTCTTATATCGGTGTTCCTCTTGCTATCTTGTTTGTGCATGCCAATAACATCACAGATGAAGCAGGAATCGCCGCAGCTGCAGCTCCAATCGGTGCAGCTGTTGGGACAATCGGTACAGTTCTTTTCTACGGTACCGCTACTATGAACTTGGTATGGCAACACATTGGTTGGAAAGCCGTTGAAGAAGGAAACTTCAAAAAACTCTACGCAGTTGACTGGGTTTACCCTTGGATCTCTCACTTCCTCTTCTCTTTCCTTCCAACAATGATTATCACCAAATACGGTGAAAATATGGTTGATTTGATGAAACAATACCTTCCTATGGATGGTTACTGGATGAAAGCCCTCTTTACAGTCGGTGCTCTTCTCCCATGTGTCGGTATTGCCATCTTGTTGAAACAAATTGTTACAGAAGCAACTGACTTCATTCCATTCTTTGTTGGATTTACCTTGGCGAAATCTCTCGGATTGAACTTGGTATCCAGTGCCGTTGTTTCATTAATCTTTGCAGTAATCTACTATGAACTTGAAGTGATCAAATCGATGAAAGCTGCTCCTGCTGGAGCGGTGGATCTAGACGATGATGAGGAGGATATTTAAAATGGCTGATAGAAAGAAAATTTCAAAGAAAACATTAGCAAAAGCATTCCATCATTGGTATTATGGTCATTTGACTTGTTTCTCTCAAGAACATATGCAAACCTTCGGGTACTTGACTTCTATGCTTCCAATCGTAGAAGAAATGTATGACACAAAAGAAGAACAAAAGGATGCTATGCAAACCTATACGGCCTTCTTCAACACTGAACCACAACTTGGATCTCTTGTTGTAGGGATCACAGCTGGTTTGGAAGAAGCGCGTGCAAACGGAGATGCAGTAGATGGCGAAACCATCAACGGTATGCGTGCCGGTTTGATGGGACCAATCGCTGGTATTGGTGACTCATTGGTCGTTGGTACCTTGATTCCAGTTCTCTTGGGGATTGCCCTTGGACTTTCTAAAGGTGGTAACATCGCTGGTGCTCTCTTCTACATCGTCGTATGGAACCTTTTAGTCTACTTTGGTATGCGCTTTGCCTTCTTCAAAGGTTACCAATTAGGGGATAAAGCCGTTGAATTCCTTGTAGGACCAAAAGGACAAGCTCTTCGTAAAGCGATCAGCGTTGTCGGTGGTATGGTTATCGGTGCCGTAGCAGCTACTTGGGTATCTGTTACAACAGCCCTTCAATTTAAGAATTCTGAAGGAAAAGTCTTCTTGAACATTCAAGAAAAGATCGATGGTGTTTATCCAGGTCTCTTGACAGCAGCCTTCATCACTCTTTGCTGGTGGTTGATGTCTAAGAAAAAAATTTCACCAAACAAAGTTATGTTACTTCTCGTTGTAGTTGCTTTGATCGGTGTTGCCCTTGGTATCTTCGACCCACATCTTAAATACTAAGGAAAATAAAAAACGGATTTGCTAGTAGGAGTTTTTGAGAATGAAGTGAATTGACCTCCTTTACTTGCACTTCATTCTCAATTTTTATCAGGAGGAATCCCATGGTTACAAAACAAGAACTTGTCAATGGATATGAAACTGAAATCAAGTACCAACGTCACATGCTTGAAAACCTTGGTCGTTGGTTCAGCTTACTCTTTATCATTGCCAGTATTGGTGTGGTATTGATCTATCTCTTTCACAAAAGTTTCCTCCCACTCTTGATCCTCGGGATTTTACTAGCCTTGGTTGGAATTTTAGGCATGATTGTTTTTGGATACGGCATCTACCGCGGGCGGATTAATCTTCAAAAAGTGATCGATGATTTCAATCAAAAATTGACAATTTTAAATTGATATTTTAGAAACATCTCATTTATTTTTGAGGTGTTTTTTTCTTGACTATTTCTGACCAAGTGATACAATAGAAACATAAGTTAGCACTTACGTATAGAGAGTGCTAAAAACACGTATGGAGGAATGAACATGTTAAAACCATTAGGAGACCGTGTGGTCTTAAAAGTAGAAGAAAAAGAACAGACTGTTGGAGGTTTTGTCCTCGCAGGTGCGAGCAAGGCCGATACAAAAACAGCTGAAGTAGTGGCCGTTGGTGAAGGTGTGCGTACCCTAAGTGGTGAACTCATCGCCCCAGCTGTAAAAGCAGGAGATCAAGTTTTGGTTGAAAGCCACGCAGGAATTGAAGTTAAAGATGGGGAAGAAACCTACACTATCGTTGGAACATCAAACATTCTTGCAATTGTAGAGTAAGAGAGGAAAGAGGTAAGAGAAATGGCAAAAGATATTAAATTTTCATCTGATGCACGTTCTGCAATGGTCCGTGGTGTCGATGTCTTAGCAGATACAGTGAAAGTTACGTTGGGCCCTAAAGGACGCAATGTGGTTCTTGAAAAATCATTTGGTTCACCCTTGATCACAAATGATGGGGTGACCATCGCAAAAGAAATCGAATTGGAAGACCATTTTGAAAATATGGGTGCCAAATTGGTGTCAGAAGTGGCTTCTAAGACCAATGATATCGCAGGTGACGGTACAACGACCGCAACGGTTTTGACTCAAGCCATCGTCCGTGAAGGGATCAAAAACGTCACTGCAGGTGCTAACCCAATTGGCATCCGCCGTGGGATTGAGACCGCTGTTGCAACAGCAGTAGAAGCTTTGAAAAACAATGCGATCCCAGTATCGAGCAAGGAAGCGATTGCTCAAGTAGCTGCTGTGTCTTCTCGTTCTGAAAAAGTTGGTGAGTACATCTCTGAAGCCATGGAAAAAGTTGGTAAAGATGGAGTCATCACGATTGAAGAGTCTCGTGGAATGGAGACAGAACTGGAAGTCGTTGAAGGTATGCAATTTGACCGTGGTTACCTCTCACAATACATGGTCACTGATAATGAAAAAATGGTGGCAGACCTTGAAAATCCATACATTTTGATCACTGACAAGAAGATTTCAAATATCCAAGAAATCTTGCCATTGTTGGAAAGCATTCTTCAAAGCAACCGTCCACTCTTGATCATCGCAGATGATGTCGATGGCGAAGCTCTTCCAACACTTGTCTTGAACAAGATCCGCGGTACCTTTAATGTCGTAGCTGTCAAGGCACCAGGATTTGGAGATCGCCGCAAAGCCATGCTAGAAGATATTGCCATCTTGACAGGTGGTACAGTCATTACAGACGATCTTGGTTTGGAATTGAAAGATGCAACCATTGAAGCACTTGGTCAAGCAGCTAAAGTTTCAGTCGATAAAGACAGCACGGTCATTGTCGAAGGTTCTGGTAACCCAGAAGCGATCGCTAACCGTGTCGCTGTTATCAAGTCACAAATCGAAACCACAACCTCTGAATTTGACCGTGAAAAATTACAAGAACGTTTGGCCAAATTGTCTGGTGGTGTTGCCGTGATCAAGGTCGGTGCTGCAACAGAAACAGAATTGAAAGAAATGAAACTCCGTATCGAAGATGCCCTTAATGCGACTCGCGCAGCCGTTGAAGAAGGGATCGTTGCCGGAGGTGGTACAGCTCTTGTCAATGTCATCTCTGCAGTCGCAACCCTTGAATTGGAAGGGGATGAAGCGACCGGACGCAATATCGTTCTTCGTGCTTTGGAAGAGCCAGTGCGCCAAATTGCCCACAATGCCGGTTACGAAGGATCTATTGTGATTGATCGCTTGAAAAATGCCGAAGTCGGAACAGGTTTCAATGCTGCAACAGGTGAATGGGTGAATATGATTGATGCAGGAATCATCGACCCAGTTAAAGTGAGCCGTTCAGCCCTTCAAAACGCCGCTTCTGTAGCGAGTCTGATCTTGACGACTGAAGCAGTCGTAGCTAACAAACCAGAACCAGTAGCCCCAGCAGGACCAGGAATGGATCCAAGCATGATGGGTGGGATGATGTAAGACACTTCGGCAAGCACCATGGTGCCTTGCCGAAGTGTCTTACTAAGAAAATAAAGAAGGCGTTATCGTCCTTCTTTATTTTCCGTCGTAACCGCTACAAATGATTGAGGCTTTGCCTCTAATCATTTGACGCCAGCCGCTATGTTGCGGCCTACCTAATCATCTTACTAGCTCAAAGGGAGTGGAAGATTCTTTCTAATCTTCGCGACCAATCATAGGGTGAGCTGACTGACGCAGTAGTTGATTGCTCAAAGCACTGCTTTGATGTGGCGGATAGGACTTGCGAAGCAAGTTCCCTAAATCTCCCTTCGCTTCTTAAGCTCGGAAGAGCTCTAATCAGCCTTGCGGGGGCGAGACAACGAACGAGTTTTTATAAAAACTCATTCTGTCTCGCTCCCTTTTTATTGTGCTTTGGGATTTTCATTGGTTATGGAATAATATTTTTATTTTAAATTTTGTAACAGAAATGATAAATACTAATTAAAGAGGACTTGCGTAGATGCTTGAAAATCAAGCGTTTGCGGTGTTTTAAGGCGGAGAAATATTTGCCAACAAATTGCAATACAAATTAACTGATTTTGTAATAATTCTAGTGTATACTAGTAAGAGTAGATCACAGGTCTACATTGTTGCAAGGGGAGAACTTCCCACATACATGTCTATTGACAATAAAACTTGATCGTAATATCGCTGCTAGTAAAATGAGAGTTTGAACATAGCGTAGATTTTATCGACCTTTTTCATATTAAAAAATATTTTTCAAATTCCCCTTGCGCAAGCTCTTCCGGATTCCTCCGGGAGAGTTTTTTTGTTAAGGAAAAAAGGTAGAAGGCCTTTTGAGTCTCTTTTGAAAGAGTGGCTCAGCAGGCATCATTTATGGTAAAATAGAACATATTCGTAGAGGGGAAGGAGTGAGGACTTTGTTGAAGATTTTTGTGTTAGAAGATGAATGGATCCAACAATCGCGTATCGAAGCGGTCTTGCAGGATCTCATCCGTCAAAAATCCTTGCAATGCAAAGCGCTAGAAGTGTTTGGGAAGTCAAGCCAGTTGCTGGATGCTATCACAGAGAGAGGCGCTCATCACCTATTCTTTTTAGATATCGAGATTAAAGGTGAGGAGAAAAAAGGTCTGGAGATCGCAAAAGAGATTCGTAAGAAAGATCCCCATGCGACCATTGTCTTTGTCACCACCCACTCTGAATTCATGCCCATTACCTTTCAGTACAAAGTGGCTGCCTTGGATTTTATTGATAAAACGCTGGGTGAGGAAGAGTTCAGAGAGAGAATCAGCTCAGCCATCGACTATACCTTGGAGCAAGCTGGGACCACGATTGCGCAAGATGCCTTTACATTTGAGAGTGCGATGGCGCGTGTACAAGTTCCTTTTAATAAGATTTTGTATGTTGAAACGTCTCCAACCATTCACAAGGTCATTTTACACACCCAGGAAGAGCGCTTGGAATTTTACGCTAGTATTGCCGATATCGAAAAAGCAGATCCCCGCTTGTATCGGTGCCACCGCTCCTTTGTGGTGAATCCGCAAAATATTACGAAGATTGATAAAGAAGCCAAGAAAGCTTTTTTTGAAAATGGGGACAATTGCTTGATCTCACGGACCAAGTACAGAGGCTTACTGGAAGCTTTGAAAAAATAGAAGGGAGAAAGAATTGCTGTTAGATATTCTAATGTCTTACCTAAAGTTCTTCGTCAGCATGCTGATCTATCGTCATATCAGTAGACAAGAGTTCACCTTGCGCTGGCTCTTTTTGTGCCCCTTCTTCTTTGCAATTATCTTTACCCTTGTGCCACCGGTAGGCTTTTTTGGCTATTTCTTAGTATTTATTGCCTATAGTTTCTATCGAAATCGTAACATACGACACCTTTTGAATATTTTTTACGGGCTCTACCCGGTTGTCATGGAGAGTCTCATTGGGCGCCTCCTAGCCTTTTATGTCTTTCCAATGCTAGGGATCGTACTTGTTCATGAGGCATCTGTCAGCTGGTATGATGCTCTACTTGAATTGCTGGTCTTTCCTGTTTATATAGGAATCACTAAATTGTTAAAACTAGATTTTACAGATCTAAAAGTAGGATTTCAACGGCAGTATTTTAATCGTTTCTTACTTCCAATGGATCTTTCCATGTTTGTGTATTTGCTCAGTGTTGTAGGTCTGGTGGTTTTTGAGGATATTATTCCGCATGCAGATGCTTTGCGGAAACAGTTAAATGGTATTTATTTGATTTTGTTTTTTGTGATGCTCTTGTATTTCAATGCAGTGTCCAAAGAACGATTGAAACAAGAGATTCTGGAACAAAAAGATAGGCAACTGCAGGAGTTAGCCACCTATAGCCAACACGTCGAAATGCTCTACGGGGAGATTCGTGCCTTTCGTCATGATTACCTGAATATTTTAACCAGTCTCAAATTAAGTATTGAGCATGAAGACCTCAACGCGATCAGGGAAGTCTATGAGAATGTTCTTCGAGAGAGTGGCCAACAATTTTACGATAGCAAGTTTGATATTGCCAAACTCAGTCACATTGAAAATCCAGCTGTAAAAAGTGTTCTGTCCGCAAAATTAATGGAGGCTCAAAACAAAGGGATTGGGATCTCTGTCGAGATCGATGAACCTGTTCGTGATTTATTCATCGAGGTTTTAGATTTCATCACCTTCTTATCCATCCTTTGTGACAATGCTATCGAAGCGAGCCTTGAATCAGAGGACCCCCAGCTGACTCTTGCCATGCTTCAGGAGACGAACTCCCTCATCTTAATAGTTGAAAATAGTACAAAAGCTGAAAAAATAGAGTTAGCGAGAATTTTTGAAAAAGACTACTCGAGTAAAGGAGAGGGCCGCGGTCTTGGCTTGTACAAGATCCAACAATTACTGGAAAAGTATCCCAAAACGACAGTGTCTACCAAGAGTTCAAACTACCGATTTACTCAGAGCCTGACCTTTTGGAAGGAATAATGGAAGAGAGAGTGGGACAGAAATCGGTAATTCGTTAGAATTCGATTTCGTCGTCCCACCTCCGCACAGTTGAGTAGGGCTGTAAAAGCTGATGAAATCAGCGTAGTAGAGCCCACTTAACCACTGCGTCTTGCTCGACAATCAAAAATAATTGAGAGGCTAGGGCTTTTGTCCCAGCCTCTTTTTTGACCATTCACGACGATTTTCTGACCGATTCTGACAGAGAGCTACAAAGACTGTCCCTTTGAAGTATACTGTATACAAGATCAATAAGAAAAGAGGGATCGTATGTTTCAGGTAGCATCTATTACAAAATCATTTAAGGAGAAAGCTGTATTAAAGGGAGTGTCTTTTTCGATAGAAGAAGGAGACAAAATTGCCTTGCTGGGAAATAATGGGGCAGGTAAAAGCACCCTGTTCAATATTATCGCTGGACAGCTCCAGGCCGATTCGGGGACGATAAAGACTTCGCTTGATTTTCAAAGAGAAATTGGGATGATGCCTCAGGGGGATCTGCTCATCGAGGATCTAACCGTTGCTGAATTCGTCGAATTAAAAAGCCGGATGAATCAGCTGAAGCAGGCTGATATCAATGGACTCTTAGAAATGGTCGAATTAAGAGAATCAAGAGAGCAGATGGTGGGAAGTCTTTCCGGTGGTCAAAAGAGACGCTTGTCCTTGTTGGTAACTATTTTGAATCATCCAAAGTTGATTTTTTTAGATGAGCCAACGACTGGCATGGACTTGGAAGCAGTGGATAACTTTTGGAAACTACTGGAGCAGCAAGAATTTACATCTGTTGTGGTGACCCATGATTTCAACCAAATTGATGCCTTTTTTACAAAAGTCCTGATTTTAAAAGATGGTCGAATTGCTGCCACAAAGGTTGTTGAGGATATTCACCAGGCTGGTCAAACCATTGAGCAGTATTTCCGAGAAGAGATGAATAAAGGAGGGGAACAAGCATGAAAAAGATTCAATTAAAACAAGTTTTACGAAATAAGCGCTTTGTATTATTCACCATTATTTTACCCATAGGCTGGTATCTCTTCTTTTATCAGCTTCAAAAAGGGGTTTCGCCAAGTATTTTATTAGGTATTGCCGTATTTATCGGGGTCATTGGCAATAGCCTTGCAACCTTTAGTAAGCGTATCGCCTCAGATATTGGGTTTTATTCTTTTGAATCCCACTTTACAAGCTATAGTGTCAAGAACTATTTATGGGATCAATCGATCGTACAACTGATTCTGAACAGCTTGATCTTTTTAGCAGTACTAGTAGTTGCTGTTCTAGGTTTTCACTTTCCAGTGACGACTAGCCTGTTGGTACAATTTTTCCTCTTATCCTTGATGGGGATCTATTTTAGCGTGATTGGCTTTGTACTTGGGGTCAGAGTAGATGCCAAGACGATTGATACCATTGGCTTTCCTGTTATTATTTTGGCAGCTATGACCATTATTCCCTTTGATACGCTTGGCGCAAGTGGAGGATTTATGGACTTAGTTGGCAAGCTACAACGGGCTTTCCCAGGTTATTATTATACAAAGCTGATCCAAGATTTAACCGAGAAACAAACGATCGATGCTAGCCAATTAGGACTCTTTGTTGCCGTATTTGCATTGAATTTGTTATTTTTCTATCTGCTCGTACCCAAAGGAAAAATGGGGAACTAAGAGCAGTTAAAAAGAGAGTGGGACAGAAATCGGTAATTCGTTAGAATTCGATTTCTGTCCCACCTCCGCACAGTTGAGTAGGGCTGTAAAAGCTGATGAAATCAGCGTAGTAGAGCCCACTCAACCACTGCGTCTTGCTCGACAATCCAAAAATAATTGAGAGGCTAGGACTTTTGTCCCAGCCTCTTTTGTGCATAAAAAAATGCCCCCTACAGGGCTCGAACCTGTGACCCATAGATTAAGAGTCTACTGCTCTACCAACTGAGCTAAGGAGGCAAATATAAAAAGCTGTATTGGTGCCGAAACTTCACGATTTGTATTGAACCCGCGCAATTAAGCAGGTGGGCAACTCGCTCTGACTTAGCTGCTTCCGCGTGAAACGGCCTGCATACTGCCAGAAGTCTTTTGTTTCCCTAATAATACAAAAAATAGTCGGTCAACACTTAAGTGTGAAGTCGTACACCACAGCGTTTCTATATGTATATGATACCACATTTTGAAAATATTTCAAGGGAAAATCTCAATTTTTTGAAACCGATGTCACTTTTTCTTAAATTGATCAATCTTCTCCTTGGTGGCTCCGAGAGCACGCTCGTACTTGCCGTTTTCATTGGGAATAAAGTAGGACGCGTGTTTGAGCTTGTCTGGCAGGTAGTCCTGATTGACCCAGTTGCTAGGGTAGTTGTGAGGATATTTATAGTTTTGCGCATTTCCCAGTTCCTTGCTTCCAGCATAATGACCATCGCGGAGGTGGCGAGGAATAGGAAGGTTGCCAGAACTTCTAAGATCAGCCAGCGCCTTGTCCATCGCAACGTAGGCTGAGTTGGATTTAGGCGAAAGGGCTAGATCGATGACGATGTTGGCGATGAGAATGCGGGCCTCAGGAAAGCCGATGCGCTCAGCTGCTTGAAGGGCTGTTACGGTATGAATCTGCGCATCTGGATTGGCCAGACCGATATCCTCATAAGCGATGACGGTCAAGCGACGAGCGAGGCTGGGTAGATCTCCGGCTTCGATCAAACGAGCGGCGTAGTGGAGACTAGCATCGACATCCGAACCACGGATAGATTTTTGCAGAGCAGAGAGTACATCGTAGTGGCCATCTCCATCTTTGTCCATGGTGATATAGCTGCGCTGGAGGCTGTTTTCCATGATCTCTAGCGTAATATGGCGAATCCCTTCTGCATTTTCAGAGGTCGACAGCACCGCCAGATCGAGAGAATTAAAAGCAGAGCGAAGATCTCCATTGGTCGAGGTAGCGATGAAATCCAAAGCGTCCTCATCGAGAACGACAGGAAAGTCAAAGCCACGCTCGGGATCATCTAAGGCCGTTTTCAGAGCTTGCTTGACCTCCTCCGTCGTCAACGGTTCCAGCTCAAAGATCTGTACGCGGCTACGAATAGCGGGTGTGACAGAGAAAAAGGGATTTTCAGTTGTTGCACCGATCATGATGACCAGACCGCTTTCGAGCAAAGGCAGGAGAAAATCTTGCTTGGTTTTATCAAGGCGATGGATTTCGTCCAAAAGCAGGACCAAACCACCAGAAAATTTGGCTTCCTCTGCGATTTCTTGGAGGCGTTTTTTACTGTCAACCGTTGCATTAAAGGTCCGAAAGGCATACTTAGTCGTTCCTGCGATCGCAGAAGCAATACTGGTCTTTCCGATCCCCGGAGGTCCATAGAGAATCATAGAGGACAGACGATTGGCCTCGACCATGCGACGAATGATTTTGCCTTCTCCGACCAGGTGCTGTTGACCGATGACTTGATCGATCGTCCGTGGTCGCATACGGAGTGCGAGATTGTCGGGCATTTCCTTCTCCTTTCTAGCTTTGTCTCCTTTCAAAGAGGCAGTTTTTATGGTAAGATTGTAGTAACTATTGTATCATATTCCGCTCTAAGAGTGGGAAATTAGAAAGAGGACGCTATGTCTAAATACGGATTTTTGGATGTTTTAGAAGAGGAGATGGACAAGGTTTTTCCCTTTGATTTTGAGATCAATTGGGATAAGAAAAACCATGCGGTAGAAGTGGCTTTTCTCTTGGAAGCGCAAAACACAGGCGGGGTTGCCCTGGTTGATGAAGCTGGAGAAGAGTCTGACGAGGATATCTTCTTTGAAGAAGCCGTCATTTTCTACAATCCAGCCAAGTCTCATGTGGAAGAAGATGCCTATTTAACAGCGATTCCTTATGAGCCGAAAAAAGGCTTGTCTCGTGAGTTTCTAGCTTATTTTGCGACTTTCCTTCGAGATACAGCTGAGCTGGCCTTGGATGAGCTCATGGATTTCTTAGCAGACGAAGAAGCAGAGAGCTTTGAGATCGTCTGGAACCAAGAAGTTTTTGAAGAAGGCAAAGTCGGCCTAGAAGAAAGCACCTTTTATCCTTATCCGAGATATTAGGAGGGAAAGCTCATGCTTGAGGATTGCTTAGAAGAACGGTTCGAATTTACGGGTTGTAAAATTGCCTTGATTTGTGATGGGCAAATTTTGACCATCTTGCGCGATGACAAGGAGGATATTCCCTGGCCTAATATGTGGGAATTACCAGGTGGTGGTCGGGAAGGAAATGAGACCCCTTTTGAGTGTGTGGCGCGTGAGATTTATGAGGAATTGAGCATCCAACTGTCGAAAGCCGATGTGATCTGGTCCCGGCTCTACCCCAGTATGCTAGATGGAAATAAAAAATCCGTCTTTTTAGTTGGGAGGTTGACACAGGAACAGTTCGAAAGTATCATCTTCGGAGACGAGGGCCAGGGCTATAAGTTAGTGAGCTTTGAAGAATTTTTAACTTCAGATCGAGTTGTTCCCCAATTGCAAGAACGAGTGAGAGATTATATGGAGGAAAGTTTATGATAACACTTGAGAAAGCAGGAGCAGAGGATTTAGAAACCATTATTGCCATTCAAAGAGCCAGTTTTAAGGCAGTCTATGACAAATACCAAGATGAATATGATCCCTATCTAGAAGATCGCGAGCGAATCAAATGGAAATTAGTTGAGCGGCCCCATAGCTATTACTACTTTGTGAAAGAAAACGAAGAGAAGATTGGTTTTTTACGAATTCATACCAATGAAGAGTTAACGGAAGCTTGGTTGGGGACTGCAGCGATTCTGCCTCCGTATCAGGAAAAAGGGTATGGATCTGAAGGATTACGCTTGCTAGAAGAGGAATTTTCAACCGTTAGACAATGGGATTTGTGTACGGTGTTTCAGGATGCAGGCATGGTCGCCTTCTACGAGAAGAATGGCTACCAACAAACCCATATCGAACCTGAAAAAGAAGGCATGGATATGGTCTACATGAAAAAATTGATAGAGAAATAGAAAGGATGGTTCGGTTAAATTTCTAAACTGAACCCGCCCTAAACACTGTGCTAAAAAGATAAACTTCTCATAGACACAAGCGTCTTCAGAGAGTTTCCTATTTTGGCTTTGTGTTTTAAGGGCTTGGTATCTTAATTATGGAAACATGGCAAGAGTTAAAAGTTACAGTGAAGCGTGAGGGAGAGGAGCTAGTCTCTAACCTCTTGATTGAGCTGGGCGCCCAAGGGGTAGCGATCGAAGACAGCATGGACTATGTGGGAAATGTCGACCGTTTCGGTGAGATTTTCCCAGAGGTTGTGCAACAAGAAGAAATCGTGGTGACGGCCTACTACCCGGACACGGTTGATGTAGCAGCGGTTGAAGCGGATTTGCAGGCGCGTCTTGCAGAATTGACCGACTTTATGGATTTAGGAGAGATCAAGATGGGAACGACTGCCTTGGCTGAGGAAGACTGGGCCGACAACTGGAAGAAGTACTATGAACCAGCTCGTATCACTCATGACTTGACCATCGTGCCGTCATGGACAGACTATGAAGCGACTGCTGGAGAAAAGATTATCAAGCTGGATCCAGGGATGGCATTTGGAACAGGAACCCACCCAACAACCAAGATGAGCCTCTTTGCCTTAGAGCAAGTTCTTCGTGGTGGGGAGACAGTGCTAGATGTGGGGACAGGATCAGGCGTCCTTTCCATTGCTAGCTCCCTTCTGGGTGCTAAGGAAATCTTTGCCTATGACTTGGATGATGTAGCGGTTCGCGTCGCTCAGGAAAATATTGAGCTCAACCCGGGCATGGAAAACATCCATGTAGCTCCAGGCGATTTGCTCAAGGGCGTGGAGATTGAGGCAGATGTCATCGTGGCCAACATCTTGGCGGATATCCTTATCCATCTGACGGATGATGCTTATCGCTTGGTCAAGGACGAAGGTTACCTGATCATGAGTGGCATTATCAAGGACAAGTGGGACATGGTACGTGAGTCGGCTGAGTCAGCTGGATTTTTCCTTGAAACCCACATGATCCAAGGGGAATGGAATGCCTGTGTCTTCAAGAAGACCAAGGACGTCTCCGGTGTGATTGGAGGCTAGCATGCAGCAGTATTTTGTAAAAGGCTTGGCTAGCTCACCTGTCACCATCGAGGACAAGGAAACCAGCAAGCACATGTTTCAGGTTATGCGCCTGAAAGAAGATGATGAGGTTACTCTAGTCTTTGATGATGGGATCAAGCGCTTGGCGCGCGTGGTAAATGTAGAAAGCCGTCAGTTAGAGTTAGTTGAGGAATTGGCTGACAATGTGGAGCTACCAGTCCAAGTGACCATCGCATCAGGCTTTCCCAAAGGAGACAAGCTGGAGTTTATCACTCAAAAAGTGACAGAACTAGGTGCTAGCCAGATCTGGGCATTCCCCGCGGACTGGTCCGTTGCCAAGTGGGACGGCAAGAAATTGAGTAAAAAAGTCGAGAAACTAGAAAAAATCGCCCTCGGAGCAGCTGAGCAAAGTAAGCGGAATCTTGTTCCAAGCATTACCCTTTTTGAGAAAAAGGCAGACTTTCTAGCCCAACTCGACCAGTTTGACCGCATCGTGGTGGCCTATGAAGAGTCGGCTAAAGAAGGAGAGGCGGCTGCTCTGATTCAGTCGCTGACAGGATTGGAAGCTGGAAGTAAACTACTCTTTATCTTTGGACCGGAAGGTGGTCTTTCACCTGCGGAAATTGAGTCTTTTGAAGCTAAAGGAGCAATCCTTGCAGGACTTGGCCCTCGTATTCTTCGAGCAGAAACAGCACCACTCTATGCTCTCAGCGCCGTGAGTGTTGTTACAGAATTAATGAACTAACGAAGTGAAGGAATCACTTCGTTAGTTTTTTTTACAAAAATCTTCTATTTTCAAAAATTTTTACGAATTATAAAAGTAAGGAGAGGATGCATATGAATAAAAAAGAGAATAGACGACGTTTGATATTTTCTGTGATAGTTGTTGGACTCTTGATCTGGGTTGGGTCAAAAGTAAAGGATCATCTAGAATTCCAACAAGAAATGGTCCGAATTGTACATAGTAATGAAGTAAAGGAGTTGATTGTATATGATTTGAAACAGAAAGACCCGGAGGCGTTTACAGATCAAGGCAAGATCCAATCGTATGAAATCGATGATGAAACGATCGAACACAATCCAATGGGAGGGATTATGTTTGAGGTGATTATAAATGGAAATAAAAAAATAACAGGTAGTATGGGATTAAGGAAATATAGCGAGGATGGGCCGATTGAATCTGTGGGAATGGATGAATCTGAAGGCCTTCAAAAGCTGATGGAAGAGTAAGCTTACTGTTTGCTGGTAAACAATCATCAATCTGAGAAAGTAACTCATTCGGTTTGATATCTGTTCCAAAATTTTAAAAAAATTTAGAAATTGCTGTCACGTTTTCGAAAATTTTTACGAATTATTAAAGTAAGAGTAATAAAATTGAAAACTAAATAGTGTAAAGTGATACTACTAACACTTTATGGAGGATGAGGATGAAATCAAAAAGAAAAATCGGTCGTTATCTATTTGGAGTACTACTATTAGGAGTCTTGGTATGGGGAGGTCTACTTGTAAAGAACCATCTTGATTTTCAAAATGAAATGGTTGAGATTGTGCATAGTAAGGAAGTAGAAAAGTTGATAGAAGAAGAATTAAAGGCAACAGATCCAGATGCCTTAACACCAAAAGGCAAGATTCGCTCCTATGCGATTGATAATAAGACGATTGAACACAATCCAATGGGGGGGATCATGTTTCGTATCATTATCAATGGAGATAAGGAAATAACTGAAAATTTTGGATTAAGGAAATATAGCGAGGATGGACCAATTGAACAAGTGGGAGTGAGTAGATCTGTAGAGTTGCGAAAATTATTGGAGGAGTAAGTTTGGTATACACAGACAAAGAAAAAAATGACATCGCTTGGCAAGAATATTCTAAATTGAATGTTGGTAAGGATGTTTTAATTGGGAAAGGAAAACAAGAAAGAAGAATAGGCTATGTTTCTGAAATTTTTGGTCGACCACCAGAAAAGGATATGGTCACCTCTCCTCAAGACTTGGAAGCACGATTTCTAGGAGACATATCTGGTTTAAATGGTTATATTGTGACAGATAAAGAAATCACTCAGGAGACCAGACCAGAAGATGTGCATGAAGTAACAATTTTGTTTGAGGGATCGGAAGCTAAATTTGATCAAAATTTTATGGGAGCCTTGAGAGACTGGGGGCTAACCGATGCTCCAACTGCATTACAAATATCAATGGCTAAAAGACTCGGGATCAAAACGGGGAAAACCTCCCAGCTTGACGCGGCTTCGAAAGAAGTAAAAGCAGCAATGGATCGATATCCGAATGCGCGTTTCAAATTTTATGCTCATTCTTTAGGGGGCTTAAATATCCAATCTTCACTTGGTTCTTTGGAGGATAAATATTTAGATAGAATTGATGGGGCTTATATATATGAAGCACCCAACCTTTATCCACAGTTAAGTGATGCAGAAAAGAAACAGGTCGATAAGATTAAATATAAAATTTTTAATTTTATAGACAAGCGTGACTTGGTCACATGGGAACATTCTGAAGAAGGGAATGAAGGAGTTGTTGGAACACTTGTTCGGATTGACAGTAAGGATGCAGGTGGTTTTATAAAACAACATATGTGGGGAGGTTACGACTACAAGGCTGGCTACTTGAATGTCAAAGAAGAGAGTTTAGATGATTATCGGTTAGCTCGAATAAAGCAGACAAAAGAACAACTGCAGTTAAAGAAACAAGCGCTGGAGTCTTGGAAGAAAAGCGGACTCTCCGGAAGTGACCTCATTTCCATGGACACCATTCAGGCAATGGGAATAGTGGAGTCGCTGAAGGAATTTGCTCTCATAGCCTCTGATTATATTTTAGCTGTCTGTGATTTCGGTATTGCAGATATAAAAGGAACCTGGGAGACATTATTAGCTTCTTGTCGTTCAACTGTATCAGGGACCCGTTGTACAGAAAGTGATATCATAAATGCACTTGCTCAAATTGGCGCAACGAAAGAAACGATTGAGATGAATCGCATTACAGAATTAGAAAAAATTAAAAAAGATACTCTAAAAATAAAAGAAAGTATTTTTAGTCTATCAACAGACATGGCGAAAGGAATTGCAACTGTAATAGGCACGGATGTTGCTCTGGCAAGCCAACTTCAATTGCAATGGTAAAGAATGGGTAACAAAGAGATTGAATACATTAATGCGATTAGAGAAGTAGAAGAAAAATGGAATGGTACTGAAGAAGAATTAAAAATGGAGATGAAAGAACTAGAGAAAAGAATGAATCATATCCATGATCAGTATTGTTTTACAAAACAAAACATTGAAATGATGGAAGAGGAAGTCGGATATTTCTCTAAGATGATGGATAATACGGAAATTTTATCGGATTATTATCGGGAATTATCAGATGTTTATGAAGAATTGAATGCAGAGCACTATCACGAACTAGCTCATATTGAGCAATTGCGTCAGTTAAAACAAAAAGAATTACAGCTAGTCTCTGAAAAATATGCGAATGAGATTGCAAAATTACGAAAGGAGATGTATGTCGAATATTGATCTTACAAATGATTTAACATACGAAGATAAGCGTTTCATGGCAGCTCTTCTTAGTGTTAAATTTATGGGGAAAATAGCCTTAACAAAGGCTACTATTGATCAAAAAAGCATTAAAAAGAGAATTTCATCTAGTTTAACAGAACTTGAAAGTTCTCTAGATCAGGTTATTGGAACTATTGATTCGGATTTGGCTGGAAAATTTTCAAACTCTGTTAAAGAAGGGGTTGGAAGAAAGAAATTGGAGTTAAACGCTTTGCAAGAGTTTTGTAAGACAAAGTAGTATCCGTATATTAAAGTAGCTTCATTGGTTCCCATCTGCTTCTAAAAGTGTTAAAATAGTATCCAAGAAACTGGAGAAAATGAATGCCGAAAGAAGAGAATTTAACAGGGGACCAAGTCGTTGCCCTTACAAAAAAATATTTATCACCTGAAGATGTTGCTTTTGTGCAAAAGGCATTGGTCTATGCGGTTGATTGCCATAGTGGGCAATTCCGTCAATCTGGCGAGCCTTATATCATTCATCCGATTCAAGTGGCAGGAATCCTTGCCAAGCTGAAGCTGGATGCTGTGACGGTCGCCTGTGGCTTTTTGCATGATGTCGTAGAAGATACGGATGCGACTTTAGATGATTTAGAGCGCGAATTTGGTCATGATGTGCGCGTGATTGTCGATGGGGTGACCAAGCTCGGGAAGGTCAAGTACAAGTCCCATGAAGAGCAGTTGGCGGAAAACCATCGCAAGATGCTCATGGCCATGTCTCAAGATATCCGTGTCATTTTGGTCAAATTGGCAGACCGCTTGCATAATATGCGTACTCTGAAGCATTTACGCAAGGATAAGCAAGAGCGCATTTCGCGTGAGACCATGGAAATCTATGCGCCACTAGCCCACCGTCTCGGGATTTCCAGCGTCAAGTGGGAGCTTGAGGATTTGTCTTTCCGTTATTTGAATGAGACAGAATTCTACAAGATTTCTCATATGATGAAGGAAAAACGTCGCGAGCGAGAAGAGTTGGTCGAAGAGGTTGTCCACAAGATCGAAACCTATGCTGGGGAACGCCATCTGCATGGGAAAATTTATGGTCGACCAAAGCATATCTATTCGATCTATCGCAAGATGCAGGATAAGAAGAAACGTTTTGATGAAATCTATGACTTGATTGCCATTCGCTGCATTCTGGATACTCCAAGTGATGTTTATGCCATGTTAGGCTACATCCATGAGCTCTGGAAGCCAATGCCGGGGCGTTTTAAGGACTATATTGCCAACAGGAAAGCCAATGGCTATCAGTCTATCCATACGACGGTCTATGGCCCTAAAGGACCGATTGAATTCCAGATCCGAACCAAGGAAATGCACGAGGTCGCTGAGTATGGGGTTGCGGCTCATTGGGCCTATAAAAAAGGTATCAAGGGTCAAGTCAACAGCAAGGAATCGGCTATTGGGATGAACTGGATCAAGGAGATGATGGAACTCCAAGACCAGTCAGGCGATGCCAAAGAATTTGTTGAAAATGTGAAAGAAGATATCTTGGCAGAAGAGATTTACGTCTTCACACCAGATGGAACTGTGCGCTCGCTTCCGAAAGATTCCGGACCGATCGATTTTGCCTATGAAATCCACACCAAGGTTGGGGAAAAAGCGATTGGTGCCAAGGTCAACGGCCGGATGGTGCCCCTCAATACTAAACTTCGGACGGGAGATCAGGTGGAGATTATCACCAATGCCAACTCCTTTGGTCCGAGCCGTGACTGGCTGACACTTGTTAAAACCAGCAAGGCGCGCAATAAGATTCGTCAGTTCTTTAAAAATCAAGACAAGGAATTGTCGATTAACCGTGGTCGGGACCTCTTGATGGCCCAGTTCCACGAGCATGACTTGGTAGCCAATAAGTTCATGGACAAAAAGCACATGGACAAAGTGCTACAAAAATCAAGTTACAAGACAGAAGAAGCCTTGTTTGCGGCGATTGGTTTTGGAGAGATCGGAGCGATTACCATCTTTAACCGCTTGACGGAGGATGAACGCCGGGAAGAAGAGCGGGCTAAGGCACGCGCAGAAGCAGAAGAGCTGGTCAAAGGTGGCGAGGTCAAGGTTGAAAATAAAAAAGACACCTTGAAGGTCCGTCACGAAGGTGGCGTGGTTATCCAAGGTGCTTCTGGACTCTTAATTCGGATTGCTAAGTGCTGTAACCCAGTTCCAGGTGATGAAATCGTCGGCTACATCACCAAAGGGCGTGGTGTTGCGATTCACCGCCGAGACTGTATGAATCTTCGCGCTCAAGATAACTACGAGCAACGATTGATTGATGTCGAGTGGGAAGACAATAATACGACCAAGGACTACATCGCCCATATTGACATTTATGGACTCAACCGTGCAGGTCTTCTTAACGACGTGCTCCAAGTCCTCTCCAATACAGCTAAGATGATCTCAACTGTCAATGCTCAACCAACCAAAGATATGAAATTTGCCAATATCCACATTTCCTTTGGGATTCCGAACCTATCGATGTTGACAACAGTTGTGGATAAGATTAAGAGTGTGCCGGAGGTGTACTCTGTTAAGCGTACCAACGGCTAGTCTTCTGCGAAAATCTACTTCATACTGCGTTAGTTTCGACTGGCCTAACTACAGTTATGCCTGCGTCTCACTGCCTTGTCTGATGTTGATTTTCTTTGAAGAAGCTAGGATATGTTCAGAACTCTTTTATTGCTTGGTTAGCTCGTCGTCTGAGGTTGATGTTTTTTGAAGGTCAGCAGTGAATGTTCGATAGATTTATAAAATAGGATAATAAAATGAAATTAGTGATTCAACGGGTCAAGAGTGCCTCGGTTTCCATTGATGGTCAAGTCTACAATGCGATCCAGCAAGGTTTGCTGCTTTTGGTGGGAGTAGGGCCTGAGGATGACCAAAAGGATTTGGAATATGCGGTTCGAAAGGTATCGCAGATGCGTATTTTTTCAGATGAGGAAGATAAGATGAATCTTTCAGTCAAAGATATCCAAGGAGAAATTTTGTCGATTTCTCAATTCACCCTCTTTGCGGAGACAAAAAAAGGCAACCGTCCTGCTTTTACAGGGGCTGCCAAGCCAGATATGGCCAGTCAGTTATATGATGCCTTTAATGATCAATTAGAAAAAGAAGTCCCTGTCAAACGAGGGATCTTTGGAGCCGATATGGCGATTGAATTGATCAATGATGGTCCAGTGACGATTTTGCTAGATACAAAAAATCCATAAATAAGAAAGCATGTGGTCGGATTAGACTGCATGTTTTTCGATATAAAGTTGTTGGGCGATCACTTGGTTGATAGAAATTTCTTGTCCATGGATAACGAAGTGATAGAGGCCTGTGTAGTCATCGTACCGTTGAAACGCGATGGTATCACCAATTTGGAGATGGATCTGGTCTAAGAATTTTAACAATTCATAGGTGTCGTAGACCCTTTGCAGAATATACAGACCAGGTTGGGTCGTTTCACTGAGACGGCCTTGGTGGGCTTCGACAAGCCTTTCGCCTTTCTTTGGAATTGTCCCACCGTGAGGGCAGGTCTTAGGATTCCCAAGCATGTGATCCAGTCGGTCGATGAAATGTTCAGAAACGGTATGCTCGAGAACTTCTGCCTCTTCATGGACTTCCTCAGTTGTGTAGCCAAGATTTTCCAGCAGAAATACTTCGATCAAGCGGTGCTTGCGGTAGAGATCAGAGACCAATTGCGAGCCCAGATCTGTTAGTAGATAGCCATGGGTCTTATCTTTCACCAAGAGGCCCTCAGAGATCATGCGCTTAATCATCTCGGTCACAGCGGGTGGAGAGACCTGCATGCGACTAGCGATTTCCTTATTACTGATTTTTTCTACTTCTGTGCCAATTTCATAAATACACTTGAGGTAATCTTCTTTGTTTGGTGTCATGCTTTCCTCTTTTCTTCGCTCACTTCTAGTATATCAAAAAAATCCTCAAAAACGCTAGTGGAGTAATGAGAATTGTCTCAAGCTCCAAAAGATGGTAGTATAGAATCATAGAAAGGACGGCATCATGAACAGACGGGAATTAGCGAGACTAGGCTGGAGAGAAAATAGTTTAGCCTATCTAGAGAAGCACTTGCAGGGATACAAAGATCCACAAGCCTACCAAGAACAATATCAGTCTGTCTTTTTCTTTGCCAGTCCTCTGTTTCAAAACATGTGGTTTCAAGAGATCAAAGATCTAACGGAAACTGCTGCCCAAGACTTGCTGAGGGGAGTCATGAAAATTCTTCTTATGCCAAGTGACTTGTCTGGAACTTGTGAAGAAACAGCCTTTCTTCTGAGTAGGATGGCTCCAGATTGTCCACCAGGTTCCGACTTTTGGAAGGCTTTTTCACGCGTCGTGCAAATCGCTTTTAAAAAGGATCACTTAGCAGATCAGTCGGGAGATCAGCTCTTGAAACGCCAGGTTCACCAGTTGCGCTACCTACTTTCAAGTTACCAGGCACAATGGATTCGGACGCATGAGGCAAGAGCTGGACAGACTGACGAAGAGGCCTTACAAGCTTACCTACAGGAGGCTAGAGCGATCACGGTGGATGCTTATGCGGCTGCTCGTCTTCACAATAAGGTCTCCCTAAGGTCAGATGGTCACCTTCATTATCCATCAGGGGCTTTCCAACAAGTCAATTTCAAGGTCTTGTTAAATTTTCATACGGAGTATATTCTCGATCTAGCTGGGCATTTCCTCAATGAAGTCGATCCAGTAGAAATTTCTGAAAATGGCATTGTCAATGGTGCCAGTTTTAACTACGGGTTGGCTAGGGGCCGGACCCATAAGGACTTAGATATTGACCCCGTCAAAGCTTGGGACCCAGCCTTTCGCAAGCAGGTCCTCTATCAGCAAGGTGTTCGCTATCTAGCTCCGAAGAATGACCGCGGTATCGAGGGATACTGGAGTCGAAAAGGAGTCTTTGCACAAGGAGGCCAGAGCTACAAGCAACAAGTAGCAAGACGCGTGCGAAGTTTCCTCAGAGGCATCCCTCGCTTACGCTGGCGGGTTCTCCTCCAGAATGGGCTCCATCGGATTTTATAACAACGAAAGAACTGTTATTTTACATAAAATAGCCTAAGAGATTCTTAAAAGAAGTTAAAACAGTTAAGTTCTTAGAGCTGATCTATCAGGTGATGAGCCTTTCCGCTGTGAGAAAAGTGCTTGAAACATTGTTGTTTCAAGTACTCGGGAGTTTTGAAACGTTAGGTTCAAAACTAATTGAACACGGGCTGCGGATCGTGTCAAAAAGATAAGTTTTCCTAGAATCAAAAGATTCTGTGTCAAACTTCCTATTTTGACTTTATTCGCGAACGCCCTTTGTATCTTGCTAAGTCATGGAACTTCCTAGAAGTTCGCTGACGTCCGTACTCACTTAAGGAAAGGTTCTGAACAGATTTTGTAGATATAGAAAAGAGGTCGCAGACCTCTTTTTTCGTTTATCCAAGTACTTTGACGGCTTCGATTGCAGCGTCGTAATTTGGTTCGCTGTTGATGTTATCTAGGTATTCAACGTATGTGACCTTGTTATCTGCATCTAGGACCAAAACAGCGCGCGCAAGCAAGTGCCACTCATTGATCAAGAGGCCGTAGGCTTTTCCGAAGGAATGGTCGTAGTAGTCTGAGAGCATGATAGCATTGTCGATCCCTTCAGCAGCACACCATTTACCTTGAGCGAAAGGAAGGTCGACAGAGACCGTCAAGACGACAGTGTCTTCCAAGTCCGATAAGGTCTTGTTGAAGTGACGTGTTTGCATCGAACAGATCCCTGTGTCGATGGATGGGATGATGCTGAGGACTTTTTTCTTCCCAGCAAAATCAGCTAAAGATTTCTTCTCCAGAGCTGGAGTAATCAATGAAAAATCATGGGCCATTTCCCCTACTTGAAGTTGAGATCCGGTAAAGGTAACAGGGTTTCCTAAAAATGTTGCCATAAAAAGACTCCTTTTTTGTTTTTATTGTACCTCAATACCGGAGGAGGGGCCACTGATTTGTTTAGAAATCTGAAGGGTTACTGACTCAATCCTTCTGCGATCTTGTCTAAGTTCCACTTCATCATGCTGTAGTAGCTATCGCCCTTTTCTCCTTCTTTGGCAATGGAATCCGTGAAGATCTTTGCATAGATTGGGATGTCGGTATCTTTAGAGACAGTTTTCATAGGACGTTCATCGACGCTGGATTCAACAAAGAGGGCCGGCACCTTGGTTTGACGGAGCTTTTCTACCAGTGTTTTGATTTGGTCAGGTGTGCCTTCTTCTTCCGTATTGATTTCCCAGATATAGGCAGATGGGACGCCATAGGCTTTTGAGAAGTACTTGAAACAGCCTTCGCTGGTCACAATCATCTTTTTCTCTTCTGGGATGTTATTGAATGCTTGTTTGGCTTTTTGGTCTAGCTTGCTGAGTTTTTCAGTGTAGGCTGCTAGATTTTTTTCGTAGAAGTCCTTATTTTTCGGATCTTTGGCGATCAATTGTTTGGCAATGTTTTTAGCGTAGAGGATCCCGTTTTCGAGATTGAGCCAAGCATGTGGATCTTCTTTTCCAGCTTGGTTTTGGCCTTCTAGGTAGATGACGTCGACTCCCTCGCTCACTGCGAAATAGTCCTTGTTTTCTACTTTATTGGCATTTTTGACCAACTTGGTAAACCAAGCATTTCCACCGGTTTCGAGGTTGATCCCGTTGTAGAAGATCAGGTCTGCTTGCGAAGTTTTTTTGACATCTTCTGGTAGTGGTTCGTATTCGTGGGGATCTTTGCCGACGGGAACGATACTGTGCAGTTCGATCTTATCCCCAGCAATATTTTTGGTCATATCTGCAAGGATGGAGTTGGTGGTGACCACTTTCAATTTACCAGAAGCTCCAGAAGAAGCCCCCTTGCTACAGGCTAGAAGGCCAAATAAGAGCGCCACAAAGAGGGCGAGGACAGAAGCGATTTTTTTCATGTGTTTCTCCTTTAATGAGATGAAAGAGCGTGCTTGTTCTTTCTCTGCTTAGGAGCGATAAAAAAGCTGATGAGAAAGAAGACGGCAGAAGTGAGGACAATACAAGATCCAACGGCGATGTTCAAGCTATAGCCAATAAAGAGTCCCAGAATGGATGCAAGAGCTCCTAGGCTAGAGGACAAAAGCATCATGGACCAGAGGTTATTGGCATAGAGGTAGGCCGTCGCAGCGGGTGTAATAAGCATGGCGACGATGAGAATGGTTCCGACACTTTGCATAGCAGTAACAGAAACCAATGTCAAGAGCACCATAAGGAGGTAGTGGTAGACCTTGACCCGGATGCCCATGGATTGAGCCAAAACTGGATCAAATGAAGTGAGAAGCAAGGGGCGAAAAAGCAGGACAATCACCAGCAAGACCGCCACCCCAATACCGATGGTCATCCACATATCCTGGTCTTGCACGGCCAAGATATTCCCAAAGAGGATGTGGAAGAGGTCGGTGGAACTTTTTGCGACTCCAATCAGGATGACTCCTAAGGCGAGGAAAGAAGAAAAGGTAATCCCTATCGCTGTGTCGCTCTTGATGATGGAGTTGCTCTTGATATAGGTGATAAGGATGGAAGCTAGAAGTCCAAAGACAATGGCGCCAATAAAGAAATTGATGCCAAGGATAAAGGACAGGGCCACCCCTGGAAGGACTGCGTGCGAGATGGCATCTCCCATGAGAGACATGCCTCGCAAAATAATGAAGCATCCGACAGCTCCAGCGACAATACCGATGGCAATGGCTGTGATCAGGGCATTCTGTAAGAAGTGGAATTGCTGTAATCCATCGATAAATTCTGTAATCATCCGACGCCACCTCCTATAAAGAGTTCATGCCCATAGGCTGCATGCAGATTCTCCTTGGTAAAGGTTTCCTCTGTTTTCCCAAAAGCGATCAGCTTGCGGTGAAGGAGGAGGACCTTGTCAAAATAAGCTGGGACCTTGCTGAGGTCGTGATGGACAATCAGGATGGTCTTGCCTTCTTGTTTCAAGGTCTGGAGGGTCTGCATGATGATGTCTTCGCTGACAGAGTCAATCCCTGCGAAGGGCTCATCCAAAAAGATGACATCCGCTTCTTGGACCAGGCAACGGGCAATCAGCACCCGTTGGAATTGCCCTCCCGAAAGCTGACCAATCTGGCGATCTGCTAGATCAAGAAGATTGACAAGTTTCAAGGCATTTTCCACTTTTTTGAGGTCCTCTTTGCTTTTTCGCTTGAAGATAGAAAGATGGGGATAGAGACCCAGTGAGACACACTCCCGCACCGTGATGGGGAAGTGGAAATCAATAGCGGATTTCTGTTCGACGTAGGCCACTCGTTGAAGAACTTGGCTGAGATCTTTTTGATCGAGCTGGACCTTTCCCGAATGGGGGAGAAGTCCTAGCATGGCCTTGATCAGGGTTGATTTCCCAGCTCCGTTGGGCCCAAGAATTCCTAGGATGGTTGGCCCCTGGATGGTGAGGGAAAGATCCTCCAAGGCCAGTGTTTGCTGGTAGGCAACACTTAGATGTTCAATTTGAATCATGATTTTGCTCCTTTAGTATTAATATACATGAATAAAAAAATTAAGTCAAGTTAATTAATAAAATAATTCAGCTTAAATCACTTGAAATCATTGAAAAAAGTTCCTATTTTTGATAAGGTTATTAGAAAAGAATGAAAGCGAGAAGATCATGGTACGTTTACAAGATGATTTTTATGATTACGTCAATGGGGAATGGGCTGAGACAGCTGTGATCCCTGATGACAAACCGTCAACTGGTGGTTTTATGGACTTGATCCAAGATATCGAAAACTTGATGTTGGATATCACTGGGAAATGGCAACGGGGAGAAGAGCTACCTGAAGACAGCATTCTGCAAAACTTTGTCAAATACCACAAAATGGTGGCAGATTTTGATGCGCGAGAAGCAGCTGGTGTGGCACCAGTCATGCCTTTGATCAATGAAATTAAGGCTTTGTCTTCTTTTGAAGACTATACCAGCAAGTTGGGTACCTATGAACTAGCTGGCAAACCAAATCTCATGCCATTTAGCGTGTCACCAGACTTTATGAATGCCCAAATGAATGTCTTGTGGGGAGAAGCACTCGGTTTGATCTTGCCTGATACGACCTACTATGAAGAAGGCAATGAAAAAGGCCCAGAGTTATTGGCTGTTTGGCGTCAAATGGTTGAAAAGCTCTTGGCAAAATTTGATTTCTCAGAGGAGGAAATCAAAGACATTCTGGATAAAGTGATTGCGGCGGATGCAGAATTGGCCAAATATGTCTTGTCAAACGAAGAAAAATCCGAGTACAATAAACTCTACCATCCTTATGAGTGGGCAGATTTCAAGGCCTTGGTTCCAGAATTGCCACTCGATACCTTCTTTACAGAAGTGATCGGGCAAACGCCAGATACTATCATTGTTCCAGAAGAGCGCTTCTGGAAGGAATTTGCGCCAAAATACTACTCGGCAGCCAACTGGGAAACCATTCATGCCAAATTGAAACTCAGTGCAGCTCTTTCTTGGACGTCTTTCTTGACTGAAGAAATCCGTGTCTTATCTGGTGAGTATAGCCGTACGATTACAGGGACACCAGAAGCCCGTCCGAAAGAAAAAGCCGCTTTGGCTTTGGCAGAAGGACCTTATAGCCAAGCACTTGGCCTTTGGTATGCAGGAGAAAAATTCTCACCAGAGGCGAAAGCAGACGTAGAGCATAAAGTAGCGACCATGATTGAAGTCTACAAGGATCGCTTAGAAAAAGCAGACTGGCTCGCTCCTGAAACTCGTGAAAAAGCCATTGTCAAGCTCAATGTCATCACACCACATATCGGCTACCCTGAAAAATTACCTGAAACATACGCCAAGAAGATCATCGACGAAAGCAATACCTTGGTGGAAAATGCTCAAAAATTGGCTCAAATTTCCATCGAGCATGTCTGGAGCAAGTGGAACCAACCAGTTGATCGGAGCGAATGGCACATGCCAGCTAATATGGTCAATGCTTACTATGATCCGCAACAGAACCAAATCGTCTTCCCAGCAGCGATTTTACAGGCACCTTTCTATGACCTTCACCAATCATCATCAGCCAACTACGGCGGAATCGGTGCGGTCATTGCCCATGAAATCTCCCACGCCTTTGACACCAATGGAGCATCCTTTGACGAGAACGGTAGCTTGAAAGACTGGTGGAAACCAGAAGATTACGAAGCCTTTACCGCTCGGACTCAAAAAGTCATCGATCAGTTCGAAGGCCAAGATTCATACGGTGCTAAGATCAACGGGAAATTGACTGTTTCTGAAAACGTAGCAGACCTCGGCGGTATCGCTGCAGCTCTTGAAGCAGCGAAAAAAGAGGAAGATTTCTCAGCAGAAGAATTCTTCACTAACTTTGCTCGCATCTGGCGCATGAAAGCTCGTACAGAGTACATGCAACTCCTCGCAAGTGTCGATGTCCACGCACCAGGAAAACTCCGTACCAATGTTCAATTACCAAACTTTGACGAATTCTTTGAAAACTTTGATGTCAAAGAAGGTGACGGCATGTGGCGCGCACCAGAAGACCGTGTGATCATTTGGTAGTTTAAGATACTAAGCCCGTAAAAAAAGCGAGAAGAAAATAGGAGATTGACCATGTGGGCCATGCCCACCAGGCAATCTCTCTTTTTCTCGACGCTTTTAGGGCGAGTTCAATTTCGCGATACTAGTTTCGCTGATTAAAGGAAGTAGTCTCGACTTCAGTTAGGCGATTGATTGATTTTCTTGATTGCTCGTGAAAAAAACTAAAAATCCCCAAAGCCAAGTTTCAACCTACTGAAACTAGCTGTGGGGATTTTTGAGTGGATTAGAAATAACAATGGATGTCATGATCTAAAAAAACTTGCTGGTAGTCATACAAGTCTTCGGGGTGCAGAGCCTTTATTCCTTCCATTTCATAACGACGTCCTAATAGTTTGTATTTATTCTCACCAAACTGGTGAAATGGGAGAAGTTGTACTTGATCAATATCTAAGGAGTTGAAAAGAGTGGAAAATTCTTCTGCATCGGCTAAAGAATCATTAAACTGAGGGATCACAGGTATACGTAAAACAATCTTTTTTTTCTCTTTAAAAGCGTAATGGATATTTTCGATGATTAAACTATTATGAACACCGACTTTCTTTTTGTGTTTGAGGCTATTGTAGTGCTTCAAATCGGTATAAATGAAATCAACATATTGGATCAGGTCAATAAATTTTTCGTGTTCCACAAAAGCAGTTGTCTCGATGGCAGTATGAAGACCTCTCTCTTTAGCAGCTTTCAGTAGTGCTTTTGCAAATTCGAATTGGGCAAATATTTCACCACCAGATAAGGTCATACCGCCTCCAGATTCCTCATAGAAATCAATATCTTTCATGACTTCATCAATAATTTCATCTACTGTTTTTTCTTGTCCAGTTGTTCCGGGAGCTTTAGTAACCGCATCAAGCATCGGTTCAGGGTTCATTCGCTGTGATTCGGGATTAGAGCACCACGGACAACGCAAAGGACATCCTTTCAGAAAAACAGTTGTTCGAATTCCTGGTCCATCATGAATACTGAAGTGTTGAATATTGAAAATAATACCGCGTGTCGTTCCCATATCTATTTCTCCTTCTTGCTGATATTTGTATTATATATTTTTTTAGAAACAAAATCAATTACGAATGAAACTTTTCTCCCTTATATTTTTTAAGAAAATTTGATAAAATAGAGAAGAGGTAAGAAATATGAAGCGTTTAGAAGAAATTTTAAAACTAGTTTCGCAATATGAAAAAATTGATGTCAATACACTTTCTGAAACTTTAGAAGTCTCAAAAGTAACGATTCGAAAGGATTTAGATAAATTAGAATCCAAGGGTCTTCTTCATAGGGAACATGGTTATGCTGTATTAAATAGCGGTGATGATATAAATGTCCGCCTGTCTTTCCATTATGATACCAAAAGAAAAATTGCCCAAGAAGCAGCAAAATTAGTACAGGATAACGAAACTATTCTCATTGAATCAGGTTCAACGTGTGCTCTATTAGCGGAAGAAATCTGTCAAACAAAGAAGAATGTGAAGATTGTGACAAATTCTTATTTTATTGCAGATTTTGTTCGAAATTATGACTCTTGCAAAATTATATTATTGGGAGGAGAGTTTCAAAAAGACTCCCAGGTGACAGTTGGTCCTTTGTTGAAGCAGTTAATCCAATCTTTTCGTGTAAAAAATGCATTTATTGGTGCAGATGGCTATGATGACGCATTGGGGTTTACTGGTAAAGATATGATGCGTAGCGAAGTTGTTCAATATATGTCTCAGGTTTCTGAAAATATAGTGATCCTGACAGATTCCAGCAAATTTCAAAAGAAGGGCAATGTCAGAAATTTTGCCTTGTCTCAAGTACAACGCGTGATTACAGATAAGGAAATATCATCAGAGGCGATGAGAAAACTTGAACAAGCAGGGATATCCCTTACCATGGTATAGTTAGGAGAAGGATTGTGAAATATGAACGCAAAAAACTGTTAGCTAAGCTTGCTTATCTATACTATATTGAAGAAAAGAGTCAATCGGAAATTGCTACTGAAACAGGAATTTATCGAACAACAGTTAGTAGAATGTTGACAGAGGCTAAGAAAGAAGGGATTGTCAAAATCGAGATTGAGAATTTCGATAGTAAACTGTTTCGTTTAGAGAATTACGTCAAAGAAAAATACAATCTGCATGAATTGGAAATTGTCCCTAATATTGCAGATGAGTCTTTGAAGGATTTAGAACAACGCTTGGCCCAATCGATTGCTAGTATGGTTCGCTCTCTTTTACAAGATGGAATGAACATCGGTTTTTCCTGGGGGAAAAGCCTTAGTCTTCTTGTTGATTGTATTGGGAGTAAGCGTCTAGAAAATGTATACTTCTATCCATTGGCTGGTGGTCCTAGCCATATTCATGCTCGTTACCATGTGAATACCCTCATTTATAATATGGCTAGCAAATTTCATGGAGAGTGTCGTTTTATCAATGCGACAATCATTCAGGAAAATAAGGAATTGGCAGAAGGAATTCTCACTTCAAAATATTTTGATGACTTAAGAGACAGTTGGGAAAATTTGGATATTGCGGTAGTAGGTATTGGTGGCCCTGCTGATACACATAATCCACAGTGGTTTGATATGCTAACAGAAAAAGACTTTACAGAACTCAGATCTGAGGCAGCAGTCGGAGAGGTTTGTTGTCGATTTTTCGATCAGGAAGGAAAACCAGTGTATCAAGATTTACAAGAAAGAACAGTTGCTATCAGATTGGAAGAATTGAAACAAATCCCAAAAACAGTTTCTTTGGCATATGGAGAAAGAAAAGCGGGGGCAATACTATCAGTGATCAAAGCTGGTTATATTAATCATCTCGTAACTGACGAAGCAACGATTATAAAAATGCTAGAATTGGATGGAGATGCTAATTTTTTAGAATAATAAGAAGATTGCTTACATTTGTGGGCAGTTTTTTTATAAGGTGTAATAGCACAAAAGTGCAACAATAATAAAAAGACAAACATATGTTTCAAAAATCGTTGACGGTGAAAGATAAAGATGATATATTGTTGTTAGAAATAAAAGCGCTTTCAAAAAGTAAAGGAGGCTTCGTTATGGAAGTCATTGTTGCGGACCAAATTATTATGGGATTGATTTTAAATGCGGGTGATGCTAAACAGCATATTTACCAAGCTTTATCATATGCTAAGGAGGGCGATTTTACATCTTCTGAAGACGAAATTGCGAAAGCAGATGCAGCATTGCTAGAAGCGCATAACTTGCAAACACAATTTTTAGCCCAGGAAGCAGGTGGGACAAAGACAGAGATTACAGCTTTGTTTGTGCACTCACAAGATCACTTAATGACTTCAATCACAGAGATTAACTTGATCAAAGAAATGATTGACTTACGTAAAGAACTTTCAGCGAAACAATAAGGAGGAAAATAAGATGAAAATTGGATTGTTTTGTGCAGCAGGATTTTCAACAGGAATGTTGGTAAATAATATGAAGGTGGCGGCTAAGGAATTAGGGATTGATGCTGAAATCGATGCCTATTCTCAAGCAAAATTAGCAGATTTTGCTCCTGAAATCGATGTCGCTTTGTTGGGCCCTCAAGTAGCTTATACTTTGGATAAATCAAAAGCGATTTGTGAGGCAAACCATATTCCTATTGCTGTCATCCCTATGGCAGATTATGGGATGTTGGATGGTAAGAAAGTACTAAATCTAGCTCTAGAATTGCTAGGAGAAAAATAAGGAGGCTTCCCATGTCTAATTTTAATTCTCAGAAAATTATCGCTCCAATCATGCGGTTTGTAAACTTGAAAGGAATTATTGCTCTTAAAGATGGGATGTTAGCGATCCTTCCATTAACGGTAGTTGGTAGTTTGTTCCTGATTATTGGGCAATTACCATTTGAAGGCCTTAATCAGGCTATTGCTAGTGTATTTGGCGATACGTGGACAGAGCCATTTATGCAGGTTTATTCAGGAACATTCGCCATCATGGGCTTAATTTCGTGCTTCTCCATTGGTTATTCATATGCTAAAAACAGTGGAGTAGAACCCTTGCCAGCAGGAGTTTTGTCCCTATCTTCATACTTTATCTTGTTAAAATCTTCTTATGTACCAGCTAAGGGAGAACCAATTGGTGATGCCATTGCAAAAGTATGGTTTGGTGGTCAAGGGATTATCGGGGCTATTATTATAGGTCTGGTAGTTGGTGCGATTTATACTGTGTTTATCCAAAGACACATTGTTATTAAAATGCCAGAACAAGTACCTCAAGCCATTGCCAAACAATTTGAAGCGATGATTCCTGCTTTCGTGATTTTCTTACTATCAATGATTGTCTATATCGTATCAAAAGTAGTGACAAGTGGCGGTACTTTCATTGAAATGATCTATGATGTCATTCAGGTTCCTCTACAAGGTCTAACAGGATCACTTTACGGAGCGATTGGAATTGCCTTCTTTATTTCGTTCTTGTGGTGGTTTGGTGTGCACGGACAATCAGTTGTCAATGGTGTAGTAACAGCATTGCTACTTTCTAACCTGGATGCCAATAAATCAATGTTGGCAGCTGGGAAGCTATCCGTTGAAAATGGTGCTCACATTGTAACGCAACAATTCCTAGATAGTTTCCTTATTTTGTCTGGATCAGGTATAACCTTTGGTTTGGTTATTGCTATGCTTTTTGCAGCAAAATCAAAACAATACAAAGCTTTAGGTAAAGTAGCTGCTTTTCCAGCACTATTTAATGTCAATGAACCAGTTGTGTTTGGTTTTCCAATTGTCATGAATCCAGTGATGTTCCTTCCGTTTATTATGGTACCTATATTAGCGGCTGTTGTAGTGTATGGCTCGATTGCGATCGGATTTATGCAACCATTTTCTGGGGTTACTCTACCTTGGAGTACACCAGCTATTATCTCAGGATTTATGGTTGGTGGGTGGCAAGGTGCCATTGTACAGGTAATTGTTTTAGGAATCTCAACGCTTGTTTACTTCCCATTCTTTAAATTCCAAGATAAATTGGCTTATGCGAATGAACTAGAAGCCGAAAAATAGTGTCCTAAAAGATAGTGGCACATATGTGCTGTTTTAGATAGAACTAGCTATTCTACAGAGTATTTATTGAATTTCAAACGATTAAATGCTACTATAGTTACGAAAGAAAACAAAATAATTTCAAAAGAAAGGTTTATCAGATATGACAAACACAGTAGAAGTAGCAAGAACATCTATCAAAACGGACTATTTTGGTAGTCTAACCGATCGGATGAACAAATATCGGGAAGATGTATTGAACAAGAAACCTTATATTGATGCAGAACGTGCTGTTTTGGCAACAGAAGCCTATCGGGAACACAAGGAGAAACCAAATGTTTTAAAACGGGCCTATATGTTAAAACAGATTCTTGAAAATATGACCTTGTATATCGAAGATGAAACGATGATTGTTGGGAATCAAGCCTCTTCGAATAAGGATGCTCCTATTTTCCCAGAATATACATTAGAGTTTGTATTAAATGAATTGGATTTATTTGAAAAGCGTGACGGGGATGTCTTCTATATTACAGAGGAAACAAAAGATCAGCTAAGAGCAATTGCTCCTTTCTGGGAAAATAATAATCTCCGTGCACGTGCTGGAGCACTTCTTCCAGATGAAGTACAAGTCTATATGGAGACTGGATTCTTTGGTATGGAAGGAAAGATGAATTCAGGGGATGCCCATTTAGCTGTTAACTATCAAAAACTTTTGCAGTATGGTTTGAAAGGTTTTGAAGAAAAGGCGCGTGAAGCGAAAGCTAATCTTGATTTAACAGATCCTTCAAGTATTGATAAATATCATTTCTATGATTCGATTTTTATCATTGTGGATGCAGTTAAAACCTATGCAGAGCGTTTTGTGAAGTTAGCAACTGAAATGGCAGAGACAGCAGGTCCTGAACGTCGAAAAGAATTATTGGAGATTGCTCGTATTTGTTCGAAGGTTCCATATGAACCAGCAGAAACTTTTGCAGAAGCTGTTCAATCTGTATGGTTTATCCAGTGTATCCTACAGATTGAATCAAATGGTCACTCTTTGTCGTATGGACGTTTTGACCAATACATGTATCCTTTTGTAAAGGCTGATCTGGAAGCAGGTCGTGAGACAGAAGCAAGTATTGTAGAGCGTTTGACCAACTTATGGATCAAAACAATTACAATTAATAAAGTTCGTAGTCAAGCTCACACCTTCTCATCTGCAGGTAGTCCCCTTTATCAAAACGTTACCATTGGTGGCCAGACACGGGATAAAAAGGATGCTGTTAATCCATTGTCTTACTTAGTATTGAAGTCAGTTGCTCAAACCCATCTTCCACAACCGAACTTAACCGTTCGTTATCATGCTGGTTTGGATGCCCGCTTTATGAACGAATGTATTGAGGTTATGAAGCTTGGCTTTGGTATGCCAGCTTTCAATAACGATGAAATTATTATTCCATCCTTTATTGCAAAAGGCGTGCTTGAAGAAGATGCTTATGATTACAGTGCAATTGGATGTGTTGAAACTGCAGTTCCAGGGAAATGGGGTTACCGTTGTACGGGTATGAGTTATATGAACTTCCCTAAAGTATTGCTCATTACAATGAATGATGGAATCGATCCAGCATCTGGCAAACGATTTGCACCAAGTTTCGGTCATTTTGTGAATATGAAGTCATTTGATGAGCTAAAAACTGCCTGGGATAAAACATTACGGTATTTGACACGTATGAGTGTCATCGTTGAAAATGCAATTGACCTTGCTCTTGAAAGAGAAGTACCGGATATCTTGTGTTCTGCTTTGACAGATGACTGTATTGGTCGTGGTAAACACCTTAAAGAAGGTGGAGCAGTCTATGACTACATTTCTGGTCTTCAAGTTGGTATTGCGAATCTATCTGATTCTCTTGCGGCGATAAAGAAATTAGTCTTTGAAGAAGGACGACTAACACCACAAGAACTTTGGCATGCTTTAGAAACAGACTACGCAGGTGAACGTGGTAAAGAAATTCAAGAGATGCTGATTCACGATGCTCCTAAATATGGAAATGATGATGATTATGCGGATCAATTAGTTACGGATGCTTATGATATTTACGTAGATGAGATCGCTAAATATCCAAACACACGTTATGGTCGAGGTCCAATTGGTGGTATCCGTTACTCAGGAACTTCCTCTATTTCAGCCAATGTGGGGCAAGGACGAGGTACTTTGGCGACACCAGACGGCCGAAATGCTGGAACTCCATTAGCTGAAGGATGCTCACCATCTCATAATATGGATCAACATGGACCAACATCTGTTCTGAAATCAGTTTCAAAATTACCAACAGATGAAATTGTTGGTGGTGTATTATTAAACCAAAAAGTAAATCCTCAAACTTTAGCAAAAGAAGAGGATAAGTTAAAATTAATTGCTTTACTCCGTACGTTCTTTAATCGTTTGCATGGATACCACATCCAGTATAATGTAGTTTCTAGAGAAACGCTTTTGGATGCGCAAAAACATCCAGAAAAACACCGTGACTTAATTGTACGTGTAGCAGGCTATTCAGCTTTCTTCAATGTACTATCAAAAGCCACTCAAGATGATATTATTGGACGGACAGAGCATACCCTATAGTAAAGAGGTTTGTTTATGGAATTTATGCTTGATACTTTAAATATAAATGAAATAAAAAAATGGGCTCGAGTGTTACCCCTTGCTGGGGTAACCTCTAACCCAACAATTGCCAAAAAAGAAGGAGAAATCGACTTCTTTAAACGGATTCATGAAGTTCGGGAGATCATTGGCGAAGCTCCTTCTATCCATGTGCAAGTTGTTGCGAAAGATTATGACGGTATTTTAAAAGATGCTGCGAAAATTCGACAAGAATGTGGCGGAAATGTTTTTATTAAAGTTCCGGTTACTCCTGAGGGGTTGGCAGCTATCAAAACATTAAAATCAGAAGGTTATAAAATTACTGCAACCGCAATTTATACTGTATTTCAAGGTCTTTTGGCTATTGAAGCAGGCGCAGATTACCTTGCTCCCTATTATAATCGAATGGAGAACTTGAATATTGATTCAGCACAGGTAATAGCACAATTGGCAGAAGCAATTGAAAAAAATCATTCATCAAGCAAAATTCTGGCAGCGTCCTTTAAGAATGTTGGTCAAGTCAATCGGGCATTCAAAGAAGGAGCACAAGCGATTACTGCTGGAGCAGATGTGTTTGAAGCAGCCTTTGGAATGCCATCAATTGGGAAAGCAGTGGATGATTTTGCAAACGATTGGGCAACCATTCATCATCAGAATATGATTTAATGAAAGGAGAGGAAGATGCGAATTTTTGCAAGTCCCTCACGCTATATTCAAGGTGAAAATGCCTTGTTTGAAAATGCGAAAACGATTCTTGAATTGGGAGATCATCCAATTCTTCTCTGTGACCAACTAGTTTATGAACTTGTAGGGGAAAAATTTGAAAAATATCTCTTGCGGTTTGGATTTGAAGTATTACCTGTCTTCTTTAATGGAGAAGCTTCAGACAATGAAATTAATCGTGTGGTTTCTTTAGGGAAAGAGCAAGGTTGTAACTTGATTATTGGTTTAGGTGGAGGAAAGACTATCGATAGTGCTAAAGCTATTGCCGATCTTTTAAAATCACCAGTTGTGATTGCTCCTACCATCGCTTCTACAGATGCCCCAGTTTCAGCCTTGTCTGTTATTTATACAGATGAGGGTGCCTTTGAGCGCTATATCTTCTACTCAAAAAACCCAGAATTGGTCTTGGTGGATAGCAAGGTGATCTCTCAAGCACCAAAACGCTTGCTTGCTTCTGGTATCGCAGATGGATTAGCGACTTGGGTCGAAGCGCGTGCAGTCCTTCAAGCCAACGGAAAAACTATGTTAGGGAAGCACCAAACTCTAGCGGGTGTCGCCATTGCACAACGTTGTGAAGAAACCTTATTTGCAGACGGTCTTCAAGCCATGGCTGCTTGTGAAGCCAAAGTCGTAACCCCTGCTCTTGAAAACATTATTGAAGCTAATACCCTTCTCAGTGGTATTGGATTTGAAAGTGGGGGATTAGCAGCTGCCCATGCCATCCATAATGGCTTTACAGCCCTTACTGGGGACATCCACCATTTGACTCATGGTGAAAAAGTAGCCTATGGAACCTTGGTTCAATTGTTCTTGGAAAACCGTCCTAAAGAAGAATTGAACAAATACATTCGTTTCTATCAACAAATTGGTATGCCAACCACTCTGAAAGAAATGCATCTTGAAAATGCAAGCTACGAAGATCTTCTTAAGGTTGGTCAACAAGCCACCATCGAAGGAGAAACCATCCATCAAATGCCATTTGAAGTGAAGGCTTCTGATATTGCCCAAGCCATCGTAGCAGTAGATGCCTACGTTCAAGGTTTGGCCTAAATCAACATCTATCATTCACAGAGAATGTAGACAAACCAAGAACTCCCATACCTTACGGTAATGGGAGTTCTTTCTCTATTTTCTTCTTTTTGGATCGGTTTGTTTAAAGATCAGGTATAAAATTCCGGCAGGCAGGAAGCAGAAGAGCCACATGGCATCTAGTCCCTTGCTTTTACTGCTAGAGTTCGTTGCTTTAGACTCACTTACGGTCATCCCAGCTTTAATGCTTGGGGATACCTGTTGCAAGCCGTTCTGGACGACTAGGCGGTTGTCTTCCAGTTTAAGGGCTGGCTTCGTCCCCTTCTTAACGGTCGCATAGAAGTCTTGCTTCAGTTGAATGGTCTTCCCATCGATTTTGTGCTCACCTGCAGAGAGGACTTTTTTATACTGGTAGTCTGCGAACATTTTCTCAGCCAGGGTATTCCCGATTTGATTGCGGTAACTTTCGGCGATCTCGACATCGTAGTTCCCAACCCCCAAAATCACTTCGATAATCCGCTGTTTACCTCGCTTGGTTGTCGCGGTGTAGTTGTAGTCAGCAGTTGGGCTGGATCCAGTTTTGAGTCCATCTGTCCCTTTGAGGGCGAACTTTCCACCTTCGAGGGAAGTATTGTAGTTATCGTAGCTTTGCTCGTAGGGGGTTCCTTCCATGATAGTAGTGTGAGCTTGCTTGGTGTATTCCAACATTTCTGGTAGGTCGTTTACGATGTGATAAGCCAGAATAGACATGTCCCGCGCTGTGATTTCGTTATTCGCATTGACATCGTAGCGCTGAGGATTGTAGTAGCCCTGAAGGACCGAAATCATCGCCCCATTTGGATTATGCCATTTAGTATGACTCATCCCCATTTCTTGTGAGTACTGATTCATTAAGTCCAAAAACTTATCGGGATCATTGTCAGTGACGGCGTTTGCGAGCATAATCACGGCCGCACTGGAAGATGGAACAAAGAGCATCTTGATCAATTCAGATACTTTGTAGTCAACACCAGCTACAATAGGTGAGTTACTTAACAGATTGTTTTCCGAGATGGCTTGGTCTGCCTCTGTTGCTGTAACCACGGTATCATATTTGATCTTGCCTTCTTTGAGGGCCCGAAAGACTACATAGGCACTCATGAGTTTGGCCATGCTTCCTGAGTCCCGGACCGTGTCGATATTGTCTCCGTACAATATAGCTCCAGTATTGGCGTCGATGACGATGTCAGCCTTAGGCTTGTAAAAATCATCCAATACCAGTCCAGCATCGGCTGCGATTTTCATGACATCTTCTTGCTGGTAGATGTCGTCCGCAAAAGCAGTGGAAATAGGGCCAAATGCCAAGACTCCTACAAGGAGGGACAAGAGGCTGTGTTTTAGTCGTTTGTGTAAATGTCTCCCATAATTCATAGATTCCATTATATCATACAGGTCAGGGATTCAACTTTAAAAAATTCTAGAAAAAGAAGAAATTGAAAAAATAAAGAAGAAATAGAATAATTTCGCAGTAAAAGCGTTTACATTTCCCTAGAAAGTGCTATAATTTAAATTGAGTATAACATTTTTTACAATGAGGTGATTTATATGAACAAAGGGAAGGTACTCTTAGCTACCAGCGCTCTGCTTTTATCAGCTGGTGTACTGGCAGCCTGCTCAGGAGGGAAATCTAGTAGCTCTGGTGGTCAGACCTATAGCTATGTCTATACCCAGGATCCGGATACACTGGATTACTCGATTTCCAATAAAAAATCGACTTCCGAGTTTACAGGAAATGCGATAGATGGCTTGTTGGAAGTGGACAAGTACGGGAACTTGATCCCATCGCTTGCTAAAGACTGGACTGTTTCCAAGGACGGCTTGACCTATACTTATAAACTCCGCAAAGGGGTCAAATGGATGACTTCTGAAGGGGAAGAATATGGAGAAGTCAAGGCCAAAGACTTTGTCACAGGTCTCAAACACGCGGCAGATAAGAAATCACAAGCGATTTACTTGGTCCAAAAATCTGTCAAAGGTTTGGATGATTATGTTTCAGGGAAAACATCCGATTTCTCAACTGTTGGAGTAAAGGCTATTGATGATTATACCGTTCAATATACCTTGAGCCAACCAGAAAGTTTCTGGAATTCTAAGACTACAATGGGGATCTTGATGCCGGTCAACGAAGAATTCCTGAAATCTAAAGGAGATGATTATGGCCAAGGAACTTCTCCGTCTAGTATCCTCTACTGCGGTCCTTATTTGATCAAATCTATCACTTCTAAATCTTCTGCGATATTGGAAAAGAACCCAACATACTGGGATGCGGATAATGTTAAGATCAGTAAAGTGAAGTTGACCTATTATGATGGACAAGACTCAGAATCCTTGATTCGTGGGTTTGATAACGGCGACTATACAGTTGCCCGTGTTTTCCCAAATGGTTCCAACTATAAGAGTGTAGAGAAGAAGCACAAAGACGATATCGTCTTTACTGACCAAGGTTCATCTACCTACAACCTTTCCTTCAACATTGACCGTCAGGCTTATGAAATCACTAAGAAGACCACTGATGCTCAAAAGACTTCAACTAAGAAAGCAATCTTAAATAAAGACTTCCGTCAAGCCATTATGTTTGCCTTCAACCGCAAGGCTTATGTAGCGCAAACTAACGGGGAAGCGGGTGCCAATAAGGTTATCCGTAATACCTTTACGCCACCAAACTTTGTCCAAATCGATGGCCAACAATTTGGTGATGCAGTAGAAAAAGACTTGGAAGCTTATGGGGATGAATGGAAAGGGGTCTCTGTCGCAGATGGAAAAGACACCCTCTACAATCCAACCAAGGCCAAAGAAGAGTTTGCCAAAGCCAAGGCAGATTTGCAGGCTCAAGGAGTTGAATTCCCAATTCATTTGGACCTTCCAACTTCTTCAACTTATACAGAAGGGATCAAACAAGCTCAATCCTTTAAACAGTCAGTTGAATCTACACTAGGAGCAGAAAATATTGTCATCGATTTGAATATGATTTCTGAAGATGATCTGCAACGGGTGACTTACTTTGCTGAAAGTGCTTCGCAACAAGACTGGGATTTGAACAATAACTTGGGTTGGGGACCAGACTATACGGACCCATCTTCTTACATCGACATCACTAGTGGTAAATCCGGCGAAAACGCCAATTCTTACTTTGGATTCGATGCTGGTACGGATAATGCAGCCGCAAAAGCAGCTGGCTTTGATGAGTACGATCAATTAATTGAAGACGCTCAAAAAGAAAACACCGATGTCAACAAGCGTTATGAAAAATATGCTGCCGCTCAAGCTTGGTTGACCGATAGTGCCCTCTTGATTCCGATTCATTCGGATGGAGCCTCTCCAGTCGTTCGTAAGACTGTACCATACTCTGCAGCCTTTGCATGGACAGGCCACAAGGGTCAATCCTTCAACTACAAGTATTTAGAAGTTCAAGATAAGGTCGTAGCGGCTAAAGACTACGACAAAGCGCGTGAACAATGGAAGAAAGAAAAAGAAAAATCCAATAAAAAAGCGCAAGAAGAACTTGAAAAGCATGTGAAATAGACTTTTCTTGAAGAAAACAGGAAAGACAGGTCCCGTATGGGACCTGTCTTTTTCTTTGTCTGAACCTTTAAAAATCGCCTAAAAATGGTATAATAGGAGCATCACGAAAATTGGAGAGACGCTATGAGTTTTTACAATCATAAAGAAATCGAGCCTAAGTGGCAAAAATACTGGGCTGACCATCACACCTTTAAGACAGGAACAGATGCTTCAAAACCTAAGTTTTATGCATTGGACATGTTCCCTTATCCATCTGGAGCGGGTCTTCACGTAGGACACCCAGAAGGCTACACAGCGACTGATATCCTTAGCCGTTTCAAACGTGCGCAAGGTTACAACGTCCTTCACCCAATGGGCTGGGATGCCTTTGGTTTGCCTGCAGAGCAATACGCTATGGATACAGGGAATGACCCAGCGGAATTCACAGCAGAAAACATTGCCAACTTCAAACGCCAAATAAATGCGCTTGGCTTCTCTTACGACTGGGACCGTGAAGTCAATACGACAGATCCAAACTACTACAAATGGACGCAATGGATCTTCACTAAACTTTACGAAAAAGGTTTGGCTTATGAAGCTGAAGTACCAGTAAACTGGGTTGAGGAACTAGGAACAGCTATCGCTAACGAAGAAGTTCTTCCAGATGGAACCTCTGAGCGTGGGGGCTATCCAGTTGTCCGCAAACCAATGCGTCAATGGATGCTTAAAATCACTGCCTATGCGGAACGTTTGCTCAACGACTTGGATGACCTTGACTGGCCAGAGTCTATCAAGGACATGCAACGCAACTGGATTGGTAAATCAACTGGTGCTAACGTTACTTTCAAAGTAAAAGGGACTGACAAGGAATTCACCGTCTTTACAACTCGTCCGGATACCCTCTTTGGTGCGACCTTCACTGTTTTGGCGCCTGAACATGAACTAGTAGATGCCATCACGACACCTGAACAAGCTGAGGCTGTAGCGGACTACAAACACCAAGCTAGCCTTAAATCAGACTTGGCTCGTACAGACCTTGCCAAGGAAAAAACAGGGGTTTGGACTGGAGCTTATGCGATCAATCCTGTCAATGGTAAAGAAATCCCAATCTGGATTGCGGACTATGTTCTTGCTAGCTACGGTACAGGTGCTGTTATGGCCGTACCTGCCCACGATGAGCGTGACTGGGAATTTGCTAAACAGTTTGGTCTTCCAATCGTAGAAGTCTTGGAAGGTGGAAACGTTGAAGAAGCTGCTTACACAGAAGATGGCCTTCACGTCAACTCTGACTTCTTGAACGGTCTCAACAAAGAAGAAGCGATTGCTAAAATCGTGTCTTGGCTAGAAGAAAAAGGCTTTGGTCAAGAAAAGGTTACCTACCGTCTTCGCGACTGGCTCTTTAGCCGTCAACGTTACTGGGGTGAACCAATCCCAATTATTCATTGGGAAGATGGGACTTCGACAGCTGTTCCAGAAAGTGAACTCCCACTTGTCTTGCCAGTAACCAAGGACATTCGCCCTTCAGGTACTGGTGAAAGCCCACTAGCCAACTTGACAGACTGGCTGGAAGTGACTCGTGAGGATGGTGTCAAAGGTCGTCGTGAAACCAATACCATGCCACAGTGGGCCGGTTCAAGCTGGTACTACCTCCGCTATATCGATCCACACAACACTGAGAAATTGGCTGACGAGGACCTCCTCAAACAATGGTTGCCAGTCGATATCTACGTGGGTGGTGCAGAACACGCCGTGCTTCACTTGCTTTACGCTCGTTTCTGGCATAAATTCCTCTATGACCTTGATGTTGTACCGACTAAAGAGCCATTCCAAAAACTCTTTAACCAAGGAATGATCTTGGGAACTAGCTACCGTGACCACCGTGGTGCTCTTGTGGCAACTGACAAGGTTGAAAAACGTGACGGTTCCTTCTTCCATGTGGAAACAGGGGAAGAGTTGGAGCAAGCGCCAGCTAAGATGTCGAAATCCCTCAAGAACGTTGTCAACCCAGACGATGTGGTGGAACAATACGGTGCGGATACCCTTCGTGTCTATGAAATGTTCATGGGACCACTTGACGCTTCTATCGCTTGGTCTGAAGAAGGCTTGGAAGGAAGCCGTAAGTTCCTCGACCGTGTTTACCGTTTGATTACAAGTAAAGAAATCGTTGCGGAAAACAATGGCGCTCTGGACAAGGTTTACAACGAAACCGTTAAATCTGTCACTGAGCAAATCGAGTCGATGAAATTCAACACAGCCATTGCTCAACTCATGGTTTTTGTCAATGCGGCCAACAAGGAAGACAAACTCTATGTGGATTACGCCAAAGGCTTTATCCAATTGATCGCCCCATTTGCACCTCACTTGGCAGAAGAACTCTGGCAAACAGTCGCAGCAACAGGTGAGTCTATCTCTTATGTGGCTTGGCCAACATGGGACGAAAGCAAATTGGTTGAAGACGAAATCGAAATCGTTGTCCAAATCAAAGGTAAAGTTCGTGCCAAACTCATGGTTGCAAAGGACCTTTCACGCGAAGAATTGCAAGAAGTCGCTCTAGCTGACGAAAAAGTCAAAGCAGAGATCGACGGTAAAGAAGTCGTAAAAGTGATTAGTGTACCGAATAAATTGGTTAATATTGTTGTAAAATAAAAAATGAATCCTTCAGAGTTCAGCTCTGGAGGTTTTTTTGTATTGCTATATGCTATAATAGTCCCAACTAAGATAAAAACACAGTTCTGGTTGGTAGTCCAGACGTAGGCAAGCCTATCAGTAACCTTCCTCCTTGGTTGTCCATTCTTAGGGATAGATTTAAGGAGGTGCTGTCGTGGAAACAATTTCAATTGGATTGACAGTTTATTTTGAAGATGGATTTTGGCATGGTTTGTTCGAACAAGTGTATCGAGAAACTTATCAAGTTTGTCGTGTGACATTTGGTCAGGAGCCAAAAGATGATGAAATTCTAGAGATGTTACAGACTCAGTTTACTCATTTATCTTTTAGTCCAGAAGCTACAGTTAAGCAACCTGTAAAAATCAAGAATCCTAAACGATTACAGCGATCTGTGAAGAAACAAGTAAAGAAGAAAATTTCTTCCAAGTCGAAAGAACTATTGCAGTTGCAGTATGAGGAAAGGAAAAAGATTTCAAAACATCAATCTAGTGTCCAAAAGCAATTGCTCAAACAAGAGAAATTCGAACGCAAACAGCAAAAACGAAGAGACAAGCATAAAGGACATTAACCCTTATCTCTTTCATAAAAAAGCTTCGGTAGGAAGAAACTACCGAGGCTTTTTTAATAATTTCATTCTGCATTACAGTGAACAGATGTAAAACTCAGTGTCGTTCTAAAAGGAGTTTAAATGTTGCTCTTCTTCCAAGAAAAATTGTGAAAAAAGAGAAAAAGTCTGGCAATTTTGAGGTCGTCAAGAATTCTTTAAACATCATCTTAGAAAAAAATATTATTTCTATATCGAAATAGTTGACAGATGTAATTGAAGGTGTTACAATTCGGGATATAAAGTTCGATATCGAACTAAAATCCAAAGAAAGATATGGTGTTTTATAATGGATTATTTGAAAGTACTAGTCGAAGAGATTCATTCGGTTGTAGTGGCAACGGTTGATGAAAAAGGGCATCCACATACAGCTGTTATGGACATGATGTGGGAGGATGGCAAAACAGTTTATTTTTTGACTGCAGATTTTAAACCCCTCTACAAACGGCTTAAGGAAGATGGACGTGTTGCATTAACAGGGATGACACAAGGAGCCAGAACCATGGATCGTAAATCCATTTCCTTAACAGGTCAGGTAGAATGGATTGGAAAAGAGTATCTAGAAAAGTTGCTAGAAGCTAATCCATACATGTATGAGATTTATCCGACAGAGGAGGGGCGTAGTCACCTACAAGTCTTTCGTTTTAAAAAAGCACTAGGGGACTTTTATGATTTGACGCAATTGCCTCCCTACCAAGCAAGATTTGAAATTGAGGGATGATAAGATGACAAAGATTCAAGAAGCAAAGAAAATCATTGAAGAAGCAGATAAAATTGTGATTGGAGCGGGAGCTGGCTTATCTGCAGCGGCTGGCTTAACCTATTCAGGCTCACGTTTTGAGGTTTTCTTTAAAGATTATATTGCTCGTTACGGCATGCAGGATATGTATTCTGCCGGATTTTATCCTTTTGAGACTCCTGAGGAGCGTTGGGGGTATTGGGCCAAGCATATCTATCATAATCGTTACCAGCCAGAGGGACTTTCGCTTTATAGAGATCTTTTCGACTTGGTTAAGGACAAGGATTATTTTGTGATTACGACCAATGTAGATGGGCAGTTTATGAAGACAGGATTTGCTCCGGAGCGTTTCTTTGAAGTGCAGGGCAATTACGGAGAATGGCAGTGCTCCGTTCCTTGTCGTCAGAAAGTCTTTGATAATGAAGGAGCTGTCAGGGAGATGATAAAAGAAATCAAGGACTTGAAAATTCCAACTGACTTGATACCGTATTGTCCTCATTGTGGGACTCCAATGACCATGCATTTACGTGTAGACCAGGCTTTTGTCCAAGATGAGACTTGGGAGGCTTCTTATGAAGCTTATCTAGGATTTATAGAAGGGATGGAAGATCAAAAGGTTGTCTTCTTAGAATTGGGTGTCGGATACAATACGCCGACCATCATTCGCTATCCTTTTGAGAAAATGACAGCAGTATTTCCAAAGGCCCATTTGATTCGCCTCAATCGTGATGATCTTGAAGGTTTTGCTGCTACAAAGGAAAAGACAATTTCTATAAATGATGATATGAGGGAGGTACTCCAACAATGGCTAGCAGACTAGAATATTTGATTGATGTTTTAAAAAGCGAGCAGGGATTGACAGAACTAGAGATTCCTGAAAAGGTAGAGGAGCAAGAAGTGTTATATCGGGCTCTTCAAAATGTCCGCTATCCAGCACCAGTAACAGCCGACTTTCTCTACCAACAAGACCGTTATTTACAAGAAAAACTAGTAGAAAAAGGAGTTGTGGACTTGAACGACTTAACTCCCATTCAGCCCAATCTCTACCTGTGGCAAGGAGATATCACTCGTTTGGCGGTTGATGCCATTGTCAATGCGGCCAACAGTAAGCTTTTAGGTTGTTTTGTACCTAATCATTCGTGTATTGACAATGCCATTCACACAGCTGCAGGGGTTGAATTGCGTCTAGCCTGTCATGAGCTCATGCAGGAGCAAGGAAGGGATGAAACTACAGGTCAGGCAAAAATCACCAAGGCCTACAACCTACCTTCTCGCTATGTCCTTCATACAGTGGGACCCATTGTCTATGAAGAAGTGACGGAGTTGGAAAAACGTCAGTTAGCGTCATCTTATGAAGCGTGTTTGACCTTGGCTTATGAAAAAGGTCTGAGAAGCTTAGCCTTCTGTTGTATCTCAACAGGAGAATTTCATTTTCCAAATGAAGAGGGAGCCAAGATTGCGATAGAGACGGTTTTACAGTTTCAGAAAAAACACCCTGATATGATAGTTGTATTCAATGTTTTTAAAGATCTGGATCACGCGATTTACGCAGACTTATTAAAAAAATAATATTTCGATAACGAAATAGTTAACAGATGTAATGAAAAGAATTACAATGAGTTCAGAAAGTTCGATATAGAACAAAAAGGAGATGAAATGAACAAAATGATAGGGGGCTACCAAGCTTTACAGATACGCTTATTGAACGGGCGACTTTTTCAAAAACTCTTGAGCAAGGAACCAGATGCTCAATACAGAAGTGAACAAGGGAAAATTTTAACGATTTTGTGGAAGCAAGAGTTGGGGTGCGCTACTGCAACAGATATCGCTCTTGCGACGGGTCTAGCCAATAATACATTGACCAGTATGGTTAAGAAATTGGAAGAACAAGGCTTGGTCACGATTCAACCTTGCACGCAGGATAAAAGGAAAAAATATATCTCTTTGACAGACCTCGGTTGGGCGCAAAAAGAAATTGGAGACCGCGTTAGTAAAGAGTTGGGTGAGATTTTCTACCAAGGATTTTCGGATCAAGAAATTCAAGAATTTGAAGCCTATCAAGAGCGGATTATCACAAATCTAAAAGCTAAAGAAAATGACATCTAGGGAAAGGAGGCAACAGTTATGATTGGAATGACAGGTGTAACAGGGAAATTAGGTTCCTATGTGGCTGATCTTGTCGATAAAAAAGGAATTGCTTCTATCCATCTGGCAAGAAGTCCAGAGCGTGTAAAAGTCTACGCATCAGCGGAAATCCGTAAGATGGTGTATGCCAATACTCCAGAGGTGGTTGAGGCCTTAAAGGGTATCGATGTCTTATTGATGGTCTCTGCTCGGGAAAATCCAGAGCGTGTTGAGGAACACAAGAGTTTTTTAGATGCCGCAAAGCTTGCTGGGGTGCAGCATATCGTCTATACCTCCTTTTACGGAGCAGATGAAAAAGCAACCTTTACCTTGTCTCGAGATCATGTCCAGACGGAAGCCTATATCAAGAAGTTAGGATTCACCTATACATTTTTGAGAGATAATTTTTACTTGGACTTCTTTATTGATATTGCTCTTGAAAATGGAGAAATTCGTGGTCCGGCTGGCAGGGGCTGTGTGTCAGCTGTTGCCCGTAAGGACACTTCTAGGGTCGCAGCAGAGATTCTCTTAAACCCTAAGGAATGGGAAAATCAAACCTTGAATCTAACAGGACCAGAGGATCTTTCCATGGAAGAAATCGTAGCGCTTCTCTCAAAAGAGACCGGTAATGCCATCACATATGTAGACGAATCGGTAGAAGAGGCCTATGAGTCACGGAAAAAATGGCCAGCACAAAACTGGGAGTACGACGCTTGGGTCAGTACCTATACAGCTATCAAAGTTGGGGAACAAGCTGGGTTTTCAACAGATGTCGAAAAAGTCCTAGGGCATCCAGCAAGTAGTCTATTGGATATTCTTAGAGACAGAAAACTTATTGAGGAAAAATATGATTGAATACAAACATGTAGCCTTGCGCTACACGGATAAAAACATTTTAAAAGATGTCAACCTCCGCATTGAAAATGGAGAATTTATGGTGCTAGTGGGTCCTTCAGGATCTGGAAAGACCACCATGCTCAAGATGGTCAATCGTCTCTTGGAGCCGACTGATGGCAATATCTATATGGATGGGAAACGCATCAAAGACTATGACGAACGGGAGTTACGTCTCAGTACCGGCTATGTCCTTCAAGCTATTGCCCTATTTCCTAACTTGACCGTTGCGGAAAATATTGCTCTCATTCCTGAGATGAAAGGGTGGAGCAAGGAGCGAATTGCTTCTAAAACAGAAGAACTCTTGGATAAGGTGGGGCTCCCTGCTTCAGAGTATGCAAAGCGCATGCCTAGCGAGTTATCGGGTGGGGAACAACAGCGGATTGGCATTGTGCGAGCTATCATTGGGGAACCAAAGATTCTATTGATGGACGAGCCTTTTTCAGCCTTGGATGCCATCTCTCGCAAGCAGTTGCAGGCTCTTACCAAAGATTTACATAAAGAATTCGGTATGACCACTATTTTTGTTACACACGATACTGACGAAGCCTTGAAATTAGGGGATCGCATTGCGGTGCTACAGGAAGGAGAGATTGTGCAGGTGGCGGATTCTGAGACCATTCTAGCCCAGCCAACCAACGACTTTGTCGCAGATTTGTTTGGAGGTGCTCACCATGTCTAAACTACTTACAACCTTTCAAGAACGTTTTGGGGACTGGCTTACAGCCCTTGGACAACACTTACAATTGTCTCTGTTGACCTTATTGGTTGCTATTTTTCTGACGATTCCGCTGGCGGTTTATCTAAATAGCCACAAAAAAGTGGCGAACTGGGTGCTACAAGTGGCGGGTATCTTCCAGACCATTCCCTCAATGGCTTTGTTGGGTCTCTTTATTCCTTTCATGGGGATTGGAATCTTACCGGCCCTTACAGCTCTAGTCATTTATGCTATTTTCCCGATTTTGGAAAATACAATCACAGCCTTGAACGGCATTGATCCTAGTCTTGAGGAGGCTGGGGTTGCTTTTGGAATGACCAAGTGGGAGCGGCTCAAGAAATTTGAAATTCCACTGGCCATGCCTGTCATTGTATCGGGGGTTCGTACAGCAACCGTTATGATCATTGGGACAGCGACTTTAGCCGCTCTTGTTGGAGCTGGAGGATTGGGTTCCTTTATCCTTTTGGGGATTGATCGTCGGAATGCTAGTCTCATTTTAATCGGCGCAATCTCATCAGCCATTCTGGCCATTCTATTTAATCTTATTCTCAAATGGTTGGAAAAGGCAAAGTTGCGTACGATTGTTGCAGCCTTTGCGGTGATGCTCCTTGGTTTGGGAGCGAGTTATGCTCCAAGCATGATGCCTCAGAAAGAAAAAGAAAATCTAGTCATCGCTGGGAAATTGGGGCCTGAACCTGAAATTCTCATGAATATGTACAAACTTCTCATTGAGGAAAATAGTGACATGACGGTGATGGTTAAGCCTAACTTTGGGAAGACAGATTTCCTTTATCAAGCGCTTAAAAAGGGCGATATCGATATCTATCCAGAATTTACAGGGACCATTACAAGCTCTCTCTTGCAACCAGCTCCTAAAGTGAGCAATGATTCTGAAGAAGTTTTCAAAGCTGCGCGTGATGGGATAAAGAAACAAGATAATCTAGCTTTGCTCAAACCCATGGCTTATCAAAACACCTATGCGATTGCTGTTCCGAAAAGTATTGCGAAAGAGTATAATCTGAAGACAATTTCTGATCTCAAGAAGGTTCAAGACAAGCTCAAAGCTGGTTTCACCTTGGAATTTAATGACCGTGAGGACGGGAACAAAGGGCTTCAATCAGTTTATGGACTAAATCTTAATGTAGCTACCATGGAGCCGGCACTTCGCTATGAGGCAATCCAACAAGACAATATCCAAATAACAGATGCCTATTCAACAGACCCAGAAATTGCTCAATATGATCTAGTTGTTCTAGAGGATAACCAACACCTCTTCCCACCTTACCAAGGAGCACCCCTCATGAAAGAAGCTCTTCTTAAGAAACATCCAGAATTGGAAGGTATTCTTAATAAGTTATCTGGTAAAATCACAGAGAGCCAAATGAGTCAAATGAACTACCAAGTCGGAGTAGAAGGTGAGCCTGCTGCTAAAGTAGCGCGTGACTTTTTGGTAAAAGAAGGGTTGATGAAAAATTAACAAACCATTCTCAAGTCTTTGCACTTGAGAATTTTTTAATAGAAAGCAATTTTATATCCTTTCAGCAAGCTTTTGGGGTAGAAGGGGAGACCTTCTCTTCAAAAAAACTCCATTGAGTCTGGCTTAAAATTGTGTTACAATAAGCCTTGAAAATGAATGAAAGTATATGGAAAAAGCATGAAAAAACGACCAGTAATTGGAATTACAGGAAATGAAAGACCCTTCCCGGATGATCCAGACGCGAATATGAGCTATGCGGCGACTGGTTTTGTCGAAGCGGTCAAAGAGGCAGGAGGGATTCCCTTGATCTTGCCAATTGGAGATGCAGCCTTGGCTAAAGACTATATATCGATGATTGATAAGCTCATCATCACCGGTGGACAAAATGTCTTGCCCAAGTTTTACGGAGAAGAAATCACCATCGACAGTGATGACTACCTCTTGAAACGTGATCTCTTTGAGTTGGCCTTGATTGAAGAAGCGCGTGCGGCTAAAAAAGCGATCTTTACCGTTTGTCGTGGGACCCAGCTCTATAATGTCGCTCTAGGGGGAACGCTGTATCAAGACATTGAACACCATTGGCAAGACAATCCAGGTCAGTACACCAGCCAAGAGTTGGTGACCAAGGATCAGACAATCCTGCAAGAGATCTATGGTAAGACCAGTCGCATCAATTCTTTCCATCATCAAAGTATTAAAAACTTGGCAGATGGCCTAGAAGTGATCGCGCGGGATCCTAAAGATGACGTCATAGAAGCCGTTCAATCCATAGATGAGAGTCGTTTCCTCGGCGTTCAGTGGCATCCGGAACTGCGTTTTGACAAGAGCCCAGCAGATCGTAAGCTCTTTGAATATGTCGTGAATGACTTATAATGAGGACCAGCTTCCTTAGGAATTTTTCCTAAGGGGCTTTTTCTTTAATCTGCGTAAGAAAGACTGTAAATTGTGCCTAGGTTTTGGAGGAGGATTCGCTACAATAGAGCTAGTAGAATGAGGAGGATTAGGACATGTATCAATTTCCAAAGGATTTTTTATGGGGGAGTTCGACCTCGGGCCCTCAAACAGAAGGGCGTTTCGCCCAAGATGGAAAGGGAGACAATCTCTGGGATTACTGGTATAGGATCGAGCCCAACCGCTTTTATCAAGGGCAAGGACCAGAGAAAACATCGACTTTTTATGAACACTGGGAAGAAGATCTGGACCTCTTGTTAGAAACTGGGCACACCGCCTTTCGAACCTCTATTCAGTGGTCCCGTATTTTCCCAGAAGGACGAGGGGAGATCAATCAAGCAGGCGTTGATTTCTACCGTCGTGTCTTTGAAAAGATAAAGGAAAAAGGGATTCACCTCTTGGTCAACCTCTATCATTTTGATTTACCGATGGCTCTTCAAGAGCAAGGGGATGGTTGGGAAAATAAAGAAACCGCCTATGCTTACCAAGAATATACGCGTTTTTGTTTCAAGACCTATGGAGATCTGGTCGATCAGTGGATCACCTTTAATGAACCCATTGTCCCTGTGGAGTTTGGTTATTTTTATGATGCCCATTTTCCTCATAAGGTAGATGCAGCAGCAGCAGTAAAAGTAGCCTACCACACCCAGTTAGCAAGCTCTCTAGCAGTGAAGGCCTGTCACGAGGTGGATCCTAATTTCCGTATCGGAATTGTGCTCAATTTGACACCAGCCTATCCTCGGAGCCAGCATCCAGAAGATGTGAAAGCCGCGCGCATTGCCGAGCTCTTTCAAGCCAAATCCTTCTTAGATCCATCTGTTCTTGGTCATTATCCTGAAGAATTAGTGGAGATCCTACGAGAGCGTGATCTCTTACCGGATTATGATCCCTTTGAATTGCGCTTGATCGAGGAAAATACGGTGGATTACCTAGGAGTTAACTATTACCAACCACTCCGTGTGGCGGCTCCTCGTTATGCTCCAAATCCAGCATCTCCCCTACTCTTTGAACAATTTTATGAACCCTATGTTATGCCAGGCCGCAAGATCAATCCCCACCGTGGTTGGGAAATCTATGAGCAAGGTTTGTATGACATTGCCCAAAATATCAAGGAAAACTATGGCAATATCGAGTGGATCCTGACAGAAAATGGAATGGGGGTTGAAGGAGAGGAAAAATTCCGCAAGGACGGAGTGATCCAAGACGACTACCGGATTGACTTTGTCAAAGACCATCTTCGTGAGCTCCACCGGGCTATTCAAGATGGTGCCAACTGTAAAGGCTATTTGATCTGGACCTTTATTGACTGCTGGTCATGGCTCAATGGCTACAAGAACCGCTATGGTTTAGTTGAGTTGGACCTCGAAAGTCAAAAACGAACCCTCAAAAAATCCGGTCATTGGTTTAAAGAACTAAGCCAAGCCAATGGATTTGAGAAGTAGACAAACTGCTCTTTTATAAGAATCAATCAACTTCTATAAAAATAAAAAATTTTATTCGTTAGAGTTATTCAACAGTGAGAAAAATGCCTAAACTATTCAGTTTCAGGCACTTTTTTCACGGCAGAAAGTTTTTAAGATGATTTTTACTTCAATCTTAACTCTGACTTAACTAGACCAATTTTCTTGAATTTCCTAGTTGACAAACTGGAAGAAGCATTGTATACTGACTCCGCTGGTTGCTTTTTAGGTAAATTAGACTAGACCAATTTTAAAGTAACTGAGAAATCGACCATGGGTCGTTTGACTAAGTAAAGGGGAAAGTATAGCAAGGCTATATCGTAAAGACTATGTGCGGAATCGTTGGTGTTGTAGGAAATACAAATGCTACTGATATTTTGATTCAAGGACTTGAAAAACTCGAATACCGAGGCTATGACTCTGCGGGTGTTTTTCTGGCTAGTGAAGGCAAGAGCCAATTGGTAAAGGCAGTTGGCCGCATTGCAGAATTGTCGTCTAAGGCAGAAGGTGTCGAAGGAACAGCTGGGATCGGACATACCCGCTGGGCCACTCACGGAAAACCAACTGAGGACAATGCTCACCCACACCGCTCTGAAACAGGTCGCTTTGTATTAGTCCACAATGGGGTTATTGAAAACTACCTTGAAATCAAGGAAGAATACCTAGCAGGTCACCATTTCAAGGGGCAAACAGATACAGAAATCGCCGCTCACTTGATCGGAAAATTTGCTGAAGAAGATGGCTTATCTACGCTTGAAGCCTTCAAAAAAGCCCTCCACATCATCCGTGGGGCCTATGCTTTTGCTTTGATGGATGCGGAAGATCCAAGCACCATCTATGTGGCAAAAAATAAATCACCACTCTTGATCGGTCTTGGCGATGGCTACAATATGGTCTGCTCTGATGCCATGGCCATGATTCGCGAAACCAACCAATACATGGAAATCCATGACCAAGAGTTGGTCATTGTCAAGGCTGACAGCGTTGAAGTGCAAGACTATGATGGAAACGTCAAAGAACGGGATAGCTACACGGCTGAACTCGACCTTTCTGATATTGGAAAAGGGACTTACCCATACTACATGCTTAAAGAAATCGATGAGCAACCAACTGTCATGCGTAAGTTGATCCAAGCCTATACAGATGAATCTGGTCAAGTAGTGGTAGACCCAGCTATTATCAAGGCTGTTCAAGAAGCAGACCGGATCTATATCCTTGCGGCTGGTACCTCTTACCATGCTGGATTTGCTTCTAAAAAAATGTTGGAAGAGTTGACGGATACCCCAGTAGAACTCGGTATTTCATCTGAGTGGGGGTATGGTATGCCGCTTCTCAGCAAGAAACCACTCTTCATCTTTATCAGCCAATCTGGTGAAACAGCCGATAGCCGCCAAGTATTGGTCAAAGCCAATGAAATGGGCATTCCAAGCTTGACAGTGACCAATGTTCCAGGTTCAACTCTTTCACGTGAAGCAGACATGACCATGTTGCTCCATGCTGGTCCTGAAATTGCGGTAGCTTCTACTAAGGCTTATACGGCTCAAATCGCAGCCCTTGCCTTTCTGGCGAAAGCTGTTGGGGAAGCCAATGGCAATGAGAAGGCCAAAGCCTTTGATTTGGTGCACGAATTGTCTATCGTTGCCCAATCGATCGAATCAACCCTTTCAGAAAAAGAAGTGATCGACGAAAAAGTTCGTGGCTTGTTGGAAACAACCCGCAATGCTTTCTATATCGGACGTGGCCAAGATTATTATGTTGCCATGGAAGCCAGTTTGAAACTAAAAGAAATTTCTTACATCCAATGTGAAGGCTTCGCTGCGGGTGAGTTGAAACACGGTACTATCGCTCTGATCGAAGAGGGTACACCGGTCATCGCTCTCTTGTCTGATCCAGTCCTAGCCAGCCACACACGTGGAAACATCCAAGAAGTGGCAGCACGCGGGGCTCATGTTTTAACCATTGCAGAAGAAAATGTCGCTAAAGAGACAGATGATTTGGTCTTGACAGCGGTTCACCCTTACCTCTCTCCAATCTCAATGGTGGTACCAACCCAATTGATTGCCTACTTTGCAACCCTTCATCGTGGGCTCGATGTTGATAAACCACGGAACCTTGCTAAGTCTGTAACCGTTGAATAAAATTATCTATATAGAAAAAAACATCCTCGTTAGGTTTTTCCTAGCGAGGATGTTTGCTTTATTTATCAAAACCTTGCAAGGCTTTAAGACGTTCCTCTGTTTGTCCCTTGGCATCTAGTTTTTTACCTTGGTAAACAGCAGATTCCCATGATCCATACATTGGATTTGGGAAGATGATGAATTTTTCACCAAATTCTTTTTGCAATTCGTCCAATTTCTTGTCGCGATCAGCTTCAGAGGTCTTAGAGAAGTCTGCAAAGTCGACCAGGTTGTCCCCGAAGAGCAAGACAAGATTGGTCTTTTCTTGTACAGCTTGGCGACGGCCTTCTTTTGATTTGACGCCATCTTCTAAGAACATGAGGTGGTCACGCCCTTGAACAGGAATGCCTTCTTTTTCAAGGTTCTTAATGGTATCATCTACTTGAGAGGTTGTACGGTCAGAAATGTAGTAGATTTGAACCCCGTTTTGATCCGCATATTGAAGGAAATCTTTGGCACCTGGCACCGCTTTTGCGGCTGCTTTTTTCACCCAAACATCCCAATCTTTAGGATTGAAGGCCGTACCATCTTTGACGTTTTGAACTTGGTAAGGGCTGTTGTCTAAAACAGTTTCGTCCAAATCCAAGACGATGGAATAAGGCTTATCAGAAGGAGTTTGGAGGATCTCTTTCAAACGGTCAGTAGCGACATTGTAGCCTTGTAAATACAAAGCCTTGGTTTCTGCTGCCTTTTGGTACCAGAGAACAGACATGGTATTTTCTTGTGAGCGCTGTTGATCATAGGTCATCGTCACCTGATTTTTAGTGCTGCTTGCTTTTGTCTCTTGCGTTTTAGTGGTGTTGCTACCACAACTCGTCAGTAAAATGACAGAAGCAAGAGCAGAAACGATGGTAAAGGTGGTTTTTGTTGTTTTCATAAACCGTACACTCCTTAAAATTTTTCTATAAAAATTATACTCTTTTCAATCTTGCATGACAAGAAAGAGGAGAAGGGGATCCAGGGAATGGTAAAATGAATAGGAAGAAAGAAATGTTGATATGAAGGGCTTTTTCACCTCAATAGATGCCATTTTTAAGCTTAAAAGAAGGGATATAGTTTTCTGTTATAACCGGATCAAGAAAAGATCAAAGCGGTCCTTTTCTTCTAAAATGAAAAAATAGAGAAAGATACCCGCAAGTCCCTATTTTCAAGGACTTGCGCTTTTTTGATACCTTTTTTAATAAAGAAATTTTAAGGCCTTGATAGGGAAAATATATTATTCAGCTACTTTTCGAGGTGATATCATGGTTACAAATTCCAGAGGGAAAGCAGTTAGCCTTTCTATTGGAGAAATATTGAGGAGGATTCACAGTATGAGTAAAAAAGAATTGGTTCTTCGTGCCATTCGAGGCGAAACAGTAGAGCGAATCCCTGTAGGATTTTGGCTCCATTATGTGACCCAAGAAGAAAAAGAATTGGGTCTAGACAATCCGGCTGTAGTAGAAAAAAGTATTCAGGGACACCAACACTATGTAGAAGAAATTTCACCTGATTTTGTCAAGATCATGAGCGATGGCTTCTTCCGCTATCCGAGTGCTCTTTATTCGAAAGAGATCCAATCAATCCAAGAATTAAAGGATATTCAACCGATTGGAGAGCATCATCCTTGGATTGAAAAACAAATTGAAGTGGTCAAGGAGATTCGTTCTCATTTCCATGAAGAGATTGCTTCTTTCTACAATATCTTCTCGCCCATTTCTTATTTGAAACGCTGGTTCCGTACGGACCAATCCCGTGGAGACCAAGTGATTGCAGACTTTATCAAGGAAGATCCAGAAACTTTGGCCCATGTTCTTGATGTGATTGCAGGGGATATCGCCACTTTAAGTCGCCGCTTGATCCAAGAAGCAGGTATTGAAGGGATTTACTTCTCAACCCAGCAGGTCCAAGATGAGCGTGTGACAGATGAAGAATACCGCAAGTTCATTGAGCCTAGCAGCATCGCTGTCCTAGAAGCAGCCAATGAAGCTGGAGGCATCAATATCCTTCATATTTGTGGTTTTGAAGGGGCCAGCAATGAAGTGGAACTCTTCAAGGATTATCCGGCTCAAGTCATTAACTGGGCGACCCATCATGAAGGCCTTAGCCTAGCCGCAGGTCGTAAACTTTTCGGTGATCGTGCCGTCTTGGGTGGCTTTGTCAATGGCAAGAAAGGTTTGCTCTACCAAGGGGAACGAGAAGCTATTGAGCAAGAAACGCGTCGCTTGGTGGCTGAAGCCGGAAGTCGTGGTTTGATCCTTGGAGCAGACTGTACCGTGCCAGATGATTTCCAATTGGAACGCTTAGATTGGGTACGTCAAGCAGCTGTATTGTAAGAAGAAAGGAGAGGGAGATGAAAAAGATCAATGTATGGTGTATCCTGGTAACCGTTTTGTTTTTGCTTCTAGGGCTGAGTAAAGCCACTCTAGCAAGCAGTCAGGGGAAAGCAAAAAAAGATCCAGATATGGCAAGACTGGAGAGAATTCCAGCCCATAGTCTCTCCCTCCTTCGCCCATCTGATCTAGCAGGAATTCTTCTTCTCGAAGATCAGTGATAAAAAAAGATGAAGAACTTGATAAAAAATATATATTAGTCAAAGCATCATTGAAGTGATAAGATAACAAACAAGAAATGAATAGAACGAGGTAAGAACATGTCCGCAAAAAGAGAATTAGTGTTAAAAGCTTTTAAAGGAGAAGCGGTTGACCGTGTGCCAGTTGGATTTTGGCATCATTTTACAACAGAAGAAGAATGGTTGAAAGGATTTTCTAATCCGGAAATTATTGAAAAAAACCTCAATGGCCATAAAAACTTCCTTCACAAGGTCAAACCAGACTTTGTCAAACTCATGAGTGATGGTTACTTTGCTTATCCAAATCCAGCCATTCACAAAGGCCTTGAAAATATCTCTGACTTAGCAGGGATTGAACCACTCGGAGCAGATCATCCATGGATCACAGAGCAAGTAGAGCTCGTTAAAAAAATCCGTACCGGTTTTGAAGAAGACATTGTGGCTATCTACAATATCTTTGCTCCGGTGACCTACTTCAAATGGTTGGTTGGAGAAGTTTCAGGAGGAGATGACTTGATCGCAAACTTCATCGATCAAGATGCAGCAACTCTTAAAAAAGTATTGGATACAATTGGCCAAGATATTGCAAGTTTGAGCCAACGAATCATCAAAGAAGCAGGAGCAGACGGGATCTACCTCAGTGTTCAAAGTATCCAAGATGCGCGGGTTACACAAGAAGTTTATAAAAACATTATTGCACCGAGTGAACTCCATGTCTTAGAGGCAGCCAATGAAGCCGGTGGCGTAAATATTCTTCATATCTGTGGTTATGAAGGAGCTCGCAATGATATCCATCTCTTCACAGACTACCCAGCCCAAGTCATTAACTGGGCAGTCGGACCAGAAGGAATCAGCCTAGCAGAAGGACGCGAAATCTTCGGTGGACGCACGGTTCTTGGTGGTTTTGAAAATGGCAAAAATGGTCTTCTCTACACAGGAGACAAGGCTGCGATCCAAGCAGAAACCAAACGCATCATCGCAGAAACAGGAACGACAGGATTGGTCATTGGTGCCGATTGTACCATTCCAAGTGACATTGATGAAGAACGAATCGAATGGGTTCGTGAAGCTGCAGCAGAATAAGGAAAATAGAAAGAGGGAGAACAGAGTATGAGTAAAAAAACATGGATTATCGGTGGGGTGGCAGTTCTTGCCATTGCAGGTGCAACTATTCTTGGACGGAGCTTGAACCATGCAAACGACAGCAAAGGCTCAACAGGATCGAACAAGGTAACAACCTTGAAAGTAGCCCACACTCAAAACTATGTACCGTATGATTTCGTTGATGAAAAAGGAGAATCAGATGGCTATGAAGTAGCTGTGCTCAAAGCCATTGATGAAAAACTACCAGACTACAAGTTTGAGTACACTGGAACAAGTGATGACGATCTCTTGATCGGTCTAGAATCTGGTAAATACGATATCGGAACCAAAGGAGCTTGGTATACCGAAGAACGTGCCAAGAAATTTATCATTCCAAAAGAACCAATCGGAGCAAGTATCATCGGATTTACCGTTCGGAAAGAAGATGCGAATAAATACAAGAATATCGATGACTTCGCTAAAGAAAAAGGAAAATTGGTTCCAATTTCACCACAAAATGCGCAGTGGAATGTTATTAAAGAATACAATGAAAAGCATAAGGACCAACAAATCGAATTAACAGCTGCCGAATCTTTCAAAGTCGCAGATGCCTATGCTTGGGTTCTTGAAGGACGTTACGATGCCTTCTTTGACATCAAACTTTCCTTTGAAAAAGCTGTCACAGATAAAGATGGTTCTTACCACCAATATGCGGACAAACTGAGCTGGTTTGCCTACAAAGGAATTCCAACTTACCCATTGATCCATAAGGATAAGAAAAACGAAAAATTTGCGGAAGCATACAGCAAGGCCATCAAAGAATTAGAAAAAGATGGCACACTTGCTAAATTGTCGAAAAAATATTTCGGTGAAGATGTCTTCAGTTATGTAGATAAAGAGAAATAAGATGAAACTGGGTGCGTATAGCCCCAGCTTCCTTATTTCTATACGGATACAGAAAGGAAAAGAAACATGGTCTCATACGACATTTCCAAGGTCTGGTCATTTCTTCCAACCTTGGTCCAAGCTCTACCAGCGACCCTAGCTTTGATGTTTTTAACGACGGTTCTCGGTTCTGCATTTGGCTTGGTTTTGACCTGGGCACAAGTATCAGAAGATAAGGTAGGAGCAGGTCTGGCAAAAGGTTATGTCTTTACTTTGCGTTGTACCCCTCCGATTGTCTTGCTCTTTTTGGTCTTTTATGGACTCCCCCAATTTTTGAACTGGTGGTTGGGCATTGACATTGACCACTGGTCCAAGTTTGTCTTTGTCCTTGTTGCCATGTTTCTTCTCTTTGCCGCTATGATCTCTGAGGTCTTCAAGGCAGCCTATTTGGCCATTCCAAAAGGTCAGATGGAAGCGGGCTTGAGTATCGGCTTGACGCCAGCTCAAACCATTTGGCGGATTGTCCTTCCCCAAGCCTTTCGCGTGGCTCTTCCAAATATGACGACTGCCATCTTGAACCTCATGCGCGATGCCGCTTTGGCTTATACCATTGGCTTTATCGATATCATGGGAGCAGGCAACAACTTGATCAGCCGCAATCTTGGGAATTATTCCCTCGAAACGTATACAGCTGTAGCAGTAATCTACTGGGGAATTGCCCTTGTGATCTCCTTCTCCGCTCAACTCCTTGAGAAACGACTCAGTGTAACAGAAAGGTAGCTTATGGATTTCAATTTTATTAGTAAAGCATTTCTAGCCACCTTGGGTGGTGTTCCAGTGACCCTTCTGATCATGGTCGTATCGATTCTCTTGAGTTTTTTTCCGGCCCTCTTTTTAGCACTCGGTCAGATTTATAAGGTCAAAGGTGTTCGCAGTTTCTCAGTGATTTACTTAGCATTTATCCGCGCGACGCCTCCGATTCTCTTGATTCTCTTCTTTTATAGTCTCTTTCCCAGCCTCTTAAATAGCTTTTTTAAGAGTATTGGCAGTCACTTTAATGTCTTTGAGATCAATCCCATTTACTATGCCTTTATCATCTTTAGCTTGATGACAACAGGGAGTCTGGCTGAAATTCTCCGGTCAGCCATTCTGACGGTGGATAAGGGCCAGCTAGAAGCAGCGCAAGCCATTGGTTTGACCAATCGCCAAGCCTATATCCGCATTGTTTTTCCACAAGCCTTGCGTTCAGCCCTTCCCAATTTGTGTAACTTGGTTATCAACTTGGTCAAAGGAACCTCCCTTGTCTTTGTCATGACCATCAAGGATATTACCGCCATTGCCAAGGTCGAAGCCTCTTATGGCTATCAATATTTTGAATCCTATCTAGTGATTTTTATTCTTTATATTGTCATTTGTGGGGTGATTCAGTGGGGATTCAATCGCTTAGAAAAACGCCTGACACTCGCATAGAAGAAGGAGAAATAAGAAGATGTTAGAAGTAGAACACGTATCGAAAAAATTTAAGGACCACCAAGTCCTGGTAGATGTTAATCTCAAGGTCAACCAAGGGGATGTCGTCGTTATTTTGGGTCCATCTGGATCAGGAAAAACAACCTTCCTTCGCTGCCTCAACCACTTGGAAAAGGCAGATACAGGCCACTTAACCCTAGGTGGAAAAGAGTACGACCTCTCAAAACTCAGCAAAAAAGAGATTCTAGAAATCCGCCAAAAGACAGCCTTTGTCTTCCAGCATTACAATCTCTTCGCTAACAAAACAGCGCTTGAAAATATCTTAGAAGGCCTGGTTGTAGCCCGTAAGATTCCAAAAGAAGAGGCTATCCAACGGGCAGAATCAGCCCTTGAAAAAGTTGGTCTCCTCGCTTACAAGGATTACTATCCTTCTCAATTGTCAGGGGGCCAGCAGCAACGGATCGGAATCGCGCGTGCCATCGCAGTGAAACCAGATGTGATCTTGCTGGACGAGCCGACTTCAGCGCTAGACCCAGAGTTGGTCGGGGATGTCTTAGATGTTATGAAGCAATTGGCCCAAGAAGGAGTAACCATGGTTGTCGTAACCCATGAGATGGGCTTTGCGCGTGATGTGGCCAACCACGTCATCTTTATGGATGGCGGACACATCATTGAAGAAAATGAACCGCATGAATTCTTCAACAGTCCAAAAGAAGAACGAACCAAACAATTCCTTTCACGGATTTTATCCGATGCTACCTACAGTGTCGAATATATGATTTAACAGGAGACACACCCAGTAAGGGTGTGTTTTTTAGGATCTGGAAAAAATTTTTAAAAATTGGCTCATTTTTTAAAAAACATTACGAATAATATAAGTGAGAGGGAACATATGACTGATAAAAAACAACGATTAATGCTACTATTTTTACTGACTTTGTTTTTAGGAGGTTGCAGTCTTTTTACGGATAAAGCTGCTGAGAGAAGGGAAATGATTCAGATCGCAGAAAGCACGAAAATGGAGCGAGCGATAAAACACTTGTTAATCAGTATCGATCCTAAAGCTTTCACTTCAGAAGGGGTCATTCACTCCTATACCCTGATAAAAGGTGAATTGGAATACAATCCAATGGGAGGGATGAATATCACTCTCGTTATCAATGGCGATAAAAAGTTAACGATCGATACGACTGTTCAAATGGAAGATTCAGGACAGTTCGAAGCAGGTAGTTACGGTATTTCAGCAAAATTAAGTGATCTGTTAAGTGAAGCAGAAGAGGATGGGAAATAAACTCATTTAGTGGAGTCGTTCATGGAAGCATCAAAGGAAAATAGGAAAACTAAAATAAGATGGACGTTATGGTTATTGCTAACCACTTTGTTTCTAGGAGGATGCAGTTTTATTACCGGACGATCTACAAAGAAACGAGAAATGATTCAAATCGCAGAGAGTAAGAAGATGAAAGTAGCGATTGAAAACATGTTAACAAAATTAGATTCGAAGGCCCTAACGCCAGAGGGAAAAATAAAATCATATAAAATTTCTAAAGATGATTTAGATTATAATCCGATGGGAGGGCTATTAGTAAAAATAGTTATAAATAATGATGAAAAGTTAGTTTTAAGCACAACTATACAAGAGGACGCTACAACAGGGAAATATGAAGAGACCTATTTTGGGGAAACAGAGGAGTTAAGTGATTTATTAACTAGCAATCATTCAGGTAAATACCCCTAATATAAGTAAATAGAAACATTTCTGAATCAAAACCAATATATTACATTAATAGCTAGTGCTTGTAACGATTTGGCAACATTTTTTAACAAAAGTAACATTTTAGGTATGAATAGAATTTTGTATAATAAATTCTAAGAAACCTGAAGAAAGAATGGGAAGAAGATGAAAAAAAGTAAATTTATTGTGTTGATAATGGTAGTATTTAGCCTGAGCTTAGGAGGATGTAGCTTTTTTAATGGACAATCTGCCAAGAAACAAGAAATGATTCAAATCGCAGAGAGTAAGAAGATGAAGGTAGCAATTGAAAAATATCTAAAAAACCTGGACCCGGAAGCACTGACTCCAAATGGGAAAATAAAGACTTATAGGATTTTAAAAGATAAATTGAAATATAATCCAATGGAAGGGATTAATATTGAGGTTGTTATTAATAATGATGATAAGTTGATTGTTGATATGGTAGTAATAGAAAAGGAATCAGGATTATATCATGTTGCGGCATCCAGTACACCTACAGAGTTGGACGAACTTTTAGAAGGGAAATATTATGGACAATAATTCAATAGATTCAGATTATCTACATAAGGAGGTGGCTTTATTAGAATATGTTCCATCAGAAATTGGGAAAAAGCAAACTATTGAAAATGGAAAATATTATATAGGCCATACCGCTCACATTTATGATAATGTAAATGACAATGAGGAGCAGGTCTTCGTTCTTACTAATAATGGCCAAGGCGCGCAACAAAAAGCAGTCCCCTATTCTGCCTCAGATGAAGCGCGAGCCCAGATCCATGACGTGACAGTTTTGATGAAGGGATCTGAAACTGAAACAAGTACACAAAAATTACTCCATGATACGTTTACGGATTGGGTAAAGACAGATTTGCCAGCAGCTTCCAATATTTTGAACCCTGGTGGTGCGAGCGAGTATGCAACCGAATATGCGAAGAATTATGTGCGTGATAAGGCTAAAGATAGTTTTAACAATGCTGTAGAAGCTTTCGAAGATGCAATTATTCCTACATCTGTTAATCTTCCACCGGAGGCCACTCCCGTTGGTAGGTTCATACAAAAAGCGATGGACAATCCTGTCAGCAATTTCGTACAGGAAAAAGCATCAGATATGGTCGGTTTTTTTGCAGAAAGAACAGCCGAAGAACAGGTTAAATTTCCTGCTTTAATGGGAGCTGCTTTTTTAAAAAAATACAATGATGAAAACGGGACTTTCCCGCCTCCGCAATTTAAAGATGCTGCAGCTCATTTGAAAGAGGTGATCCGAAAATACCCTAATGCCAAGATCGATCTATACGGTCACTCTCTGGGGTCTATGAATATTCAGTATGCTCTTGCCTGCTTGACGGAAGAGGAAGCTTCTCATATTGGGACCGTCCATTTATATAATGGCCCTAATGCCTATCCCATCTTAACACTCGAGCAAAAAGCGCGTATAGATTCGCTGAAGTACAAAATCTACAACCACATCGACCATAAAGATTTGGTTAGCCTGGGCTATCAGGATTCTGGAAGCAAGGAATCCAGTGGGATTGTCAAGCACCTCAAAACTAATGATTTAAAAAATACTGGCCTGCAACATATGATGCATGGTTATATCTATGATAAGGATGGGAATTTGGTTCTTGAAAAGGGAACGGAAGCCATCACTCGCAAGGAAATCATTGAAGAGCGGATGAAGGTTTACTATCGCTTAAAGGATAAATTGCAAAAAACAGGTGGTGGACTGAGCTCAAGTGAACGGATCTATCTGGATGCTTTGCAGGCGCGCTTGGCTTCTGATGAGCTGATTCGAGTAGTGGATGAAGGGCTGGAGCAAGCTCAGAAATCTAAGGTACAACTGGATACGGATTTAGAAGCTTTGGAGAAAGTATTACAGACCGTTCCGAAAGGCTTCATTCTCAATCTTGCCGAAGTAGAGGAGGCTTATGCACAGGCTGGTGCAACAAGGCAAACAGTTGTCACTGAAGTAAGAGAAAGGTTTGACAATCGTTTGGCTGCATATCAGTCCTTATCAAATAAATTTCATACTTTAAACGAGCAAGTGAATGCAGGAATTGAGCTCTTAAAAGCAAAAGATCAAGAAATAGCAGGAGAAATGAACCAGTGGGAACAACTAGCTTATTAATTTCATCTACTCTTTCGAAAAAGGAAAAGAAACTAGATCACTTGGAAAGAGAGTTTCAAAAAGCGCGCTTGGAGCTAGATGAAAAGCGTTGCCTAGTGGAAAGAAAACAGCAGCTCTTCACCCAGATGCTGGAAGAAGAATATGCGATGGCAGCTTCCTTTTTACAAAAGCAGGCGGTTGATGTCAGTTGTGGATGGGAGTCCCTCCATCGCTGTATCGAAGAGTATGATCTCGAAGCTAGAGAAGCTGCACAAGTAGCCTTAAAACAGATCGAAATCGAGGAAGAGAATTTATGGCAATTCTACCGGAAAGATAGACGTCAACTGGAAGAGGAGTTTGCACAAGATAAAGTTTCATAGTATAGAAGAGGAGGAAGTATGGGTGATAATCCAGTTAAAGATTTTTTTGATTTAGATATGAAAGATAAGATGAGGATCATCGAAAGTCGAAAGAAACTTGAAAAAGATTTAATCCGGGTTGTCTATGCGCCCGTTTTATTGACCTGCAAAGCAGGAGTTGAGAAGCGTTACAATGATGGATTGACTGCGATTACAACAGTAGCCGAAGCAGAAGTCCAGGTAGTTGGAAAACAACTGGATCAGTCCATGGTGGGTCAATTTGCTAAAAATGTACAGACGGCTATTCAAGAAAAAGCTGGCAAATTTAAATCTATCTAGCCAAGTACTTCTATTTAAATGTGGAATCTGGAGTGACATCCAGATTTTTTTAATAAATTTAAAAATTATGTAAAAAAGTGTTGACAAAGAAATCAGTCTGCGTTATAATAATTTATGTAAACAAAAAGAGGTTGGGAAAACCTACTGGTTTACAAGATCAATAGTGGAAAGGAGATGGTGGTATGCTATTTCCAGAATTAAGACAACTAATTGATAAAAGGAAAAATAGAAACCGTTAGCCTGTAGGGCTATTATTAAATAAATGAATTAAAATTATGTAAACAATCAAATAGCAGCCAATTGGTCTGCTAATTTTCAAGAATGAATTAAAATTATGTAAATTAGAGGTATACAATATGAATAACAACTTTAACAATATGGATGATCTTTTCAATCAACTAATGGGAAATATGGGTGGTTTTCGTTCTGAAAGCCGTCGCTACATGATCAACGGTCGTGAAGTGACACCTGAAGAATTCGCAGTTTACCGCCAAACTGGTCAACTTCCAAATGAAGGAAGCGAGCAAGTGCAACACCATCAAGGTAAGGGAATGAAACAAGATGGGATCCTTGCAAAACTTGGTCGCAACTTGACCGAAGAAGCTCGTGAAGGAAAATTGGATCCGGTCATCGGACGTAATAAAGAAATTCAAGAAACTGCTGAAATCTTGTCTCGTCGTACCAAGAACAATCCTGTCCTTGTAGGGGATGCCGGTGTTGGTAAAACAGCAGTTGTAGAAGGTTTGGCACAAGCTATTGTGAACGGAGATGTTCCAGCTGCTATCAAGAACAAAGAAATCATCTCGATTGATATTTCTGGTCTAGAAGCTGGTACGCAATACCGTGGTAGCTTTGAAGAAAATATTCAAAATCTGATCCAAGAAGTCAAGGCTATGGGAAATGTTATTCTCTTCTTTGATGAAATCCATCAAATTCTTGGTGCAGGTAGCACAGGTGATGGTCAAGGGTCTAAAGGTCTTGCGGATATTATCAAACCTGCCCTTTCACGTGGGGAATTGACAGTCATTGGGGCAACTACTCAAGATGAATACCGTAACACCATCTTGAAGAATGCGGCTCTTGCTCGTCGTTTCAACGAAGTGAAAGTCAATGCTCCTTCTGCTGAAGATACTTTCAAGATTCTCCAAGGGATCCGTGATCTTTATGAAAAACACCACAATGTCATCTTGCCAGATGAAGTTTTGAAGGCAGCAGTTGATTATTCAATCCAATACATTCCACAACGTAGCTTGCCTGATAAGGCCATTGACTTGGTCGATGTGACAGCTGCTCACTTGGCAGCCCAACATCCAGTAACAGATGTCCATGCTGTGGAACATGAAATTGAAGAAGAAAAAACCAAACAAGAAGAAGCTGCTGCTAAAGAAGATTACGAAGTAGCTTTGAAAGCAAAAGTTCGTATCGAAGAACTTGAAAAGAAAATTGCCAACCACACAGAAGACCATAAGGTAACAGCAACAATCAACGATGTGGCTGAATCTGTAGAACGGATGACGGGTATTCCAGTTTCTCAAATGGGTGTAACCGATATCGAACGTTTGAAAGATATGGGTCACCGTTTGCAAACTAAGGTTATCGGTCAAGATAAAGCCGTTGAAGCAGTGGCACGTGCTATCCGTCGGAACCGTGCAGGATTTGACGAAGGTAACCGTCCAATCGGTAGCTTCCTCTTTGTAGGTCCTACTGGTGTCGGTAAGACTGAGTTGGCTAAACAATTGGCTCTTGACATGTTCGGAACCAAAGATGCGATCATCCGTTTGGACATGTCAGAATACAGCGACCGTACAGCCGTTTCTAAATTGATTGGTACGACAGCTGGTTATGTTGGATATGATGACAATAGCAATACCTTAACAGAACGTGTTCGCCGTAACCCATACTCAATCGTTCTTCTTGACGAAATTGAAAAGGCGGATCCTCAAGTGATCACCCTTCTCCTTCAAGTCTTGGATGATGGTCGTTTGACAGATGGTCAAGGGAACACGGTCAACTTCAAGAACACTGTGATTATCGCTACTTCAAACGCTGGCTTTGGTTACGAAGCCAACTTGACAGAAGATGCGGATAAACCAGAACTCATGGATCGTTTGAAACCTTACTTCCGTCCAGAATTCCTCAATCGTTTCAACGCTGTCATTGAATTCTCACACTTGAGCAAGGAAGACCTTTCTAAGATTGTCGATTTGATGTTGGTAGATGTCAATAAGACCCTTTCTAAGAAGGAAATCGATTTGGCAGTGAGCGATGCAGCCAAAGAATATATGACTGAAGAAGGTTATGATGAAGTGATGGGTGTTCGTCCACTCCGTCGGGTAGTTGAACAACAAATCCGTGACAAAGTCACAGACTTCCACTTGGATAATTTGGATGCCAAACATCTTGAAGCTAACATGGAAGATGGTGTACTTGTGATCAGAGAAAAAGATACCAAGAAAGAAGAAAATACGGATAAAGAAGCAGAATAACTTCTGACAGTGATAGAAAAAATGGGGACTGCTATAATATAGCAGTCTTTATTTTTTCTTCCCACCCGGGGGAAATTATTCGCCTGATAGAATCGAAAACACCAAAAATGTGCAAAAAAATATTAATAATTAGGGAAAATCATAGGAATTAAGCAAATTTATTAATAAATAAAGAAAATAAGTATATAATCTATAAAGTAAAAAAATTTGAGGAATGGAAGTATGATGAACAATACAATTGATATCTACTCAACTCCCGAATACAAAAAGGTTGAAGCTGTTGTTCAGTTGATGGTAGATGGTCGTTTAACGAGCTACCGTGTTGCAACTGAAACCAATATCAGCAAAATGAGCTTAGCGACTTTGACCAAGGGAACGAGTAAAATTAAAAATATTACCTATCAAACAGCCTTGGCCTTGATTGATTGGTATGATGAGAATCATGAAAAGTATGGCATTGAGATTGACTAGTCAGTAGCCCACTTTTCGTGGTTTTTTTCTTTTTCATCAAAACTTGCCTCCTCTTTGAGGCTGGAGTCTGATTTGCTTGAAGAGGATGGGAAAACTTGAAAAGACAGGCAAAATTTGATATAGTATAGCATATATGAAAATTAAAGGAGAAACATATGCAAGGCGGAAGTTTGCTAATTATGCTCGTTCTTATGGTCGGTTTGATGTACTTCATGAGCCGTAGCCAAAAGAAACAGTACCAAAAACGGATGGAAAGTTTGAATAAACTTCAAAAAGGAAATGAAGTCATCACGATTGGTGGCTTGTACGGAACTATTGATGAAGTCGATACAGAACGCAAGACGGTTGTCTTGGATGTTGATGGTGTCTACCTGACCTTTGAATTAGGAGCGATCAAAACAGTTCTTCCTGTATCAGAAGGAATCTCAGCCACTGCTACAGAAGGTGCTAGCTCAGATGCCGATTCAGCCATCGAAGAATAATTATCAAAGAAGAGGCAAAGGCCTCTTTTTTGATGGGCAAATAGGACGATGTGATGAAAGAAAGTACTGCTGGTTCAAAATAGAGGCCATAGTCCCTATTTTATGGGGATTTATGGTATAATGAAGCGATAAATATTGAAATAGGTAGAAAAACATGTTTCGTTTTAAGAAGAAAGAAAAAATCGAGATTCCTTTAGAAGTCCCGAAACACATTGGGATCATTATGGATGGCAATGGTCGCTGGGCGAAAAAGCGGATGCAACCGCGTGTCTTTGGTCATAAAGCAGGGATGGAAGCTCTCCAAGAAGTGACAATTGCAGCGAAAAATATGGGGGTTCAGGTCTTGACAGTCTATGCCTTTTCTACGGAAAATTGGGCACGCCCTGAAGATGAAGTTAAGTTTATCATGCACTTGCCAGTTGAGTTTTATGATCGCTTCGTTCCCGAATTGCATCGCAATAATGTCAAGATTCAAATGATCGGTGATACCAAGAAATTACCCAAAGAAACCTTAGAGGCTTTGGAAAGAGCAGAAGCGATGACTCACCTCAATACTGGCTTGATTCTGAATTTCGCACTCAATTATGGTGGACGTGCAGAGATCACTCAGGCTGTGAAGCAAATCGCCCAAGAAGTCTTGGATGCGAAGTTCAGTCCAGAAGATATTACAGAAGAAGTGATCGCAGATTATCTCTACACCGAAAGTTTGCCACGTATTCTAAGGGATCCGGATTTGATTATCCGTACAAGTGGGGAGATCCGTTTGAGTAACTTTCTTCCTTGGCAGGCTGCTTACAGTGAGTTGTATTTCACGGATGTGATGTGGCCCGATTTTGGAGAAGAGGCACTAAGAAGTGCCGTAGTAGAATATAGCCATCGCCACCGGAGATTTGGCGGTGTTTAGGAGAAGATGATGACGAAAGATTTACAAAAACGTGTGATTTTTGGAGGGATTGCCCTACTCTTTTTCATTCCAACAGTAATGGTTGGAGGGGTGTTCTTCCAGATTGTAATTGGTTTGATTGCTATGCTAGGTGTTCATGAACTGCTCAAGATGAAAGGGCTTGAAACAGCGACCTTTGAAGGTGCGCTCGCCATGTTAGCGGCCTTTGTTTTGACCTTACCGATCGAGGACTACCTTCCTTACCTTCCAGCAGATGGCAATATGATTGCTTACGGTTTAATCGTCTTGACTCTAATGGGAACAACTGTTCTCGCTCAGAATTACAATTATGAGGATGTGGTCTATCCCATTGCTTCCAGCTTTTATGTTGGACTTGGTTTCCATTCCTTAGTAGATGCTCGAATTGCTGGTATCGACAAGGTTCTTTTAGCCCTCTTTATAGTCTGGGCTACTGATTCAGGCGCCTACCTTGTGGGAAGTCAGTTTGGGAAACGTAAGCTCATGCCTACGGTTTCTCCCAATAAAACGGTGGAAGGTAGCCTAGGTGGAATCCTATCTGCAGTTGTTGTGACCGTTCTTTTTATGATCATTGATCGCTCTGTAGCGGGTGGACATGGTTTTTTTGCCATGATCTTCTTTACTATCCTTTTTAGTATTGCAGGTCAATTTGGCGACCTCGTAGAGAGTGCGATTAAACGCCACTTCGGTGTCAAGGATTCTGGGAAATTTATTCCAGGACATGGCGGTGTTCTAGACCGCTTTGATAGTTTGATTTTTGTCTTTCCCTTGATGCATTTCTTGGGCTTGTTCTAAGACAGAAGAGATAGAAAGGAAACCACGTATAGAACGATGCAGTTTATTGCCTTTATAGTTATTTTTGGAGTGATCGTTCTCGTTCACGAGTTTGGTCATTTCTATTTTGCAAAAAAATCGGGCATTCTAGTGCGAGAATTCTCGATCGGGATGGGACCAAAAATCTTTGCCCATATTGGTCAAGATGGAACAGCTTATACCATTCGCATTCTACCTTTAGGTGGCTATGTTCGTATGGCTGGCTGGGGTGAGGATACAACTGAGATTAAAACCGGAACGCCTGTCAGCTTGACAGTAAATGAAGCTGGTAAGGTCGTCCGGATCAATCTTTCTGGAAAGAATCTGGATCAGACAGCCCTTCCCATGAATGTTACCCAGTTTGACTTTGAAGACAAACTGGAAATTACGGGCTTGGTTCCCGATGAGACCAAGACCTATGGTGTCGATCATGATGCGACCATCGTTGAGGAAGATGGGACAGAAGTGCGGATTGCACCCAAAGATGTTCAGTATCAGAACGCCAGCATTTGGGGACGATTAATCACCAACTTTGCGGGTCCTATGAACAACTTTATCCTCAGTATTGTCGTCTACTCACTTCTAGCCTTTATGCGCGGTGGTGCGATTGACTACTACAGCAACAATGTTCAGGTGGCACCCGATGGGGCGCTTGCTAAGGTCGGTGTCAAAAGCACTGTTCAGATCCTTCAAGTCAACAACGATACCGTTAGCAACTGGGATGAACTGACAGATGCTGTCGAGAAGGCAACCAAGGACAGCAAGACGACTCCTGAATTGACCCTGAAAGTCAAGACAGACGGCCAAGAAAAAGAAGTCAAAGTGAAGCCAACCAAGTCAGGGGATCGTTACTATCTGGGTGTGACAAACGGCCTCAAGACAGGATTTGTAGATAAACTCTTGTCTGGTTTTACAGATACCTGGAATACAGCGACACGGATTTTGGGAGCTTTGAAAGATATTATTTTCCACTTTAGTCTCAATAAACTGGGTGGTCCGGTTGCCATCTACAATGCCAGCTCACAAGCTGCTCAATTAGGGATTCCGGCAGTGTTATCTCTTATGGCCATGCTCTCTATTAATATTGGCATCTTCAATCTAATCCCGATTCCGGCTTTGGATGGCGGGAAAATCTTGATCAATTTAATCGAAGTGGTTCGGAGAAAACCACTAAAACAAGAAGTAGAAACCTATATGACACTTGCAGGTGTAGCTGTAATGGTTATTTTGATGATTGCTGTCACCTGGAATGATATTATAAAATTATTTTTGAAATAGAAAAGGATATTGTCCATGAAACAAAGTAAAATGTTGATTCCAACGCTTCGCGAAATGCCAAGCGATGCCCAAGTCATTAGCCATGCTTTGATGTTGCGTGCAGGTTATGTTCGCCAAGTATCAGCTGGTGTCTATTCTTATCTGCCCTTAGCAAATCGAGTGATTGAAAAAGCAAAAGGCATCATGCGCCAAGAATTCGAAAAAATTGGAGCAGTAGAAATGCTAGCTCCAGCCCTTTTGAGTGCGGATCTCTGGCGTGAATCTGGTCGTTACGAAACTTACGGGGAAGACCTCTATAAGTTGAAAAACCGTGAAGGCTCTGACTTTATCTTAGGTCCAACTCATGAAGAAACCTTTACCGCTATTGTGCGCGACTCGGTAAAATCTTACAAGCAATTGCCATTGAATCTCTACCAAATTCAACCAAAATACCGTGATGAAAAGCGTCCACGGAACGGTCTTCTTCGGACCCGTGAGTTCATCATGAAAGATGGTTACAGTTTCCATGCTAACTATGATAGTTTGGATGTTACTTATGATGAATACAAGGCGGCTTATGAGCGTATCTTTACCCGTAGTGGAATCGACTTCAAGGCTATTATCGGAGATGGTGGTGCCATGGGTGGAAAAGATAGCCAAGAGTTCATGGCTGTAACACCTGCTCGTACAGACTTAGATCGTTGGGTGGTTCTAGACAAATCCGTACCTTCGTTTGATGAGATCCCAGCAGAAGTCCAAGAGGAAATTAAAGCAGAATTGCTTAAATGGATGGTTTCTGGGGAAGATACGATTGCTTATTCAAGCGAATCAACCTATGCTGCGAACTTGGAAATGGCTACCAATGAGTACAAGCCAAGCAACCGGGTTGTGTCTGAAGAAGAAGTCAAACGCGTGGAAACACCAGGTGTTAAATCTATTGATGAAGTAGCAAATTTCTTGAATGTTTCAGAAAGTGCAACGATCAAGACCTTGGTCTACATTGCCGACGGTGAGCCTGTAGTAGCTCTACTTGTTGGAAATGATCAGCTTAATGAAGTGAAGTTGAAAAATTACCTTGGAGCTGATTTCTTTGAACCTGCAACAGAAGTGGAAGTGAAAGAATTATTGGGAGCAGATTTTGGCTCTCTTGGTCCAGTAGATCTCCCTGAAAATGTCAAGATTATCGCAGACCGCAAGGTTCAAGATAGTCGCAATGCAGTAGTCGGTGCCAATGAAACAGGCTACCACTTGACTGGTGTCAACCCAGGACGTGATTTTACTGCGGAATACGTCGATATCCGTGAAGTTCGTGAAGGTGAAATCTCACCGGATGGTAAAGGCGTCTTGAAATTTGCACGAGGGATCGAGATCGGTCACATTTTCAAACTCGGCACACGCTACTCAGCTAGCATGGGAGCAGATGTCTTGGACGAAAACGGCCGTGCAGTTCCAATCATCATGGGTTGCTATGGTATCGGTGTGAGTCGTCTTCTTTCAGCGGTTATGGAACAACATGCACGCCTCTTTGTCAATAAGACACCAAAAGGGGAATACCGTTACGCTTGGGGGATTAACTTCCCTAAAGAATTGGCGCCATTTGATGTGCATTTGATTCCAGTCAATATCAAGGATGAAGCGAGCCTTGCTTTGACCAATCAGATCGAAGAAAGCTTAGTCAATAAAGGCTACGAAGTCTTGGTGGATGACCGAAATGAACGGGCTGGTGTCAAATTCAGCGATAGCGATTTGATTGGACTTCCAATCCGCGTAACAGTTGGTAAAAAAGCAGCTGAAGGCATCGTTGAAGTGAAAATCAAAGCAACAGGAGATACCATCGAAGTTCATGCAGATAATCTCCTTGAAACCCTTTCAATCTTGAACAAATAAGAAAAAGCTTTCTGAGCCTTAACCATGTGTTAAAGAAATGCTCAGAGAGTTTTTTTATGGCCAACATTACAACGGTAAGGGTTATGGATGAGATAGAGATGAGTAGAATATTTTTTCATAGAGATTTCTTGTAGGTGAAGAATTGTCTTGGTGCTAGAATAAAGGGGATTTTCTATACTGATCTCCTTGTATGATATAAACTTCTGAAAGCAAAAATGGGAATTTATACAAAAAAATCTAATACTACTCAAAGCGTAAGTATAAAATCGACATTTACGCTCTATGTGTTGAGTTAATATATAGAAAAAATACATCTCTTTCACACAATCAAATTGTTACTAATTAAAGACTATTGGGGCAGGCTTTTTTGAATATATGTTACATTTTTGTTACAAAAAATTACATTGCTGTAACAAAGTTACAATGTTTTATCAGTTTGCCCTATAATATTGACATTCTCACAATATTTCATTAAGATATTTTTAAGTAAATAATACTGGGAGAGGAAAAAGGGAAAATATACAGTTGTCTGGAATTTCACTAATTCATTCTAATGTATTGTTTATGAAAAAAATATAAGGGTATCAGCCCAAAAGGAGAAAAATATGGCTCAAATTAAATTAACTCCAGAAGATCTACGTGCTTCAGCACAACGCTATGCACAAGGTTCTCAAGAGATCGATCAAATCCTTACTACTTTGACTCATGAACAACAGGTCATCGATGCAAACTGGGATGGATCTGCATTTGATAGCTTTGAAGCACAATTCAACGAATTGTCTCCAAAGATCAAACAATTCGCTCAATTGTTGGAAGACATCAATGGTCAATTGATTAAAGTTGCTGATATCGTTGAACAAACTGACCAAGATATCGCTGCACAAATCCATTAAGATAGTCTTGGAGGTGATCTTACTTCTCGTAGGTAGATCACCCTTTTGTCTTTTGATATATAGAAAATAGGGGTTAGGTCCATCCATCCCTAACCCCTATTTTGTATTTATGATTAGAAAAAGGAAAAGGTATGGAAGTTAAAAATAAAAAATGGTTAAAATACATTGGTCAGAGTGCTGTTGTTCTCCTTTTGATGGGGGCTGTGGTCGGTCTCTATACGACTGTTCAAAAGGATCAAAAACAAAATGAAGCTAAAACCGTACAGACAACAGAAAACACCAAGCTCAATATTGCAGTTGTCAATGAAGACCAAGCGGTTAAGCTGAATGGTAAAGAATACAATCTTGGTGCCAGTTATGTAAAAAATATCGAGCGAGATAATTCACAAAGCTGGTCTGTACTGCCACGTGGAGCTGCTGAATCTGGTCTTGCAGATGGAAAATACCAATTGATGATCGTTATTCCAAGTGACTTTTCAGAGAAAGTTCTTGAAGTGAATGCAGTCAACGCGGAAAAGACTACAGTCACTTATAAGGTCAACGCTGCCGGAAATTCACAGGTTGAAAATGAAGCAAATAAAGTAGCCAAGGATATTGTTTCGGACTTGAGAAGCCAGTTGGTAGATATGTATATGGTCAGCATTTTGAGCAACCTTTATACAGCTCAGAAAAATGTGGAGACGAGTAACAAAATTCAATCAACGAATATTGGTTCTTATCGTAGCAATTTGTTGGACTCAGCTTTGGATTCGAAGAATATTTTCCCGAGTCTCTATAGCTTGTCCACGTCATCGGTGGAATCCAATAATGCCTTAAAGACGGTACTGGAATCATATACGCAGGCTTTTGATCAATTGACTCAATCCCAGAATCAGTATGGTCAAAATTTTGATGCTCTTGTAAAACAACGCTCTGAAGATAAGATTAGTTACGAAGACTTCATGAATCAACTGATGTCTATGAACCAATCTGTTCTCAGCGAAAATACGAAGGAATTATACAAGAATCTTCAACTGAATCAAGAAAATCTTACGAAGCAATTAAACCAACCAGTTGAGGGTGATGCTTCAGGAACGAAGACTTATGCAGGTTTAACCAAAGATGTTAATGATCGTGTTGCAGATCTAGAAAAAGGCATAAAAGCGGAGCGTCAAAAGTTAGAAGATCATGAAAAGAACATCGACACTTCTGTGAAAGAGAAACTCTTGGGCTACTATGGTCTAAAGGAAGGAGAGAAGGTTACCCTTCGAACCTTATTAGGTAAGTCAAGTATTGAAGTGATTAGCAAGGCACGTAAGGCTGCTGATGAGGAGATTCAAACTGCGATTGAAGCACTTCCAGGTTTGGATTTAAAAAGTTTCGATCTGAATAAGTATGGAAATCTTGATACAGCGATTGATTTTGATGGAAGTTTTGCAGCTTCCCTGGGAACCCCAAAAGGAAGCGCGGATAATTTGAAGAAATTAGCGCAGGAAGTGGATGCCAAATCAACCGTTATCGCGAACATCCTCAATGCAAAAGCCGGGAAACAGAAGGTTAGTATTCTAGCTCCTGCAGGGATTAAAATAGACTCTTGGACCTATGACGGCAAATCTTACGCTGGTGGGGCTGAGCAGGAAGTGACGATTCAGGATGATAAAGAAATAGCCATTCAATTCAGTGAAGATGGGGCTCCAATTCCAAGTCCTTCAGAGATAAAAATTATTGTGAATGGTGTTGTTTCAACTAATGTAACTGTGTCAGCAGAAGACTTGAAAAAAGCTGTCGCAAGTTATGCAAGTGAAGCAAGTAAAATTGCCTTAGCTTATCAGCATGCGCAAACGTTGATGAATGCTTACTATCCAAAAGATAGCAAAGGAGAACGTCATTCAATCTATGATCCAATTGAAGATATCGATTTGACTGATGCCTTGACTGATATTGTGAAGACAGCTGTTGTAAACAATATCAAAGATTATCGCACAAGCATTGAAAAAGATGAATCAGGGGACGAAACTAAGAGTGTCAAAGCACAGCTAGATGGTACTCTCCAACGATTGCAAGATTTAGGTCCACAGTTGCAACGTAACCTTGAAGAGATTGAAAATAGTAACAACGAGTTGACTAAAAATATCAATGATCAACTGCAACAATATGCAGATCTCCAAAAACGCTTAGAGAGCATCTCGAATGCTCAAGAATCAAGCAACCTTGCTCAAACTAAGACGGACGTGGACTTGTCGGCTCTTGGTTCGGAATATACATCATTGTTGAGCTCAACTGAAGGGGTAAAGACCTCTTCGCGTAGTAATGTAGATGCCGCAAATTCAACCAATGAAATCTTTAATCAATTGAACAAGGAATTACAACGAGCGCAAGGTACCACGGAGAAATTGTCTAGTAATGCAGAGAGTTTGATGAGTGAATTTGATAAGGAATTGTCTGAAAATGGGAACTTCGTCGAAGCGTTCCGTAAAGTCTTCAACAATGCCTATGAAAATGGAGTACCAAATGAAGTCTTGCTTGACTTCTTGTCAAATCCAGTTGCAGAGAAATCTTCTTCTGTGAAAGCGACCATCAATGTCTACCGTCCATTTATCTGGATCTTTATGTTGGAAGTCTTGAGCCTCTTTACAGCTTATCTCTTTGCGACGCAACCAATTATTCGCAAGGTGAAAGACCGTTTCAAATTGGATCGTTTGCAAGAATCGGATCTCTTAACTGTCGGTGTCCTTGTAGGACTTTCCCTCATCCTTGGACTTGTGATCGGAATGATTTCAAGTATCCAACTCTCTGTTGGTCGTGAATATGTTCCTTCGTGGGTATTACTAGCAGTATTGGCGGGATTTGTATTGGTACAACTGCAATACCTTCTCTTGAAACACTTCCGTGTGATTGGAATGGGACTGGCCTTCTTCATGTTGATCAGCTATGTCTACTTATCAAGTGCGATCGGAACGACTGCGACCTTGTCGGGCCTTCCAGCATTTGTGAAAAATATTAACCTCCTCTCTATTCTAGAAGGACAGTTTGCGGGTTACTTTGATGGACAAACAGCTGGATTTACCGTCTTCTTTGGATTGTTGGTTTTCTTCGGCCTTTTGACTGTTGCCAACATCTTCCTTCCAAAGAAGTTTACTCAAACAAAGGAAATTGAATCAAACTTATGAAAAAAATGATGTATCTTCTCTTTGTCCTTAGTCTCTTGCCAGTAGCTGTTGTTTCTGCAGATGATTTTATTGATAATCGTCTGCAGGTCAACAACTCACGTCTTGAGACAGAAGAGGAAAAGACACTTGGTGGCCAATTGGATGCCACTGAGTCTCTTTTCAATGAGAAGGATCAGAAAAAATTAGCAGATGAAAAACGCAAGCAAGAGAAACAATTGACCGATTCAGACGGCCAGTTGTTTTCTGCTATAAAGGGAAAGAAAAAAACAGAGCCTGAAGCGGATCTGTTCCAGCCTGAAAATCAAAAATTATCTAAATTCGAGTCCAATGTGGAGGACAATTCGGCCAGTTTGTCGGATTTTATTCCAGCCTTGCAAATGCTGGCTTGGAGTGCCCTTCTCTTTGGAATTGCTGGCTATATTTCCTATCGAATCTATAGAAAAGAGGCCTAAATGGAGCAACATATCAATGTCACCTTCCGTATGAATGGTGCAAGCCATGACCTCCGAATCCCGACGCGGATGGAGGTGCGACGCTTGATTAGGGAATTGGATCAGATCTTTGGGTCTGCCATGGAGCCTAGAAGCAAGTATCAGTTGCGCGTGGTAAATAAAGGAATCTTGCTGGATGAAGGCAAGGTGGTACAAGAGTATCCGATCACAAGTGGTGATCTGATCGAGATTGAGGAGTGGTAAGGTGAAAGAAGAACAATTTACACTGGAAGAACAAGTCTTCCGTTTTGAAAAAGAAGAAACGAGCTGGCGGCTGGACCTCAAGCGTTCAGAAGTGGATAGCCAGGATTTACGCAATTTATGGATTTTGGATCTCCATCATCCCTTGTTTTTAGAGCAGAGCATGACAGCTGATCAAGACCAGATTCATCTGACCTATCAGACAGATGCGCTAGGCTTGAGTGCTGAAGAAATTCAAGAATTACCGGTTTCAGACCGTCTGCGTCTAGCTATCAATGTCTTGGATTTGGCGCCGGTCTTGGAGCTTCCGGTGACCTTTATGTTGCATCCCATCAATTTGTTTGTGACCAAGGATGCGCAAGTCAAAATCGCTTACCGCGGGGTTCCAGGAATGATGGTGCCACGTAAGTGGGATCAGGTCGAATTCTTGCGCCAGGCTAAGTGCTATGCTGTCACTCTTTTTGGGGACTGGGATTTCATGGAGCTCTATCAAGGCACGCTCGAATTAGAAGATCTACCAGATTTCTTGGTGGAAATCCGTGATGCCGCTAGCTTAGAAGAGATGAAAGCTCTCTTAGAGAAAGCCTACCAAGAACGCAAGGAAGAGGAAGAAAAGACCTTGACCTTGGTTTCCAGCCGTCAACACCGAATCTTTAAGTTGGCAACCGTATGGCTTTCAGCTGTAGTGGCCCTCTTGCTCTTGCCTTTGATCTATTTGGTCTTTTTCCAAGCACCCTTTAAAGAAAAGTTGCTTCAAGCGGATACAGCCTATCTCAAGGTAGACTACACTGGCGTCATCGATGAGTTGGAAGGGATCGCTCCAAGCAGTCTTCCAACGACACAGAAATATGAGTTGGCGACGTCTTATTTGCAAGGCTTGAATTTCTCAGAAGACCAAAAGAAGGTCATCCTCAATAACGTCACGCTCAAGTCAGACAGTCTCTATCTCCACTACTGGATCTATATCGGTCGTCATGACTTTACCCAAGCGCTGGATACAGCCAAACGGATCGACGATTCAGACTTGATCATCTATGCCCTTCGTAAAGAAATCAAGGCGACACGTGATAGCGAAAAACTCTCTGGTGAACAGCGCGAGAAGAAACTCTCTGAGCTCGAGGGCGAATACAAGAAATACTGGGATGCCCGCTCTAAACTCTTGGAAGCAGAGACAGATGAAACCAAAGCTTCCACTAGCAGCTCAACAAGGGCTTCGTCTACAGAAGGCTCCTCAACAGAAAGCTCGTCTTCTACAACTGCAAGCTCGACTAAGTCTAGCGAACATAAGGAGTAGTCTATGAAAAAACGTATCATACTCTATAAAAAAGGTTTTCGCTATGAGCTAGCGCTAGAAGAGGGAAAAACAGCGACCGTATCGAATCAAGAAACAGCTCAGTTGACTCTGGCTTCGCAAGAACATCCCCTTCATTTCCAATGGAGTCAAGGGGAAATCTTCTACCAGTATGGTGAAGACAAGGGCGTGCTTGAAAATAGTAAGATTCTTGGAGATGTAGTCTGCTACTTGGCGACAGGAGAAGTCCATACCTATGAACTGTTAGACAAGGAAGAGATTCTCGTAGCAGATGAAAAGGGTGCGGATGTGCGCTTGCACTATCCAGTGCGCTTTCTTCTTGTGAAAAAAGACCAGACTTGGGCTTGCCAGCTTTTATCTGGAAAACTCTACCATAACCATAAACTCGTCAGTGAAGCGACTTTTCCACTGGCCTTTGGGGATGAGCTGGCCATTGGAGATGTGACCTTTAAGCTCTATCCAGAAGAATTTGGTGTGGAAGGGGCTGTCGAAGTGAGTCCTTATCTGGTGCGACGCTTGCATTCACGCTATGACTTTTACAAGGACTATCCAGAGTACCACCGGTCTCCGCGGATCATCTACCGGAGTTCGGAAGACAAGATCTTGATCAATCCTCCGGGAGCGGAGCCTCAAAAGCCATCAGATGAACTCTTGAAGTTGATCATGCCACCCCTCATCATGGTTGGGGTGACCCTCTTGATCACCATTTTCCAACCGCGGGGTCTCTATATCATCGCGACGGTATCCATGTCTGTGGTCAGTGTGATCTTTTCAGTCCAAGGCTTCTTCAAGAATCGTAAGAAATACAAAGAAGACAAGAAAGAGCGCGTGGAACTCTACCATCTCTATCTCAAGGACAAGGCCAAGGACTTGGAACAGCTATCTCGGAAGCAGAGAGAAGGCATGTTTTACCATTTCCCAGCAATTGAAGACTTGACAAATATGGTCAAACGCTATGACTCGCGGATCTACGAAAAAACACCGCTTCATTTTGACTTTTTGGCCTATCGTTTGGGCTTGGGTAAGGTTCCAACCAGCTATGAGCTCAAATATGGTCAGGAAGAGCGTAGTGGGAAGAAAGATGCCTTGGAAGAAGAAGGCTATGCTCTGTTCCAAGCTCATCAAAAGATCGACAATCTTCCGATTGTAGCCAGCCTTAATCGGGGACCTGTAGGGTACGTCGGCCCTCGTCCCATCGTGCTAGAACAGTTGCAACTCCTCGTTGCCCAATTGGCTGTCTTTCACTCATACCATGATCTGACTATTATTCCGATCATTCCAGAAGAAGAAAAAGAAAGCTGGGATTGGATGCGCTGGTTGCCTCATGCGACCCTGCAAGATATGAATGTCCGTAGCTTTGTCTACAATCAGCGGACACGCGATCAGGTCTTGAACAGTCTCAACCAGATCCTCAAGCTCCGCAAGGCGCAAAAAGAGGAAGAAAAAGCCAATGATACCAAGATCTTCCACCCTCACTATGTGGTCCTCATCACTGATGAAACCTTGATTTTGGACCATGTCATCATGGAGTTCTTCCGTGAGGATCCGACAGAGCTCGGCTGCTCCATTATCTATGTGGCAGACGTGCTCTCATCTCTTTCTGAAAATATCCAAACGGTTATCTCCATCAAGGACCGCAACCAAGGGCAATTGCTCTTGCAAGAAGGGGTTCTTCGCGAGCTCGACTTCCAATTGGACCACTTCCCTGAAGGCTATGACAAGGAAGCCATCTCGCGTGGCCTTGCGCCTCTTAAGCATATCCAACAGCTCAAGAGCTCAATTCCAGACTCGGTGACCTTCCTTGAAATGTACCAGGCGGAAACTTTTAATGATCTCAAGGTCTTGAGTCGTTGGGAGAGTCATGCCCCTTACCAAAGTTTGGCCGTGCCGATCGGTCTGCGTGGGAAGGATGATTTGGTCTATCTCAATCTCCATGAAAAAGCCCATGGACCACACGGCTTGATCGCAGGGACAACCGGTTCTGGTAAGTCTGAAACCATTCAGTCTTATATCCTGAGCCTTGCCGTCAACTTCCACCCACACGATGTGGCTTTCCTCCTCATTGACTACAAGGGTGGGGGAATGGCTAACCTCTTCAAGGATCTGCCTCACTTGCTTGGAACCATCACCAACTTGGATGGTGCCCAGTCTATGCGGGCCCTAGCCTCTATCAATGCGGAGATCCATCGTCGGGAGCGCCTCTTTGGCCAATATGGGGTCAACCATATCAACCAATACCAAAAGAAATTTAAACTCGGTGAAGCAACCGAACCGCTTCCTCACCTCTTCTTGATTAGTGATGAGTTCGCCGAACTCAAGGTCAACCAACCAGACTTCATCAAGGAGTTGGTCTCTATCGCGCGTGTCGGGCGTTCCCTCGGGGTGCACTTGATCCTTGCGACGCAAAAACCTTCTGGGGTCGTGGATGACCAGATCTGGTCTAACTCCCGCTTCAAGCTAGCCCTCAAGGTGGCAGACCGTGGTGACTCCATGGAGATGCTGCGGACGGCAGATGCGGCTGAGATCACCCAGACCGGTCGTGCCTACCTCCAAGTCGGAAATAACGAAGTCTATGAACTCTTCCAAACCGCTTGGTCAGGAGCAGACTACCAGCCTGAGAAGGACCAGCTAGGAATCGAAGACCATACCATCTACTTGATCAATGAACTGGGCCAATACGAAGTTCTCAACCAAGACCTCTCCGGTCTGGATATGGCAGAAGAAATCAAAGAAGTGCCAACAGAACTGGATGTCATCGTGCAAGAAATCAACCATTTGCACCAACAAGAAGGCATCGCAGCTGTGGCCCAACCATGGTTGCCACCGCTCAAAGAGCGGATCACGCTGGATGAGTTGGACAAGGTCGTGCCAATCGAGGCTTGGCAAAAACGAACAGCTCCAAGCGTCCTGATCGGGGTCGCCGATATCCCGCAAGCGCAAAAGCAAGAAGCAGTCGCTATCGATCTGTCAAAAGATGGGAATATCCTCCTTTACGGAAGTCCAGGTACAGGAAAGACCACTTTCCTCCAGACTGCCGCTATGGATCTAGCTCGCAAACAGAGTCCAGAAAATCTGACCATGTACCTGCTGGATTTTGGAACTAATGGTCTAGCACCCTTGACTCAATTGCCACATGTGGCCGATAGCCTCTTACTCGATCAGACAGAGAAAATCCAGAAATTTATCCGAATCATCAACCGCGAGTTGGATCGCCGCAAGAAACTCCTCTCTGAGCATGGTGTCGGCACCATCGCCCTCTACCGTGAAGTGACCGGTAAGCAAGAGCCAACCATGGTCATCCTCATGGATAGCTATGAGTCTATGAAGGAAGAGCCTTATGAGACAGACCTCTTCAAGCTCTTCATGCGGATCTCCCGTGAAGGTCTCAGCATCGGTGTGCACCTGATCATCACAGCTAGCCGTCAGAACAACCTACGGGCTCAGCTCTATTCAAACTTCAAGCACCAGCTGACCTTGCCACAAAATGATATCTCTGAAGTCCGCGGTATCGTGGGAGCAACCCCACTTGCGGCCACGATGGAAGACATCAAGGGACGCGCCCTCATGAAGCGTGACGAAGTCGATGTCGTCCAGTTTGCCCTACCAGTAGCTGGAGACAATGATATCCAAATCATCAACAACCTCCGCGACCAAGTCCAAAGTCTCAAAGAGATGTGGACAGGCCACACTCCAGCAGGCATCCCAATGGTGCCAGATGAGTTGACAGAAGCAGCCTTCTACGGACGTGAGGATGTGAAAGAGTCTATGGAAAATCTAGAATTTCCAATTGGACTTGACTTTGAAATGGTCAAAACGGTCAAGATTCCATTTGATCGCATGAAAAATCTGGTATTTATGGCGGACTCTCCAGAATCACTGGAAAATCAGCAAAAACATTTGTTAAATACAGCACTTCAATTTGGATCAAAATTACATATTATGCTTGTGGATCCATTGGAAGAATGTGTTGCTTATAAGGATAAAGTTTCTACTTATATTAGTAGCAGTCAGGAAATTTCTGAAATTGCTAAACAATTAATCTATGAGGTTGATCGTCGTCTTGAAAAAGATCTGTATTCAGACTGGTTGATCATGATGCCAACTATTAAGGCAATTGTTGATCAAGGACTCACAGAAAAAGATCTACGCTATCTATTTGACAATGGACCACGAGTAGGTATGCACTTTGTAATAGGAAGCGAGTATGCCTATCTTGGAAATAACATCAATGAGGTACCGAAATATCTCAAAGGGAATGCTCAATGGTTTATGATCGGTATGAGATTGATGGATCAAATGTTCCTTGATAAGCCTTATAATAATCGAGAAGCGCGTCTTGCTTCAGATGAAATCTACTTGCATGATCGCAAGCAAGCTATTAAACTTAAAATCACTAAGAATGGATAGGGAGGTAACTATATGACACCAATACAGAGTAGAGAAGAAGTCGCAAGTTCTATCGCTTCAGGAATAGCGAGTGCATCAGGAAGTATAACATCAGCTAGTACCGTCACATTAGATGGATCGAGTGAGTATCCAGGAAATAGTACAGCAACACAGAAAATTCCAGAAGAAGCCAACTATGCAGTCTCAATTAGTGGTGTACTAAATGATTTTGTAGAATTGATTCATGGGGTTGCAGCAGAATTTGTAGCCATGGATAGTAATATCGCATCTAACATCGATGCCAATACATCTAATTTACCAGAAACCAGTGCAGCTCCTAGTGAGAGTGGAGAGTTTGTACCAAATTCAGGATATTTTGCGGAATAATGAAACCAATCACCTTAGAAGAGATCGATAAAAAGAAGAAAAACATTGCTCAATCGCTCGATCAACTGAACCTAGAGAAAAGGAAAGTGGAACGAGCAGAGAAGGAAATGTTGGAACTACATCGACAAAGCTTAAAACCTCTTCGTCAGATCTTAACGCTTCCTATATCTTCCAAAGACTACCAAGTCTATGAAAATCTAATCGTGAGTGTAGAAGGCATCGGAGCTATGGTTGAAGAATGGTCTGAAGGACGAAGAGCGGATATTAAGAAGCAAGAAAATCAGCTGGATGAGCAATTAAATGAACTCTACCACGCTAGAAAGAAACTATTAATAGAACAGGAGTCGAAAAAGTAATATGGTCAAAATGGTATTAGGATCATCGGATGCACAAGGACAGACCATGTCTTCCGTTGGGAAAGCTAGGGTAACAGCCTATAACTCAGCTGTCACAGCTCTCTCTAACTTTAATGGAGCAGGTGACTTGCAAGGGAGTGCTTATGACTCTGGGAAACAATATGGAGTGAGTGTGATTACGCCACTGATTAAAGGGGCAATCATGTATTCTGAGTACCTCAGTGAAGCCGTACCCAAACTCCCCTCAAAATATCGGTCAGAAGTTGGGGGAGAAGATCTGGATTCAGCCGTACTTGAAAGAGAAATCCAAAGCCTTGAAAGTAGTATTAGTAGCCTTAGAGGTACTTTTCGTGCTATGGAAAGTAGTGATCATGCGGATAAGAGTCTCCTGCAAAATATATCTTCTCGCATGGATAGTTTAACATCTCAAAAAAATGAGAAGATGGACAAACTTCGCAAGCTGAATCTATTTGCGGGAAGTTCCAATGAAGTTTTCTCAGGAGAAGGTGCTAAGAGCATGGACACTGTGGTGAAAAACTTGGCTTCCGGATTGAATATGATACAGGGAGATTTTGCGAGCTTTGGAGGGACCTTCCCAAAACATTCTGGAAAAACGTTGAACTGGGCTAAGAGTATCGAAGGCGAATGGGATAAGAAAGCCAAGATTGATGAAGATTATCAGAAGGTTCTGGAGAAGGCAAATCAAGGTAAGGAACTATCTGACGATGATGTGAAAGCTTTGGAAGCTTATAAAAAACGTTATGGAAGGGAATTACCAAAGGTAGTCGAAAGTGCTCTTGAACAGTATCTTTTTGATAAGGCAATTGCTGAAATATTTGGTGATAGCGGTGTCGAATATAATGAAACTGGTTTATTTGATGTTTTAAGTGCAATATCTAGTAATGATTGGTTTAAGAGAGTGAAACAGTTAACTGATTTAGCTCCTTCTAAATTAACAGGGGCATTTTTGAAATCAGATGGTGCGTGGGAAATTTTAGCATATCTTGAGAACAAAGGTCCGAAAGGTGCAAAAATTGCGAATAAAATTTTTGACACAATGGTTGCATGGAGTGAAGTACCTGGTAAATTAGGAAAATGGGAGCTAGGAAATTTCAAAATTGGAAAAGCTTTATCTAAGGGATACAAGTTTTTTGCTGATGGAATGGAAAAAGTACAAAAATGGTCAAGTCCGTTTAAAGCATTGGTTAAATCAGGATTACAAAAGATTACAGGTATAAAATCATTCGGAGATTACATAACTAAAGGTTTAGGAGAAGGTGAAAAATTAACTGGATTATTTGGAAAAGGTGCTAAGTTTTTTGGAAAGGGTGCTAAATTATTTGGTAAAGCGGGAACTGTATTTACCTTTGCAGACCTTGGAATTACTGCAATATCCAGTGGAGCTGAAGAATATAGAAAGACTGGAAATTTAGGAAAAGCTGCAGGGAAAGGTGCGCTTTCAGCAGTTGCCAGTGTTGGACCATTGGAAGGTGCAACTATAGGTGCGACCTTTGGAGGAGTACCTGGTGCATTTATTGGTGGGTTTATAGGCGGTGGAATACAAGTTATTAAAGCGATAGATCCAAAATTCTTTGATAATCCTGTAAAAGAGACAAAGAAAATGATTGATGGTGCGGGTAAAGCTTTGAAAAATTTTGGAGGAGCTATATCTAAGGGAATTGGTGGAATAGGTAAGGCATTAGGATTTGGGTGAGAGATATGAGTAAATCTATTTTTTATGCTAGTTTTGAAGAGAGTTTGAATTTATTAGATGATGTATCACTACAGTTTGCTAAGAAAGATTATTACGAACATTTAGGGAAAGGTTTAAATAATGGGAAACCAAGTATTGGTTTTAGAATAAAAAGTATTCTCTTTAGTATTTTGTTTGTATTCGGAGGGAATTTTCTTCTTGCCTTATTCGCCTTTTCTTTGAGCGATGCAGACCCTAAAGATCTAACCTTGCCGGTTCATAAGCCGTCACTGTTGACCCCTGAATTATTTCTGATTTGCTGTTTTATATGGCTATCACTTGTTCTTATTGGTAAAATTTTTCGAAAACCATTTATCCGTCCATACAGATATCGATTTCATATTGTAACTTGTTTAATTTGGTTCTGTATTGAATTTAATTTATTAGGAATAACAGTGGCTTTACCAACTTTGAAACCATTAGGTATTTATTTTATCTATTTTCTACTACTAATTATTGGGCTGTTATTTATTCGTTCTGAGAAAAGAAGTTTGACTAATCGTATTTTTGGTGAAAAAAGTGGCGATACTATACTTGATAGAGTAGCACGTAATATTGCTCTATATGGTTCAGGTTTATTGGGTATTGCTGTAATTATTAAAGGAGTTTTATCCTTTTCAGGAGTAGCAATTTCACAAAATTTAACCCTATTAGCTTTATTATTGACATGGATCGTCTTAGATATCGGATTCTTAGCAATGCTTGCTTTTATGGAGTTTCCTTTCTTTTTAGAAGGTTATTACAAATGGAAATATCCTGAAGAATACCGCGAGTGGGAAGGGAAAACTGTCGAAGAGTGGTATGGAAAAAAATATTTTAAAAAACACAAGGAGTTATTAAAAAATGAATAATAAAAAAGAATTATTACCGTTAGGTAGCATTGTCTATCTTCAAGAAGGGACACAGAAATTAATGATTGTTGGTCGTGGAGTCATTTTTGACGACGAGGAAACTGGAGAACAAATGTTTGCTGACTACATGGGTGTCTTATACCCATTAGGTCTTCAAACAGAATCGACAATTTTCTTTCAACATGAAAATATTGACAAAGTGGTATTTGAAGGCTATTCAGATGAGGAAGAAGATCGATTTTTAGAAATTTATGAGAGTTGGACCAAAACACTCACAGTTCCTAGGAAAGTGATCAAGTAATGAGAGTGGAGAGGGAAAGGCTCTAAGTCTGCATGATTCAAAGGTTTCGGATGGAATCTTTGAGCTGAAAACAAGGAAATTATTTTCTGTCATGAGATTATTTTAGGAACTTTAAAGTGACCACATCCATAGGAAATTTATTTCACAAGTTTTTCCTAACCTAAAAAGTTACTTTGATCTATCATTCACTGTATCAAGCTAGTTTTTCGAGTATTATTTTGAGAGGCTATACTTTTGTTCAGTGTTAAAGAATTATGTTTTGAAGAATATACTTTTAACCACCTTTGGGTGGTTTTTTATCTTGTGGTAGTATTTTTCCCTTAGAATACAATCCATTTTAAGGGAAAAAACAATTTTTAAGGGAAAATATTATAAAGAAGGGAGGACAAAGGTTTACTCCTATGACTTTTCTCAACTCTCTCCACCTAGTGACGAACTTGCTCTTCAAACTAAATTTCGATATGATAGTAGAAACTGTTTTTTAAATCCAACTCGATCATAAAAGGAGGGAAATGAGACATGAAAAAGATGATGGTATTACTGGCGAGTGTACTTGTTTTAACAGCTTGTACTCAGCCTAAAAGGAACTGTTAAAAATATATCTAATGTTATAGGTGGATTTGGAAAGGCACTAGGATTTGGGTAAAAAAATGAAAAAGAAATCGATCTTCAAAGCAAGTTTTGAAGAGAGTTTGAATCTAGAAGATGATGGATTCCGAAAGTTACAACAGGAACAACATGATAAAATTGCTAAATTTTTTAAGAAAGGCCAGGCATCACTTTGGTTTCGAATTCGAAGTTTTATTGTAGGTCTAATTTGTCCTGTCGGATTTAACTTTATATTGCTTGCTGTATCTTTAGGATTTCGTGATAATGAGACTTTGACTCTTCCGATAGCCAAGCACGTGTCATTAACGGCAGATGTTTTTTTGATTTTTCTTATGCTTTGGTTACTATTCGTACTGATTGGGAAATTTATTAAACGAACTTATCTTTTGCCTTATCGCTATCAGTTTCATGCTTTTACCTTTCTGCTTTGGTTTTTATTAGAAATAGATCTGATAGTTAATGACATTCTATTAGCAAATTTGGCATTTTGGGAAATTATTGCTATCTATGGAGTAATAATGGTCTTCATTTACATGATGCTTAGTGTGGAGTTAACAGGATTAAGAAAGCTTATGTATGATGAGGAGAGACAAGTGACTTTTCGTGATAAGGTTGCTAAAATAATTTCTATTTACGGCATGGGGATTTTAGGGATTAGTATTGTTATAAAACATATTTTTGGAATCTTTACTATAGATATTTCAAATTCCATGAAAGCATTGGGTTTTTTACTCCTATGGGTCTTTTGTAATATTGTGGTGTTTGCAGTAATTGTTTTTATAGGTTTACCATATTTTCTCCAAGCCTATTATCAATGGAAATATCCTGAAGAATACCGCGAGTGGGAAGGAAAAACTGTCGAAGAGTGGTATGGAAAAAAATATTTAAAAAAACATAAGGAGTTATTAAAATAGGATTTGGGTAAAAAAATGAAAAAGAAATCAATTTTTAAAGCAAGTTTTGAAGATAGTTTAAATTTGGAAGATGATGGTTTTTTACAGTATCAATTGAAGGATCAAAATAAAAAAGTATCCAACCCCCCAAGTAATATATTTGGCTATTTCAAAAATGCTCTCCTATATAGTATATTAACACTCATTTTTCCGATTGGATTCAACTTCTTATTATTAGTTTTTTCAACAATGCTTTTTAGCAGTGATCCAAAAGATTTATCTCTTCCTATATCCAATCACAATTTTTTAACAGCTGAAGTTTATGTAATTGGGTTATTGATTTGGCTTTTCTTCGTATTAATTGGCAAAGCTTTTAAGCCGTTATTTATTACCCCTTATAGAACTCACTTTCATGTCATCACGTTTTTGATCTGGTTTGCTATAGAATTTGATCTCGCTGCTCTTGGTTTAGCATTACCTTTTCTAACAAATTTAGGAATTTTTGCTCTAGTTTGTATTTTTTTAATCTTAATTTATTGGATGTTAAGAACAGAACTTAAAAGTTTGAAAAACCGAATGTATGGAGAAGTTAAGTCACCTACCTTACAGGATAAAATTGCTAAGGGGATTGCTATTTATGGATCAGCTATATTAGGATTGGGCGTGATTGTTAATGGTACTTTAAAAGCCTTATCCATTGATTTTTCCCCTTCCTTAACTGTTTTCGGCCTTTTTATATGTTGGATCGTGATCAATATTGGTTTAATGGCAATGCTTATTTTTATGGAGATTCCATATTTTCTTTATGCATTCTACAAATGGAAATATCCTGAAGAATACCGCGAATGGGAAGGTAAGTCTGTTGAAGAGTGGTATGGAAAAAAATATTTAGCAAAAAGAGGATGGAAGGAGTATTGATTTGTCGAAATTAATGTATAAAACAACCTTAATGATGGTGTCCTTGATAGCATTAATTGGTTGTGGTCAAAAAGAAAAAAATTCCCAAAGCTCCGACGATACCGGAAACTCTAAACAATTTTTCATTTACAATCCTCAAGCAGAAATCAAAAATTTTGAATTTATCAATGATCATAATGGGGTTGTCGTAGAGTGGGATTTTAATAAAAAGGAAAAAGAAGAATCGCAGTCTGCCACAACAAATGCTAGCTGGGTGACTGTAAATTCAGATTATTTGGTTAGAAAAAGAGCAAAAGTGAGAGATTCAGGCGCTACCAAAAAGATGAAGTCAGATGAATACTTTTATCTTGATATTTATCATTTAGCTAATCAAAAAGCAAGCAAGAAAGAAGTTAATATTTGGCAGAAATTAGTTGACTATTTGGACGAGGATGATTTTGAATTGATCGGTTATTTATCAACTCTTAGAAAATTTGAGAATAACGATTATGCAGTACTAACTATATATAGCGAGAAAAATTACCGTTATTTTCTATTGAATTTAAAAACGCTGAAAATTGATGGTGAAAAAACAAGTAAAGAACTAGAGGAGAACGGAAGAATTGCTCTTGAGTTAGATTCCACTAAAGCTTTTTCAGCAGGAGTTAATCAGCTTGGAAATAGCTTTTGGAAAGCAGATACTTACAAAGGAAATATCAATCTAAAAAATAATAACCGATCTGCTTTTAACTTATTTTCAAAGAAAGATAGTTTTGCTTATAAAGTGATAAAGTCTGAAAATGGAATGATTACAAATGGGAGGGAATTATTGGATCTTGAGTCAGAATTTATTCCTGTTGGAAAATCTGTCTATGAGGATCTCTATATACCATCAAAATGGAGTATCAACGGGAAAAATCAAAAGATAGTTTCCTATGATGAGATTCAAGAGTATTATAATGGTGAGATTGAAAAGAGATCACTAGTATCATAAAAGTGATCCCGTTCGTATTCACTCTATACAGGTAGGGTTGGAAAACTATCGGATTTGAATCCGTACCAAACCTTGATAAAGAGTCAATGTTGTGATTTTCAATTATTAGAATGAATGAAATCAAATTATGAAAATTGATAAGGATACAATAAATAAGTGAATCACCGCTCGTTCGGTGATTTTTTCGTCTTCACTTCTCCCTCGAATTAATCCTTAAATTGTGATAAAATAAGGGTTACGAATGTTTTTGACTGGTCTGTTTTTTCTTAGAGTCGGGCTAGTCAAAAGCGAGCAAAAGAATCAAGATCAAGGGAGAAACAATGTCCAACACCTTTGAAATTTTAATGAATCAGCTGGATATGCCGCTGGAGATGCGATCTTCCAGTGCCTTTTTGCATGCGGAGATTCAAGAAGTCGTGGTGCACAAGGTCAGTCGGGTTTGGGAGTTCCGCTTTGCCTTTGCGGAAGTTTTGCCGATTGCTTTGTTTAAGGAATTGCGCCAGCGCTTGAAGGACGAATTTTCAAAGACGGGAAACCAAGCGACCTTTAGCATCCAGGTGATGAATCCAGACTTTTCTGAGGATTTATTGCAGGCCTACTACCGAGAGGTCTTTGAGGAAGGACCTTGCGCTAGTCAAGGCTTTAAGGGGCTCTACCAAGACTTGCAGGTGCGCGCGGAAGGGCAGGAATTGATCATCTCAGGGCCTTCTTCGGTTGATACGGAGCATTTTCGTAAGAACCATTTGCCAAATCTTGCCAAGCAGTTGGAAGCCTTTGGTTTTCCGCATTTCACCTGTCGGGTGGAGTCTGATGAGGAGTTGACAGAGCAAGAAGTGGCGCGCTTTGAGGAGGAAAATGAAAAGATATTCCAAGCGGCCAATGAAGAGACCTTGCGGGCTATGGAATCCTTGGCCCAGATGGCTCCACCACCAGCGGTTGAAGAAAAGCCAGTTTTTGACTTCAAGGCTAAGAAAGCTGCGGCTAAACCCAAGCTAGACAAGGCCGAGATCACTCCGATGATCGAGATCACGACAGAAGAGAACCGGATTGTTTTTGAGGGTGTGGTCTTTGACGTGGAGCATAAGGTGACACGGACTGGTCGGGTCTTGATCAGCTTTAAGATGACCGACTATACCTCGAGTTTTTCCCTTCAGAAATGGGTCAAAAATGAGGAAGAAGCCCAGAAGTTTGACATGATCAAGAAGAACAGCTGGCTACGGGTGCGGGGAAATATCGAAATGAACAATTTCACGCGCGACTTGACCATGAATGTCCAAGACATCCAGGAAGTCGTGCATTATGCCCGCAAGGACCTGATGCCAGAGGGTGAGCGCCGGGTGGAATTCCACGCGCATACCAATATGTCGACCATGGATGCCCTGCCGGAAGTCGAAGAGCTGATCGCCAAGGCAGCTGAGTGGGGCCATAAGGCGGTGGCCATCACCGACCATGGCAATGTGCAGAGTTTCCCGCATGGCTTTAAAGCAGCCAAGAAAGCTGGGATCCAGCTGATCTATGGGATGGAAGCCAATATTGTAGAGGACAAGGTGCCCATCACCTATAACGAGGTGGATCTGGACCTCAATGAAGCGACTTATGTGGTCTTTGACGTGGAAACGACGGGACTTTCAGCCATTTACAATGACTTGATCCAGGTCGCTGCTTCTAAGATGTACAAGGGCAATGTCATTGAGGAGTTTGACGAGTTCATTGATCCGGGGCATCCTTTGTCCGCCTTTACGACCCAATTGACAGGGATCACCAACGAGCATGTTCGGGGGGCTAAGCCCTTGGTACAGGTCTTGAAGGAGTTTCAGGCCTTCTGTGAGGGAACGGTTCTCGTTGCCCACAATGCTACCTTTGACGTAGGCTTCATGAATGCCAACTATGAGCGTCATGGCCTTCCCAAGATCACCCAGCCGGTCATCGATACCCTGGAATTTGCCCGTAACCTCTATCCAGATTTTAAACGGCATGGATTAGGGCCATTGACCAAGCGCTTTGGAGTAGGCTTGGAGCACCACCACATGGCCAACTACGATGCGGAAGCAACGGGGCGCCTGCTCTTTATCTTCATCAAAGATGTCGCTGAAAAGCATGGGGTGACCAATCTTAAGGATCTGAATATCGATTTGATCGATGAGAATTCTTATAAGAAGGCGCGGGTCAAGCATGCGACCCTCTATGTCAAAAATCAGACTGGCCTTAAGAACATGTTTAAACTGGTTTCACTTTCTGGGACCAAGTATTTCGAAGGAGTCCCACGGATTCCAAAGACTGTGCTGGACGCCCACCGCGAGGGCTTGATCCTCGGATCGGCCTGTTCAGAAGGGGAAGTTTTTGATGCGGTCATGTCGCAAGGTGTGGATGCGGCAGTCGAAGTGGCCAAGTATTACGACTTTATCGAGGTTATGCCACCGGCTATCTATGCACCCCTCATTGCCAAGGAGCAGGTCAAGGACATGGACGAGCTCCAGACCATTATCAAGAGCTTGATCGAAGTGGGAGATCGCCTCGGCAAGCCTGTTCTTGCGACAGGGAATGTCCACTATCTGGAGCCGGAAGATGAGATTTATCGGGAGATCATTGTCCGTAGTCTCGGTCAAGGGGCTATGATCAACCGGACCATTGGGCACGGAGAAGATGCCCAGCCAGCGCCACTGCCAAAAGCGCATTTCAGAACCACCAATGAAATGCTGGATGAATTCGCCTTTTTGGGAGAAGACTTGGCGCGCAAGATTGTTATTGAAAATACCAATGCGCTCGCAGAGACCTTTGAGCCGGTCGAAGTGGTCAAGGGCGACCTCTATACGCCATTTATCGACAAGGCCGAAGAAACAGTTGCGGAATTGACCTATAAGCGAGCCTTTGAAATCTATGGTAATCCGCTCCCTGATATTGTCGATCTGCGAATTGAGAAAGAATTGACTTCCATCTTGGGGAATGGCTTTGCCGTGATTTATCTGGCATCGCAAATGCTGGTGCATCGTTCCAATGAGCGGGGCTACCTGGTTGGGTCGCGTGGATCCGTTGGATCCAGCTTTGTCGCGACCATGATAGGGATCACTGAGGTCAATCCACTTTCGCCTCACTATGTCTGTGATCAGTGCCAGTACAGTGAATTCATCACAGATGGTTCTTATGGATCTGGTTTTGATATGCCAGACAAGGATTGTCCAAACTGTGGCCATAAGCTCAGCAAAAACGGGCAGGATATTCCTTTCGAAACCTTCCTTGGTTTCGATGGGGACAAGGTACCCGATATCGATTTGAACTTCTCCGGGGAAGACCAGCCGAGCGCCCACTTGGATGTCCGCGATATCTTTGGGGAAGAATATGCCTTCCGGGCAGGAACGGTAGGTACGGTCGCAGCTAAGACTGCTTACGGTTTTGTGAAGGGCTATGAGCGTGATTTTGGCAAGTATTACAGAGATGCCGAGGTCGAGCGCTTAGCTCTCGGTGCAGCTGGGGTCAAACGGACGACTGGTCAGCACCCGGGGGGAATCGTTGTTATTCCAAACTATATGGATGTCTATGACTTTACTCCGGTCCAGTATCCGGCAGATGATGTGACCGCTGAATGGCAGACCACTCACTTTAACTTCCACGATATCGATGAAAACGTCCTCAAACTCGATGTCCTGGGACATGATGATCCGACCATGATTCGGAAACTCCAAGACTTGTCGGGTATTGATCCGAACGATATCCCTATGGATGATCCAGGGGTCATGGCTCTCTTTTCTGGGACGGAAGTGCTAGGGGTAACAGCTGAGCAGATCGGAACGCCGACAGGGATGCTGGGGATTCCAGAGTTTGGGACCAACTTTGTTCGGGGCATGGTCGAAGAGACCCATCCGACGACTTTCGCAGAGTTACTTCAGCTCTCTGGTCTGTCTCACGGTACCGATGTGTGGTTGGGAAATGCCCAAGATTTGATCAAGGCGGGCATTGCCGATCTATCGACCGTTATCGGGTGTCGGGACGACATCATGGTTTACCTCATGCACGCGGGGCTCAAGCCTAAGATGGCCTTTACCATCATGGAGCGGGTGCGGAAAGGCATGTGGCTCAAGATCTCAGAAGAAGAGCGCAATGGCTACATCCAAGCCATGAAGGAAAACAATGTCCCTGAATGGTACATCGAGTCCTGTGGGAAGATCAAGTACATGTTCCCTAAAGCCCATGCGGCGGCCTATGTTATGATGGCCCTTCGTGTGGCCTACTTTAAGGTGCATCATCCACTTTATTACTACTGTGCTTACTTCTCGATTCGGGCCAAGGCCTTTGACATCAAGACCATGGGGGCCGGCCTTGAGGCCGTGAAAGCGCGGATGAAGGAAATTGCTGAGAAACGTAAGAACAACGAAGCTTCCAACGTAGAGATCGATCTCTACACCACCCTTGAGATTGTCAATGAGATGTGGGAGCGGGGCTTCAAGTTTGGCAAGCTAGACCTCTATCGCAGTCAGGCAACAGAATTCTTGATCGATGGGGATACATTGATTCCGCCATTTGTCGCTATGGATGGCCTGGGTGAGAACGTTGCCAAGCAGATCGTGCGGGCGCGTGAAGAAGGAGAATTCCTTTCTAAGACCGAGCTCCGGAAGCGTGGCGGTGTTTCGTCTACCCTGGTTGAAAAGATGGATGAGATGGGCATTCTTGGCAATATGCCAGAGGATAACCAGTTGAGTTTGTTTGATGATTTGTTTTGATGGAGGGAATCCATTTACAAAAGTTGATCCAGTTTCATCTAATGAAAAACGAATGCCAGGTAGAAAGCTATTGTATATCCAATGGATTTACAACAGCCTTCTTTTTTGTTACAATGATAGATAGAAAGAAGGTGAGAATATGTCAAAGACGAGCATGAGTATCCGTTTGGATAGTGAGGTTAAGGAGCAGGCCCAACTGGTGTTCAATCATTTGGGAATGGATATGACAACAGCTATCAACATTTTCCTTCGTCAGGCTATTCAATATCAGGGCTTACCTTTTGATGTTCGATTAGATGATCATGGGAAGTTGCTCCAAGTAGTAACGGATGTAGAGCAAAATCGGAATATGAGTCAACCCTTTGAATCAGTCTCAGACTTGATGGAGGACTTGCGTGCTTAAGATTCGTTATCATAAACAGTTTAAAAAAGATTTTAAGTTAGCAATGAAGCGTGGTTTAAAGGCAAACTTGTTAGAAGAAGTTTTGAATTTTCTGGTTCAAGAAAAAGAACTTCCTGTCAGATATCGTGACCATCAACTGACCAACTCCAATCATTTCCAAGGTGTTCGGGAGTGTCATATCCAGCCCGATTGGCTTTTGGTTTACAAAGTAGATAAGGATGAATTGATTTTAAACTTGCTGAGGACAGGAAGTCACAGTGATTTGTTCTAGAAACAAAGGAGGAGAACATGAAGTTAGAAATTTTTGCAGAAGACAAACCAGCTGAAAAAGTCTTTGAGTACAAGCTAGAGGTGGCAGACAATGTGCTGCTCCTTTCCACCGCCATGCTCTCAGGAGCGATTGCTCTAGCCGGCTTATTTTCAGCCTTGAAAGATTAACTGACAGCCTCTATTTTCCTTTTGGAAATAGAGGTTTTTCAGTCCTTTCAGATCTGATAAGTGTTTTCTTTGGCACTGGATTGTGTTACAATTTTTAGTAACGATTGTTTATGACAAGGAAATAGAAAAGATGAAACAAAGGAGAAGCGCGTGGCAAGATATTTAGTAGGGCCTTACAACAATAGTTGGAACTTTATGGATGCGCTTGAAAAAGCGCAGGATGGAGATACCATCGAGTTTGAAAATGGGTATGTCTTTCAATGGCCGACAGATGAGGTGATTGTGATCAACAAGAGCCTTCATTTTGTGGGGCATGTAGTTCCAAATCCAAATGGTAATGGGCGCATGTTTAACAACACGATTGAGGCTTCTTTCCGATTTGTAGAGGGAGCTCAGGTGACATTTGAAGATCTGTGGTTTAAAGTTGGTGGGAACCATACTGCCTTGACCTTATGGAATGAGTCAGCTATCACTTGTAAACAGGTCTATTTTGAAATCACCACTCCGACAAATAGTGAATTTTTTATCTATATGGATACGCATTCGAAAATGACATTGGATGGAGTTGGGATGAAGGTTCCGGAAAAACACCAAAGTGTCATCGGAATGTCAGCATCGGAATTGTCCATTCAAAATTCAACGATTTTTTCTAAGATAGACCTATCAGAAGGCTCTAAATTGGCCTTAGAAAATGTCCATATTGAAAAATTTGGGAATAATACGATTCATGCCAAGGACTCAGAAGTGGTCGCAAAAAATTCAACGATTACAGGCGGGGATCTGGAAAAGGATTTTCCACCAGTTTGGTTGAGGAATGTCATCTGGGAGTCTGAAAACTGTAAAATTGAGCTGCCTACCGGTACTGGAGTCTGTCTTGACAATAATGTTCAATTCAATTCGGATTCGGATCGTATGACCTCCATCAATTCATTCAATAGTATGATCCGAGCTCACCAGGCTACTTTTACAGAATTTTTATGCGTCTATGAAGAGTCCTTTGCTTTCCTGACTGGAGAAACAACCTTCTTGAATGAGAATGCCCAAACCATTTCATTTGGAGTTTTCGATGATGGTGTGCTGATGGCTGAGCATATGATTTGTCATAAGATTGCGGATCCCAATATACGGCTTCAAGGTGGAGCCTTTGCGAAGGTGGGCACCATGACCTATAGGCAGGGCGATGCGCGTGATCTGACCAAGGAAATCGAGGATGACTGTGACTATCTTGTTGGCAGAGAAGTGGCGAAGGGCAATGCGCAAGTAGTTCCTACGAGACAGGCGACGGATGCAACGGTGGCTCCAACCACCGCAAGAGACTCTGGACCAGAGAAGAAACAAGATGCTCTTCAAGAACTCAATAGCCTGATCGGTCTTGAAAAAGTCAAACATGAGATCAAGAAAATGATCAACATGGTGGAATTTAACAAGAAACGAATCGCCAGTGGCAAGGCACCTGAAAAGCAAACCTTGCATGCTGCCTTTATGGGAAATCCTGGTACAGGGAAAACGACTGTGGCTCGTCTGTTGGGAAAAGTGCTCTTTGATGCGGGTGTTCTCTCAGGGGAAGAATTCCGTTTCGTGGAAGCAACGGAGTCCGATCTGATCTCTTCAAATATTGGGGGAACGGCTGAACAGACCCAAGCCCTGCTTGAAAAAGCGCGAGGAGGCATCCTCTTTATTGATGAAGCCTATAGCTTGGATAAAAAGGACAGTGGTGCGGACTTTGGGATCGAGGCGATCAATACCATCCTCAAATTTATGGAGGACAATCGCGATGACATCATGATTATCTTTGCCGGCTATACCAAGGAAATGGAAGAGTTTTTAAAGACTAATCCAGGCCTTCGTTCTCGGGTGCCAAATAATTTCATCTTTGAAGATTTCACAGGAGATGAGATTGTCCAACTGGGTGAAATGATCCTAAGCAAAGGAGACTACAAACTCGAAGACCGGGATTACTATGCGCGGCATGTTAAGCGGGCTTATGATGGCTCGCTAGATAAGAGCAATGGTCGCTGGATCCGCAACCTGGATGAGCAATTGACCAAGACCATGGCGGATCGGGTGGTGGCCCAAGGTTCTGACGATATTGAGACCATCCTCAATAGCGATATCGATGCTGTCCTTAACCAAGGTAAGTATCAAGCAGGAGCCGACAAGGAAGAAGATGGGATGGCTGCCCTCAACCGTTTGGTTGGAATTGCCAAGGTGAAAGAGCAAGTCGAACAATTCGTAGCCATGGCTGAGTTCAATCAAAAACGGGCTGAACAAGGTGGCATCATCGAAGACACGACCTTGCACTCTCTCTTTCTTGGAAATCCCGGTACAGGGAAGACCACCGTGGCCCGCATTTTGGGCAATATTCTCTTCCAAAAAGGGGTTATCAAGCAGAAGAAATTCATCGAAGTTTCGCGGAGCAATCTGGTTGGAGGCTACCAAGGTCAAACAGCCTTGAAGACGCGTGAAGTTTTAGAGAGTGCACTGGGTGGAGTCCTCTTTATCGATGAGGCCTATACGCTCTATACCGGTTTAAATGATGATTTTGGGAAGGAAGCCTTGGACGAAGTCCTCAAATTTATGGAGGACCACCGCCGCGATATCGTCATTATCTTTGCTGGTTACACGAAAGAGATGCACGACTTCTTGCAGGTCAATTCAGGTCTGCAAAGCCGGATCCCGACTACATTTGATTTTGAAGACTACAGCCCAGATGAGATTGTGGAGATCGGTCTGTTAGGTTTGCGTAAGCAAGGTTACCAGGTCAATGAAGCCCTTTATGGAGAGATTGTGAAAGGGAATTATATGCGTGCCAATGACCATAGTAATGGTCGCTGGGTTCGCAATCTCAATGAAAAACTCTTGCGCCAAGTATCAACTCGGGTAACCCGTGAAGGTAGTACAGACTACAATTCCATTTTGGATCAAGATTTGGAAGCTTTGAGAGAGAATAGCAGTTCTGAACAACCCCATACCGTGGATGATCAAGGTTATGTTCTTCCTTAAGCTAGAAGGATCAATAAAAAGGAGGCTGGGACAAAAGTCCTAGCCTCTCAATTATTTTTGGATTGTTGAGCAAGACGCAGTGGTTGAGTGGGCTCTACTACGCTGATTTCATCAGCTTTTACAGCCCTACTCAACTGTGCGGAGGTGGGACGACGAAATCGAATTCTAACGAATTACCGATTTCTGTCCCACTCTCTTTTTGCATGGACTTATGGTATACTAGGAGAAGATTATTCACTTATGAAGGAGAAAGCAATGGTTTTACCAAATTTTAAAGAAAATCTTGAAAAATACGCTAAATTGTTGGTTGCGAACGGCATCAACGTGCAACCTGGCCATACCTTGGTCTTGAACATCGATGTGGAACAAAGAGAATTGGCCCACTTGATTGTGAAGGAAGCCTATGCCTTAGGGGCACACGAAGTGATTGTCCAATGGGCAGATGACTTCACTACCCGGGAAAAATTCCTCCATGCACCGATGGATCGCTTGGACAACGTGCCTGACTACAAGATTGCAGAGATGAACTACCTCTTAGACCACAAGGCTAGTCGCTTGGGTGTGCGCTCGTCTGATCCAGGTGCCTTAAATGGTGTTGATGCAGAGAAGCTTTCTGCCTCAGCTAAGGCTTTGGGCATGGCCATGAAACCAATGCGCATCGCCACTCAATCTAACAAGGTCAGCTGGACAGTTGCTGCTGCAGCAGGTTTAGAATGGGCGAAAAAGGTCTTCCCAAATGCGGCGAGCGACGAGGAAGCAGTGGACCTTCTTTGGGATCAAATCTTCAAGACTTGTCGAGTGTATGAGGAAGATCCAGTCAAGGCTTGGGAAGAGCATGCAGCTATTCTCAAGAGCAAGGCAGATACACTAAATAAGGAACAATTCTCAGCTCTTCATTACACAGCACCTGGAACGGACTTGACTCTTGGCTTGCCGAAGAACCACGTCTGGGAATCTGCCGGAGCTATCAATGCCCAAGGTGAAGGTTTCTTGCCAAATATGCCGACAGAAGAGGTCTTCACAGCTCCTGACTTCCGTCGTGCAGAAGGCTATGTCACCTCTACAAAACCGCTTAGCTACAATGGAAACATCATCGAAGGCATCAAAGTGACCTTTGAAAATGGAGAAATTGTGGATATCACAGCTGAAAAAGGCGATCAAGTCATGAAAGATTTGGTCTTCAAAAACAAGGGAGCGCGTGCCTTGGGTGAATGTGCCCTCGTACCAGACCCAAGCCCAATTTCACAGTCAGGCATCACCTTCTTTAACACTCTCTTTGATGAAAATGCCTCTAACCACTTGGCCATCGGGGCAGCCTATGCAACCAGCGTAGAAGGTGGCGCAGAGTTCACAGAAGAAGAACTCGAAGCAGCCGGCCTCAACCGCTCAGATGTCCATGTCGACTTCATGATCGGCTCAAGCCAAATGGATATCGACGGCATCCGAGAAGACGGCACCCGCGTCCCAGTCTTCCGCAACGGAGATTGGGCAATATAGGGAGCAGGACAGAAATCGGTAGACGCAGTCTCGATTTCGTAGTCCTGCCCCCACACAGTTGATTAGGAAGTACGAGTACCGTAGGTAGGAGTAGTTCCAATCAACCCCTGCGCCGAGAGACAGAAATCGGTAGACGCAGTTTCGTAAAAAAAGTAAGGTAGTAGTGATGATTCACTACTACCTTACTTTTTGTCATTTACGCTATTCTAAAATCAAGAGACCTTCTTTGATTTCAAATGGGTTGTTTGGGTTGATGCGGTCATAGAACATGATGCCGTTGGTGTGGTCGATTTCATGTTGAACGACGATGGAGTTGTAGCCTTTGAGTTTGATGCGTTTCTTTTCCCCATCTTTTGTGAAATACTCAACAGTCACGCGGGCATGGCGAACCACATAGCCTGGGACGTTGCGGTCTACAGAGAGACAGCCTTCCCCGTCGCCAAGCGCAGCATCTTGAACAGAATGGGCGACAACCTTTGGATTATACATGACTTCTTGAAGGCTATAGGCTTCTTTTGGTGGGTTGCCATCAGCATCTTCTGGATTGGGAACCAAAACAGCGATGATTCGTTTTGAGATATCCAGTTGAGGGGCTGCGAGTCCCACTCCTCCACGGAGGCCGAGTTTTTCAGCCATGACAGGGTCTTGAGAATGGTGCAAGAACTGCATCATTTTTTCACCCAGGATAATTTCCTGATCAGACAAAGGGAAGGTCACGTCTTCTGCAACAGCTCGAAGTGTTGGATTTCCTTCGCGGATAATGTCATCCATATCAATCAAATGGGATGCTCTTGTAACTTTTTCAATTGCTTTCATCGTTTTACTCTCACTTTCTTTCTACCCTCCATGATAACACAAAAGAGCCTAAAATTAAAGTTATCTGTCGACGGTTTCCGCATGTTTGATGGACAAATCATTCATCCTTTTTGCATCTAAAATCGTATAGACTCGCCCTTCTCTTTGGACTAAGCCCTCTTCGATCATCTGCTTGATGACACGGCTAAGGTGGCGGTAGCTGATCCCAAAACGCAGGGCTAGCTGATTCATCTTGGGCTTGAGGGTCCCATTTTCATCGCAATGCTCCAGAAAATGCGTAGCGAGGCGTTCCTTGACCGAATAATGAAAGTTGGCAGGAGCCAAATAGTTGATCTGGTGCAATTTCTCAGCCAAGGTCTTGGCCGTAGAGCGCAAAAAGGTTGGATCAAGCAGGAGGCGCTTCTTAAAGTGCTGGGCTGGGAGCTGGACGACTAGCGAGTCTTGGTCAGCAATGACCGATGTGATACAGACCCGATCTAGCAGGAGCTCAATCTCTCCTAAGAGTCCAGGTTTTTCTTGGATTTCAAGGATGGTGTCGCTACCATTTTCAAGACTGTGGATAATCTTGAGCCGGCCTTTGAGAAAATAAGGAATGACATCTTGCTCAGAGCCTTGGCGGCAGATATAATCTCCAGCCTGATAGAGAACGAGGTCCAGCTGGCTAAGACAGTCGCCTGGAAATATCTGGTCCAATTGGTAGTCTGTGATGATATCCTTGAGTCTTGTAGATGGGGAAATTTTTTTCATCTCAATCTCCTAAAATAGGACAAATGTCCTATTTTTCTATTTCTAAATTGATTATACTAGGATTCTATTGAAAATACTAGTTTGAATCTTTTCTGAAAAAAACTAGTAAAATCAAAATATTACCAGTAAAGTGTAGGAAATAAAAAATGAAAAAAACAATGGAAAGAATCAGTCTATTGAGCTTGTCGCTCATGCTGATCTCATCCTTTTCAATTACAGCCGGTTTGCCGGCTATGAAGGCCTATTTTAGCCACTTCGGATATTCAGCAGGCCAGGTGGAACTCTTGGTTTCCCTGCCAGCCTTTGCGGTCGTGGCTATGCTCTTTTTAAATAGCCTGATCGAGCGGTGGATGAGTGAGCGCCAGATGATTGTCGTAGGGCTTTTGCTCTTTTCAACTAGTGGGCTCTTGCCTTTGATTGTGCAGGACTATCCTCTCATCTTTCTGAGTCGTCTGATCTTTGGCTTGGGGACAGGAATGATCAATGCCAAGGCTATTTCAATTATCAGTGAGCGCTACTCAGGCAATGATAAGACCCGGATGCTGGGTTATCGGGGGTCTGCTGAAGTAGTGGGTTCTGCCATCTTGACCTTTATTGTGGGACAACTCTTACCCCTAGGCTGGCCAGCGATCTTTGCCGTATATGGTGGTGGTTACTTGATTTTACTCTTCTATATCCTTTTTGTCCCTTATCCTAAGGAGAAAAAACAGGCTAGCTTGAAGGAGAAAAAGAAAGGTTCCGCACGCCTTCGCTCCCCTCAATGGCGTTTTAGTCTAATGCTAGCTGTGATTGCTGGTATCATCATTTGCTTCAATTCTATCATTAGCCTACGAGTGCCGGATATCATTGTTGACGCTCGTATGGGAACAGCGACAACAGCTGGAACCGTCTTGAGTCTGATGCAATTAACAGGGATTGTAGCAGGGGTAGGCTTTGCCAGTTTGACACATGTTTTCAAAAAGAACTTGCTCATGATCATGTGCTTTGGTTTCGGTCTAGCTCTGGCCTTGATTGGCCTGTCCGGACAGTTGTGGAGCTTAGTTCTAGGAACCCTCTTAGCAGGATTTACCTACAGTACGGGAGTCACCAGTATCTTCTATCACCTATCTGAAAAAATCCCGACCAATCTCCTGAACCTTGCGACCTCGCTGGTCTTGATTGGCTGCAATCTCGGATCAGCCCTCTCTTCTTTCTTCATCCAGTTGGTGACGCCACTAGCTCCTTCCAATCACCTGCTCTTTGTCTGGATTGGCGCTTTGATGGTCGGAACGGGAGTCTTCGCCTCGCAATTGTTAGCACGAACGAAATGATAGAGAAATCATTTCGTTTTTTTAATTCAATTGATTGCGTCCTGTCACTAGCTCGTGTTATTATAGGAGGAGTGTGAAAAAAAGATTAGTTTAAAGGATAGAATAATGAAAAAAATCATGGAGAAAGTGAGTATTCTCGCGCTTTCATTTATTTTGACGACCTCGTTTTCGATTTCGAGTGCGCAGTCGGCCATGTTTGCCTATTACAGGGGAATTCCTCACAGCATGATTGAGCTCTTGGTCTCGCTTCCTTCTGCCGGGATCATGGTTTCACTCATCTTCAATAAATGGATTGGGCGCCTATTTTCAGAGCGTCAGATGATTGTGACAGGCTTAGTTGCTTACGCTCTATGTGGCTTTATTCCCTTAATCAGTCCAGCTTATCCGGTTGTCTTTTTGTCTCGGATTATTTTCGGGATGGCAGTTGGTTTGCTCAATGTTTCTGCCATTGCCATTATCAGTGAGCGCTATAAAGGGAAGGAACGCGTTCAAACCCTTGGTATTCGTGGTTCTGCGGAGGTTGTTGGGACGGCCGTTTTAACCTTTGGAGTCAGCCTTTTGATTCGCTTTGGCTGGCAGGCTGCCTTTCTCGTCTACGGTATCAGTATTCCTATCTTACTTTTGTATCTCTTATTTGTGCCATATGGATCTACGACGGAAGCAGTGGAGGAAAAACACCGGGATGTCAAGATGACAGGGGGGCAATGGCAGACAGCACTCGGCTTAGCGGTCGTTGCGGCAGCTATCGTCTTGTCTAATGTCATGATCACCGTTCGGATTCCAAGTGTGGTAGAGCAAGTGGGACATGGAACTGCCCAAACTGCTGGGATTATTTTAGCAGCCATGCAATTTGTCGGAATTTTGGCAGGTTTGGCCTTCTCGCCTTTAACGCATCTATTCCGCGATCGTTTATTATTGGTTTCGGGAGTAGCTTTTGGTGTGACCCAACTATTGATCGGTGTCTCTCCAAATCTCTTGATTCTTGCCCTTGTAACCATTGCTTCTGGCTTCGCCTACAGTGTAGCTCTTACAACAGTTTACAATGTCTTATCTGATAAGATGCCAGCAGGGGTCTTGAGCCAGGCAACATCCATTGCAGTTTTGGGATGCAGTACAGGTTCGATCGCAACGACCTTTGTCCTTAGTCTATTAGGGACGATCTCATCTGCTCCAGTCTTTATTTTTGGATTTTCTGGTATCCTCATGATCCTGGTTTCATTTTTTGGCCTTTGGATTGTGCGAAAGAGCAGGAAGTAATTATGCGGCTAGATAAATTTTTAGTGGATTGCGGCGTGGGGAGCAGGACTGAGGTCAAGCAACTCCTCAAGCAAAAGAAAATTGCAGTGAATGGAAAAAAAGAGACAGCAGGAAAGCTACAGATTGACCCAGGCAAGGATCGGGTGACCTTTATGGGGGAAGACTTGGTCCATGAAACCTTCGTGTATTATCTGCTCAATAAACCAGCTGGGGTTATCTCAGCGACTGAAGATGATCACCACCAAACTGTGCTGGATCTATTAGATGAGACAGCCCGTCATAAGGAAGTCTTTCCTGTCGGACGTCTGGATATCGATACCCATGGCTTGCTCCTTTTGACCAATAATGGCAAGCTCGCTCATGCCATGCTTTCGCCGAAGAAGCATGTGTCGAAGATTTACCGTGCCCAAGTAGCTGGGATCATGGATGAGGCAGATGTAGCCCGTTTTGAAGCAGGCATTGCCCTCAAAGACTTTACGACCTTACCTGCGAGATTGCAGATCTTAGAGGTGAATGAGGCAAATGCCAGCTCCTACGTCGAAATCGAAATCGCTGAAGGAAAATTCCATCAGGTTAAGCGTATGGTCGCTGCCTGTGGCAAGGAAGTGGCGGATTTAGAGAGGATCTCTATGGGTCCTCTAACGCTAGATCCAAGTCTAAAATTGGGAGAATGGCGAAGACTTCAGCCTTCAGAACTGGCCTCTTTAGAGGTGTTCGGAGTTCCCTTATAAGCGAAAAAACAAGCAGTCTGACTTTAACGGACTGCTATTTTTTATTTGTATCAATAAAATGAACTGAATAGGCAAAAATGAAACAATTCGCTTGTGCTATCAAAATAAATTGATTATAATGAAAAAAGATAGGTTGTGCGTAAATTCACAATATGTAGTGATAATTTTTTTACTAACATACCATATCTAGTAAACGTAGAAAAAGGAGAAAAATCGTTTATGAAAAAGTGGCTCTATTCTGTTGTGACAACAGTTGCCCTATTTTTACTAGCGGCTTTAGGATTTGCCAAAACGGATAGGATTACCAAGGTACATGCGGATACGATCAATAGTATCATTACATCCGTGGAGTTTTCGAAGTCCTCTGGGGGATCTCTAACAGATCCGATTGGTGTCTGGGAAAGTTTTCAAGTAAAAGCGAAGTTTGAGTTACCCGATGGACAAGTAAAGTCGGGAGACAAGACAGAAATTGAACTTGGAAATGATTTTAAAGTCTTGGAAATGGACACAGTTGACCTACTGGATCCTAGCGGTCAAAAAGTTGCGACGGCGACAGTAGACAATCAAAGAAAAAAGATTACAGTGACCTATACAGACTATCCTGAAAAAATGGCTCATGTGACAGGTTCATTGCGTTTCTTTGTGCGTGTGGATCACCAAGTTGTCAAAGATCAGAAAATGCTTGATTTTAGTCTTTCCATTAATGGTGTGTCTAAACCGTTTGGGAAAATTGAGTACAAAGGGGTCAATCCGGGTGAAAATCCTCCTACTCCAGAAGTCTTTAGCAAATGGGGATGGACCAACTCAGATGATAAATTAAAATTGACCTATACCTTGAACATCAATCAAGGGCATACCGCCCTCCATAATATTGATATTAAAGATCAATTGGCTTTTACAGATGGAAAGATCAAAGTAGATTCTGTTAATATCCATACAGGAACTTGGAGGATCAGTGACGAAGATGGGGCATATCATTTAAGAGACACCACGAACGTCACCAAGGACTATTCTCCGGTTGTCAGTGCTGATGGTCAATCTCTAACGGTTCACATTGGGGATCTAGCTCCCGAGCAAGGAATGACCATTCGTTATGATGTCTATTTGGACAAGGTACCGGTGATCAATACAGCTTACAAAAATCATGCAACTATGACAGCTACGGAGGTCGAGGAGCAAACTAAAGACGCAGTCATCCTGTACCAATTCCTTGAAGGAAACTTTAATGGTGAAAAATATTCATTCACTATCCATAAAAAAGGAGAAAATGTTCAGGCTCTTGCAGGTGCTACCTTTGCTGTGACAGCAGATGATACAGGTGAGCAAGTTGGGATCATCACAACAGATGAGGATGGTGTTGGAACCATTACTGGCTTGATCAAGCAAGCTTATACGGTTCAAGAGATTCAAGCTCCAACAGGCTATATTCTCTCAGAAGAGCCAATCAAGATCAGCAAGGACGATTTTGGAAATGACCTCGCAATTTCTCGTGATGTTGTGAACCAAAAAGAAAAGACCAGCATCTCTGGTCAAAAAACATGGAATGACAATGATAATCAAGATGGCAAACGTCCATCAAAAATTACTGTCAATCTCCTAGCAAACGGTCTTAAAGTGGCTTCTAAAGAAGTAAAACCAGATGCAACAGGGAATTGGGCCTATCGTTTTGATAATCTCGATCTTGTCGACGATGCTGGGAATATCATTGCCTACACCGTTTCAGAAGAACCTGTTGCAGGGTACGAAACAACTGTTGAGGGAACGAATATTACTAACAATCGTATACCAGACATGACAGAAGTAGTGGTTAAGAAAGTCTGGGATGATAAGGAAAATAAAGACGGTCTTCGTCCAGAAAGAATCACTGTCCGCCTTCTTGCAGATGGTCAAGAAGTGGCTGTGAAAGAAATCACAGCGACTGATAATTGGCAGGCAAGCTTTACGGATCTACCTGTATACAAGGACGGCAAGAAGATTGTCTACACCATTACAGAGGATCCAGTAGCTGGTTATACAAGCAACATTGATGGTTTCACGGTAACGAATCGTCATATCCCACCGACAACACCACCAAGCACCCCGCCAACGACTCCACCTACAACCCCTCCTACAACGCCATCGACGACACTACCAACGACCCCGCCAAGCACACCGGAGAAACCCGAAACTCCAACTACACCAAGAGAAGGAAAGAAAAAAATTCTTCCATCAACTGGTGAAGTTATTGCTTACGGGTTGACCATACTCGGTGCCCTCTTAGCAGTTTTTGCTTTGGCTTTGCTCTTGCGTGGTAAACGGAAAGAGAAATAAGCTTCATACCGATAAAGAGGCTGGGACAAAAGTCCTAGCCTCTCAATTATTTTTGGATTGTCGAGCAAGACGCAGTGGTTGAGTGGGCTCTACTACGCTGATTTCATCAGCTTTTACAGCCCTACTCAACTGTGCGGAGGTGGGACGACGAAATCAAATTCTAACGAATTACCGATTTCTGTCCCACTCTCTTTTGAATAAGTTGCTTGAAGAATGAATTCGTTAAGCTGTCCAAATTATTGAGGTTCTTTATAGAAAAGAGAAAAGTTCCTCTCTTATAAACTCATCTTAAAGGAAACATAAGTGTTTGACAGAAAGATGAAATCTTGGTAGAATAAGAAGGTCGAATAGACAACTAACTCTTTCTTGGTAGCAGGCTATGCCAAACCTGCCACTCGGATAGAGCATAAAGAAAAGGAGCTTATCATGGCAATCTCAAAAGAGAAAAAAAATGAAATCATTGCACAATACGCACGTCACGAAGGTGACACTGGTTCAGTAGAAGTACAAGTTGCTGTCCTTACTTGGGAAATCAACCACTTGAACGAACACATCAAACAACACAAAAAAGACCACGCTACTTACCGTGGTTTGATGAAGAAAATCGGTCGCCGTCGTAACTTGTTGGCTTACCTTCGTACAAACGACGTTAACCGTTACCGTGAGTTGATCAACTCTCTTGGACTTCGTCGTTAATTCAAGATACAAAGGCCGTCAAAAGTACAAAGCAAAAATAGGAAAATTGACGAAGAAGCTTCAGCTTCTAGGAGATTTTATCTTTTTTGCCAAGTGCTTAGGCCGTGTTCAATTGAATACAAAAAAAGTTACTCTAATATAGGGTGACTTTTCTTTTTCACTAGAATTATAGTACAATCTTCGGTTCGTCGCCTTGTCTAGAAACGTTTTATACAGCAAGAATGGAGCCCTCTGAATTCAGAGGGCTGTTTTGTTGTCTTTTCCTTATCGAACAAGATCCATCATTCTGAGAAGTCGTTTTGTTTGACAGATGTAATGCATAGAGTTACAATTGATGCATCATAAGAAATAGAGGTTATCGCTATGATTGATATTACATATCTAGACAGTGCAAAACAAGAAAGAGTCATGCATTTTGATTCCTACGAAGAGTTTGAACGCTCCCAACAAGCCTGCTTGATTGGGGTAGCAGATTTTTATCCTGTTGTGAAACTGGCCTATAATGGTCATGAGTTGGATTACCAAGGGACTTACGGGGATGTCTTCTTCTATTTGATGAAGCAAGATTTGACGCAGTACCAAAACTAAAGGAGATAGAAAATGGCAAAAGCAATTACAGACGCAACATTTGAAGCAGAAACAAAAGAAGGCTTGGTCTTGGTAGACTTTTGGGCAACCTGGTGTGGTCCATGTCGCATGCAAGCTCCTATTTTAGAAAAATTATCGGAAGAACTTTCGGAAGATGAGTTAAAAATCTTGAAAATGGATGTGGATGAAAATCCAGAAACAGCGCGTGCTTTCGGCATTATGTCCATCCCAACCTTGCTCTTTAAAAAAGATGGGCAGGTTGTTAAACAAGTAGCAGGAGTGCATACCGCAGCACAAATTAAGGCCATTGTGGCGGAGTTGAGTTAATACAAAAAGAGTAAGATGGGAAGCGAATCGTTGTATCTTACTCTTTTTGTATTGAAGTTTTAAAATTGGCTCATTGAGTCAAGAGCTCCATAATCTCTTCGATACTTGATTTGCTACCTTTTTTTAGATAGTTTTCTTTACTACCTTTTTTAAAAGATGACAAATTTGGTACCGTCTTGATATTCATATCATGTGCAAAGGATGTGATATCTTTTCGCTCTTTTGAATCGTTATCAAGGTAGTAAACAGTCTGATTCGTTTTTTGAATAGCAACCGCTAACTTGGGAGCGAATTTTTGGCAGTATGGACATGATTCACGTCCGATGTAAAGGATAAAATTTTCTTTGTTGTTGATTTTGTCTTTTACCTCAGATAGACGAATCTTTTTGACGTAAGTCATTGCTTCTTTGTAAGAATCTGGGGTAATAATTTCTCCCTTTTTGAAATTCATGTATAAGATAGCAAGAAGGGAGATTATACAAATAGAAAAAATAAGAATCGTAGTTTTCTTATTCACAGGCGATTCCATCTCCATCTCTATCTAAGCGAGCGCTATAACCAGGTTGTCCTCTGTAAAGTGGTGCAGCACCTGCAGCGCGTGCTTCACTACAATTTCGATAGCTCCCTTGTTGAGGTTGTGTGACAAATGCTTGTTGTTGCTGCGCTTGTTGGGCAGCTGTAGCTTGTCTTGCCTGCTCAGCGGCTGTGGCTTGTCGAGCTCGTTCGGCTTCAGCAGCTTGTTGTTCCCTGACAGTAATGGCATTTTGTACTAATCCAACACGATGAGTTAAGCGGTCTTTTGTTCCTTGATCCGCTACATTTGCGATAGCAGCTTGAGCTGGAGCAATGTTTTCTGTTACTTGATTATTTTCTAATGCTTGTACAGCAGCTTCTGCTTGATCCGCAAGTTGTTTTGCTTCAGCCTCTTTCTTTTCACGCTCTTCTTTTTCTTTTCGTTCTTGTTCTTCCTTTGCCTTTTTCTCTTTTTCTACTTTCTCTTGTTCATCGCGTTCTTTTTTAGCTTTTTCTTCTTTTTGAACGAACCCTACCGGTTTTTCAGTTTCGTTCTGAGAAACTTCATTTTGATTTGAACAAGCTCCAAATAATAACGCAGTTAAAATTGTTAAAATCAATCGTTTTTTCATAATGTTACTCCCTTCGGATATTTATCCAAGAACATCATACCACAACATAAGAGCGCTTTCAATCACTAACTGGTGATATTTAAATAAAAAATCAGACTTAGAATAAACTAAGTCTGAAATTTGTTCTTATTCTCCCAATTCTGCACTATAGGCAATAATTTGATCCACAGTGTCTGAAAGGAATTGGATGGTATCGCGGAGTGGTTTGTCAGTTGAGATATCTGCTCCGATGATCATGGCTGACTCAAGTGGCGTCTTGCTACCACCTGATTTAAGGAGGTCCAGCCAATCTTTGGCTCCGTTTTCGGAGTTCTTCAAATGCAGGTAACCCGCTGTTGAGATAACCAAGCCAGCTGAGTAAGTGTAGCTGTAAAGCCCCATATAGTAGTGGCTTTGGCGCATCCAGGTCAAAGCCGCGTCATCATCGATCTCAACGGCGTCGCCCCAGAATTCTGTCAAGACTTCCTTCATGATGCTATTGAGCTTGCTAGCACCGAAGGTACCACCTTCTTCGATCAGGGTGTAGACCTTGCGTTGGAAGGCTGCTTCCAACAAGTGGGTGATGAAGTTGTGGAAGTAGGTGTCTGTCAAACGGTGAGCCAAGGCAAAACGTTTTTGACGAGGATCGTCAAACTGGTGTTCCAAATAGTCGCTGAGGAGGAGCTCGTTAAAGGTAGAAGGAGCTTCCACATAGTAGGTCGACATGTGGGCGTTGAAGTAGCTTTGGTTGTTGTCTGAGAAGATGAATTGACCAGAGTGTCCGATCTCGTGGATCAGAGTGTAGACATCGCTCATCCGTCCTGTCCAGCTCATGAGGACATAAGGATGGACGCGGTATGGATCGGCCGCATAACCACCAGAATCCTTGCCTTCATTGGCCGCAAAGTCTACCCAGCGTTCAGTTTGGTAGCGGGCGATTTCGCGTGAGTATTCTTCTCCAAGAGGTGCTACAGATTTCATGACCAAGTCATAAGCGTCATCAATGGTAACGTCAGGGTTGAGTGCACTGTCCAAGTCCAGCTTCCAATCAGCAAAGGTCATTTTTTCAAGGCCGTTGACCTTGGCCACGTGTTTGAGGAATTTTTGAGCGACCGGAGCAAAGTCCTTCATGATCAGGTCAATCTGACGATCAAACATGGCACGATCTACTTCCTGCTCAGCTAGGAGATAGTCAAAGACAGAATCGTAGCCTCTCATATCTGCAATCAGTTTTTCAGACTTGACTTGAGCTAGATAGGTAGCAGCAGCCGTGTTTTGGTGCTTGCGGAGACCTTCTGAGAAGGAACGAAAGGCTTTTTCACGAACTTCCGCATTCTCATGGTTTTGGTAGAAGTTTTCATAGGTAACAAAGCTATTCTTGTAGACTTTTCCATCCACTTCAAAATCAGCCATTTCAAAGTCACCTGCCCGCATCTTGGTATAGATGTCTTGTGGTCCGTAGAAGACTTCACCCAGGTTGGTCAAGGTCTTTTCCACATCAGCTCCCAAGTAGTGAGCTTTTTTAATTTTAGCCTGACGAATGGCAAAAGTGAGGTGAGGGAGTTGCCCCAGGCGTTCGAGGACTTCTTCATCCGCTTCTACCAAAGCATCATCAAAGAAGGAAAGTTCGACGCTTGCCCAAGTTTCGAAATCCATCCCTGCTTGGGCAATCTCTGCGAAAGCTTCATCACCAAAGTCAGTGGTTTGGGGCATAAAGCTGTAGTTGCCAATGTGGCTGAGTTGGATTTGAATTTGTTCAAAGACCGCAAAGGCAGCTTCAAAGTCTTCAAAGGTGTGGAGGTTGCCCTTGTAGTTACGGACAAATTCATTGATTTCTTCACGTGTTTTTTCAATGGCGCGCAAGAAGTCTTCCTGGTCTTGGTAGAGGGCTGTGAGGTCCCAGAGTTCGTTCTCAGGAAATTCAGAACGTTTTTTTAATTCCATAATTTTCTCCTTTTGATCGGTGTTCTTCCTTAAGTATAGCAGAAAACAGGATAGAAACATAGAGGGAGAGGGGAAAATGCTTGTGTAAAAATCTTGAAAAGAGCTGGAAAAATTGACCATTTTTGATATACTAGGATAGAGATGAGGAGGTTTTTATGAAAAAGGTCGTGATTTCACTACTGGCGGGTGCGTCCGTTCTAGCTCTAGTGGCTTGTACGCCCAAACGTTATGAACGCCAAAGTAAACCAAAAACGGCAACGTCATCATCGGTTAAAAAAGAAAAGAAGGATACAGGTCAGAAGTATTATCAAGAGGTTTTGGAGCGGTATGCTAAGTATGATACAGCTCTTAAAAATGACGATAAAACAGGCCTGTTTGCGGAATTAGGTAAAATACAATCCGGTTCAGAAGAAAGCATCTATCTAGATGCTTTGGAGCGCTTGGAAACTCCGGTAACCTTTCAGTATGCTTTTACAGACTTGAACCAAGATGGTGTGGATGAGCTCTTGGTGTCCAATCAATACACTGGAAACAAACAGTATGTTTCTGCCATCTATTACCTCAAAGGTAAAGGAGCCGAATTGCTGCATACAGCTTATACAGCTGCGGTGGGTGGTTATCGCTCCAGTTTAGAAGTTTTCGATAATGGACAAATCGTCTATGCTACTTGGCAATCTGTGAGCCCAGACCGGGAATTGACCCTTTATTCGCTAGGAAAAGGGGAAGCCAAGGAAGAAAAGAAAGCAACCATTCAAATTGGTGGGAACCAAACAGCAGAGCAGGCTCTTGGGATGTCAGCCAAGCAGTTGGATCTCAGTAAGCTAGACTGGAAAAAATTTGACGGTTCAGGCGACTCCAAATCAACAGCAAAAGCAGAAGAGAAAAAATCAGTAAGCTTCCAAGTACAAGTTAGCGTAGCCGATCTTCGTATTCGAAAAGAACCGTCTACTTCAGCTCCCTCTGCAGGGATGATCACAAAAGGCATTTACACCATTACGGAAACCGTAGATGCGGATGGTCATACTTGGGGCAAGCTTGAATCTGGACAAGGCTGGATCGCCCTTGAATTCACAACGCGTGTGGATGGTTCTAAATCAGCAAGCTCAAGTAAGAAAAGCAGCGGAATGAATATTCAAGAAATTCAGAACGGTGATTTTTCAAGTATTGCAGGAACCTGGAAAAATGGGAAAGGTTGGACGCTTGTATTTGATGGAAATGGATCAGCAGATCAGGTTTTCTTGAATGGTGAAAATATGCTGGTCAATCGAATTCAACCAACGGATAATCATCTTAGTGGAGGTTTCAGTAATCCTAAGCATAAGGTTGGTGGTGCGATTATCAGATTTATTCCGGCAGGAGTTACTCTTCCTGTTTATGTTGAACAGAAAGCAGATCCTTCTGATAGTGGGAAAGATCGTATTTGGGCAGGTCAATCAGCATGCTGGGAAGAGAGTGACTTCTTCTACCGTGTGGACTAAGAAAATAAGGAGACAAACATGAAAAAAATTGGAACATATTTACTAGCTGTAGCCCTCTTGCTTTCCCTAGCAGCTTGCGCCCCAAAACGCTATGAGCGTAAGCACAGTCCGGTAGGAGCTTCATCGGTCAAAAAATCATCTGACCAGGCCCAAGAAAAAGAGCAGTCAGAAGAAGCTAAGTCAGATGAACATGATAAAGAAGCCATTGGGACCTTGTCAAAAGCAGACCAAGCGGATATCTATTCGATTATTGAAAACAGTGCGTCTTTAACCTATTCACTTCAGGTGCAACCGACTCGTTTGCTGGAGTTGAACAACGATCACAGTGCAGTTGAAGGCTACTCGCAAGACATGTTCATTGATTACTACAATACCTACACGCCAGAAACCTATAATTTACAAGATATCATTGATAAATTGAATGCAGAAGAGACATCGGACTCTATTCGCAGCCTTTCACAAGACCAGCTGATCCAACTAACAAATGAAAAGAAAGACGGCTGGATCTATTCGACAAAAGACAAGGCCTTCTACGAAATTGTAGCTGGTGGTCGTGGCGGAGCGATGCCACCGATGGAAATTCCTTCACCAGATGAATGGGTGATCAATGAAGATTCGGTTGAAGTGACAACGACCATCCAAGGGACTTCCGATCCATACAGACGTTTTGTCTTGAAACGTAACAACAAGAACTACAAGGGTGGAACACACAAAACACGCTTTTATGTCGACAGCACAGAATTTGTGAAATCGTAAAAATAAATAAAGGCTATATCTAGCTCTAGAATTTTAAAATAAGTGGAAATCAAATATTCCTCGAAAAAGGCTTTTAAAGCCTTTTTCTTTTGGACTTGAATATGGTAAAATAGAGGTTATACGTGCTTGGATACAAAGATGAGGATATAACATACAGTAAGGCTGTTGCAATCCATATCTCGTTGAGTTGGGTGGCCTTGGTATCTTGAGTAACTGAATTTTGGCCTCATTTCTTAGGAAAAAAGATAAGATTCCTAGCACTCATCGAGTGTGGCGTCACCTTCCTATTTTTCTACAGAAATGTTCGGCAAGCCGAACCGTCCAAAATATCTTGAGTAATTGAACCCGGCCGAAAAGCTGTGTAAAAAAGATAAACTGTCTTGTCTTCATCGAAGACTTCGCCAGTTTCCTATTTTTACTTTGCTTTTTGCGGCCTTAGTATCTTGAGAATTGAACCCGCCTACAACTCTGTGGAAAAAGATAAATCTACCTAGGAGCGTTCGCTCCGTCGTTCGATTTCCTATTTTCCTTTGAGTTGCTTAACGGCTTAGTATCTTGATAGTTGAACACGGGCTAAATCCCTAGTGAAAAAGATAGATTTCCTGGTGTGCGTGGCACACTGCGTCAATCTCCTATTTTCATACGGGATTCTTCACGCCCTTTGTATCCTGATTTTTGTAGGCAAGTCGTATAATTTTATCAATCCAAAGGGGATTACAATGACAAAACAAGTGTTTCAAACGACTTTTGCGGGTCGTGAGTTAATCGTAGAGACGGGTCAGGTTGCGAAGCAAGCAAATGGCGCTGTTGTCGTGCGTTATGGTGAGTCAACTGTCTTGACGGCAGCTGTCATGTCTAAGAAAATGGCAACTGGGGATTTCTTCCCACTTCAAGTCAACTACGAAGAAAAAATGTATGCGGCTGGGAAATTTCCTGGTGGCTTTATGAAACGGGAAGGTCGTCCTTCTACAGATGCGACCTTGACAGCGCGTTTGATTGACCGTCCGATCCGTCCTATGTTTGCGGAAGGTTTCCGTAATGAAGTGCAAGTCATCAACACAGTCCTTTCTTACGATGAAAATGCATCTGCCCCAATGGCAGCCATGTTTGGTTCATCATTGGCTCTTTCTATCTCAGATATTCCGTTTGACGGACCAATCGCTGGGGTACAAGTAGGCTATGTGGACGGGGAAATCATCATCAACCCAACGCAAGAACAAGCAGAGCGCTCTCTTCTTGAATTGACAGTAGCTGGTACTAAACACGCTATCAACATGGTAGAGTCTGGTGCCAAAGAATTGTCAGAAGAAATCATGTTGGAAGCTCTTCTCAAAGGGCACGAAGCCGTTAAAGAATTGATTGCCTTCCAAGAAGAAATCGTTGTGGCAGTTGGGAAAGAAAAAGCAGAAGTTGAATTGCTTCATGTAGATGCTGACTTGCAGGCTGAAATCATCGCAGCCTACAACAGCGACCTTCAAAAAGCGGTTCAAGTAGAAGAAAAATTGGCTCGTGAAGCTGCGACTCAAGCAGTCAAAGACCAAGTCACAGCAGTTTACGAAGAAAAATATGCAGACCACGAAGAGTTTGATCGCATCATGCGGGACGTGGCTGAAATCTTGGAACAAATGGAACACGCAGAAGTGCGCCGTTTGATCACAGAAGACAAGGTTCGTCCGGATGGTCGTAAGGTCGATGAAATCCGTCCTTTGGATGCACAAGTTGACTATCTTCCTCGTGTGCACGGTTCAGGTCTCTTTACGCGTGGACAAACGCAAGCCCTTTCTGTCTTGACCTTGGCACCAATGGGTGAAACGCAAATCATCGATGGTTTGGATCCTGAGTATAAGAAACGCTTTATGCACCACTACAACTTCCCACAATACTCTGTAGGGGAAACAGGTCGTTACGGTGCGCCTGGTCGTCGTGAAATTGGTCACGGTGCTCTTGGTGAGCGTGCCCTTGCTCAAGTATTGCCAAGCTTGGAAGAATTCCCATATGCCATCCGTTTGGTAGCAGAAGTATTGGAATCAAATGGTTCTTCATCTCAAGCATCTATCTGTGCGGGAACACTTGCCCTTATGGCTGGTGGTGTGCCAATCAAGGCCCCAGTAGCTGGTATTGCCATGGGTCTCATCTCAGATGGAAACAACTACACCGTATTGACAGATATCCAAGGTTTGGAAGACCACTTTGGAGATATGGACTTCAAGGTTGCTGGAACTCGTGACGGGATTACAGCCCTTCAAATGGATATCAAGATCCAAGGGATTACTGCAGAAATCTTGACAGAAGCGCTTGCCCAAGCCAAGAAAGCTCGTTTTGAAATCCTTGACGTGATTGAAGCAACCATTCCAGAAGTGCGTCCAGAATTGGCGCCAACTGCTCCGAAAATTGATACCATCAAGATTGATGTCGACAAGATCAAGATTGTCATCGGTAAGGGTGGAGAAACCATCGATAAGATCATCGCTGAAACAGGCGTTAAGATTGATATCGACGAAGAAGGGAACGTATCGATCTACTCGAGCGACCAAGATGCCATTAACCGTGCTAAGGAAATCATTGCTGGTTTGGTGCGTGAAGCCAAAGTGGATGAAGTCTACCATGCCAAAGTGGTTCGGATTGAGAAATTCGGTGCCTTTGTCAACCTCTTTGACAAGACAGATGCCCTCGTTCACATCTCTGAAATGGCTTGGACTCGTACCAACCGTGTCGAAGACTTGGTAGCGATTGGCGATGAAGTGGATGTCAAGATTATCAAGATTGACGAAAAAGGTCGTGTCGATGCTTCTATGAAGGCACTATTGCCACGTCCGCCAAAACCTGAACATTCAGAAGAAAAAGGTGAAAAGGGTCCTCGTCATGGCGATCGTCCTCGTCACCACAACAAAGATCACAAACCTAAAAAAGACTTTACCATTACACAAAAAGATTCAGAATAATCATTAGAAAAGGAGGAGCACGGTATGGGATGGTGGCGTGAAACCATCAATATTGTAAAAGAAAATGACCCAGCAGCGCGTACCTCGCTGGAGGTCCTTTTGACCTATCCGGGCGTCAAAGCACTGGCAGCTCACCGTGTTTCCCACTTTTTGTGGAACCATGGATTTAAGCTCTTGGCGCGGATGCACAGCCAATTCTGGCGTTTTTGGACCCAGATTGAGATCCATCCAGGTGCGACCATTGCTTCTGGTGTCTTTATCGACCATGGAGCGGGCCTCGTTATCGGGGAAACAGCCATTGTTGAAAAAGGCGTTATGCTCTACCATGGGGTGACCCTTGGGGGAACAGGAAAGGATGTCGGCAAACGCCATCCAACGGTACGTGAAGGAGCCTTGGTCTCCGCTCATGCCCAAGTCATCGGCCCAGTGGAAATCGGAGCCAAGGCCAAAGTCGGAGCGGGAGCTGTCGTCGTCTCAGATGTACCAAGTGATGTAACCGTTGTCGGTGTTCCTGCCAAGATTGTGCGGGTGCACGGTCGAAAAGACGAACCAGTCATTCATCAAGAAGAAGAAAAACGGGAATACTACATGAACAAGCTGGAGCATGCTAAGGAAGCCAGCCATCGGTCTTCGAGTTTGTAAGGAGATCGCTACGTGATTCAATCAACCAATACATTGAATGACCACCAACTACTGGAAGCAAAGGCCCTTATTGCCATTTGTCAGAAGTATGACGGAACGTTTCGGGATCCTTATCTCTCCAATATGCTCAATTTTGATCCCGATATGCCGGCCTTTTTCCTTTATTATGAAAAAGGTGAACTTGTTGGCCTATTAACTATCTATGCGGATGACCAAGATGTGGAAGTAGCGATCCTGGTCCACCCTAATCATCGTCGTCAGGGAATTGCGCGTGCTTTGTATAGAAGTTTTGAGAAAGAAACGGCATCTTATCCAATTGAGTCTGTGACTTTTCAGACAGAGCGTATTTTTCTAGAGCGCCATCCTGATTTTGCCAGCAATTGGGGACTGGTTGAGGATGACGAAACAGAAACCTGGTTAGGACGTGATCGAACCACTTATGCATTAGATTCCCGTTCGGATGTCGATGTGCTCTTGGCAGATCCTTCTTATCTTGAAGCCATTGCCCAGCTCCACCACCAAACCTTTTCAGATGAAGTGGAAGCACCGGAAGTGAGCCACAGATACATTTCAGAGGCTTTGAAGGATCCTGATAGTCTGCTGTACATATTACTCAAAGAAGGTCAAGTGATTGGCGTTTGTACGGTCGATGTATCTGGAAAATGCAATTACCTTTATGGACTTGCGATTGCTGAAGTCTATCGTGGGCAAGGTTACGGAAGCTATCTAGCAAAATCCCTCATCAACCAACTCATTGAGCAAAATGATAAGGAATTTCAGATTGCAGTGGAAGATAGCAATGTAGGTGCCAAACGCTTGTATGAAAAGATTAGCTTTATCAAACAGACTCAGGCGGTTTATCTAGATAGGAAAGAGTGAATAAATGTTACTAGAAGAATTTGAAAATGTACCTGCTGTGATAGAGCCAACTGATCGAAGCCTTCTTAGTAGTGGAGAAATTTGTGACACTATTATTCTGTCTTTTAATGGAGAGATAGTGGAAAGAGTCAAGCAGATAGACGGAGTCTATGAAGGTGGTTATCTCACCAACCTAAATGGCAAATTTCCATGGTATATCTATGAAGTAGATGGACTTAAACTTGCAGTTGCTATGGCTACTATTGGAGCTCCAATGGTTGTGGGTTTCTTAGAAGAACTCAAAGCGAGAGGTTTTAACAACTTTATTGTTCTGGGCTCTTGTGGAGTTCTAGATCAGTCTATTCAAGCAGATAAAATTATTATACCAAGTTCAGCTCTACGTGATGAAGGTACAAGTTACCACTACGCTCCAGCAAGTGATGAGATTTCTTATGATGAAGCGCTTCTCTCAACTCTGGAGAACGCTTTGAACAAATCTGGTATTGAGCACATTCGGACTAAAGCTTGGACGACAGATGCCTTCTATCGTGAAACAGCTGCTAAGGTTAAACGAAGACTTGCAGCAGGAGCGAAAGTTGTAGATATGGAAGCTTCGGCTATCATGGCTTGGGCTCAATATCGACAAGCCAAGGTCTATCAATTTTTCTACACGGCTGACTATGTGGATCATCACAATCACGAATGGGATGCTAGACGTGAAGATAGAAAAGCAGATGCTATGACTTTCTTTAAGATTGCTGTCGATATTGCGTTAGAGTTGGAAAAATGAGAATATAGATTCAAAATCTAAAAACAGAAAGGAAATGAAGCGTGTTAAAAATTTATGATACCATGTCTCGTGATTTGCGAGAATTTATCCCCATCGAGGAAGGAAAGGTCCGCATGTATGTTTGTGGGCCAACGGTTTACAACTATATCCACGTAGGGAATGCCCGCTCAACGGTGGCCTTTGACACGATTCGTCGCTACTTTGAGTATCGTGGCTACGAAGTTGCCTACATTTCCAACTTTACAGATGTGGATGATAAGATCATTAACCGTGCCAAAGAAGAAGGCATTACTCCACAGGAAGTGGCAGACAAGTATATTGCGGCCTTCCGTGAGGATGTAACGGCTCTTGGCGTGAAACCTGCAACCCGCCACCCTCGTGTGGTCGAGTTTATGGATGACATCATTCGTTTTGTCGCTGACTTGATCGAAAAAGACTATGCCTATGAGAGCCAAGGCGATGTCTATTTCCGTGTGGAAAAATCCCACAACTATGCTAAGTTAGCCAATAAAACTCTAGAAGACTTGGAACTAGGCGCTTCAGGTCGGACAGATGAAGAAACAGCTCGCAAGGAAAATCCAGTCGACTTTGCCCTCTGGAAGGCTGCCAAACCAGGTGAGATTTCTTGGGACAGCCCTTGGGGACCTGGTCGTCCTGGTTGGCACATCGAGTGTTCAGTCATGTCAACGGGGATTTTAGGGGATACTATTGATATCCACGGTGGTGGAGCTGACCTTGAGTTTCCTCATCATACCAATGAAATCGCTCAATCAGAAGCTAAGACTGGAAAAACTTTTGCCAATTACTGGATGCACAATGGCTTTGTCAATATCGATAATGTCAAAATGTCTAAGTCCTTAGGAAACTTTATCACTGTGCATGATGCATTGAAGACTATCGACGGCCAAGTGCTTCGCTTCTTCTTTGCGACTCAGCACTATCGCAAGCCCATTAACTTCACAGAAAAAGCGGTGCGCGATGCGGAAACCAACCTCAAGTATTTGAAAAATACCTATGAGCAACCTTTCACAGGAGAAGTGGATCCAGCAGACTTGGAAGGCTTTGTGGACAAGTTTATCGCGGCTATGGATGAAGATATCAATGCGGCAAACGGGATTACCGTCGTCTTTGAATTGGCTAAATGGATCAATTCAGGTCACTACAACCAAGACGTCAAGGATGCCTTGACCAAGATGTTAGAAGTCTTTGGAGTGGTCTTTGTCGAAGAAGTCTTGGATGCAGATATTGAAGCCTTGATCGCTGAACGTCAGGAAGCGCGGGCTAAGAAAGATTTTGCGCGAGCAGATGCCATTCGTGATGAATTGGCTGCGCAAGGAATCAAGCTCTTGGATACAAAAGAAGGTGTAAGGTGGACACGTGATTGATGTCAATCTAATCAATGGGATTGCCCTTGCCTTTGAGGGAGATGCGGTCTATTCCATGTATATTCGCAGACACCTGATTTTTCAAGGGATGACCAAGCCTAATAAGCTTCACCAGGCTGCCACCCGCTATGTCTCTGCTAGAGCTCAGGCAAGCTTGATTGAAAGCATGCTGGAGCAAGAAATTCTGACGGAAAAAGAGTTGGAGATCTACAAGCGCGGTCGCAATACCAATAGCCATACCAAGGCCAAAAATGCCGATGTCGTGACTTATCGGATGTCGACGGGCTTTGAGGCTGTCATGGGCTATCTCCATATGACGGGGGAGCTTTCTCGTCTAGAAGAGCTGATTGACTGGTGCATCCAGCAAGTAGAAGAAGGAAGAAAGCAGTGAAAAATATCAGAGAGTGGTTTCCTCATGCAGAGGTGACGGATCAAGCCAATCCACCAGCTGGTTATGTAGCCATTCCCCTTCAGGCTCATCAATGGTTGCTGCTGAAGGAAGAAGAGTTAACCGAGCGAGAAAAACAATTGATTTCCTGGTTGGGCGGTGAAGAAGAGGTTGCCCCTAATCCTTGGTACCAGTACCTGATCGATGGAAAGGGAGAAGCCCCTCAAGTCATCCAAAAAATGCAGCTTGTCTATTGCCACCTCTCGCATTCAACAGCGGAAGGGACGGCTTCTTGGCTAGAGATGATGCAGACACTCTTGCCCAACTTCCGAGCAACCTTGCAACTGAGCGGACAAGATTATGTGCTTATTCTGGACCAAGATCAGACTTTGCCTGTGGCCGATATCTTAAAAGATACCGTCTCTGCCATGGAGTATGACTTCAATATTCGTTTATCTATCCTGGTCGGGCAAGTATGGACCGAGTCTAAAGACGGGAAAGTGTCTCCTGTCATCCGAGCAGAACAGGCGGTCTTTCGAGCTTGGATTCGAGAAGGCCATCAAGGTGTCTATCGCTTTTCCCAACTCTATCTGTGGGGAATCGAGCAGGCAGATCTGGATCTCACCCCAATCAAAGCAAGCTTGCATCAGTTGATTGAAAGTCAAGATCAATTGCAAGACATCATTGTTGCTCTTTGGGACAATGGGGCAGTCGTAACCAAGGCCGCCCAACAACTCTATCTCCACCGCAATTCGCTCCAATACAAGATTGATAAGTGGGAGGAGTTGACGGGTCTTCAGTTGAAAAATCTGACAGATCTAGCCCTGTGTTATCATTTGGTCTTACAAGATGTGATTTAAACGGAATCAATCTAGAGTTTTGTGCAACTTGCACAAAACTCTTTTTCTTTTTTGTGAGACTTGCCATAGATTTGTAAAACGTTTTCATTTACAATAGAATTATAAAAATCAAAGGAGTACCATCATGGTAGAATTGAATCTTAATCACATTTATAAAAAATATCCAAATAGCGAACACTACTCAGTTGAAGACTTCAACTTGGACATCAAAGACAAAGAATTTATCGTTTTCGTAGGTCCTTCAGGATGTGGTAAATCAACTACTCTTCGTATGATCGCTGGTCTTGAAGACATCACAGAAGGTGAATGTTCGATCGATGGTACTGTTGTAAACAACGTAGCACCTAAAGACCGTGATATTGCCATGGTATTCCAAAACTACGCTCTTTACCCACACATGACTGTGTACGATAACATGGCATTTGGTTTGAAATTGCGTAAATACAGCAAGGAAGATATCGACAAACGTGTACAAGAAGCAGCTGAAATCCTTGGCTTGAAAGAATTCTTGGATCGTAAACCAGCTAACCTTTCTGGTGGTCAACGTCAACGTGTGGCTATGGGACGTGCCATTGTCCGTGATGCAAAAGTGTTCTTGATGGACGAACCTTTGTCAAACTTGGATGCTAAACTTCGTGTATCCATGCGTGCTGAAATCGCGAAAATCCACCGCCGTATCGGTGCTACAACAATCTATGTAACCCACGACCAAACAGAAGCGATGACATTGGCTGACCGTATCGTTATCATGTCTGCTACTAAAAACCCAGCTGGTACTGGTACAATTGGACGTGTGGAACAAATTGGTTCTCCGCAAGAAGTGTACAAGAACCCTGTTAACAAATTCGTAGCTGGATTTATCGGAAGCCCTGCCATGAACTTCATTAACGTGAAGTTGGAAGGTGGACACATCGTTACTAACGGCTTGAATTTGAAAGTTCCAGAAGGTGCTTTGAAAGTCTTGAAAGAAAAAGGTTATGATGGTAAAGAATTGATCTTTGGTATCCGTCCAGAAGACGTGAATACAGAAGCTGCATTCCTTGAAACTTTCCCAGAATCAGTAGTAAAAGCAACGATCTCTGTATCTGAATTGCTTGGTTCTGAATCTCACTTGTACTGCCAAGTTGGTGACAACGAATTCATCGCTAAAGTAGATGCGCGTGACTACCTTGAAACAGGTGCAACCATCGAACTTGGATTTGACTTGAACAAAGCTCACTTCTTCGACAAAGAAACTGAAAAGACAGTATACTAATACCTACTGGCGCTATAGAGACTGAGACAATGTGTCTCGGTCTCTTTCATTTTAAGGAGACAAAACATGGAAAAAGACTGGTGGAAGGGGAAGGTCGCTTATCAGATTTACCCAAAAAGCTTCAAAGATAGCAATGGTGATGGCGTTGGAGATTTGAAAGGCATCACGGAGAAACTCGATTACCTTCAAGACTTAGGGATTGATATTCTCTGGTTATCCCCTATTTACAAGAGTCCTTTTATTGACCAGGGTTATGATATTTCTGACTATTATGCCATTGATCCTATTTTTGGAACGATGGAAGATATGGAAGAGCTGATCGCGGAAGGTAAGAAACGGGGCATTTCCATCATTATGGACTTGGTGGTCAACCACTGCTCCAGTCATCACGAATGGTTCCAAAAAGCTCTAGCGGATCCAGATGGCCCTTATGCGGATTACTTTTATTTCATCGAAAGTGACAAGGAACCCAACAACTGGGAAAGTTACTTTGGAGGCAGTGTCTGGGAACCGGTTCCTGGCACCAACAAATACTATCTCCATTCTTTCCACAAGGATCAGCCAGACCTCAATTGGCAAAATCCTGTCTTACGCGAAGAGATTTACACCATGATCAATTGGTGGTTGGACAAGGGAATTGCCGGTTTCCGGATTGATGCCATTATCAATATCAAAAAGGATTTAGAATGGCGTTCGCTTCCGTCCGATCGTGATAACGGCTTGGTCCCAGTGCCGGAATCGCTGGTCAATGCCCAACCGATTGAACCTTTCCTGCAAGAGTTAAAGGAGCGTACTTTTGCCAAGTACAATGCCTTCACTGTGGGGGAAGTTTTCAATGAAACCGATGAAGAGTTGCATTTCTTCATCGGAAAAGACGGTGTCTTCTCATCGATCTTTGACTTCAAACAAACCATGCTGGGACAAGAAGGAAAAGGCTGGTTCGACCATGCTCTTCCAACTGCAGATGAACTCAAGGAAAGTATTTTCCAAGCCCATGAGCGCGCGGATAGCATTGGGGTGCTCTCGACCATCATTGAAAACCACGACGAACCTCGTGGCGTGTCCCATTATATTGCGGAAGGTCCGGTAAACGATACCAGTAAAAAGGCCTTGGGAACCATTCAAATCTTGCGTAAGGGAATTCCTTTTATCTATCAAGGCCAAGAAATTGGAATGGAAAACCAAGTCTTTGAATCGGTGGAGGATTTTGATGATATCGCGACCATCAATGGCTACCATGTCGCGAAAGAAGCTGGTTTGAGTGAGGAAGAAGCCTTGGCCGCGATTGCCAAATACAGCCGGGACAATGCGCGAACCCCCATGCAATGGTCAGCAGAGCCAGGTCTGGGCTTTAGCGATGGGTCAGCCTGGTTGATCAGCCCAAAACCAAATGTTTCCATCAATGTGGAAGATCAGGAAAAGGATCCAAATTCCATCTTGAATTATTACCGCCAGCTGACGGCCTTGTATCGCCATCCCCTCTATGGGAATACCATCCGGTTCGGGGATATGATCCCAGCTTATCGGGACCGAGAAAACATCATCGCCTTTGAACGCCGTGGGGACAAGCGTCTCTTGGTTGTCAGCAATTTCCAAAATAGCCAGGCCACCTTAGAGTTGCCAGCTCCGATTAAAACGGTCGTTTTAAATAATACTGCAGGATTATTCCAAGAAGGAGACCAAGTGCTAGAATTGGTCCCTTACCAAACGGTTGTGTTGGAATTGGTGGAATAAGGAGAAACTTTGCATCAGTGTTAGGATTTAATGTAGAATAGTATGTTCATTAAATATTCTGGAGAACATTATAAAAGTTTTCTATACTTTAGAATCAGTCAAGTATAAACTGAAACTTTCCGCTGTGAGAAAAGTGTTTGAAACATTATTGTTTCAAACACTCGGGAGTTTTGAGAGTAAAACAGTTTGGGAAACTGTTTTAGCCTGAGCCAAGAAATTAAAGAGCGAAGGGGTTCAAAACAAATTGAACACGGGCTGCGGATACAGTCAAAATAGGAAGTTCTCCTAAAATCTAAAGATTCTGCGTCAAACTTCCTATTTTGACTGTATCCGCAGACGCCCTTTGTATCTTGATTTAGTCATGGAACTTCGAAGAAGTTCGCTGACGTCCGTACTCACCTAAGGAAAGTTTTGAAAGATATTTTATCTCCAAAAAGAACCTTCGCGTCTGCGAAGGTTCTTTTCATGTCATCCAAGTCTAAACCTGGAACTTACTCAACTTCTTTCTTTTTCAAGAGGAGGAAGCCTCCGCTAACGGCTAACAAGAAGCCGGAAAGAATGAAGTGCGCAGTTGTGTCTTCTCCAGTTTGTGGCAATTGTGCCTTGGCTGGACTTTCTTGGAAGCTTTGTCCTACTTGGTAAGTCAAGGCTTGCACGCTTTCTTCATTTTTAGTTGTCATTTCTTTTTGTGGAAGGAGCACTTTAGGAGTATCCTTCTTGGCTAAGATTGGCTGTGGATTGCTTGTTTGGTTATGAATTGGAACCACCACTTGATCTGGTTCTTTAGCTGGAACGTAATCCATCAAACTTGCCAACTTGCTGCCAAAGATCGCATTGGTTACCCAGCGGAAGAAGTGGACAGGGTGTTGACGGTTGGTTGGATTTCCTGCATAGACAAAGAGTGGTTGTCCCATCAGTTCTCCAGAGATGGCCATGACTTTGTTAGCCAGAACATCGTTATGTGGCCACCAACCTGCAATATAATAATCGCTCGGAGCGATGCTCATCAAGGTCTTGAAATGCTCTGGAACCTTTTCAATCCAGTTTCCTGAGTTGGAGTAGAAGAGGGTATTCTTCTTGTATCCGCTGGTCAATGGATCCTGATCATCAATGATGGCTTTCATCAAGCCTTCGTAGTCACTACCGCCTTTTAGTTTTTCAGCGTCAAATCCTGTAAGAACTCCCAATTTTTCCAATTTTTGCATGGCTTCCCCACCAATGACAAGGGTTGGTTTTTTACCAAAAATGGAAGCGTCAAAGCGGTTGCTTTCCAAAATAACAACATCCGCTTCTTCTGGCGTATTGACGATTTGGAAGCCTAATTTTTCAAGGACCAAACTAGTATGAGCAGGCGCATCTACTCCAGCCCAATTATAGTGGTAGTTTGGAGAGTAGACCTTCATCGGTTTCAAGGTTGGGCCGCTTGGTATCTTGTAGAGGGCATCACCATAAATGGCATAGTTTGGTAGGAGCGAAGCAAAGGTATCGCGGTCAACGATGTAGCCATCATCTGTTAGGTAGACAGATTTTCCTTGTGCAATAGCCTGGTTGACAGCTTTAACGGCACTGGCTGAAGTATTTGCGATCACATAGTAAGGAGCTTTTGGATCGATCTCAGAGGTACGAGTGGCGCGGGTGGTGGTGACTTCTCCTAATTTTCCGTTGAAAAGACCATCCGCAAAGACAGGTTCGGACTTGAACCCTCTCATATCTGGGAAGTTGACCAGCAGCTCTGCATACATAGCAGCCCAGGCAGATTCGTTGGAGCCCTTGTAGAGAATATGGTTGGCATAGCCACGTTTGGCTTGGGCCATGTCAATGACTAAGTCCCCTTTTTTATAGTTACCAATATCTTCTTTGAGTTCCTTAACGAGGACACCATTGCGTTTGAAGTAGTCGATCATATTGAAGGCTTCTTGGGCATCGTTGTCTTTGTCGAGGCTCATTGGGATGACGTAGTAGTCTGGGAAGAATTTCGGACGACCGTTTTTCACACGTCCAACGATTTCTCCATTTGGGCCGACCAGTTCATTTTCGGCTTTTGGATCTTCGGTTTTATTGAGACCGCGCAGGTAGAAGTTGAGACGCATCTCAAGGAGACGGTCTGTATCTTGGTTGAGGAAGTCAATTCCGCCTAGGACAGCATTGCGACCCGCGTTATAGGACTCTTGGTTAGATTCCGGAATTTCGATAGTATGGCCTAAGATACCATGGTAGACAGCATAAACCCCTGTATAGCCAGAGAAGGAGTCATCCCAGCCATCGCCCCAATCCAGTTTTGGAATGATGTAACTATTGTATTTAGAATTGGCAACTCCTGCCCGTCCCATATGATGGGCATTTTCTAGCATCAGGTCTGACAGAAGATCGTATTCGAAGTTCGGATCATGTGGTGGCGTTGCAGGTTCGATTAAGAATTCTTTGACAAAACCGTGTAAGTCGTAGAGAGCGATCGGATTCCATTTGTTGATCATTTGGATAACCGTGCGAACTTCAGGGTTGGTTTGGTAGCTGGCATCCCGGTTTGGATCGAGCCCGTTTGCTAGGGCCCGCAGGTTGAGAGCATCCCCATCTGGGTTTTCCGTGAAGTCAAATAAGAAGATGAATTTATTGAGCAAGGTTGGAATATCTAGAGTGACAGTTTTAGCATTTCCAGCTTCATCTGTAGTGTTAAAGGTCACCTTTTCCTTGGTCGCAAAAGTATTGAAGAGGCCTGTGATGATATCAATGCCTGGCTGTTCATCCGCGTGGGTGTTGTGGACTAAGACAGGTAATTTGTAATCCAAGGTCTTGTCTTTTAGTGCGGCTAGCATTTCGCTTGGCTTAGTCAAAGCTGTAGGGTTGGTACTAGAAAGGTAGTGATCGATGCTGGCTTGGTCCTTGCTCACGATCCCCATCTTCATATCCCGGCCTTGGGCACTCTTGCCAAGAGTTTCCAGCTGCACCAAACGATCAGGTTTCGCTTCTTCCTTGGATTTTTCGATAGCAGCTAGCATTTCTTCATGTGTATGGTAGTCTTGGTATGGTCGAAAAACAAGGGTCTTATTGATGGTGATTCCTAAGTCTGCATTGGTTCCGACCAGCTCATGATTGCCGATGTAGTTGCGGTAAGTCCGGCGAATATTATTTGGGCTACGAAGACTGAGATCTTCACCAAAGAGATCCTGCACGTCAATGTGGAGATCCAGATCATTTCCGTTTGCGGTCTCTGTGATGGTAAGGAATGGATCCTTGCTCAGTGTTCCTGTCTCCATATCCCAGGTTTTCCACTCAGAGAGAGGCTTATTGTCTAAAGTCCAGCTGATCTTGCCAGCAGCTTGAGCTTTTTCTTGGACTTTGTCATCAATCGTACTCTTTTCAGAGAGATAAATGGTGCTATCTGCCAATCGTGTCGCTTGGTCAGCGGTCGTTGTAGCACGGTTAGTGACTGGACTAGCGGCTGGAGTAACTTCTGTAGTAGAAGTCGCATCAGAAGTCGCTGCTCTTTCTGCAGGACTAGCAGGAGTTACTTCTGTGGCTGTAGCGGGACTAGTCGTCTCGGCTGTCACAGGTTGCTCAGTAGCAGGTGTCGCTTCAAGGACCGTGCTTGGTTCCGTTTGAGGCGCTTCTAAGCTATCGGCTGAAGCTTGGCCATGACCGATAACGGAAAGCAAGACAGCCGCTGAGAGGCTGAGTGTTGTAGTGTACAAATGTTTCTTATACGAAGACTTCATATAGAAGACCCTCCTTAAAAATGTTATTACAGTTCCAGTATATCATTAAAAGAAAACGTTTACAATATATGTGCAAAAAAGAGGGTGGATAAAAATCCAGCCTCTTGAAATGACATTTGAAAAACAGATGATAGGGTAGTTGCTTCCTCGAACAGTCTCCCCTATTTATTCGTTAACTTTATGAAATTGTTGGTAAAAATCAACCTTGATCTGGATGAAATTTTCTAAGTCTCTTAAAAGTTGGAGTAAGGTAGCGCGTGTTTCAAATTCCTCACGGGTCTTAGGAAGAGGGCGTTCGCGGAAGATCGCCAAATACTGAGTAATATCATCTAGAAGATCTTGGGCAGGATTTTCCTGACTTAACTGTTGAGCCGTCTTCTTAAAAAGTTCAGCAAGGATCATACTTTCACTCGCCGCCAACTGACAGCGGTTGACGTTTTCTGCCATATCTCGCAGGATATCGTTTTGTCGCTTGCGCATTTCGAAGTAGTGAATATGGTAGTTGGTTTGGTGAAAGAGGTGGTTGGAATGGTCTAGATAAACTAGATTTAAAGCGTCCTTTAGGATACCATCCAACTCCTTAATCAAGCGAGCATCATTGCGACCATCCCCTTTACCAAGAAATTCCACAAAACGACCAAGGATCTTTTTCAGTTGGTCTTCAACAACATCATGGTAATGATCGATCGCCGCCTGATTCGAAGGCATATAGAGATTGGCCAGCAAGGCAAAGCTGGTTCCAATTAAAAAGAGAGCAAGTTCATTGAGCAAGAGTCCCCAGGAAGTAGACTGCTCAATCAAGAGATGGGTGACCAGCACCGTACTAGGCGTGATGCCGATCTGCCAGCCCAATAGAAAGGCACAAGGAACATAGAGAGCGATAAAGACACCCAATGCCCAGAGGTTGAACCCTAAAAAGGAAAAGGCGAGACTTCCGATAGCAAGGGCCAGCAAGGTTGACATAAAGCGCTGGTAGGCCTGCTTGATGGTGCTGCGACGTGTATCCGAGATACTCAAGATGGCAATGACGCCAGCTGAGATGGCATAGGTCAAGCCCAGAGCATAAGCAAGGGCCGCTGCTAAACAGGTGGCCAAGGTGAGCTTGATGGTTCGTTGAAAAAGAGGCATGGCTTCCTTTCTAGTTCGGTTCGTTCATTGAGATAGATTTGATTTCATTATATCATGAATTGGCCTCTTCCTCCTTTCTTGTGGTATACTAGTTCTATGGAAAATAACGATATCGTATACGGTGTTCACGCAGTCACCGAGGCTTTACAAGCCAATACAGGCAATAAATTATATATTCAAGAAGACCTACGAGGAAAAAATGTCGACAAAATCAAGGCCTTAGCAGCTGAGAAAAAAGTGTCAATTTCTTGGACTCCAAAGAAAACCCTGCAGGAAATGACAGAAGGAGCTGTTCACCAAGGCTTCGTTCTTCGTGTGGCAGCCTTTGCTTATACAGACTTGGCAGTGATTCTGAAACAGACAGTCCAAGAAGAGAACCCGCTTTTGTTGATTCTCGATGGCTTAACAGATCCGCACAATCTTGGATCCATCTTGCGTACAGCTGATGCGACCAATGTCTCAGGCGTCATCATTCCTAAGCATCGGGCAGTAGGGGTAACCCCAGTAGTTTCAAAAACTTCTACCGGAGCAGTGGAACACATTCCCATTGCACGTGTGACAAATCTTAGCCAAACCTTAGACAAGCTCAAGGAAGAAGGCTTCTGGATCTTTGGGACCGACATGAACGGCACGCCATCTCACCAGTGGAATACGGCTGGTAAGTTAGCCTTGATCATCGGCAATGAAGGAAAAGGGATCTCAGCCAATATTAAAAAGCAAGTCGATGAGATGATCACCATTCCCATGAATGGTCATGTGCAAAGCCTCAATGCCAGTGTGGCAGCAGCCATCCTTATGTATGAGGTCTTTCGTAATCGACTATAATCCTAGAAAGGCAATGATATGAAACGAAAAATCTTATTGGTTGACGGCTATAATATGATTGCCTTTTGGCAGGAGACCCGCCAGCTCTTTCAAAAAAGTGAGCTCGATGCAGCCCGCAATATCCTTCTGCAAAAACTGAGCCACTATGCTAGCTTTGAAGGGATCGAAGTCATCTGTGTCTTTGATGCCCAGTATATGCCAGGAGTGCGGCAGACCTATGAGGAGTTCAATGTTCAGGTGGTCTTTACCGGTGAGGATGAAACGGCAGATGACTATATCGAGCGCTTGGCGGCAGAGCTCAACACGCCCCTCCACCAAGTATCGGTCGCAACCAGTGACTTAAATGAGCAATGGACTGTCTTTGCTCAAGGGGCCCTTCGGGTATCCGCTAGAGAGTTAGAAAAACGGGTCGCAGTCGTCAAAGGAAACCTCAATCAGGCGCAGCGAGGGGTCAACGATCAAAAACCACCCATGCGACCACTCGATCACGAAGTATTACGACAATTACAAGAAATGATGGGAGACAAGTAATGACATTTGCTATTTTGACAGATTCGACCGCAGATTTAGATCAGAACTGGGCCAAGGAACACCAGGTGACCATTCTTGGGTTGACCATTGAGTTAGATGGGACGGTTTACCAGACAGTTGGCGAAGGTCAATTGACCAGCCCTGAGCTTTTAGAAGCCATGAAAAATGGAGCTAAACCGACAACCAGTCAGGTCAATGTGGGCCAATTTCAGGAAACCTTTGAACAATTTGCCAAAGAAGGGAAAGACCTGCTTTATGTAGCCTTTTCATCGGTCTTATCTGGGACTTATCAGAGTGCAATCATGGCACGAGACCTGGTTTTAGAAGACTACCCGGAAGCCGTGATCGAGATTGTCGATCCGAAGGCTGCTGGGATTGGAGAGGGATATCTGGTCATGCGGGCAGTAGCTGCGCGTGATGCAGGCCGTTCATTAGCAGAAGCCAAGGAAGAGATCATGGACCTAGCGCCAAGACTGCGGACTTATTTCCTCGTCGATGATCTCTATCACCTCATGCGTGGAGGCCGTCTTTCCAAGAGTGCTGCGATCATGGGAAGTTTGGCCAGTATCAAACCCATTCTCTGGATTGATGCGGAAGGGAAATTAGTGCCAATTACGAAAGTTCGTGGACGCAAAAAAGCTATGCGAGAACTACTGGAGCTGATCAAAGCAGATATCGGTGAAAGCACAGCCTTGGTATCTTATACCAACGATCTAGAAGGAGCCGAAGCACTGAAGCAAGAAATGCTTGCGCTTGAAGGCATCGATGAAGTTCTTGTGATGCCTCTTGGACCAGTTATTTCAGCCCACGTTGGCCCGAATTCCTTGATCGGATTTGTCATTGGAAAAGAAAATCGTAAATAATTTTCCAAATCGGTTGACTTTTATCTTAGAATTTTGATACAATAGTAGGCGGTATTGTTTACCCCATTTGTAAGGCCCCGGAACCTTTCAAATAACTCGCGGACCGGAACATCCGCCCTGTAAACAAAAACGACATTCATATAGGAGAAATCATGAACAAAACTACATTCATGGCTAAACCAGGCCAAGTAGAACGCAAATGGTACGTTGTTGACGCAACTGATGTACCTCTTGGACGCCTTTCAGCAGTTGTTGCTAGCGTGCTTCGCGGAAAAAACAAACCAACATTCACACCTCACACTGATACAGGTGACTTCGTAATCGTTATCAATGCTGAAAAAGTTAAATTGACTGGTAAAAAAGCAACTGATAAGATCTACTACACTCACTCAAACCACCCAGGTGGATTGAAATCAATCTCTGCTGGTGAACTTCGTTCTAAAAATGCAGTACGTTTGATCGAGAAATCAGTTAAAGGTATGCTTCCACACAATACTCTTGGCCGCGCTCAAGGTATGAAATTGAAAGTATTCGTTGGAGCTGAGCACACTCACGCTGCACAACAACCAGAAGTTCTTGATATTTCAGGACTTATCTAAGGAAAGGAACAATAAAGTATGTCACAAGCACAATATGCAGGTACTGGACGTCGTAAAAACGCTGTTGCACGCGTTCGCCTTGTTCCAGGAACTGGTAAAATCACTGTTAACAAAAAAGATGTTGAAGAGTACATCCCACACGCTGACCTTCGTCTTGTAATCAACCAACCATTCGCAGTTACTTCAACTGTAGGTTCATACGACGTTTTCGTTAACGTTGTAGGTGGTGGTTACGCAGGTCAAGCAGGAGCTATCCGTCACGGTATCGCTCGTGCCCTTCTTCAAGTAGACCCAGACTTCCGCGATTCATTGAAACGCGCAGGACTTCTTACACGTGACTCACGTAAAGTTGAACGTAAGAAACCAGGTCTTAAGAAAGCTCGTAAAGCATCACAATTCTCAAAACGTTAATCAACACGATTATATCAACGTTTCAAAGCACTCAAGAGTTTACCTCATGGGTGCTTTTTCTATGTTTTTTGAAAAAGTTCACCTCAAAGTTTACCTTATTTTCACCTTATTGTTTAAGAGACTGTAAGGCAAATTCACCGACTGCCATAGGGACTACATTAGAGGTATTGACATAAATCTGTGTTGTACCTGTGTCGCTATGTGTCAGAGCTTCAGAAATAGCTTCTAAGCTCATTCCTGCCTGTTTAGCGAGTGTTGCTCCAGTATGACGTAGTTTATGTGGTGTAGCGTGTGTAAGCTCTGGGTGTCGCTTTCTGATAGTTTTCATCTTATTATTGAGATAGTCAGAATGTAAAGGTTTATTGATATTTCCTCTGGTATCTATGTAAGTGAAGATGAATTGTTCTGGATTAGTGATGATACCAAACTTTGCCAGTTCATATTTTTGTTCTTTTTTCCATAAAGTCAGAAGTTGAAGCAAGTCGCTAGAAATAGAAAAGATAGTTTTTTTATTTCCTTTGGTAGATTTTACTTGTCCGTATCTATCTAAAGCCTGAATTAACTGAATCTGAGATTTTGAAAAGTCGATATGTTTCCACTGGAGAGCATATGTTTCTGATTTTCTATCTCCAAGGAAAAAAGTGAGATAAAAAAGAACGTAATCTTTGAGTGATATTTTATCGTTCTCTAAATCTTCTTTAAAGGCTGTGAACCATTCTTGGAGTTGCTCATGAGTTAAAAATAAATCTTCATCACGTTTTGATTCTGCAAGTTGAATTTTTTTGACAGCCTTAATTCGTCTTAAAGTTTTTGCAACTCTGTTTGCTTCAATATATTCAAGTTCTTCCGCCCAATCAAAAATAGAAATAACGTAACTTCGTAAAGTCTTAAAATTTGCATATTCGTTAGCTTTTGACGTCATCAAATTTAGAATAACCTGTTTATTTTGGTTTAAAAATTGAATCGTATAGTTGCCAAGAAGTGGTAGTATATGCTTTTCAAAACATGTTTTGGTATTAGCAATTGTTGACCTGCTTGGTGGCTTAGAAGTAGATGTAGTTTGTCCTGCTTTGTAGGATTCCCACCAAATATTATTATAGAAGTCTGAGAAAAGAATATCTTCTTTTCCTAGTCCCGAAAAGACGTTGTCTTCAATTTGGTTTAGCTTCGTAAGTAGGTCTATCTCTGCTTGTCGTGCCTCCTTTCTTGTTTTAAATCTTTTATCATAATAGTTATTGTTAACGATACCAAGAGGCATTCGTGCTTCTAATGGTATATAGACTTTTAAGCGGTAAGTTCCGTTTTTTGTCTTACTGATAGTCATGATATTCTCCTTTATATCGAACCAGAAAATATCATGACCATTATAAAATAAAAATCTTGATTTTTCTAGTTGTTACTGTTTAGCCAGCGGTCAATAGAATCTTTGTGGAATCGAATTGTTTTTCCAATTTTGATTGATGGAAGCCCCTTTTGAATCCAAAAATCAAGAGTATTATTAGAGATCCCTAAATATTCACAAGCTTGTTGCTTATTTAGATAGGGGCAGTTTAAACTGTTTTGTCCTAATTGTTGTTCAATTTCTTTTTGAATAAGGTTGGATAGTAGTAGTTGAATTTGGTGAATTTGCTCATCTGGTAGGATTACTTGCATTCGTTATCCTCCTTCCCATATCTAGAATGACGGCGTGAGTCCAAATATTTTGCAAAGAAGTAAGTTTTATCCATAACTAAACCTAGCAACTGTTGATTATCTTTTCTAGCGTATCTGACTAAGTTGTTAAATTCTGTAAAATTGTGTTCCTCTATGATATCGATTACCATTGAAAAAAATTCGTCACTGTTGTTGCTAATCAGGAATTTATCCAGTTCAAAACCACAACCAGTTTCAATTTCGTTGATATCGTACAGAGTCTTTTCAGGATTTTCTGCATGAGTGAAGTAGTCATACATTCCTTTAGGAGACATAACAGGTTCTACATGGGCAGGTGTATTGAGGTTCTTAGTTAGTAATTCGGAAACTTGAGAATAGCTTTTGAGTGAATCAAAATATAATGCTCCATGCTTGTGAGCTTTTTTAAATTCTCCCGTTTCCTTATTGATGTCTTTGTCGTGCCATGGGCTGAGAACAAAAGGGATATGCATGTTCTCTAAAACATCCAGATAATGCTCAGGGGCACTTTCCTGATAGAGAAGGAAAGCCCACTTGTTCGAGCGTTTTTCTTTAGCCATTTATTTCCTTTCTATGATTGATGATTATTGGTGTAATGGGGGTCGTAGTAACCCCATTACATGTGCATAGATGATTTTGAAAACACGGGGCTTTTGGCTTTCACTTTGTGAGCCAAGCCCCATATTTTCCCTTATCTCTTAGTTCCTGTAAACCAAAGCTTATTACCTTTTCGATATGGTGAAGAAAAATAATAGTTTGGATTGCTACTTGAAATTTCTTCCTTGATATCATCTTCCATTTCTTTCAGTAACTTTTGAGCCTGTTGAGTTCTTGGAATGGCAAGTAAAACAGTGACAGTTTCTTTTCTTACATCTACCGTACACCCTAAGACAGAGTGATTGAAGCTTTTTAAAATAGGGTTGATGCGAGTAACAGTCTGATTCTCAATTGTATTCATTGGTTCAGATTGTTCATCTTGCTTCAGAAATTGTCTCATTCTAGAAGTCTGGTAGATAGACTTGAAATAATTCCATAATGAATCTTTTAAAAATCTTTGAACTAACTCAATGATAACCAAAAGAGCAGGAACGAGAATAAGGCAGAATGACAATACTTGAATGTAATGTTCAAGAGCAGTCAGCTTATCTAGTATTGTTGTAAAAAGTCCCTGCATTCCAGAGAGTTTGGTGGTTTCTAACATTTGAATAAGTAAGTTGATTCCAATCCTAAAGAGAAAGCTAAACAAGGCAAGGACTATTAAGTTCGCATTTAGGTTGTAGGTCGTTTGAAAGAAAGTTTTTTTCATAGGTTACAGAATGCCTTTCTTTGTATAGTAAGTAGGGCAAAGGAGAGGTAAAACTTGATAAGGATGTTCATTATCAATAATTTGAATAAGTCCAGTTCCTTTTCCTATAGGGATAACAATGCCTTCAGGGTCTAGATCGGGGAATAGAAATTGTGTTGTCTTCTTGTTGATATTACCAATTTGAATTAGAACATTTAATTGCTCCCTAACAGATATAGGTATAGTATTATAGTCATAGCGCTGGCTAACGAGCAATAGATGGATAGATGTGGCACGGCCCAAAAGAGAAACTTGTGATAAGAGAGAGAAGAATGAATCTTTTATAGTTTTATTGACTCCCTCGGTCAACGCTAACACTTCATCAATGACAATTGTAAAATGTTCAAATTTATGATCTGGATTATCATAGAGAATCTCCTGCCTCTGTTGGATAAGATTCAAGCAGATACTCAAATTCTCGTTGATTTCTGAAACAAAGTCAGACTTAGAACGATTCTTTTGAGGATGTAGAACCGGAATGCCATGTTCGCGAGCCCATCGACTGGGTGTATCAAATTTGGGATCTACAATTATTAAATCTGAAATGTTTTTTAGTAGACTAAGAAAATAGGTCAGAGCGTAAGACTTACCAGAACCGCTATTCCCAGCGATAGCCATAGAAGTTACTTTGTTGTAGTCAAGATTAAGATTTTTCATGATGGGAATCAGATTTCCCTTTTGTTTTGCCGTGAATTCTTCCAAATCAGCAATCACTAGACGTTCAGAAATGCCTGCTTTCCAAGGGAAGAAGAGTCCACGCTGTTTGTATCTAGCGCCATAAAATAAGCTGAATTTTGTTTGAGAAGAGTGAAGCGAGGATAAAGAGCAGCATTCGCAATTAGGAAAATTTTCTGATAGAGTTCATCATCAATGATATAACCAGCTGGCAAACGAGGAAGAAAGAGGAATCCTTCTTCCATAATTTTGCAGTCAAAGCTGTTAGTATAGCTAGTTTCTCCTTGCATAATGCTTCCAAGTCCCATATTGAGGCTTTGGAGCAGATATTGTCCTAGTTCTCGATTTGTCATTATTTAACCTCCTTGAGATTGTCAGCTTTGAAGTAGACGTTAAAGCCAACTTCGCAAGCTTGAAGATTATCAAACTGTACCAATGCCTTATAAGGTGGTAGCTCCACTTCGGATTCAAATTTGACGGTAAAGGGCGGAAGTCCTTTTTGTGAGAACCAAGCTTTATAAGCGATGATTTCACCTGTTGGTTGGCCGTCTTCAAATTTAATTTGTGCTTCTAGTTCGGTGCTTAAGCAGAGAATGCCCTGCTTGTTATCAATATATTCATTAGCAGTATTGACTGAGTAGCCACCTTTGCGATTGCGTGTTTTCATTAGATTTACCTCTTGTTTGATTATTTGTCTTAGCTAAGAACAATTTTAGTTTAACGTAGATTCAGAAAGTAGACTGTCAGTTTTCTTGACAGTTTACTTTTAAATTTGTGATATTAAACAAGCTAATTCAGATAGCCAATCAGTTAATTTTTCAGCAATTTGATGAGAAGTTTCTTCCGCGGGGAAATCTGAAATAAAGTTTGACAAAGAGCATAGGAAAATTTCTTTGTTTTTTTCAATGAATTGAGATACTTCTTTCTGTGAGATATGAGAAAAATTTTTTGCTAATACCTGCTTTAGAAGCGTGTCTTCAAATACAGGATCAGTTAATATCATAGTTATTATATTTTTAATCAGCAATAATTCGAATTTATTATTCGGAAAAAATAATTCTCTTGGATTTTTATAATGTAAACTAGTTTGAAAAGCTAACGAAGCGTTGAAACTAATATTTCTTTTTCCTTTCAGAATTTGCCCAACAGTTGTTTCGGATAATAATTCAACGCCTCCACCAGCTATCTCATATCCAATTTGATTTTGCAATATTTCTAGCTCGTTTACCTTTTTCTTGAGTTCTTCACCTAACAACTTGCAATACAATTCTGATATCACTTTTCTATATGATGTCATTTTACTTCCTTTGCGTCAGAAGACGGAAAGAAACTAAATAAATCCCAACCGCTAGATGTTAAAAAAGCACACTAAATCAACGGCGAAACCCTACAAGGTATAGACAACTAACAGATATGTCGATACTTTTAGTTTCTATCCGTCCATTCGATGCGCATCATATAGGACTTATTATTTATGTTTGAAAGCAGCAAATTGCACTTGACTTTATCTTATGCATCTTTTATTACTTTCATATATAATTAAAACAAAAGTAATAATTTTTATGAACCTGGGATTGAGGGATTTTTATGACTGGCAAAATTTATTCAGAATCGTTTTTTATCGACTATGTATATAATGATAGACAATTATCCATTGCATATAACCTATTGAGACATGTCTTCTTAATGAATACTTTAGATCGTGGGACATATAAACTCTTGGGACATGAATTTAATCAATGGGATGAAGATACTTTCAATTTATTAATTAACAAACTACAAAAGCTATATCATGAAAAATTTACAGTAGATAGTATTACCAATTTATGGAATAGTGGTGACTCAACAATACATTATGATAAGGAAACTATTCGCAAAAAATTAAGGATTTTTGAAAAAAGAGAAGATATTTTGGATCAATATCTTTTCTCCCTAAATGATAAATTAGAGATTTTAAAGTATGTTTATTATTCTTTATTCGGTAAAGATGCTGAAATTATAGGGAAAGTTTTATGTACAATCCACGAAGAAATTCCTCATAAATATTCTATTAATTCTAAGGGGCAAACTTCTAATGAGTTTGAAAGAAAACTAAATCTTTATTATCTAAAAGATATTGAAAAATTGGGTTTGACATTAGATATTTCAAACATTTCCTCTAAAAATGAAGAATTTATCATTTTTAAATCAATAGAGGATAAAATAAAAGCTCTTCTAAATATTGAAGAGCAAATTGAAAGGAAATATCATCTAAAATTTAAAAAAACAAGTTCGAAATACTGCACTGCATCTATTGGTGGTCTAAAATACCCTCTAACAAATATACCGATAGACTTCCTAAAATATAACGACAATATCATAATTAATGAACAGGACTGTTTTTTAACAATTGAGGATAAAGTGTATTATTTTGATATTCCTTCCTTTACAACTGAAATTAAATCTGAAAATACGAAAACAAAATTCAAAGAGGGAAACCTTCAAAAAGTATATAATGCACCTTTTGTCAGTGAGTTTATAAAATTCTTGAGGGAAAATTTAGAAAAAAGTAATCGTACATTTAAAAAAGTACATTATTATGATTTTCCAACACGTAATGAAATATACAATTCTTTACTAACTTTAAAAGATAATAAGGAATTATTGATAGATCAAGTGGGATTCATTAATAATCAAATAATAATTATTATTTTAACGAGATTGATTGATAGTTTTTTTGCAAAAATAAACTTGATGAACAACTTGCATTCAATATTAGTAATCTTCTGTGGAATCCATTACAAAGCTACTTTCAGCAAATACTACACTCTTTCAGATAAATTAATTAGCAGTATATTAAACACCATTCTATACTTATCTTCAAATTTTTTTTGTTATACTTTACAAAATATATTACTTGAAGATGATGGACTCTACTGTTCTAAATTTAATTTATATTTTGAAAACCAAGATGTCGACAATCAAATTGATTTGTTTGAATTATACCTCAAATACTGTTACCAATGCGTTAAAGTTCTATATAGAGACACTCTCTTACCTCTTGTAAAGGATATAAACCATTATTGTAACATTAAGAGTTTACTCTTAAATTTTAATGAAACAATTAAAGTAGAAGGACTAAACAGAGAAATGAATTTTGAATATTCTTGTTTAATGAGAGAAATAACTTCAATTGAAAAGTCATACCAGAAAATAATAAACCGCTTAGAAGAAGAATATGAATTGTACGATAGTGAAAATCATCAAATGTTAGAAAAATATTATATGAACCTCTCAGATAAATTAGTTAAAGATGTAGAAAAGAGATTTAATTCTTTTATGCTTGGTGAACTAAACTTAGATTGGGATGTTTATTTTCAAAAGGGAAATTTCTATGAAAAATTTGAATTAGAATACCAAAACTTTATCTCTCAGTTAAGAGCGGTTATACCTATTTTTATGGTTGAAAAGAATTTTTCTGATAATGATAAAAAGCTAATGAAAAGTTATTTGGACACGATTGGCATTGTAATATAAAAATCAGGAGATTAAACTTAATGCTCTCCAACTCGATGAACTACTTGAACTTGAAATTTAGAAATAATCTGGAAGTTAAAAATCTATTTAACTAGTAAACAACTGATCAAATTGTGAGTTTATGAGATAATATTATCAAAAGTTTTATTGGATTATATCTGTTTTGATTTTACAACTAAAAATATATAGTATCAGCAACAAAGCTATTTCTCTTGAATTTGCCAATTTTTATTAAAGAAACCGCGACTAACTTAAAATTTGTGAACTTCTATTTAAATAATAAAAATTATGGTAAACTAATATTGAACAACAGAAAAAGCCTATGAATATTGATTTCATAGGCTTTTTTACTCACTTATGGTAGGTAAATAGTTCAATTTTTTGAAACAAAGTGGCAGTATGAAAAGAGAAGTAGAAAAATTTATATGACTGGTAAATCCAATTAAGGAAAAATAACAGATTTTCATTTAAATACTTGACATTATTTTTCTAAGTGGTAGTCTAGAAATAGAAAAATTCATCAAAAATATTTGATATGAGGTGGAAGTTATTACGGATTTTACAAAAGATGCTCAAATTTTTAAAGCATTAGCTGATGAGAAGCGCTTGTTAATTCTAGATTATTTAAAGAATGGTGAAAAGTGTGCTTGTGTTTTGACTGATGAATTGGGGATTGCACAGTCTGCTTTATCGTATCATATGAAAATTTTATGCCTGTCAGGTATAGTCTCTAGTCGTCAAGAGGGGAAGTGGAAACATTATAGCCTCAGTGATTCTGGGCGAAGTTTTGCTCTTAATCGATTTAAAGAACTGACTGCTTTAGGGGAGGATTCCTTAGCAAGTTGTCATTGTCATCAAAAGTCATCTTAGTATGACTTTTAGATTTCTAAAATACATCAAAAAAAGTTAATGTGTAGAAAGGGACATTATGTGGTTATTTATCCAAGAACAAATTTTAGGAATGAAATGGTTAAATGAAATAATTGGCCGGTTATTGTCAATTGTCGGTGTAAATTTAACATCACGACTAGGAGGAAGTCTACAATTTTTCTTTTATGATGTAATTAAAATAACAATTTTATTATGTATCTTAATTTTTTCTATCTCGTATATCCAAAGTTATTTTCCTCCTGAACGAAGTAGAAAAATTTTAAGTCACTATGATGGTATTGTTGCAAATATTATTTCTGCCCTATTAGGGACAGTAACACCATTTTGTTCATGCTCTTCAATTCCCTTATTCATGGGATTTACAAGTGCTGGACTACCAGTTGGTGTCACATTTTCATTCTTGATTTCTTCCCCAATGGTAGATCTGGGTAGCTTAGTTCTCTTGATGAGTATTTTTGGCAGTAAAATAGCTATTATCTATGTTGTTCTTGGTTTAGTTATTGCAGTTATTGGGGGAAGTATCATTGAAAAACTAGGAATGGAAGATTATGTTGAAGATTTTGTTAAAAATGCTCATATGCAGATCGTCGAAAAAGAAAAGCTAACTTATAAAGATAGGCTAGATTTTGCCAAAGAACAAGTGGCTGATACTGTTAAAAAAGTATTTCCATATATTTTAGTTGGTGTTGGTATTGGTGCAGTTATACATAACTGGATACCGGAGAATTGGGTATCTGGTACCTTGGGAAGTAACAATCCTTTAGGTGTTATTTTAGCAACTTTAATTGGGATTCCTATGTACGCAGATATTTTTGGTTCGATTCCAGTAGCAGAAGCATTATTAAGTAAGGGAGCACAACTTGGAACAGTTTTATCGTTTATGATGGCGGTTACAACACTTAGCCTTCCGTCAATTATTATGCTAAAGAGAGCGGTTAAACCTCGTCTACTCATTGCGTTTATTATCATTTGCACAGTTGGTATTATTTTAGTTGGGTATCTATTTAATATATTACAAAATTTTATTTTTTAGGAGGATATAATTATGTCACAAGATTTATCAAATCAAATTATTTTTAAGATTCTGGGTTCTGGATGTAAGAAATGTAACTTGTTAGAAGAACATGTTCGACAAGCTTGTAAAGATGAAGGACTGGATGTAATAATCGAACATGAAAAGGATTTTTCTAAGATAGCAGAGTATGGTGTTATGTCTACTCCTGCTTTGGTATTAAATGAAAAAGTTGTTTCGACAGGAAAGGTTTTGACAGTTGATGATGTTAAAAAATTGTTCATGACACCATTAAATGATTAGTCATTTTTAGATATAAAAATTGTATAAATTTTATTAAAAGGAAGGATAGATACTAGTGATAATAAATTACTGGTATAAACGTGAGATATATGGAACAAGTTACAATTTATCACAATCCCAATTGTGGAACTTCTAGAAATGCTCTAGCTATCATTAGAGCGGTTGGAATTGAACCTACTATTATTGAGTATCTAAAAACACCACCGACAGAGCAGAAATTGAGGCAACTTTTATTACAAATGAACATGAGTGCCAGAGAATTATTACGAACAAATGTTCCTGAATTTGAAGAATATGATTTACAAAAAGATAAAACAGAACAAGATATTATAAATGCAATGATGGTAGAACCTATCTTGATAAATAGGCCAATCGTGGTAACTGATAAAGGAACTTTATTATGTAGACCATCAGAAAAAGTCTTAAATATTTTACCTAAGTCGCTTGATAAAGACTTTATTAAAGAAGATGGCGAGATAATTAGTAGTAGTTCTAGATAAATGATAAGAAAAAGCAACTTTTGCCATCTTGAAAGTGTGTAAAATATATCAGAATTACAATATTTGATATTTTGCTTTAACTTCAATCAGACAAAAATCAGATAAAATTGCATTCTAAACAAATAAAAAGCCTAGAAACATTGGTTTCATAGGCTTTTAGTTTACTCAATTATTTAACCTCTGTAAAGGTTGTTAATGTTATTTTAGCACCATTTAAACGTTGTCATATCAACGTTTCTAGATTGTTCTATAGAAAATGTAGTCATAAATGTAGTCATTTTGCTATGCCGTCAATTTTGCAATTTCTTTGAGGTAGATTTCAACTGCTTCTGCCTTCTTTTTCGGTGCCAATTCAGCATAAGTGTCCATTGTCGTTTTAATAGACTTATGTCCCATTCTTATCTGGAGTTCTTTCCAGTTGGCACCAGCATTCAGCATCAAAGAAGCATGTGTATGACGGAAAAGATGGAAACCATAGTTTGGTAGTCCCAGCTCAGTCAAACGCTTTTTAAGCGTTGCACGTTCATTTCTGTCACACATATAGTTCCCGTAAATTGTCGGGAAAATTAAATCCACAGTCGGTAAATCGTGACTCACAAAGTAATCACTCATCTCAGCATGAAAAGCTTTCAAGTCATCTAAGACTTGTCTCGGGACTGCAACTCTTCTGTTACCAGCATCCGTTTTGGCACTGTTCTTACAAACAATCTCGCCCTTAATCCCAAGTTTCTTATTTCCAGCTTTCCACATTAGCGTCTTATTGACGATAATTTCATTAGCATTAAAATCTAAATCATTAATCGTCAAAGCTAGAAGCTCGTTGATTCGAAGTGCGGAAGCTAGCAGCGTGTCGCAGATAACTTTAAATCTTCGATTAGCTCGTGTATCAGGAAGAGTAGTAAGATAGTTCAGCCAAGTAGCCAAATCCTCTCCGTGCAATACCATGATTCTCTCCTTTACCACCTTCGGTTTTGGAGGGATTTTTACTGTCCGAGCTGGATTATGAGAAAGATCGAAATTCGTAATCCCATAATCGAAAATATCACTGAGTTTATAGATAACTGCACCGAAATCTTTTGCGTGTCCCTTTTTGGATTTCTTTACACCGGATTCAACAGACTTTTTAGATTGTTGGGCTAATTTATTAACCCAAATCTGAATATCTGCAGATTTTATCTCTTCAGGCCTATATTCTCCAAACTTAGGGATGAGATAGGTATCAAGATAGCTTCGAACTCGATTGATCGTATTCTGAGAAGTCACCCAAGTTACAAAACTGACAAACCAGGCTTCAGCTAACTCTTCAAAGTTGTTAATCAGCAAGGTCTCTTTGATCGTTGAGCCCTTCGCTTCAAATTCAATCCGAGCTTGAATGATTTTTCTATCAAGACTTTTTAGAGTTTTAGCGGTAATAGATGATGTAACTTTTTTCCCAGTTTTAACATCCACACCAATATACACACCACGTTGGGTATAGCTAATAGTTCCATTACTCTTGGTAGTTTTAATGACTTTTCGATTGTTGTGAAAAATAGTTTCCTTCTGCATAGTAGCCTTTCACGTTCGAATATATAAAAGGCTAAAATAACAACCTCACACTATTCCATGTGATATTACTATTTTAGCACATTTTTAAAGTTAAGGAGTTAAATAGTTTATTACATCCTCCATTTTGTAATAAACCGTCCGAGTTCCCTCAATAGGTGGTTCAAGACGCTTTAGCCCCGTCTTTTCCCAGGATTTTAGAGTGTTGGGAGATATCTGTAAAATCGTTAAGAGTTCTTTCTGAGTTATAATCTTTAAATTTTGTTGTCTTTCAATTTGTTTCTGACAAACAGATACTAAGCAAATCAACAATTGTTCAATCTGATCAAGTTTTGTATTTTCAATATTTGTCATCGGTATTTTCCTTTCTTGTTTTATCGTGTCTTCTTGAATCTAAATATTTAGCAAAGAAATAAGTTTTATCCATAATTAACCCTAACAATTGTGTATTTTCTTTTCTAGCAAATCTTACTAGTGCGTTAAATTCTGTAAAATTATGCTCTTCAATGATATCAATTACCAGCGAAAGGAATTCATCATTGTTGTTACTGACGATAAATTTATCTAGCTCAAATCCGCAACCCGATTCAATTTCGTTGATATCGTACAGAGTTTTTTCAGGATTTTCTGCATGAGTGAAATAGTCATACATACCTTTAGGAGACATGACGGGTTCTACATGAGATGGTGTATTAAGGTTCTTAGTCAGTAACTCAGAAACCTGAGAATAACTTTTAAGTGAATCAAAATATAACGCCCCGTGCTTGTGGGCTTTTTTAAATTCTCCTGTTTCCTTGTTGACATCCTTATCATGCCATGGGCTGAGGACAAAAGGGATATGCATTTCCTCAAGAACTTCTAAATAATTTTCAGGAGAACTTTCTTCATATAACAAGAAGGCCCACTTATTCGACCTTTTATCTTTTGGCATCGACCTTCACCTCCTTTCTTTTGTTCTTATTTATTAGGAGAATTCTAAATTGTTTTTGGTAATTCATACTAGAATTTGATTATTGATCACTGATGTACTGGGGGTCGTAGTTGCCCCCAGTACAGTTATTGTTAAAAATTACAAAAGGCAGTGCTCTTGGCTATCATTATATGAGCCAAGCACTGCCTTTTGCTATACTCTCGTTGCTTTAAACCAGAATTTATCTCCTTCCCTAGTAGGAGCTGAAAAAATATAACATGGATTATAACTAGAAATTTCTTCCTTAATTTGCTCTGTCATTTCTCGCAGAATCTTTTGTGCTTGCTGAGTCTTTGGATATTGCATTACGACACTTACACTTGAATTCCTGACGTCTATCGTACATTTAGATATAGAATTGTTAAAACTTTGTACGACAGGATCAAAGCCTGTTTTGGTTGTTTGATTATCCTTATCACTGATTGCTTCGTTTCTTTCATCTTGTTTCAAAAAATGTCTAAATCTAATTGTTTGAAAAATCGATTTGAAATAATTTAAGACAGAATCATTTCTAAATCTTTGAAGTAGTTCAATCCCAATAAGAAAAATAACCAAAGTTATTAAGATAATCGATAACAATTTACTAAAGTATTCGATTATTCCTAATTTTTCTTGAATAAGAGAGAATATATTTTTAAGTTGTGGAATTTGAATATTTTTAGATAATTCCCCAAGTTGACGTAAAGCCAGATTTAAAATAATGCTTAGAAATCCAAAATAAATCAGCCAAACATTAACATTATATGTTTTCTGGAAAAAACTCTTTCTCATTGCTATAAGATACCTTTCTTAGTGAAATAAGTTGGGCAAAGTAGAGGAAAAACTTGATAAGGATGTTCATTATCGATAATTTGAATTAGTCCAGTCCCTTTTCCCGTAGGAATAACAATTCCTTCAGGATTCAAATCTGGGAAAAGAAATTGAGTTGTCTTCTGATTAATGTTCCCTATCTGAATCAGAACACTAAGTTGCTCTCTAACTGATACCGGTATTGTATTGTAATCGAATCGCTGGCTCACTAACAGAAGGTGAACCTTAGTTGCTCTCCCAAGCAAAGCGATTTGTGATAACAGAGAAAAGAATGATTCCTTAATACTTTTATTAACTCCTTCAGATAGAGCAAGCACTTCATCTATTACCACAGTTAAATGTTTAAAATGATATTCATGATTATCATATAGCAGTTCTTGACGCTCCTGGATAAGGTTTAAGCAAGAGCTTAAATTTTCATTTACTTCTGAGACAAAATCGGATTTTGAGCGATTTCTCTCAGGATGAATGACAGGAATTCTATTTTCTCTTGCCCATCTTGATGGTGTGTCAAACTTTGGGTCAACAATGATCAGTTCTGAAAAACGCTTGAGCAGACTAAGAAGATATGTTAAAGTATATGATTTTCCTGATCCAGAATTTCCAGCTATAGCTATCGAGGTGACTTTATTATAATCAAGCGACAAATTTTTCATAATTGGTAGGTAACTTTCTTCTTGCTCAATAGCAAATTCTTCTAAATCTGAAATAATCAGTCTCTCAGATACTCCTTCTTGCCAAGGGAAAAATAATCCTCTTTGAACGTGAATATCATCTGTATCAAGAGATATAAAATAAGCTGAATTTTGTTTAAGAAGAGTGTATCTGGGATAGAGAGAGGCATTAGCAATTAAAAAAATTTTTTGGTATAGTTCATCGTCAATTATATAGCTGGCGGGAAGGCGTGGGATAAAAATAAAGCCTTCCGAAGTAATCTCTAGTGTATAGCTGCTCGTGAAACTGGTCTCTCCTTGCATCAAGGCTCCTAGCCCCATGTTAAGACTTTGTAACAGATACTGATTCAATTCTTTCTGATCCATTATATAACCTCTTTAACATTTTTTGCACGGAAATAAACATTATAACCAACTTCACATGCTTCAAGGTTATCGAAATCAACAATTGCTAGATAAGAGGGCAGATGCACTTCTGATTCAAATTTCACCTGAAAAGGAGGTAGTCCCTGCTGTGAAAACCACGCTTTATAAGCAATGACTTCTCCAGTAGGTTGATTGTCTTCAAATTTAATTTGTGGTTCTAATTCATTACTAAGACAGTAAATTGCTTGCTTAGCATTGATGTATTGTTTTGCGGTGTTAGTCGAATACCCACTTGTACGATTGTGTGTTTTCATAATATTATCCTTTCTTTATAAATATAGAATTAGATTGACATGCTCGGTTTAAGTCAGAGCTAGACTTTCTACTAGAACATAGTTTCACCTCCTTATCTTTAAGGAGAAAAAAGCAGAGATTTGGTCATCTCTGCTAAATTTCTAAAAATATTTTTTTAATTCTTCTAATAAAATTTTTCGAGCTTTTTCATAATGACGCTGAATAGTTTTATGACTACTATATTTAGTTTCTTTTGTGAGTTGTAGAGCTGATTTGTTATTGAGTGCCATTTGCAAAAAAATATAACGATCTTCTTCTGTAAGTTTTGAGAGTGCAATAATAAGATGTTCACGAAGTTCTTTGACAAGCAGCTGATTAATTGGATTAAAAGTGTTATCAGCATACTGATCGATAAACTCTGTTGTTCGTCCTTCATTTACTATTTTTGAATTCAAGCTTAAAAGGTTATAATACCTATCCTTTCGTTCTTGATTTTTTATATTCTGATCAAGTAAACGACAAACTTCTTGCCAATTCTGAATTTTCACAGCTTCTAAAATTCTGCGCTCACGACGTTCTTCTATTTTAGACATAGTCTAATACTCCGTTTCTATCGTCCTTAAAAATGGAAAGAATAGAAACTCATATGAGCAGATATTGAGGGCCGAGGTGCAAAAAGGCACACCAAATTAAACGGCGAAACAATTAATGCTTGATATGACCTTTTTCGTCATATCGTCATATTCGTTTCTATCCGTCCACTTGATGCGCATCTTATAGGACTATACTTTTTTTGCAAGATTTTTATCTTGTTCTTATATTATAGATTGTCCAAAATGCAAATAATAGGACAAAATATTGCCAGAAATGGAAATAGTTAAACCACTTGAAATTACTGAGTTTTTAGAGTAAATTAAATGAGAGAGAAAAAAATATTTCTAGGAAATGAGTAAGAATGCTAACAAAATTTAATGATGAAATTTTAGAATTACCATTTAAGGCTTCAATGAAAATGAAAAATCAAAAAGAGTTATATTTCACGATTAGAGAAATTACCAATCATTTGAGAATCAATTGGGGCACCTATTCGGTTGGAGAAAAACCTATCGAAATTGATTATGGTTATGATTTTGTTTGCAAGGCTATTACAGAATCTGATAATGACTTATATATCAATAATTCGATCTCAGAATATTTAGAGAAAAGAAAAGACTCAATTATTGTAATTGAGTCAATTGTAGCTTGTTTAATTCAAAGAAAAAGCAATGTAAATATAGAAAAAAGAAACATATTAAAAATTCATAAGATTTTATTTGATATATATAATAGCAAAGTTGAGCCCTTTGAAAATAGATATATAGAAAGAGAAGGGATTGAATTATTTATAGAATATATTTTTTTAAAGTTATTGATTTATTTAAAAACAGATTGTTATTTTTCAATTGAAGAACTAGTCTATAGATATAATAATCTATTTTTTCCTTATTTTTTTGACGGAAGTGGCGCTATAAAAAACAATTATGATACAATTAGCAAAAATGAACTTTCTAAAAAGGTAAGTCAGTTAAAAAAAGATGGGACTTTCGGTACTTCAGATATAATCGAATTAAGACATAAAGGTATTTTATCTAACTATGTAAATGAGAAATCCTTATCTACTATTGAGCAAAGTTACAATAAACTAAACCGATTAATAAACAATAGTACTTATTCTATTGCTAAACTAGAAAACTTTACTAAAGAATGTATTGAATTAAGTAACCTCATTAATAAAGATTTTACACCTTTTCTAGATATTTCTTTAGATAATAAAACAACTGAATGGAAGCAATTATTAAATACTTTTTTCAATGAAAAATATGTTTTAATATATACTCTATGGGCAGTAGATTGTATTATTGATGATGTTCTTTCTTATGACGAACTCTCTTTAAACTTTAATGAGTATGAGGAATCTTTTTGGGAAAGATATCATCCACTGATCAAAATATTTAACAGAGAAAAGTTAAAAGAGTTGTATTATCTAACACTAGGTTTTATACTTCTATACGAGCATCGAATCAAATTCGGAAAATTTGATTATCGGTATTTCATATATATATGTAATACATTCCCAGAATATAAAAACTATGTTGAAGAAGTTAGAATCATTTTTAAAGGAACTAAAGGGAGTACCATTTTCTCCAAAGCGTTTGAAAAATTTATTTCACAAATTATTTTACCTAAATCAAAAACAAACATAAAAGATAGAGAGAACTGGAAATCTATTAAAAAATTCATTACTGGAAATATTAATAATAATGCTTTACAAGATGTAATATTTGATAATATTAAGTACACAGATAAAAAGATAAGTAATTTTCTAAGCTCTGTAGAAAATTACTACAATCAAATAATCGATGACACAAATAAGAAAGTGATTCAACTAAATTTAGGTAAATATGAAATTATTAGCCCTGTTACTGAACCAATAAAAGAAGAGGAGTTAGAACAAAATAACACAATAATTCTAGGCAATTTCGAAAACAACGGAAGAAAAGAACTGGGAATGATTGTAAACGGGGAGTACTCTTCAATTACTGTAGAACAACTATATTCTCCAAATCATACACCTGCAAGCAAATTCCTTTTAAATGAATTCTTTAATTCTAAAAAATACCTGTATAGAATGATCTATCCTAATCATCATATTGATGATGGAATCATATATTTTTATGACTTAGATGATACAAGCGGGAGATATAAAACGTTTGATAATATAAATATTGAAAACGAAGCAATTCTACACGATACTCGCTATGGAAGATTTTCTATTGACTTATATAGAAAAAGTCTCAAATTAACTGAAAATGGATGTTATAACGGTTTAGGAGAATATAGAATCAATTTGATTAATATAAAATTTAATTGGCAGGATCATTCAATTACTTCTGAAGCATACCATATAGAAAAAGGAAAAGTAATAGTTGAGTTCGAAGCAATTGGCTAAACTTTTTATAGGAGGGAAAATGAACGATTTTTTAAACGGAAAAATAGTTTATTTAGATGAACAAGCTATTTTTGATTTTTTAGAACTTTATCAAGATGGAGTACAGTCGGAAATTATTAAAAAAATATCAGAAACAATGGTAGGAAGTGAAGCCGATAGTCAAATAGGGGTGAGTTTCTTAGCTAGATTAAAAGTAGGCTTTTCTGGAAACGCTTCTTTTCAACGAAGTGGGGTCATAGAGTCTCAAATTACTTCTACATTGTTAAGTAATTTCAAGAAAATTATAACGCAAGGAGAAAGTCATGATTCCAAAGTTGAATGTCTAAATAATATAAAACTGTATATAGAAAAAGACTCACCCGCATTTTATCGCAATATTACTCCTGTTCTCGATATGATAAAAGATATCAATGAACTAAGTAACGCAAGTGCAAGTGATAAAAGTAACTTTAATGGAATCGAAATTCGAAATATCGAGAAAACATTAGATAAACTATCTGGATATTATGAAATAAAAGGAATAGATACAGATAATAAAGAAATGATTGTCCGTTTTAATATAACTGGATTACGCAATAATTACACTTTGAGTGATTTAACTAAAATGAATATTAAACTGTATGGAATTAAGGTAGGAACAGTAAATTCAATAGATTTAAAATTCGATACATTGATTGATAGGCTATCAAATCATAATACGCTAGGACTTGATTTTGATGAAGAACAAGAGGAAACTCTTCAAAAATCAATTCCTATCTATGACATTCTATTGGCAGGTGTTTAATGGTTAAATATAATGTCTTTTTTGAACCTGTACTTGAATTCAACAAACGTATGTCTGGATTTGAAAATTATATTTCCTTTTCTGAAGTATTAGCAGACTGGAAGAAAGATTCCACTATTGAGGAGCTTTCAGCGCTGCTAAATGAATATGATATTTGTATTTTTAGAGTTGATACATACTCTCTAGCTACGAGTCTAGTATTTGAAAATATTGAGCTTTTAAATAAATTATTTAAATTAGCTGAAATTTCAGAGGTCTACATCCATAACCCCCCAAAGAAATTTTAAAACTCGCTAAAACAACAAATCCCTCAGGAACAACTATTTATTAGCAATAAATCTTTCGAAAAAATTTCGGAACAGGAAATTATTCAAGTAAAAATTGATTTAAACGCAAGAATAATCGGTCAAGATAAAGCGAAAAAAAGTATATTAAGAAAATTAGTGGCTCAATTAGTACGACCAGGCTGCAAGCCTCTAGTTTTAATGTTCTATGGTGATCCAGGAATTGGAAAAACTGAAACAGCTAAGCAATTGTCGGCGACTCTATTTCAAAATGAAGAGATTGTCAGAGAACAGATGTCTATGGTTGGGGGTGAATCAAGTGTAAAATACTTCAAATCAACAACACATAGTGAAGATTCATTTTCCAAAACATTACTTAATAGAGCATCAAATGTCATTTTGCTTGATGAATTTGCACTAGCCCCATCTTTCTTCCATACTACTTTTTTTCAGATGTTTGATGAAGGAATTTACGAAGATCAAAATTATAGAGTTGATTTAAGAAATTCAATAATAATCTGTACTTCGAACTATAAAAGTCGTTCAGAATTGCAGAATAACATTGATGATGCACTATTGAGTCGCTTCGATGGTTTTATTAAGTTTTCTCCATTAAGCTTTAAGGAAAAGAAGAACATTTTGGAGTTAGTTTACAATCAAATAACTAGTCCGAGTAATATGATGTCTAATTATACTAATCATCTAAATGAAATGGAGATATTGACTGAAGTTACAAATAAATTAGAATCTTTACGTAATGTTAGAGAAATACGAAAGTATGTAGAAGATATTATTGCAGATAAGTTGTTAGAATTTATAATTAATAGTGGAGAATAAAAAATGGTAAATCAAACTGATTTTGTAGATCATCTTAGAAAGCGTATGAACATATCTATCGAGGAGGGATTTTATATTGAATCAATCTCTTGCTCATATGCAATTATCGAGAATAGAACAAAGAGAATTGTTGAACACTTAGGTAAAAGAGCAAGGAAAATGAGTCTAGATCAAAAGATTGAGTTTATTTATAACGAAATCAGAGAAAAAAATCAGAATACTGACTCCGATTTAAAAAAACTAATAGGTTATCTAAAATATCGACTAGAGAAATCTGATATCATGATTGTTGATCCGGTAAAAAGCTATAATGATTGCAAAAGTGATAAACTGTCTTTTTGTAACATTAATAAAGTTTATAAGTTTAAAGAACAAAGAAATAAACTTGTACATGATTTAGCAACCTATGATAGTAGTAATCCAAGCTTAATTGATTTTGATTCTTATATTAACTTAGCAATGTTGGGGAAATATGTTGCCGAAGAGCTATCGCGAATTGCATCTGGTTTAAAGAGAAAAAAATCAGCTTTATGATTGATTCATCTTATTATTTTTGATAATATTTTAAATGTAGAGTACATAACATTATGTCGCGCCAAGGATTGGCGTTGGGGACTTAAAACTCCTACTCTACCTTTTTAATTTTCTGAATGTCTTAACAAAATTATATTAAAAAGAAAAAGACAGTAGAGTTAAATCTACTGTCTCAGAACGTAGACAAACGTCATTTTTGGCGTTTGTTTTTTTGTATTTTCAAAAATATTTTGTGTTCACCCTTGTGGAACCAACCACTCTCAGGATCTGTCGTTGAGATTTTCTTTTCTTCTTTGATAAATATTCTCCGCAATTTTCAACATACAGGTCACTCCTTTTATGACATTTCCTTTTTATTAAATACAATAATAGAACTAATAACACAAATAATTATTAGTACAAAAGTTGTAAAAATAGGAATGTAATAATCATAAAAACCTATTCCCTTTATTATATTTACAGGCTTTCCAATTAAGGCAATCGGCATATATTTTACAATTTCTTCTTTTAGAGAAAGAAGAAATTGTATCACTACACCGCCTGTGACGAATAATAATGTCCCTATCACATTTTTAGTAATGACACTGCCTAGTATCTCTAGTGAAATCAAAAATATTCCAAAAATTAGTGGAAGAAATACTGCCATTAGGATATTCTCAATAGGAAATGTATTCCCAAAAAAATACTTTGTATATCCAAATGCTACAAGAAAGCAAATACAATATGAAAGAATCCACATAATTGCATCAAAAAAACATTTTGATATTATTACTTGATATCTTGGTAACCCCTTTGATAGCAAATTTATTAAAGTTCCTTTTTGAATCTCATTCGTAACTTGTGTACTGAACAAAATCACAAGACCAACCATTCCTATTTGGTTGACGTTCTTAAAAAATTGTACCCAAGAATCAATTTCTGTTGGAGTATTAACCTTGATATCAATGCCATCAGTTGCAATAGCTTGAAGGATTTGAGGAGTCAGTTTTGCTGTAAGTGGACTTAGCAATCCAATAAATATAAACAACAATAAAAGTCCCAACATCTTTTTTGTCCTAATGTTTTCAATTGATTCTTTTTTTATCAGTGAAAAAAATATTCTCATGACTTAATTACCTCCATGAAAATATTTTCTAATGTTGGCTCTTTTACACTAAACTCAATAGGGAGAATATTCTCATTATGAAGTTCAGATAATATCTCAAATGCTTTCTTTTCAGAATCTACTTGTAAAAAGCTCAACGTGCTTTCTTCCTCTTTAAAATTCATTTTCGAAATAACATTATTGTTTTTAAACTTATTCAACTCATCAATAGATTTAAACCTTATCTCAATTTCATTTGTACGTTTCATATTTTTCAGCTCATCTATTGAGCCCTCTAATACGTTTTTACCGCCATCTAAAACAACAACATGATCACAAATTGCTTCAACATCAGATAAAATATGCGTAGAAAAAACAACCGTCGTTGTTGATTTTATTTTTCTAATAATCTCTAATATTTCTTTTCTGCCAACTGGATCAAGAGCCGAAGTAGGTTCATCACAAATCAATAATCTAGGACTATTTAAAAGAGCTTGTGCAATTCCTAAACGTTGTTTCATACCTCTAGAAAAACCATGTATTCTTTTGTCAATTCCATCTAGTCCAACTAATTCTAATAATTCATTACTTTTTTTTACTATCTCATCATTATTAAGCCCAGTTATTGAACCGCATAATTTAAGATATTCTTTCGGTGTCATATAACCATAAAACTCAGGTACATCTGGTAAATAACCAATAAACCTATTTGTGCTTGTCTGACCATATTTTACTTTTTCACCAAATACTTCAATAGACCCTTCATCAATTTTCAAAAATCCCAAAATCATTTTCATTGTTGTCGTCTTACCCGCACCATTTTTGCCCAGAAATCCAAATATAGTTTTTTCAGGAATAGCTAAAGACAGTCCATTCAAAATATTATGGCTCCCAAAAGATTTATATAGATTTTCTACTTTTAGAGCATCCATTATTCATTATCCTTTCCTATTATTAAATAGAAAATAGGACCAATAATTTGTATTAAAACTACTACAACTATCCACATTGCCTTGTTCCCAAATTTAAACTTGTCGTGTTTTAATACATGGTTCAATGCGTAAATCATAAGCCCAATTTCCAGAACAACTATCGGTATTAAGATTGGTAAATATTCTCTAATAAATTCCATTTTAAATCCTCCTTACGTTATTTTTATGTTATTTATATTATAGCAGTTTACTTTATTGACTTTCAAGAAACTATATCTTCTTTTGTTAATTTTTCTTCAACTTCCATTTTATTATCCTTCATAAAACTCTTCTTGTGATTTAGAGTAGCAACAACTCCAGCTTATCATATTCAATAGACAAATATTGGCCATTAGATAAAATTACAATTCTTCGGAATCACAACGACTAGCTTTATAATAAGCCAAAATTCGATTCTATTATCAATACAATCATATCATAAAATATAAGGGTTTACTTAGAAGTTTGAAAAAATCATTTCGCTATCTTTAAGTAGTATTTCCTTGATATTTTTTCTACTTCTTTTTTTCCATACTTATATAGTAGACAAATTTTTAAAAAAGAACAAAAACAGAAAATATGATGATATTTTATCATGTTTACTAGGGTAGGTATATGAATAAAATTAATTATTCAATACGTTTTACTTAAAGTAATTTTGAAAAAACTAAGTATGCATTATAGTATTCTTTCAGCTCCGTTTTCGAAGCAAATTCCAAATCATACTCACATCCGTCATTATGAGGTGATTTAGATAGATTTTCCTTATTTTCTCATTTATAACTAAGTGTACTTTGCAACAACTAGAACAAAATAGTTAGTGTTAATACTTAAGTTTTGTCCCAGCTTTGCCATTTTGATATTCCTTTTATTACTCCTGAAGTTCTAGTCCCTTATGATTGTAAATACAATATTGAAATTTGTTTTTTGTAAACATAAAAACCTTTCTTGTTATCGGTAATTAAACTTTAATTTTAAAATACCTGAGACGTGTAGTCACATAAAAGCCACAATTATTTTTACTAGACAACACAAAACGCTCTAGGCAATATGACTAGAGCGTTTTCTATATATCCGAACATCTAATTTATTTCACAAAAAATGTAGTCAAAAATGTAGTCATTCGGTTGATTTTCATTGCAATACATTGAAATGAAAAATTTCAAGAATCGCATTAAATCAAGGGTTTCTCGTTCCTACTGAAACGTAATGACCTATTATTTAACTTCTGTAAAAGTTAACTTATATGCTTACAAAGCTTATTTTAACAGCCTTTACGACTGTTTATGAAGAAAAGGTAGAGAAAAAGGTAGAGTTTCAAATGACTGTTAATTTTCACCTTTTATTTGTGAAAGTCGTTCCATTAAAATATCGACTGCTTCATTCTTTCGGTTAGGATCTAATTCCGCATAGATATCCATTGTGGTTGAAATAGATTTGTGACCCATACGTTCTTGTAATTCTTTCCAATTTGCTCCAGAGTTGAGCATTAAAGATGCATGAGTATGGCGGAATAAGTGAAAACCATAATCAGGTAAACCTAACTCTTTTAATCGTTTAATAAGAGTAGCTCGCTCATTTCGATCAGTCATGTAATTTCCATAGATAGTGGGAAATATCAACTTAGATTTTGGAAGCCCATGTTTTTCGAAGTAATTATTCATTTCATTGTTAAAATCTTTAAGTTCTTGAATAATGGTAATAGGTACTGATACTTTGCGATTTCCTGAATCAGTTTTCGCAGAATTTTTACAAATAACCTTACCTTTAGTACCTAAGGTTTTATCTCCTCTCCTCCACATAAGAGTTTTATTTACGTTAATTTCTGATGATTCGAAAAGTAAGTCATCAACTTCCAATGCTAATAGTTCATTAATTCGTAAGGCAGAAGCTAAAAGAGTATTACAAATAAGTTTAAAGCGCCTGTTGGCTCTTGAGTTTGGGAGCGTATCTAAGTAATTCAACCATATAGCGATATCTTTTTCATGTAGAACTTGAATTCGATTTTGAGGTGCTTTAGGCTTGGGTGGTATCCTGACTTGTTTTGCGGGATTATTCTTTAGATTAAAGTGTACCATTCCGAAATCAAGAATATCTTTTAGTTTATGAACGACTGCACCATAATCAGATGCCTTTCCTTTATCTGCCTTACGTTTTCCCTTATTTATTTCTATTCGAGCTTTTTCTGCTAGCTGATCAACCCATTTTTGAACTTCAGTAGATTCAATAGAATCTATTTTATAATCACCAAATTTTGGAAGGATATATGTATCCAAATATCCCCTTACTCTATTTCTAGTATTATCAGATGATACCCAAGATTTATAACTATCATACCAAAATTCCGACAGTTCTTTTATAGTACCGACAGATAGAGTTTCTTTTCGAGTAGAATCATTTTCTTCAAATTTTCTTTTAGTCTCTAAATATTTGCGATCTAAGGCTTTTAGTGTTGGAGCTGATATAGTAGTTGTAACTTGTTTTCCTGTTTTTTTATCAGTTCCTAAATAAGCTCCTTTCATAGAATAAGTTATAGAACCATCTTTTTTGATTTTCTTAAGAACTTTCTTATTGTTTCTTTCTATTGTCTCAATTTGCATTTAGTTTACCTCAGATGGTCAAGAATTTAAGAATATCCCCACGTTTATAATACACTGTTCGGGTCCCTTCGATTGGTGGCTCCAACCGTGGCAGTCCTTTACGTTCCCAACTTTTGAGTGTATTAGGGGAAATATTCAGTTCTTTGAGGACTTCCTTTTGGGTCATAATTTCTAACTGATTAGTATCTGATCTTTTATCCAGAAGATTTACCAGAACCTGTAATAGATTTTCGATTTTATCTAGTTTTACTTGTTGTAGTGTATCCATATAATTATCCTTTCTAATGTCCAATAACATAGGTAAATTGTTTGGCAGTTTCTGCGTCAAAAGTACGGTAACTAATGATTCCTAACCCTTTTACATTACATTCTGAGACGAGAATTGAACCATCTGATTTGACCTGTTCCACAAATGAAATGTGTCCGTATATTGGATCAGCTCCAGCTTGTCCAGGGCTAAATGATAGAGCAGAGTGCTCTGTTGGTGTATGGGTTGTTGTGAATCCTGGCTTATTCATCCATTGTCCACCATTTCCCATAAATGGATCAAAGTTGACTCCGACTTGTTTTCCACGGTTGAAGACATACCAGGTACATTGTCCCCAAGGATAGGTACTAGTGATATATCCTGTGGTATCAATAGCTGTTGTCAAACTATAACCTACCGGTATATCATTTGAAGTGACTCCTCCACCATCTCTAGTTTTTCCTGTAGTTTGTTCAGGAGCTTTTGGTGTTCCTCCATGTTCATCAATGAAGGCATCCAGTTTTTGCATGGTTTCAGCACGTCTTTTTCCCGATCCTGTAGTATCTGTGAAATAGACCCCGCCATCAGTTGCTGGATTGAGTGTTCCATTCGCAAACTTTTTAGCCTTATCATCTTGAATTTTGAAGGTTTGGTTTTTATTTCCAATGATGGTTTGTTGGGTTAATTCGACAACAGCAATCTCATCATTAAAGTTATTGGCATATTCTGGATTGGAGTCATAAGCTCCAAAACCAAACATATTGGCTCCAGGATTGGTGGCCACCCCAGCAGTTCCAAGGGAACTTTCATTTAGTGCGATCGCAACGATTCCACGGACATCAAGATTAGATTTAGCTTCCCATTCGAGGAGTTTCTTTCCATTAATTCGATTCTTATCATAGGAGATTCCTAACGTATCTAAAAAGCCGTCTAATTGCTCTGCTGTGATACCGAAGCGATGAACCAGTAGATTGTGAGTATAGGGATCTCCATCTGACCAGTGATCCGCATAAGTCACTCCATTTTGGGATTGGGGTGAGCCATTCGTTCCACCACCTCCGACAGCCCCCATAAGGATAATAATAATGAGGACTGGTAGAAAGAGAGGAATGAGACCAGCTAATAGAAACCATTTTAGTTTTTTCATCGAATCTCCTTTCTAGTTAATGTCTTATATAAGCAGTGAACAAAACAGTCCCAAAACGCCATTTTGCATCTAAAACGACTGAATGGGACTTAGTTTGTAGGATGATTTGGTCTCTTTCTTGTTCTGTGACTGGAAACAAAAGAAGGAAATCGACTGAGCGTTTTCCTTCTTGGTAGGCCTGATAAAGAGTTTCTTCAAGAACTCTTGGAAAAGCAGTTCTTGAGCGTATCTTGGTATTCATATCATTCTCCTCTAAGTTGTTTTAAGCGTTCTGTTAATCGGTCTCTTCGTTCAATATTGGCTCTTAATTTATCATCTCGTGTCATGGTCTTCCTGTAAGCACGAGTGAAGGCATTCGATCCTTGAGCTTTGTACATAGCTTGAGGGTCTTTATATCCCTCTAATTTGCGTTCAATACTATTAATGCGGAGTTGTTTAAATGGAGAAATCCATTCTTCTTTAAGAGTTTGGAATTCCTCGCTTGAACTTGGTGTTGGCTCCGCTGTGATTGGGGATTCCATTGAAGGAGTTGGTGTTTTTTCTTCAACTGGTTTAATCCTTTCTAGCGCTGGCTTTGTTTTCGGAATGTTTGGTTCTGGAGTATCTGGACTTGTTGGCGTCTCAAGCGTTTCCGTTGGGAGCACTTCATCGGGTTGGTGCTCTGATTCCTTATTAGTAAAGAAAGAACCAACATTTTGAAAGTGACTCTTGGCATTCATCATCATCCCAGCTCCGAAACCAGCACCTGCTAAGGCAAAGTTCCCAAGGTGTTGAGCAGATGAAAGGCTTCTCGATGGTACTTGCGAAGCCACCTCTCTGGTCTTTGTGACCCCTTTTTCAACTTTGTTTCCAATATCATTCGCAACCATTCGTGCTTTAGATCCAAGAATGAATTGAATCAGTTCAGCTTTGTATTTCCATAGAAGAAAATATACAAGTCCTTTTGAGACAACTGAGATGAGTAGTTTAAAGACAAGGCCAAAGATGATCAAGGATGGAAGAGTTTTAAGGATACCATCAAAGCCAGTAATGACGATATTTTCTATCATTTTTTCAATGTAGAAGACTAATAGAGTCAATAGACTCGTGATAGCTGGAAAAAGCAGCCCACCAAACATGACTTTCAAGACTCCAAAAATCAAATCTTGCATTCTTGGTACAAAGGACATTAGTAGCACAATTGGAAAGAGCAAAATCATCATCAGGACGAGTGTCTGAGCGATGACGTTTAACATCTGAATCAAAATAACCGGTATCGCTAATACGAAAGCTTCACAGATTTTGAAGATGACGTAAAACATACGGGTAAAGATGAAATCTGGCATAGCTGAAACCCAGCGGTTCTTTTCACCATCATCATTAGCTCCATTTCCTAGTTCATCCAGATATTTATTACGATCTTTAGATTTGACCGCTTTAAAGTTTCCATTCTTATCGCCTGTTCCTAATACCTTACTATCGTCAAAAGTCTCTTGTTTCCCATCTTGGCTATTCTTATATTTCCCGTTTTCTTGTCCTGTATTGACAAAGACATAAGCTTTATAAGAGGTTTCTGCAATATAGCTATCTGCCATGGAATCACCAATTTTAATGGATTTATTATTGCCATACTCCACCTTGATATTCGTAATATTTTTAGTGACATCTTGGGAAACATGGTTGATAGTATCAAGTAGATACAGACCACCTGATGTTCCAGCAATTGTTCCAAAATAACCAAAGCCAAGGATGAGAACTAGAAAGACATGAAGAAGAGTTCTTGAAAAAGCTCCCTTAGAAAAGAAAAACTGATAAAAGAGATAAAACGCTAGAATCAGAAGCAACATTGAAACGAGTGATTGTTTTGCGACTCCACCAGAACTTGAACCGATGAATCCTTTCCAGATATTCATTGCTCCATTAAATACATAGTTCTTGTAGTTGGAGTATAGATCAATCTTTTCAAGAATTCGAATCAGCAAAGAAAAGAAGCCCACCACTGCGTTTAGAATGAAAAAGAAGAAGTTGACGAAAAGCTCGTTAATCAGAACCCAAGCCCCGTTAAAGGAAGCGAATCCAGTCGGCTCCATATAGGACTTGAGAGAGAAGATATCGACTCCCCTTAGTTTGTCAAAAGCTTCTTGCATGGATTCACCTCCTAACTAGCGTATTTATTTTCAAGGCTTGATGATACCGTAGCTTTCATTGGTTTTAGAAGCATATCAATATCTTCAAAGATGTTGTGTACGGAAATCATATTGAGATTGCCATAGACGTCATAGTACAGGCATTGGCCAGAGATCATATTGTCAATCCATTCGAGATTGCTTTCAGTGACTTCAAGATTGACGTGTTTTAAGATATCTTCTCGCTCAGACTTTTCATAGAAAGCAAAGATAGTCCCAAATCCAGTTGTATCATCGTCATTTTCTGCATCATGTACAGATTGAGTAATCAGTGCCAAGGTATTGTTTTTGGAGCGTCCAATCCGACGCATATTTTTGATAACGGCTTTTCCTTCTGCGGACTTCATAAGAATCCATGCTTCATCAAAGAACTCAATGGTATCTTCATTTTCATTTCGTTCTCCAAAGTGGGTACAGAAGGCACCAAGCGCAAACATGAGGGCAATAGAATTGCGTTCATGATCTGAAATTTTTGTGGAATCGTCTTTTGGTAGTTTGAGGTTATTGACCTCTAGAATGGTCACCCGTGATTCATAGTTAAGTCCTTGAGTGGTTCCATCTGAAAAGGCTAGTTCCAAGATAGAGTTTGTGACAATTGAAGTCAGATAACGACCAACCGAAGCAATTTCAGAGGAAGTGGATTCTCTAAGTACTTTTAGGACGTGTTTAAAGCCGACTTTCTCGCCAGCGACTCGTTTCTCCACAATCGCATTAATAGCTTCTGTGATCGCTGTTTTCTGGTCCATTGTGACATCATCTACAGCTTGTAGTAGAAATTCAAGCATGTTTTTTGCGACCTCTACAGCTTGTTCTTTATCTAGAACAACAATAGGATCTAAGACTCCGTGGTTTGATGGTAGTGAGCTATCTAGTGTTACAAAGTTAAAGTTCTCAATCTGTTTCTTGCGTTCAGGATAGAGACGTGCAAATTCAGGTGAGTTGATTACTTCTTGGTAGTGATTCCTAAGTTCACGTTTAGGGTCAATATAAAGGGTTTTAACATTTTGTAAAGCCACACTTAAAAAGATGATCTGAGCGAGGAAAGACTTTCCTTGTCCTGTTGCCCCCGTAATAATGATGTGCGGGTTCTTGGTAATCTTTCCAGCTATATCTTCTTTATTTCCCACTGTCGCATTGTAAAGTACAATGTTCTTTGAGGAATCAATAGCTTTAGCGATATTGTCCCAACGGCCTGTCCAATTATCTACTCGGCCAATATACCAACCGATACGGTTTCCAGAAGAGGTATTAGTAAAAGGCATGAGTTCTGAAAATCCACGAGCTGTGACCATATGTGTCCATGTGCGAGTTTTCTTTTGGAGGTTTTCTCCATAGAGCAGAGCTTGAAAGAGATAAGGTCCGTCTTGAGAGGCCTCACTAATCTCGACTCCCATATCATCAAAGTAGTTCAAAACCACTTGTCGTCTTTGACGGAGTTGGTTCACACTAGAAGCAGAGACAATCAGATAGGCTCCGTATTCGATGATATCTTCTTTATTTCCGACTTTCTTCATTAAGTCCTTTAGGGAGATGGAACCCATGATGATCTCGTCTTGTTGAACAGTATCAGTATTTTCTGCCTCTTCCATGATGTTTCTGTAACGTGTATTAGAACGTCCCATTCGACCCTTGATTTTGTTGGTATCAATGAATTCTGCCTTGATTCGTAGCTCAACGGGAAAGTTTAAACGCTGGATAAACTCACCTAGATGAAAGCCGTTAAATTGAACGGGGAATTTACCAACCGGAAGAATAGTCACAAAAGAAGATCCATAAGGGCTTTCTAGCTTAAGAAAGCCACCTTTTAGGACTTTGATCAAGGTGTCTGTGATATTGAATTGAGCACGATTAGCGAGCACCTCCTTCTTGTAGTGAGGGATATAGCGAAGATACTGCATCCGCTGGTAATAAAAGAGTTCTTCATTAGATAAACGCTTTGCCCGAAGGACAGAGAAGGCTTGGAAAATAGTGAATTCATCACTTTTATAGTCTTCATACCAGGTGGGACTTAATTCATATTCATAGCCCAGACCCTTGGCTATTTTTTCAGTGAACTCATTAAAGCTCTCATAGGCCAAGTCTTTGACGGTAGCTCCGTGATTTTGTTTGCGTAAGGTCACACCCACGACCCAGTCAAACTGATAAGGGATTTCCATTTCTTCTGTTAGACGATCCACCGTGTAGAGAAGAAGTTCTTCTCCTAGTTCACGACTGTCATCTGCGAGAGCATCTGAAAAGTCCCGCATTTTCTCTTCTAAGAGATAGTCTTTAGGGATCAGAGATATTTCAAAGAATTTGTTTTTCTGGAGCTTTTTCATCATTTGAGCAACAGTGATTTTATGTTTGCCCTTTTTTTCATTATCCGTAATTGTGATGGGAGTGTTTGGAATACGATAATAAGCAACGACTGTTTGATCTTTTTTGAGAGCTAGATTTTCATGTGTTTCCCTAATAGGATAGGTTAAAGTAATACTCATAGGTCCTCCTTTTCTATAGATTTGTTTTTTCAAAGACAATTTCTTCTACAGACTCTATTCGATCTTCATGGTAGATAGCTCTTTTATTGATTTTAAAGTCCCAGAAGTAAATCAGGTAATCTCCAATAAAGACATGCATCTTTTTACCGTGTGGTTCGTATTCAGTATAGAACTTGGCCAATTTGTAAGGGAGATACCAATAGAGCAAGAGAGAAATTGAATGAGTGATTTTTGCGAGTGGCACAAAGATAAACCCTCCAAAGAGTAACATGGCCACAAAAACGATGATAAAGACAATGAAAAAGGACAACTGCATAGGAGTCGCAAAGTACCAAAGTCGAGTGCCCTTTTTTGTCTTGATTTCTTGGATCCAATAAGGAGCATTTAGACCCTTACTGTAGTCATAAAGTCTTTCTTCATTCATACTTAGAGTCCTGATTCAATACCAAAGAGTCGAAGGAACCAGCCGACTGCTTTTAGGATATCTTGTCCTTTCGCAATGGAAACAATAACGGCATAGAAACCAACGACAGAGAAGAGTTGAAGCCAAGAGCTGTTCCGCCAAGCCTTAATCGCTAAGAGCACGGCAATGGCTGTCAGGATCCAAATTCCATCGCCCTGGAGGAAGGTTCGTAGATTGTCTGTATTCATAGAGTTCTCCTATTCTTTATCATTTGCATAATTTAGTGGAATGGTGTGTTCTAGTTTTGTGACATAGTAGGTCTTTTCTTTTTCTGAGAGGGTAAAAGTGAAGTTTTCTGAGTGAGTGGTCCCTCCGACCTCAAAGGTTGCTTGAACATAAGCGATTAGATTCTGACCGTCTTTTTTTAGATAGGTATAATCAATTGTTTTGAAGGTGGTATTGGCTATAATATCCACATCCTTAGCAATCAGATTGAGGTTGTCTTGGTTAGTAGTATAGTTAGTGAAAAAGACCTTGAGGAACTTTTCAACCTTCTTACGCTGACCATCTGAAAAGTGATCGTTAGCGGTTAGTTGAAGCTGATCGTCTTCGCTAAAGTGTCCAGCTTGTGAGGATTCAATGGCAGAGAACCAAGGAAGTCCAGAAATATAATATTTCCCATCTTTTTCATCAAATGGAATATTGAAACCTGTCACGATCTCTTTTTCTTCCGTGTTATTGTCCCGACGGATGATTTCCTTGTATTTGATCTTATAGGTCGCAACCTTCCCTTCTACAGTCACTAACTGAGAATAGAGGAGTTCACTAGGATTTCGAACTTGACCTTGGGCTTTCACATCAGGAATGAAGTTGTAAAAGCTATTTAAGTATTCCACTTGAGCTTGTTGTTTATCTCCTTCTTGCGGAAGGGTGAAATAGGCATAGACATAGTCATTCAAGTAGTACTGGAGTTTGTAGTCGTATTTTCTACTAGACTCCATTGGTTGTGCCTTTTGTTTTTTAGTAGCCCCCACTTGAGCTTGTAGTGTTCCTACTTTATTTGAAAGTGTGATAGCACGAAGAGATCCCAAGAGACCAACAAAAAGGAGGAAAGCAATTCCTCCTATGACTGCGATATTGACGGTCTTTTTATTGGTGACTTTTAGTTTTGGTGGGCCTCCTTTTTTCTCCACCTTTTTAAAGTGTGAGAGGTATTCTTTTGCTTGAAGCAAGTAGCGTTTGGCTTTATCCATAGATCCTCCTTTTAGAGACCAGCGAGTTCAATGAGCTTTGAGCCTTTTGCATATAGGCGCTTATTGGCTTTTTCAATCTCGCCGTTAATGTAATAGTAGCCTCGCAACTCAGTTTGGAGTTGTTCGATCAAGTCAGGTTTTAGGTCTTTGGCTTCTTCTTTTTTTAGGAGACTATTTAATTCTCCAGCTTTGGTCCAAGCCTCTCTGTGATCTTTCTTTTTAAGCAATTCTCCTAGTTCATTCGTGACTTGAGAGACTTTCTTTTCAAAAATAGTTTTAGTGGCCATTTCAATTTCCTTTCTAAATGTTTCTTGATTGTCTTTGATGGTCTTTTGGATATAAGCAATGAGTGAGGGGCGCATTTTTTTATTTACGCTCAACACTTTACCATCTAGCGTGAAACAGGCATGTTCATAGTCATAGAAACCTTTCGCATCTGGTGGTTTTTCGGTAGATCTTCCAGCGCATTCATAGTAGAAGTCCTTTCCTTTTCGTAAGAGAACGTACATATGCCAGAATTCTTGTTCTGGAAGAAGCAGAAAGTCTGCTTGATAAATCTTCTTCAGCATCTCAAGAAGCCTCAAGCAGATCATCGTAACCTAGAGCTTGGTAGATAAAATCTGAATCAAACCAGAGCCAGTCATTGATTTGTCCTTCTGTTGGTGTATCACCAGAGAAGATATCTTCACAAATGACAGTTAGGGTATCTACTCCACCACGTTCACGGACAGTATTCAAGGTGGTTAATCCACCAGACCAAGCTTTAAAGTTTTCTAGTGAATTGATTTGAACTTTGTATTCCATATTGCTTTTCCTTTCTAATGTTCATAGTGTTTATTGGCTTTAAGAAGTCGTAACATGGCTTTTCCTCGATCTGTTATTTCTCCGCTGTTTTGAATCATCTTCATGTATTCTGTTTGCAGGATTTTATCTGCTTCAGTGACTAGTGCAAGGGAGTTCGCAACTTGATAGGTTAGCCAACGAATCGTTCTCTCAATACTGTAAGGCTGTGGGTTGGTTGAGAGCTTTAAGGGTTCGACACCTCCAAAGAGACGTTGCCATTTTTCATCAGGTTTGTAAGCTCCGAAGCGAGTGAGACCATCATAGACTTGAATTTCTTTATTCACGATACCTCGTGCGATTTCTCCGAGATCTACACCGTTGATGTATTCCTCCACAATTCCTTGAGCCTTCTGATCTGAGAAACGCAATTCATAGCGATTCCAGATACCAAAAATCTCCAAGGATTCGTCCAAGGAGATGTTTTCCATTCGAGCTATTTCATAGCGCTTTTCATAAAAGTTAAAGTAGAGTTGACTTTGACGGCTCCCAAAGTAAATGGACAAGCCGTGATTCGCTTCCATGTCTTCATTATCTGTGAAAGATCCACCACCCGTGATATTCCATTTCTTGATCGTGTCTAGAACAATCTCTTTGGAATAGAGTTTATCAATCAATTTGGGAATCTGAATTTGTTCGTCCTCGTGACCGTATCCTTTATAAAGTTCATCTAGAGCGATATCGAGACGCTTTACCCGAACATCTTCATAGGAATAAAGAATGTTTTGAAGAAAGATCTGCCAAGTGATTCCCTTATCTTCTAGAAGCAATTCCAGCTCACGGCATCCTTGACCAGATAGTTGAAGACAAGTTTGGTAGTCATTGGTCACAGACTTATCAAAGAAATCAAAAATCCAGATGTTTCCTCGTTGCCACAAGTGGGTATAGTTCATAAGACGGGTTTCTTGGTCTGTAAATTCACTTAGGTGGCAGTGAAGAAAGTTTTCACAGAAAGCATCTAAATCTTTTAATCGAGGAAAGGTCAATCGTAGATAGTCGATTTGAGCCCGAAGACTGTTTTTATCGCAATCTTGATAGTAACCAAGTCTTTCTTTAAGTTCTCTAAACTTATCAATCGTCAGTCCTCTTTCGCCTGTTTCATAAGAGCGATAGGTTCTTGTAGGGAGATCAACAGCTTGTGCAAATGCTTTTTGACTAAGTCCTGTTTGTTTTCTGAAATTCTTAATATGAAAAGGACTAATTTTGTCCATTCATCGCAACACCTCTTTCTAACAAAGTGACACACTTTTTTGACGAAAGTGACACACTTCATAAAAATTGAAAACTCAACTCCCATAAGGAATGAGGAGGGGTGGACTTGGCGTTTTTGCCAAATGTAACCCCCCTATTAGAAAACGGGGGTTGAAGTTTCATCATGGCCTAGAAACTTCGGGCTACGGTCTGCGCCTGACCTGCGGTCAGGCTTGCCCTTGCCCTTGTCCTAGCCCATGATGAACAATCGTCGCTTCAACTGCTTTTGGATAAGACCTGCGTCCTCCCTCTTCAAATTGAGCGAGGATTTCAAGAAGAAGTTTTTCTTGAAAAGGATCCACTAGAATAGCGGATACAGTCCGTTCAAAGATGATCCCTTGTTCTGTTAAGAGATAGATAATCTTGCGTAAGGTTGGCATTTTAAGATTTTGTTCGTCCGCAAATTCCTTGAGTGGTCGTTTGTTTGGTTCGTTTTCTATAGTCTCCTCTTCCTCTATAGGATCAATTGTTTCAAGCGGTGGTTTATATTCTTCAAATACTGAGAATTCTTCCCCTTCAAACTCCATAATAGGAATTTTAGAGTAGGCATCATAGAAGGAAAAGCCTTGATCAAGCGGTACGTAGGGAGAGAAAAACTCACCAGCTAGCTCACCGTTGTTTGCGATATAACCCCGTCCTTTGACCTTGACTCCATTGATTTCATCCAGCTTTTTAAACTCTTTGGTTTTATTAGCATCTCCAAACATCATGTCATATCCTGTTGATTCTAAATGACCGACGGAAAGACGCTTCATAAAGTTATCCCGAAGAGCCGTTTTGATAAATTCTCCATCGGGCCGTTGCATAGCAAAGATGATAAAGACTCCAGCTTGACGGCCTTCTAGAACTAATTGTGAGAGGTATTCCATGAGTTCTGACTGTTGGCTATAGTCACGATCAATCTTTGCCATGAGGGCTGCCCACTCGTCTACCAGGATGAATTTTGGTTTCATGTCATAGTGAGTAAAGTTCTTTCCAGCTTGGAATCTTGGCGAAGTGGACATCCGCTCATAGCGTTTTTCCATGAACTCTACATTCTCTTTAAAACAGTTGATGATATCTTCCTTACTAGTATAAACACGGCCATGAAAGACTGGAATTTTCTTTAATCCAGCTAGATCAGAATTCTTTGGATCACAGATATCAACAAAGCCAATTTTAGCTAGTGCATAGATTATAGTCATGAGAACAACTGTTTTTCCTCCACCTGTTCCACCGCCAATGAGAAGATGAGGTTCTTCAATATAATCCCAAGATACATCTTTCATGAGCTGGAGCTTTGATCCCTTGACTTTTACTTCATCGATGGTGATACGGCTATCAATCCGATTAATAGCAATTTCATACTTGATAAAGCGGTTATCAAAGGTTTTATTGCGAAAGTCTCCGTTAAACATGACTTCAAGCGTAGCTCCAAGGTTTAAAAAGCGATCTTGGAACTTATTGCCCTCCAAAATAAAACTCACTTCAATCTTGTAGCGAGACTGCTTGATATACACTTGAGGCAAGGTGATTTTTTCAATGATCTTGTTTTCACGTCTAACCTTTTTAACTAGATAGAGGTTATTCTCAAGCAAAAAACGAGAAAGAATTCGAAGGCTGTTTAGCTTTTGAAAAAAGAGCATCTTCCTGTAGCAAACCCGATTAATAAACCAAGAGAGAAGCAAAGAAAAGAGAAGCCCAGCTCCTAGAAAATATCCTTGGGGTAAGGGATGAGATTTTAATTCTTCTAAATGTAAGTAGCTGTAGTAACTAATAGCCAACAAAAAAGGAAACCACCAGATAAACCATGTGATTCCCTTTAGTTTACGATGAAAAACTCGAACTCTTTTTCCCCGATAGGTAAAGAGTTTCATCCTGCATCACCTCCTAGTTTTCCTTCTTATTTTCTACCGGTTTGTTTTCTTTAATCGGTGCGCCTCCAGTTTTTTTCTTGATTTTAGAAGCAAAGAGCTTATAGATATCATTACGATTGACGTGGGTATGAGTGATAACAATATCTTCCAATTCAACCTCTTCTCGGTATTTAATACCTAGGTCTTCAATTTCAGACTCAGACATATCTGCGATAGTGAAAAAGAGGGTTTCATGCTGGACAGAAGAATGAATTCCTACAACAATTCCACGAATCTCACCTGTATTAACTTGTACAAATGATCCATCAGGATTTCGTTGTGAACGATCCACTTCAAAGATGATATCAGGACCTTCAATGCCTCGGAAAGACAGTTTTCCAAGGACAGCTGGGACATCTAGTCCATCTGTAATGACACGATAAGTCTTGTCAGCAATTTGTAGTTTTTCTCCGTAGTTTAATCCAATTTTAGCCATGTGATTTTCTCCTTTTATTTCTTATTTTTTAATTACCAATTTTTCCGCAAAGACATTGAGATAAGGTGCAACAGTATTGCCGTTTAAAGCAGTATCTGGGAAAAAGATTGGGTTAACTGCTTCTACTAGAGAATCTTCTGGAAAGACTGTTGTAGAAGCTGGTGTGATGACATGAAAGGCTCCGTGCTCTGCGCTGTTTAGAATGTGACGTTGGTATTTGCCTTCTTTTCTAAAAATAAATTTAGGAGCATCTCCTAAACGTTCGTAGTAAGCAGGGCCAATAAATTCTGGTTTCATTTTAAGTGTTTCTGAGATCATAAGATTTTCCTTTCTGAGTGTAAAATAAAAAGAGTTAAGCTAGTTGCTTCACTCTTGAGTAATAGTGGGTAAATAGTTTTCGTTTAAACATGCGACTATAAATATCAATATCCCCATGAGCGTAGCCATTTCTACGAGCATCTTGAACCAAGTGATCTAAATCTATTTGAGCTTGAGCATAGAGTTTAGCCTGTAGTTTATCAGATTCACTAAACATGCCATAGGTGAATTCATAGTTATCATAGAGTCGTTTACATTGTAGTGCGAAAAAAGTTTGTCATATTATTCTCCTTTATTGTAAAAGCAAAAAGCTACTAAGTGAAAAAAGGAAAGAACTTAGTAGCTTGAGAGTAGGTCTATCTTAGTAGATAGACAGCAGTAAAGAAAAGTTATTTGGTTGGAAAGATCCCTCTTTCCACGGTGGCAACGTTTAGCAAGGTGCTTTGCGTCAATTACCATCGCTTTCCCAGCCAATCTCTTTAGGTAGTCATGATCATACCCAAGAGATTCTCTTACGCCCTTTGGCGAAGCCAGTTCACTTTACTATTCGGAAAAGTGCGAAAGTCCGAAATGCGTGGAAGCCCACAAGAATTAAATCCTGTTTTTTATCTTCACTTCAACCATAAAACGGACTTGACTTTTAGTATCAAATAAATTACAATAAAGGTACGAAGTTTAGTGTAGTTTGATAGTCAGTCCTCTGGTTGTCAGACGCACTTTTTATTTAATTGTCAATGATCTCAATTGGTAGGGATTATTATTTTGATTTTCAATATCGCTACCAGCTATATCTATATATTATCGCCTATAGCGATAAAAGTCAAGGGATTTTTAAAATTTTTTTAAAAAATTTGAAGAGGAATAACTATGGCGTTTGCAGAACGTTTAAAAGAACTACGAAAACAAGCTCACCTTACTCAAGTTGAATTAGCAAAGCAATTAGGGATTGGGCAGTCTTCCTATGCAGACTGGGAGAGAGGAAAGAAAAATCCCACTCAAGAGAATCTTATTAGACTAGCACAAATTTTAAATGTGTCAGTTGATTATTTAGTTGGGAACTCAGAAGCAAAATCAGAGGAGTTAGATAATATTGAACTTCTTTTCCGTATGAACTCAAAAGGATTGACCGAAGAAGAAAAAGAGATTTTCAAAAAAGAGTTGATTGAGTTTATGGAAGAACGGAAGAGAAATTTTGAGTCCAGAAGTTAGTATATAAATGTTATGAAAGTACGATTTAGATTCTATAAAAATTTAATTCTTGGATGAAAAATGCCAATAGACTTTATTCAGACTTATAATTGCGTAATGTAGTACTTGTTAATTTTTTGAAAATATTATACAATAAGTTAGTTTAGGAGGTGAAATTTATGTTTTTAAATACCATAGTATATGATGAAAAGCAGTATGAGTCAGTAAAACGTAGTATTTCTACCTATCGAGAAAATTTTAAGAACTATCGTTCTGAACTCGAAAGAAGAGTAGACGATGATGAAGAGCTCAAATTTTTTTATTCTAACATTATATCTGAGAGTATTAAAGTATCTATTTTAGATAAGATTAGTTCTGATAAGGTATTACAAAAAAAATATTCAAATGATTTAATAAAATTTTTAAATTTTTATAGTGGTGTATTATCAAAGGAAACTACTTTCTTAGGACGTAATAGTGATGTAGAAAACTCTATTAATATTTTACACAGTAATAATGATAAATTACAGAATAAATTAAAAGATATTTATATTCAATTTGAAAAAAACTTTTCGAAAAAAGATGATCATAAATTCGAATTAGATAATATTGTAGTAACACTACCAGAAGGAGATAATAATGAAGATAATCAAGTCGATAGATTCAATTTATCCAACAGAATTAGTATTCAATTTAAATAGATTAGATGAAAAACTTTTACCAGATAATGTGGTTGAAATTAAGGTTGGTATAACAGTTAAAGAACTTGAACATGATGACCAAGGAAATTTCAGAGCAATTGTTTCATTCCTATTAAGTGTCGCTGATGAAAAGGAAAGTTTATTTAAATTATCGCATCAAATAGAATTCACTAGTTCAGATGAAAACTTTAATATCAAGGATAGGGAATATAACTTTGCATTGTTTGAAATCGTAGAACCTTATATTAGATATAGATTTAATGAGTTGTTTTCACAAACAAAATTCTCATCTCTTGAGATTCCATATAGATTTTGGGAGACAATTGATGACAGATCCGAAATATAAACTAAAGCATATTAGATTTAAGTCTAATCAAAGATTTGCGCCAACACGTGTACATAATATTGTATTGGAATTATATAAGTGGGCTGTTTCAGACTATTCCTGTTATAGAATTATTAATAGTTTTTTTGATTCAAATAGAAATAATAATGAAACTCAATTAGTTATAAATTCTCGAATTGAAGATCTTAAAGACGAACAAGAAGTCATATATAATAATTCGGTTAATATAGACAGTTTTAATGAATTGAAGAGATTACTTCTAAGTTTATTTAATAATAATTTATCTGCTCAAGACTATCGTATGATATATAGTTATTACCTTGAGTATATCACAATGCGATGGAGAAGAACTCCGGGTAGATTTGGAAAAGTTGTTTATGAACCTTTAATAAAGTATAAGCGGAAGGAACTATTTGGAAATAAAGATTTTTCTAAGTCAAAATGTGATGTAGTGTATAAGAATAATAGAGATAAGTCACTATATATCTATGAGTGTAAATTTGGGTTATCTACTTTTTTCTACCATCTCAGAGTTAATATCAATACTGCAACAGGAAGATTGAAAAAAAACGGAATTCGAGCTAATCGTAAAATTCAATATCTAGAAGAGTGTAACAATGTGTTTAAAACTAGTTCCGATGTTATTAATCTTGATGTAAAAATTGTAACACTTGCAACTAGAAGTTCTATCATAAGTTCTGTTGGCTTATTAAGAGGTATTGATTTAATGACTAGAGATGAACTAGAGGCCAAAGACTTTTACGACTTGTTAAAAAATAAAGGAGTCTAGCTAAAGTTAATGAACATTGTAAATAAATCCTTGGAATAATGTTTTTTCAATAATAGACTATTAAGGTTATGATTTTTAAAATATTATATTATTTTTTTTGGGTTGAAGAGTGGACAAACGTCCACTTTTTTTGTATAATCAACTCAATCAAATTGGTTTAGTTTATAACTAGTGACTTAAAGGAGGTACTATTCATTGGATGAATTGTATTCAAGAGTAAGTAAAATAACAAAACAAGCCCTGTATTCCTTTATGAAAGAGGAAGATATTTCAACCCTGAACTATCTCTTTCGCTACTATTTTGACCATTGTATTGATATGAATCAGATTAAAGTCATCCCTCATCACTTTTCAAACCATAAGATTGAAGGGTTGACGGTTATTGATGAACTAGGAACGAGTTTCTCCTACGAACAAGATAATCCTGTAAGCAAGCGTCACTTTACCTTGTGTCATGAATTAGGGCACTTTATCTTGAAACACGATGGTTCTTATTTTACAGAGTCAGTGGATAATCAGGAATCTATTCTAGAGCGAGAAGCTAATATATTTTCAGCTATCGTTCTCATGCCTGATATTGTTCTACTATCCAAGATTTACTACTCTTGTGATTCATTTCAAAAAGTCAAAGAGGATCTAGAAGTTTCAAAGCAGGCACTTTATTTCCGACTGATTGACTTATTGAGAGTTTACCAAGTGGATACTGAATCAGCCATCAAACAGGCAGTAGATGAATACCTTGACGGTCAAAACGCCTCACTTCACCATTTCTTTCATCAACTCAAAGAAATATTGATTGAAGAGTTCAATCAATATCAACCCTCGCTTATAGCACGGCTAAAAAAGAGATTGAAACAAACCAATTTCGTGACGAGTCAAGAACTACCAGAATTACTTGACCAGACTAGGTGGGACGAAATTAGAGCGGTAAAGAAATTCAAGGTGTGGCTTGTTTACAATAAGGGAAAATCTTTAGCCTACGTGTGGGATAGTGAAAAGTTATCTGAAACAGAAGCAAGGAGAAAGGCGAATTTAGAATTATTAGTCATGTGAGGTAAGTGATGTATCAACCAGAAAAACTAAAAATTCGTAGGAAAGAATTGAAATTAACACAAAAGGATATTGCTGATCAGTTGGGAGTCAGCTATCAAGCCTATTCCGCATGGGAACGTGGAGTAAAACAACCATCTAGAGAAAAAGTGCAACAACTAGAGCAGATTCTAAACGTACCGAAAGGTTTTTTTACAGAGATCGAAATCGTCCGACTATATAATACTTTATCGGATGAAGGTAAGAATAATGCACTTAGTTATGTCAGAGGCCTAGTTCAAAAAGAAAAATGTAAGAACATTGTTTCAATGTCAGAAAAACTATACGAATACCATGTTTACGAACAAATGTCTGCTGGTATCGGTTCATCGGTGTATAACGATCAAAACTATGATACTGTCTATTTTGATGAAGAACTAGCCCACGATTTCGCCTCATGGATTTCTGGTGACTCAATGGAACCCAAATATCAAAATGGTTCTGTGGCTCTCATTCGTGAGACAGGATTTGATTATGATGGTGCAGTTTATGCCGTAGTCTGCAACAATCAGACATACATTAAAAGAGTTTATCAGGAAGAACAGGGCTTACGGTTAGTTTCTATCAATCCAAAATATCGAGATATTTTTCTTTCGTATGATGAAGATCCTAGAATTGTAGGGATTATTGTAGGGAATTTCTTACCTGTTGAACAGTGATATTGTTAATGTAAAATAATAATAGTGTATTATTTTTTCTAGACAGGGTATAAGTGGAAGAAAAGATGAATAAAATGGAGAAGACTCTAATGGTTCTTCTCCATTTTTTTATCTAATTGGTAATGTTGAAAATCGGAAGTGAAATGATACTTTCAAAGAATTCATTTTGGACACTAGCAAACGAAATAGAGCCCTGATGCAAATCAACAATTTGTTTTGAAATTTTTAGCCCAATTCCAGTCGTTCTAATTTAGGATACTGACTACGTCAGTTCCATTTCAACCTCAAAACAGTGTTTTTAGCAACCTGCGGCTAGTTTACTAGTTTGCTCTTTGATTTTCATTGAGTATAAATAAAAATATGAGTTCTCCTCTTATTTTAAAAAATAATTATTTTATAATTTTTTTATACTTAGTGTAAACTATTCAGTGCGTCCCAAATACGGGAGGTTTGTTTCTGATTTTCATATTTGGATTATAATACTCTCATCAGAGTTACTTAAGGAGTAAGATATGAACCAGATTATGAAACAATATAAATTACTATATTTCTTGCTTATTTTATTAAGTCTGACAAGTGCTCTTTTAATGACATTCTTCTCTCTCCAATTAGGAAGAATACTTGATAGTATATCTAATTCAAATAGTGGATTACTCTTTCATATCACTATTTGTGTAAGTTCGATTTTACTGTGGTTCTTGATTTCTTGTTCCTATTCCTATCTTAAAAACCAATATGTAAAAAAAGTTATTTTAGATCTAAAAAGGCGTCTCTTATTACATTATTTATCGCGTGAATTTAACCAAATTGACAACCGTAACCATTCAGATTTCTTAAATAATATCACCAAAAACAGTGACCTTATTCAAGAAAATTTATTAATCCCTAAAATCTCTCTAATTGCAAATTTAGGGAGCCTTATCATGAGTGTGGTTGCTATTATTTATATAGAATGGCGATTAGCATTAGTCTTTCTTTTATTGTCGAGTCTAACGATTTTTCTATCACAAATTCCTGGAAAGTTAATGACTAAATCAACAAATAATTATTCTCTACAAAATAATCACTATTTGTCAAAAATGACAAACTTTATTAATGGTTTTGAACAAATTAAGTTATTAAATATTCAAAGCTGGACCCAAGAAAAAATTCAGGAAATCAGTTTAGAATTTGAAGAGTCCAGAAAAACATATCAATTCTTAAAAGACTTAGCTTCAACTACTGGAATTTTACTAAGTTTTGGCTCTCAACTATCCTGTATGGTTGCTGGTATCTTTTTTGTAAGAAATAACTTACTGACTATTGGATTACTAGTAGCAAGTATTCAATTATTAAACGGTGTTTTTGCTCCATTACAATCTATTCTTTACAATAAAAATTTAATCAGCAGTAGCAAGTCCATTATTGATAATATCCAAGAAAATTTATATGAGACAAATCATGAAATTTTCCATAAAACAAGGACAATTGATTGTGATAACATTTCGACCATTTCTATTAGCCAATTACATTATGAAATTGAAAATAAAATATTATTTGATCATTTTTCCTATGAATTTAAAAAAGGCAAACGCTATGCGATTATAGGTGCTTCAGGAGCTGGGAAAACAACTTTAGTAAAATTAATACTAAACTATTATTCCAAAAATCTTTATGATGGGGAAATAAAAATCAACGGAAAACAGAATATTGATATTCCCTCAGAGGAGTTATATAAAGATATTGCATTTGTGCAAAAAAATGATTTTCTGATTGAAGGAAATATCCTAGAGAATATCAAACTGTCCAGAAACCTTTATTTAACTGAAAAATTAAGAAAAGCCTTAGGATTTAATGAAGACTTCCTTAATAAGAGTCTATCTCAATCAAATCAAACCATTTCAGAAGGAGAAAAGCAACGAATTGATTTAGCTAGGTTTTTAGCCAAACCATATTCTGTATATATTTTTGACGAACCTACAAGCAACCTTGATCCAATAAAAGCCAAAGCAATGATGGACTACATTCTATCCATTAAAGATGCAATTGTTATTGTCATTACTCATGATCAAAATCCAGAAATATTGGAAGAGTTTGATCACGTTATTACCCTATAGATAAATGGCCTAGTCTACTAAATGAATGATGTGTTTCTCAAAGTATTCTTTGTAATTTTTGTAGATTGTTTTATTGAAGAGTTCGAAAATTTTTAAAGCTTCTTCGATTTTTAAAAGTGATTTTTGATTATGATAGAATTTCAGTTCCAAATATCCATCTAAATACAGCAAAATAGTTTGTTCAAAAAAATCTGTGGAATCCGCTAATATATTCTTCGTAGCCTGTTTTAAAAATAAAGATTCCTCATATAAGTCGTTCTCAATCATTATAATCAAAGAATTGAGAAGTAGTTGAATGAGAGATTGTCTATTTTTAGGTATAGAGCTATACAACTTCCCTTTTTTGAGCGCCTCTTTGGCATATCTAAATAATAAATCTGGAGATAGAACACGACAGCAATTTCCAAGGATGAGCGTTTCGTAATAACCCCAGTTTTCAACAGAAAATAAATAGTTTGTAAGATAAGAGGCGTCTTGACGACTCAATTGATGATTCTTATCCATTCCCGAAACAATACTTTCAATGAAAATAGCATTTAATTTATGGTAATGAGAATTTGTCCTATGAAAAAGTTCTATTTCTTTCTCTACCATATCTAGTAATGCTTGAGAATCTTCATTATATGCGGCCTGTTTAACAGAAGCTATTAAGGTATTAAAATCCGAAGGTTGATAATGATTACAGATAAGCAGAAATTCCTCTAGTGTTACTCCTATTCTTTCAAGAAGATACAATAACTTAAAGACAGAAATCTCTGTTTCTCCTAATTCAAATCTAGATATTTGAGATTTTGAAATTTCAGCACCTGCTAATGAAGAAATAGAAATTCCCTTTTCTTCTCTTATTTTCCTATAAGTTTCACCTAAAATCATATTTATCTCCATTTACCATAAAAAATCATTAGAAAGCGTGACAGATTATGAAAAAATACTATCAAATCTTTTTATTATTATTATTTGATATTATCATTATTATTGGATTATATCAATAAAATTAATGAGTGTGTGAAAATTCAATACTAGGAGAAAATGAAATAAATATTTCCACAATAAAAAGTATGATATCAAGTTTTTTGGAAAGCCTCTGTTTGTAAATTATTTTAACTCACAGTTGATGATTCCACAAATTGAAAAGTTTTAAACTTAGCATTTAAACGCTCAATTTTAATACGTATTACAACTATCTCTATTAAACTTCTTATCCTCTACAGTCGATACATGCTTTTTAGAACTTTTTAAAGGAAAAAAGATATCTCATGAATATTCATAGTATCTAAATAACAAAAACAAGTAATTGCTCTGACAAACTTGACCTATACTTTCTTTAAAAAGAGTAAAATCATGTGTATGACCGTCTCAAAAAACTAATTGACAGGCACGAAGTGTCGTTAAATCGATTATGATTGTGTCTTTATGGTGTATATCTTTTTCCAGGATAATTCTTACTTTGGTTTCTTTTAGGACATTGAAATAGGACTTTCTGTGACATCAATAGCTATAGTGACACTTGTTAATTTTAAGTTTTCTAAGTCAAATAGACTTGAGGAATGAAGAGTGTATTCTACGAATGTTAATGTTCACTAGTCCAAGACCAAAATCAAAAAACTAGAAGATGTTGAGTTGATTAATAGCATAAATAATGCAAGTTCAGAATTAACTGTTTTTCTAGACTTAAAGTTTTTGTGCCTCCTCCTTTACAGTGTTTGGATTTATAAGTTGTATCTAGACAGGATATCTTTGTTGGGAAGGTATCCTTTTTGACACTAATAAATAATTTAAAGTTCTCAGGAGTTAGTTGCATGGTTTTTCGTAAATAGTTTTCTTAACTATAGTATAGCATAGTACAGTATGGCACTTTATTTTTTCCAATAAGTCTATTATACCCCAAGGACAGCTGGTTTTAATTTTTTCTCTGAACTGTACGATTTTGCGCCAGAAATGTAGGAATTACCTTTCGTTGTGATGTGATAAAACTTACAAATCTTTTTTGTTATTCTTGACCTAGTTTTTTAGAAAGAAGGTCTAAGATGTTAAATAAAGTCAAAACTAAAGCCTTAATTAGTGTTGGAGCAGTGGCTGCAACTAGCTTTATTCTCTGAATCTTGCATGATAAGAAGAATAAAGAAATAAAAAGAAAAATCAAAGTGTTTGTTTATCGGCAATCATCACAATTCGGTTTTTTAAAATAGGATGGTATATTTTGTTTCTTTGACCAAAATTTGAACAAAAAATAGATTTGACTTTCGGTTAATAATAAGCTTAAAAGTTTTTTGAAGGAATCTATTTAGCACAAAAAAACACCTATTCGGGAAAATAGGTGTGAATGATGTTATTTATATCCATATTGTTTTAGTGCGTTATTATATTCTTCGCTATCTTTAAGATAGTAGTCGTGCTTAACTCCACTAATATCAACAGAAAAGACCCCATCTTTAAATGAATATTCTTCTGTTCGACTTGCAATATTTTGTCCAGTTAATTCGATCGTATTCTTTTTTTGTTAATGGTAAAGCTGTTGGCTTCTCCATGCTCTATGGAAGCATTATCTCCTTTAATAGTAAATGCCAATTCATTTCTTTCACTTGATATCCAATAGTATTCGCCATCCAGAGATTGTTGCTTATTTTTAGTGCAAGCAATTAACGTAATTATTGATAATGACAACAATAATATGCTAACAATTTTTCTCATGTTTCTCGCCTCCTTTTATAATATTACTATACCAAAATAATGTTACAAAACTGTATCAATGTCTGTTATAATGGAAATTTCAAACAATGTCCATTATAACAGACATTAGTAAATTATAGAAAAAGATCTATATTTGGCTATAGTTTTACTAAATCTCTACGACTATAGATTAAAAATGTATACACTTCTATACAAATAGTAGAAAAGGACTCAGTCCTGTGCAATACAGAACTAAATCCTTTGGATAAATTATTAATCTAACTATTTGGGTGCACTTAACTTTCGGGATGTTTTGTCAGGAAATGAATATGTAACGTAATGAAAATCTGTGCTATTACCCTATTCTTCATTGACTATTTTTTAGGCTTACCACTTGATCAGCTTGTTTCCAAATGGTTGGATTATGTGTTGCAATAATGATCAGACGTTCCTTATTTTTTAATGTTAGGAGTAAGTCCATAATCTCCTGTGAGGTCTCAGGATCAAGAGCGGCAGTTAATTCATCTGCCAAAATTAGAGGAGGATCTTTTAAAATGATCTTTGCCAAGGCTACACGTTGTGCTTCTCCTCCCGAAAGCTCATATACTTTTTGATCTAGTTGAATATAAGATAGTCCTACTCTATCTAATACTTCTTCTTTAGTCTCTCTCTTTTTTTGTTTGTCTAATTTATGACCAATTAATCCCAAATCTAAATTTTCTGAAACAGTATTATTATCGATTAGTCCAAAATTCTGGAAGAGATAACCTAGTTCATTTCTGAAATAGTTTGTTGGTTTAATCTTTCGTAAATCTTTCCCTTTATATTGAATACTCCCCTGATCATAAGGTTCTAGCTTGGCTACCATATTTAGTAAGGTTGTTTTGCCACAACCACTATTTCCGATAAGAGCATAGACTTTACCTGCATCAAAATTTAAGTTCAAATCACTAAATACCGTCCGGTCCCCAAAGGTTTTTGTTAGTTGATGGATTTTAATCATTTCTATGCTCCTTTCAATATAATACTAGCCATCCTATCTTCCTTACGAGAACGATGCATTAGTATTAAAATAGAATTCAAACCAAAGACGCAAGAGGTTAGAAAGACTACCCAAAGTTTATTTGTTAGCAAAAGACCAATAGCCCCTCCCAAAATGAAGATAACTATTTGCCAGATAAAAAATTTCTGGTGTAACTCAAAAAAATTTAATCCTGATATTTTCTTAATAAGAATAGTTTTACGAAATTCTTCAAAGTAGAGGATTGTCATTGTATTAAAGAGTAGAATTGAGGTAGCAATACCGAGAAAACCACCAGCAATGATTGTCAATATTTCAACTTGAATGTTGTGACTCATACCACGATAAACATAATAGGCAAGATCATACTGACTGATATATCTCTTTATTCCACCTTGTTCAACTAGTTTTTTAGTGGCATCCAAACCTTTAAAATACAGATAATCAGATGGATAAGTGAAGAAAGCATTTTGATTTTTTCCAAAAGAGCTTGGTTTAAGGACAATAAGTATAGGATCACTTAGAAATTGTTGATATGAGATTGGTGTAGAATTATATACGAAACGCTTCTTATTGTTTGAAATATAGAAAACACGAGCTTTCATAGCCTGTTGAATTTTATTTTCCTTATCGTTTCGAATCGCTAGGAAATCTTCATAAATTTGACGCAATTTATCTTCTTGATCTTTTAATTTTTCAGGCAATAGTAGTCCAAATTCTCCTTCTCCAAGGCTATTAATGCTCTTCTTATCTTCTTCATTTAATTCTACATTCTGAACATCTAAATAATTAGGAGTCACATATAAGCTATTAGCATACGGATTGTAGTCATTTATCGACATTTTTTCTCCCGTTAAGGGATGTGAAGACAGACCTTTTAGATCGAATGATGCAAATGGATGCTGAACAAGCATTCCTCCATTCTGAATGCCAGTTTCTATGAAGTTTTTCCATTGTTCTTCCAACATTTTTCTACTATCCTGATTTCTAATCTCTGACCCAAACTCCCTATTTGTTGAAAGCAATACCCAATCTTTTTGATTTGACCATGCTGTATCTCCAGACTGATGCAATTGCCAAATAGTTGAATAGATACTTGTTCTATGAATGGTAAGTACTATTAAAAGAAAAGCGACCAATTGCCCCAAGTAAAGAATACCCATAATCTGTTTCAAAGGTAACTTTCCTTTGAGTAAAGAAACCAAATGTACCGCTTTAATACTTAAAACATAAAGAAAGCTAAAGAGTATAGAAAGGAACAAAAGTAACAAATTATAAGTTATGCTAGCTGAAAAAATAACTGGAATAGAAAATGGTGTGATATGGAATAGACTTACACCACAGATTCCAAGAAAAATCCCTGTAATTACCCCTAAAAGTAAATCTCCACAATCACTAATCATTGAGTTTCCAAAAATCTGAGTTAGGTGCAATCCAGAAATATATCGAATCCCAACTGTTCGCATTTCCTTGGTTTTTTGAATAATCATTAAGGCTATAAAAGTTAGTAGAAAAATGACCAAAATGAGTAATTGAGTACCATTTCCCATAAACGTAAATAAGCTAAGAAAAATATTTGGATATGAAACAAATGTTTCTGTGAAACCCAATGATTGAAGTTCATGATTTAATCTATCTAGAGTGAGATTTCCAGATAAAATATAATAATTGACAAATAAGCTACTATTGTAAAAATCTTCTTTACTAGCTTTAACAAGGCCATTTGGGATATGGCCAGATCCATATATTGCATAGGAAAAATGAACCTTACCTTTATCATCTATTTTTTCAATTTGTTGACCAATCACACTGTCTGTTTCATTTGCTAATTGATCTAAACTGTATTTTACCTGATCTTTTGATACCTCTTTGTTCTGGGAAAGAATACCAATAGCTGGAAAACTATTGTGAATAACCAGATTTGAGGTTGAAAAACAAATCCAAAGTAGAAAACTTGTTATAAAGATATTTGAAAGGATAACAAAGAAGCGCTTCATACTTTACTCACTTTCTAAAACTTTCATGGATAGTAATATAATCTTTTCTATGAGCTATGAATTTTTTTAAAATCCGTAATTAAAATATGCTACTTCACCCAAATTTGTATTTATAAAAGCTTTTGAGGTCTGATGAGCAGGAGCGGTACCATATTTTGATTTACTATCTCTTGCACGAGTTACGCTTGACCAGTGATATTGGTAATCATGGTAATAATTTGAAAATGCACCCCAGTTATTTGGATCGTGATTAGCACCATAACTCCATACACCACCAGAAACCCAATCTGCAAAAACCGGACAAATTAAACAACAACTAATAACAATAGTTAAAGAAGTTAAAAATATCTTATAAAATTTCATTATTAAATACCTCCTAAACCTATATTTATAATTTAATAACTTATTTGTTTTAGATTACTTAATCTGGGACCTCCTTTCATATTACTATCCATGAAATTCTCAACAATTTATACATAAGGGCTATCAAAAATATTTATGATAAAATTAGATATTATCTTACAATTCTAATCTCATTTCTATTAATGAAATCCCCACCATCTCCAAATGTCTAACAAGTTAAAGAGTGGGAGTGATGCTACAAAAAATAAATAAATAGTGATTTTTTTCATGTTTTTCACCTCTTTCTTTATATATATGATATACTAAACACATATCGAAATGTAAAAATGTCACATATATACACATAATTAGAGGTGGAGTTTTTATGCGTTGGGATTACGGTACGATCTATAAAAAAATACGGAAATCAAAACATATTAGTCAAGAGGAAGTTTGCCAGGGTTACATTTCAAGAGCGCATTTATCACGTATTGAATCGAACCAAGTGGTACCGAGTTTTGAGTCGATGGAGCATCTTCTAAAGCAAGTTGGCTTAGATTTCGAAGAATTTCGATATATATGCCATTCTTACCACCACTCCGATAGGGAAGAAATTATCTTATTAGCGGAAGATAACAATGCCTACCAATCAAATGATAAATTATTGGAACTGAAGAATAAGAGTGTAGCTTATTTAAAAAAACATCCTAATGATATTCCTGTGTTAAATATACTAAAGAGAGTAGAGGTCATTCTTTGTTTACGAGAATCTGGTCCAAATGAAAAGGTAAGAATGATGGCAACGGAAGCTTGGAACGAAATCAAAAATCAGGATGTCTGGTATCATAGTGACCTAAAATTAATTGTCGTTATTTTATTTACACTTCCACTAGAAACAGTGATTTCTATCTGTGATGAAGTGATAGATAGGCTCAATGATTACTCTGATTATACAGAGATTCTTCCCACCAAGTATAAATTACTCTCAAATTTAGCTAGCATTTTTCTGTGGAATGGTTTGATGGAGAAGTGTACGAGTATCAGTTATCTATTGTTAGATACGGCCAAAAAAAGTAAGCGATATGATTTTCTAGGAAATGCTAAAGTGACACTTGGAATTTGTTTAAGTGATAAAAAGCTAGTTGATGAAGGCTTGCAGTTACTCGAATTAACTGATGAAATAACGTTGTTGGAAGCATGTAGGTCAGATGTGAATCGTTTTTTCAAGGAATGAGTTTCTAATTAAGAATCGTAGAAAAAGGCAAAGTTTCTTCGATGGATAACGATGAATGTTTTGCCATCTTAAAAAGCTAGAGTTTGAATTGAAATACAGTACAATAGTTCGCATTTGGCAAAAAGAAAAAAGCCTTTGAAATCAACGTTTCAATGGCTTTTAGCTTAATAAATTTTTTTCTTCTGTAATTATCAAGTATTACAACCTATATTTCTTTTAATATTTTATCAAATAATTTTTCTAATTTCCATAATTCTCCATAGACAGTTCCGTCCATATAAAGGTTGTAAATTTCATCATCTTGTTCCACTCGTATTTGTGCAGAATACCCTTTTGATAGTGCTAAGGAACGAATAACTTCCCGTTGAGTTCGTCCATTACCTTCTCGAAAGGGATGGAAATAATTAAGATTATCAAGAATTTTTGCTAAATGTTTAATGATTTCATCTCTTGAGTTGGCAGTTTGATGATAGGAATGAATGAGATGATTTATATAAGTTTCCGCAGCATTAAACGACTGTATCGACATAAAAGGATTACCACTTTTAGAGATATTCACCTTGCGATATTGTCCTGACCAAGCATAAACATCTTGAAACAAATAGTTATGAATGGCTAAAATATTACTCATGGAATAGACTTTAATGGCTTTCAAGCGCAAATCTGCAAGTCTTTTAGTAACGAATAAGTGTTCATTTCGGTAGGCTTCTTCAATATTTGTAACATTTTGTTTATTGATTAAGACTGTGGAATTTGGATAGGTATATTGGTGATTGGGGTCAATATACTCATAGCCTTCGTATTGATTTTTAACCAATATTCAATTCCTTTCGTTTGTTGATAACATAAGTTTTTAAATCAATCACATCTTGAACAGTAGGTTCATAATTTTCAATCATTGATGACCCAATAGCATACCAGACGGTATCGAAATCTGAAAAGTTATCAAAGGGAATCCCTAAAATTGTTAATTCTTCTTTATTTACATCAAGAGTCATGGCACACTTCCTTGTATAACGTTATCTTTATTATACCATAAAATCGGTATTTTTACCTAAAAGGATAGAGACCAAAAGATATATGTAAGCGTATAGATTAATACTTACAGAACTAAAAATATTCCCCTGTTTTTAGTCCAACTGAAACCCATACTTTCCAAACCAGGTCTTAAGAAAAAAGGTAGAGAAAAAGGTAGAGTTTGAATTGAAATACAGTGCAATATATCGCATTTGGCAAAAAGAAAAAACGCTTGAAATCAGCGTTTTTCTTCTGTATTGATTCGTATTGAACCCCTACTTCACTTCTGTAAAAACCAAATAAGGTAAACTTTTGATATTCTGGTTCGATTTTATCTTATTTTTAATGAAAGTTTACCTTATTTAAATGAAAGTGATTGAAATTAATTGAAATTTTAATTCTTAGAAACTTATGAAAATGTTGATTTTAAAGCATTTTGAAATTGGATAAAATAAGTGGTGCCCCAACCAGGTCTTAAGAAAGCACGTAAAGCTTCACAATTCTCAAAACGTTAATCAATACGATTATATCAACGTTTACAGACATTCAAGAGAACTCTCTTGGATGTCTTTTTTGTTTCAAAAATACAAAGTTCACCCTAAAATTCACCTTATACCTTTTGTGATGTTAAGCCTTCATATTGTCACTGTTTAGAGAAATGCTCTAAGCCATTTTGAATCAGAATGAGCAACTTGACTTAAATTGTTTACAAAATGACAAAAATAATGATATTTTTGACTAATATCATTGTCAAAAATAAAAAGATATGTTACAATGTAATCAAGTTAAAGAAATAAGAACTTAGATAGGGAGGAACTATGTGTGCATCGTTAATACTATCTTATTTAATAGCAAAGGAGGAAAGATCAAATTCTACCGTTTTTAGGCTATCTAAGCCAAGTGGTTGAATTTGATAGACAATGGTAAATATGAAGCTAAAAAATCGTTTAAAAGAGCTTCGCGCTCGTGATGGTTTAAACCAAACCGAGCTTGCAAAGCTAGCAGGTATATCGAGGCAGACTATTAGTTTGCTAGAGCGTGATGAGTATACCCCCTCTATTATTATTGCCTTGAAAATCTCTCAGATATTTCATGAGCCAGTAGAGTCGGTATTTCGCTTAGAGGAGGAAGAATCATGAACAAATATAGAGTAATTTATTATCTTTGTATCATTGCCTTTGTAGCAAATGTTTCGATGATGATCGGGACCTTGCTGGGATGGTTTCACATTTTAGACAGTAATTATTTTTTCTGGAGTAGCTTGATTTTTAGTTTAGTATTTGAGCGGATAGAAAAGAAAGTAAAAGAAAGAGAAAAAGTATAAAAGGAGTAAGATTATGAAAGAGTTTTTGGCAGATTTTCAAGTAGATACCGAACACAAAGAAATTGCAGGGGTTTGTGCCGGTATAGCTAATTATTTCAATATAGACCCTCTGATGATTCGTGCACTGGCTTGTTTGCTTTTTCTATCTTCGATAGAAATTAGTCTTCTCACAGTGATAAGTTATGCTTTTTTAGCTGGCTGGATGGGAAATGAATCTCTTGAAGTAGTCATCAAAAAATCAGGGTACAAGATTCTATTTTTCTATCTAGTTGCCATTCTCCTGAATAGTTTTGGTGATCAAGTTTTAACGGCTACTTTTGGGTTTGGGCATGCTCTGGTTCAAGGACTGCTAGGTTTATTTTAGAAAGAAGATAGAAAATGAAAAAGAAACATTTATTACTATTGTTAGGAAGTTTATTGTTGGGTGGTTTAATCGGAATGTTTGGTGTTGCCTTTACGAATCTTCATTTAAACATTTCTCAAGAGCAAGTACAGTTTATTTTGACGACCATCTTTTTCTGTCTGGGAATACTATCGACAATAGTAGCTCTCTATTTTATCATGAATAGTAGGAAAGTTTATGCTAGCTACCTAGCAGAAGAAGATGATGAATTAAACGAGCTAGCTTATATCAAGATGTATCGCTCTCTAGATTATGGGACAGTTGCTTACAATGTTTTGCAAGTTAGTATGCTTTTTAGCTTGCTTACAGTGTTGCCTAGCCACGATTTACCGATATCAGCTTTTCTCTTAGCAGTATTAACCATTCTTGTTGGAAGTTTCTGCATCAAAACAACGAGCAAAATTCGTAATTACCAACTTTCTATTTTAGCCACACCAAAAGAGGTATTAGATTATCTAGAAACCTATGACGAGGGAGAGAAACAAGCGGAAATGGAAGAGGCTTATTTAATCTTGTTCAAACTCAATCAGCTAATCTTACCATCTGTCTATATCATCTTGTTTGCCCTATCCATTATTCTTGGAGAAGTACAGTTAGTTGCTGCCCTTATTACTGCTGTCATCCATCTCTACATCAATATTGCACAATTAAGAAAAACAAAACGTTACTTTAAATAACAGGGATTTCTATGAATCGTGTCGCAAATGTAGGTGACGATGTTGAAAGGAATGAATCAATCAAAATAAATTTCATTCCAAGATAGAGCTAAACATAAAATTCTAAAAAGTTTGTAAAGTAGCTTTAGTAAACGTTCTTTTAAAAGAATGCTAATCATTACAATGAGCACCCTTCGGGGTGTTCTTTTTGTATAACTGAATTTGAAGCAAATAAAAACCCACCCCATCTTCCACAGTCAAATGCGACTGTAGAAAATAGAGTGGGACTAGGATGTTAAGGCTTAGTTGTCGTCTTTGTGAAAGATATTTTTAACGCCCTTGATAGCTCCTTCAACAGCTTCTTTTGCATCTTCAGCAACTTCTTTTGCTTTTGAAGCAACTTTTTCAGCAGTGCCTTCAGCTTCGGTTTTTTTATCGCCGGTTAATTTACCGAATCCTTCTTTAACAGAACCTTTTGCTTGGTTCAATTTTTCTTCTAATGACATAGGGTCACCTCCATGAAGTTGGTCGTTTATTTCTATGAATGCAATACAGTTGATTTAAAAAAATTAAAAATATTCGTCTCAGATTAGAATGAGTATATTCTTTTAAAAATTGAAAGTCAAATTTTTGCTACGGTATTCTGAAAGCAGGATCGATTTTTGATCTGAAGGCAAATCGTGAGCGACTAATAAGTCACGATATTTCGTTTTTACAGCAAAGATTTGAAATGAAAGAAGCAAAAAACTTTTTCTGTCTCCAATGAAATAAATGGTATAATAATCGTGAATGGAAACATCGTAACGCTGTTTTTTGAAAAAGAGAAGATAAATATGAAAAGAATCCTCACAACCTACCCTATTATCAGCACTTTAGCTCTAATCTGTTTGTTGCTTGGTCTATTGACTTCCTTTAATGGGGATGCTATGTATGACCTATTGGCCTTTCATTCGAAGCCGGTCTATGGTTGGCAATATGTCAGTGGGACCCTGATGCACGGTAGTAAAGGAGCCCCTATCTGGTTTTTATGGGTCCATTTGTTGTTAAATGGACTCATGATCCTTCCTTTCGGAGGACTGCTAGAAAGAAAAAGAGGCTTCAGACAAGTCTTGATTGTTTTTGTGACGGCGACAGTCCTTTCTTCCATCGTTTTTCACCTCTTAACCCAGGGGCAAGACATTCAGGCAACAGGGATCTCTGCTGTAGGATACGCCTTTGTAACCGGAGGGATTATGATCCTGCCAAACGTGTGGAAAGAATTTTCACGCACCGTAAAACTGTTTTATCTATTCTTAATTTTTCTATCTGGCCTCATGCTCTTACCAGCAATCACCGGATGGATCTCAACACTATTGCATCTTTCAGGGATTGTGAGTTATCCATTGGTCTTTATCGGAAGTAAAGTCTTGAAGGGGAGAAGCTAACCATTAAGACGGCTACTTAGTGAGGTTTTCATCGTACTTCCTTGACTCTTCCTCTACCAGGCCGTATAATATTCTATATCAATGAAGAAATCACCTTTTGTCATTGTGCAAAGGGTGATTTTATAACGAAAAAAAGGAGACGCAATGGGGTATATCTCTACTATTAAAACGGCTGTTCAGCTCTTTCCTTTCCTGGCATTTTTGCTGACCTTGCCCTACATGATTTTGAATTATCGCAAATATGGTTCGGTCAATAAATTGCGGGTGCTGATTTTCTATTCTTTTATGCTTTACTTGATGACGGTCTATCTCTTGGTGATCTTGCCTCTGCCGGATCCAAGTAAGATTCATACTAGCTACTCGGAAATGGTCAATCTCCATCCCTTTGCTTTTGTGGTGGATTTTTTCAAGGAGAGCCCCTTTGATCTAGCGCAGACTAGTACTTGGATTCAAGCCCTTAAGCATCCGACTTTTTATGTGCCTGCCTTTAATGTCCTGATGTTGATTCCTTTTGGGATGTATCTGCGCTATTATTTCAAGTGTGGTTTTAAGAAAACGATTCTTCTGACAGCCTTCTTTAGTCTCTTTTTGGAGCTGACCCAGTTGTCAGGTCTCTATTTTATGTATCCGGGTCCTTACCGCCTAGCAGATGTCGATGATATTATTCAAAATACCACTGGTGGTGGAGTGGGCTATGTGCTTGGTTGGTTCCTGGTTTGGTTATTGCCGACACGAGACGAAATTGACGAGCATTCTTTCCGAGTAGGAACGAGAGTATCTGGTTTTCGGATGGGTCTTGCCTTCTTGATCGACTTTGTGATGCTATCCTTGCTTTACGCGCTAATCGAGCGTTTAGAGACGATTCCTTATGTAGCGGTTTTGGCTGTCTATTTTGGCTTGATTCCCTTGTGGCGGGGCAAAACCTTGGGAATGGCTTTGTTGAAATTCCGCTTGCATTTTGACAAGCAAAAATGGCTTCGCACCATCTGGCGGGGAATCCTAGTAGTAGGTTATTTCTACTTGATTCCTCAGAGCTTGTTCTATTTGATTTCGCTCTTGAATAGCGATTTGACGGACAATTCCCTCTTAACCCTGTCCATGATTTTATTGCTCTTCTTTATGCTTTTATTGTATCTGATCCTCACCCTTGCCATCATCTTGCTCAATCGTCGCTTTCCCTTTGACCGTTTAGCTGGAGCTGAGTATGAGAGTACGGTGCGCGTGAAGAAAGAGCTCTTAAAGGATGAAAACGAATCATCAAAATAGAGAGAGTGGGACAGAAATCGGTAATTCGTTAGAATTCGAGTTCGTCGTCTCACCTCCGCACAGTTGAGTAGGGCTGTAAAAGCTGATGAAATCAGCGTAGTAGAGCCCACTCAACCACTGCGTCTTGCTCGACAATCCAAAAACAATTGAGAGGCTAGGACTTTTGTCCCAGCCTCTTTATTGTTTTATACACGTAAAAATATACGAACGTTCCCAGTTGAGAAGGGCGATTTTAAGGGGAATGTGCTACAATGGAAGCAAATAGATAGAATGGAGCAGTGAAATGAAAGCAATTATTACAGTCGTTGGTAAAGACCAAAAAGGAATCGTAGCGGGTGTTGCAACGAAAGTAGCAGAATTAGGACTCAATATCGATGATATCTCTCAAACCGTATTGGATGAATACTTTACCATGATGGCGGTCGTATCGTCAGATGAGAAAAAAGATTTCACACAGCTCCGTTCAGAGTTGGAAGAATTCGGTCAGTCTCTTCATGTGAAAATCAATATCCAAAGCGCAGCGATTTTTGATGCCATGCACAATTTGTAAGATAGGGGTTGAGAATTTATGGACATTAAACAGGTAACAGAAACCATTGCCATGATTGAAGAGCAGAACTTCGATGTTCGGACCATCACCATGGGGATTTCGCTTCTCGATTGTATTGATCCGGATATCGAAAAGGCAGCGGAAAAAGTCTACAATAAGATTGTGACAAAGGCCAAAGACTTAGTGGCTGTGGGGGATGAGATTGCGGCAGAACTTGGGATCCCTATCGTAAATAAACGGGTTTCGGTCACTCCGATATCCATTATCGGAGCCGCAACAGATGCGACAGATTATGTACCTTTTGCCAAGGCACTAGATCGTGCGGCCAAAGAAGTTGGGGTCAACTTTATTGGTGGCTTCTCAGCTCTGGTTCAAAAAGGCTACCAAAAAGGGGATGAAATCCTTATCAATTCTATTCCTCGCGCCCTTGCAGAGACTGATTTTGTCTGCTCTTCAGTCAATATCGGATCGACCAAGACAGGGATCAATATGACCGCTGTCCGAGACATGGGCCGTGTTATTAAAGAAGCATCTCAAGCAGATCCAATGGGGCCTGGTAAGCTCGTAGTTTTTGCCAATGCAGTAGAAGATAATCCATTTATGGCAGGAGCCTTCCACGGTGTCGGTGAAGCGGATGTTGTCATTAACGTTGGGGTTTCAGGACCTGGTGTCGTCCAACGGGCGATCGAAAAAGTTCCAGGCGCTAGCTTTGATGTATTGGCTGAAACGGTCAAGAAGACAGCTTTCAAAATCACCCGTGTCGGACAATTAGTTGGTCAAATGGCTAGTGAACGTCTCGGTGTTGAGTTTGGAATTGTTGACTTGTCCCTTGCTCCAACACCAGCTATTGGAGACTCTGTAGCCCGTGTCCTTGAAGCGATGGGGCTTGAAGTGGTAGGAACCCACGGGACAACAGCAGCCCTAGCTCTTCTCAATGACCAAGTGAAAAAAGGTGGAATCATGGCTTGTAACCAAGTCGGTGGTTTGTCAGGTGCTTTTATTCCGGTCTCAGAAGACGAGGGGATGATTGCGGCGGTCCAATCAGGACATATCAACCTAGAAAAATTGGAAGCCATGACCGCTATCTGTTCAGTTGGTCTTGATATGATTGCCATCCCAGCAGATACACCAGCAACAACCATTGCAGCCATGATTGCGGATGAAGCAGCTATCGGGGTCATTAACCAAAAAACGACAGCAGTCCGGATTATTCCTTATGGCGAAGAAGGCGATATGTTAGAGCTCGGAGGGCTTCTTGGATCAGCTCCAGTTATGAAGGTTAACAAAGCTTCCTCAGCTGATTTCATTGCCCGTGGTGGTCAAATTCCAGCTCCGGTTCATAGCTTTAAAAACTAAGAGAAATCTAGTATAATAGAAACAAGAATGGAAAAGTCTGAGATAAGGAAATTCAGACTTTTTTCTTGTAAAAGGAGACAAGATGGCTAAAACAAGATTATTTATTATTCGTCATGGAAAAACAATGTTTAATACAATCGGTCGAGCTCAGGGATGGTCAGATACGCCTTTGACCGCAGAAGGAGAACGAGGGATTCAGGCTCTAGGAATCGGCTTGCGTGAGTCTGGTTTAGAGTTTGCTCGAGCGTATTCTAGTGACTCAGGTCGCGCCATCCAAACCATGGGAATTGTTCTAGACGAATTGGAATTGAAAGACCAAATTCCTTACCGCTTTGATAAACGGATCCGTGAATGGTGCTTTGGAAGCTTTGATGGGGCTTATGGTGGCGAGCTCTTTCATGGTGTTGTCCCACGCGTATTGGACGTTGAAGATTATAAGAAGTTAACACTTGAAGAGTTAGCGAATGGAATTTACCAGGTAGATACTGCAGGTTGGGCAGAGCCTTGGGAGGTTTTGAAAGAACGGATCCTAGAAGGTTTTGAGGCGATCGCAAAAGAAGTAGAGGGTAATGGCGGAGGCAATGCCCTTGTAGTTAGTCATAGTATGACTATTGGAGCTTTGGTTTGTCTGTTGCATCCAGCAACCAAACTGAATCCAGGTGTTCAAAATGGTAGCATAACTCTATTAGAATATGAGAATGGTCAGTTTGAGGTCAAAACTATCGGAGACATCAGCTATCGTGAAGTCGGAGAGAAGATTTTGGAAAAGTAATTACAAATAGTATAAAGTTGCTGGGCTTACTGTTCTGGCTTCTTTTTGTAAGAGCTTTCCTACTTTCTTTTTGCAAAAAATGATATAATGAAAGGGATGCTACGGAGGTAATACAATGACAAAAACCAGATTATATATTGCTCGGCATGGAAAAACCATGTTTAATACCATCGGACGGGCGCAAGGATGGTCAGACACTCCACTGACAGAAGCAGGAGAGCGAGGAATTCGAGAATTAGGTCTCGGTCTCAAGGAAGCAGGTCTTTCTTTTGAAGAGGCTGTTTCGAGTGATTCTGGACGCACCATTCAAACCATGGGAATTATTCTTCGAGAGCTCGGTCTGACAGGAAAAATCCCTTATCGTTATGACAAACGGATCCGTGAATGGTGTTTTGGTAGTTTTGACGGTGCTTATGATGGCGATCTCTTCATGGGGGTTTTACCCCGTGTCTTTAAGGTCGATGATTTCCATCAGTTGAGTTTGATGGAGTTAGCAGAAGGGATCGTTGAAGTGGATACCACTGGTTGGGCTGAATCCTGGGGAACCTTGAGTAGTCGGATCAAAGAAGGATTTGAAGCCATCGCAAAAGAGGTAGAAGCAGCTGGCGGTGGCAATGCTATTGTGGTCAGCCACGGCATGACCATTACGACCTTGATTTATCTCATCGATCCAAAAGCGGTCGAAGAATTGGTCTTGGACAACGGAAGCGTGACGGTTTTGGCTTATGAAGATGGTGCTTTCAGTATTGAAAAGATTGGGGATATGTCCTATCGTAAGGTTGGAGCAAAACTTCTAGAGGGAAACTATGAGTAAAAAATACAAACGGGCACGTAAAAAACGGAAAAAATGGTGGCCTTACCTATTGAGTTTTTTTCTTCTTGTGGTCCTTGGATCAGGAATTGGCGCTTACTTAGCGAAGCCAAGCTTGTTTTCAGGGCTTCAGTTTTGGAAGGCTAAAAAAACAGCTGTAACGACTCCCTCTTCTTCTAAGAAAAAGAAAGAAAAATCAGATTTACCAGCCGTTTCGACAAAAGACTGGCAGTTGATCTTGGTCAATCGTGACAATGTGAAGCCTGAGCTGAAACCACAATTGACAGATGTGGATGCTATCAAAGTGGATAGTCGGATTGTAGAACCGACTCGTCAATTTTTAGAAGCAGCTCGAAAAATTGCCCCAGAAGAAACCTTGATATCAGGCTATCGAAGTGTGGCCGAACAAACCGAGCTCTATAATGAGCGTGTTGCGCAACTAGAGGCTAGCGGTCTTTCGCACGAAGAAGCTGAAAAGCAGGTACAGACTCAGGTGCAGGTCCCTGGTGCTAGTGAGCACCAGACGGGGCTTGCGATTGATATGAGTGTTGAAGCTGGTCAAAGTGATGAGTTGGGCATGCAGCTGGCTGCCATCGCACCGCAATATGGCTTTGTGCTTCGCTACCCAGATGGGAAGAGCAACATCACGGGTGTGAATTTTGAGAATTGGCATTTCCGTTATGTTGGCGTAGAAAATGCCCAGTATATGGCCAACCATCAGCTAGTATTGGAAGAATATATTCAACTATTGAAAAAGGCTGGAAAATAGGAGGGGATTCACTTCTCTAGGTCTTAAGAATGATTTTTAGCACTCTTGAAAAAAGAGTGCTAATTTTTTGGATTTTTCTCTTGACTTTCTTTTGGATGGGTGTATAATAGAATCATGGTTTAGCACTTGAACGTTTAGAGTGCTAAAAATGAAAGAGAGGTGAGGTCATGGTTACAGAACGTCAAAATGAGATTCTTAATCTTGTTGTCGATATCTTTACCAAGACCCACGAACCAGTCGGTTCAAAAGCCCTACAAGATGTGATTCAATCCAGTAGTGCGACTATTCGAAACGACATGGCTGCCCTCGAAAAACAAGGCTTACTAGAAAAGGCCCACACTTCGAGTGGCCGCATGCCTAGCCGAGCTGGTTTTCAATATTTTGTTCAGAACTCGCTTGATCTAGAGTTGATTGATGAGCAAGATGTTTACCAGGTGGTGAAAGCCTTCGATTTCGAAGCCTTTAAGTTAGACGATATCTTGGATGCTACGGCCAAGTTACTAGCCCAGATGACGGGCTACACCGCAGTGATTCAGGATGTTGAGCCGACAAGACAGCGCTTGACTGGTTTTGAGATTGTTCCATTATCCAATCACGATGCCTTAGCGGTTCTAACCTTGGATGAATCAAAGCCCGTCACCGTCCAGTTTGCCATTCCAAAGAATTTCTTAACCAGTGATTTGGAAATCTTCCACCAGCTGGTTCAAGAACGCTTCATTGGAAATACAGTCTTGGATATCCACTACCGCCTGCGGACAGAGATTCCACAGATTGTACAGCGCTATTTCAAGACGACAGACAATGTGCTGGATCTCTTTGATTACGTCTTCTCGCAACTGTTTCAAGAACTGGTCTTTGTAGAAGGAAAGGTTTCATCATTAACCTACGCCGATCTTCAGACCTATCAGTTCTTAGATAATCCCCAACATGTAGCCTTGGAGTTACGAGGGGGAATGCCAGAAGACCAAATGACCCAGATCCTGGTTGCAGAATCCCAAGAGAAGGCCTTGAAAAATGTGACGGTCATTAGTCACAAGTTCCTGGTTCCTTATCGTGGGATGGCCCTCATGCATGTGATCGGTCCTGTAGAGATGGATTACAGGCGTGTGATTAGCCTGGTCAATGTCATCGGCCGAGTACTGGTCATGAAGTTGACGGATTACTACCGTTACCTCAACAGCAACCATTATGAAGTAAATTAAGACCAAATGAAAGGGGTGTATGCCTTGACAGAAGATATCAAAAAAGAAGACGTGAAAGAAGAGGAAGTTGCCCAAACAACTGAAGAAGTTGTAGAGGAGTCCAACCAACCTTCTGAGTTAGAAGAAGCACAAGCGCGTGCCGAGGAATTTGAAAACAAGTACCTTCGTGCTCATGCAGAAATGCAAAACATTCAGCGCCGTGCCAATGAAGAACGTCAACAATTACAAAAATACCGTAGCCAAGATTTGGCAAAAGCGATCTTACCATCACTAGACAACCTCGAACGTGCCCTTGCCGTAGAAGGATTGACAGATGATGTGAAGAAGGGCTTGGAAATGGTCCAAGAAAGTTTGGTACATGCTCTGAAAGAAGAAGGAATTGAAGAAATTCCAGCGGACGGAGCCTTTGACCATAACTACCATATGGCCATCCAAACAGTCCCAGCTGATGACGAACATCCAGCAGACACTATCGCACAAGTCTTCCAAAAAGGCTACAAACTCCATGACCGCATCCTTCGCCCAGCCATGGTAGTAGTATATAACTAGGATACAAAGCCCGTAAAAAGCTCACAGTAAAAATAGGAGATTGACGAAGTGTTCGATGAACATAAGGAAATCTATCTTTTTTACCCAGAGCTTAGGGCGTGTTCAACTAGGCTACCTTGTCCGAAACGACACTAAACTATGAAAGAAAGATTAACATTGGATCGGCTTTGCCAATAGTGAGCGAAGTGAACCAAAGGCGATACTCTTCGCCGTGGCGATATGTTCGCAAACTTTGAGACCTTAGGCTCAAAGTTTAGTCAAAGAGATTGACGAAGTCAAGCTCTGACGGCGTCGCCACTTAAGAAGAGTATCAAAAAGAAAAAAGAAGAAAAAAGAAGAAAAAAGAAGAAAAAACTTAAGGAGAAAAACATATGTCTAAAATTATCGGTATTGACTTAGGTACAACAAACTCAGCAGTAGCAGTTCTTGAAGGAACTGAATCAAAAATTATCGCAAACCCAGAAGGTAACCGCACAACTCCATCTGTTGTGTCATTCAAAAACGGTGAAATCATCGTTGGTGATGCTGCAAAACGTCAAGCAGTCACAAACCCAGATACCATCATCTCTATCAAATCTAAGATGGGGACTTCTGAAAAAGTTTCTGCAAACGGTAAAGAGTACACACCACAAGAAATCTCAGCTATGATTCTTCAATACTTGAAAGGTTATGCTGAAGATTACCTTGGTGAAAAAGTAACCAAAGCTGTTATCACAGTTCCAGCTTACTTCAACGATGCACAACGTCAAGCAACTAAAGACGCTGGTAAAATCGCTGGTCTTGAAGTAGAACGTATTGTCAACGAACCAACTGCAGCAGCTCTTGCTTACGGTTTGGATAAGACTGATAAAGAAGAAAAAATCTTGGTATTCGACCTTGGTGGTGGTACATTCGACGTATCTATCCTTGAATTGGGTGATGGTGTCTTTGATGTATTGGCAACTGCAGGGGATAATAAACTCGGTGGTGACGACTTTGACCAAAAAATCATCGACTACATGGTTGAAGAATTCAAGAAAGAAAATGGTATCGACTTGTCAACAGACAAGATGGCGCTTCAACGTTTGAAAGACGCAGCTGAAAAAGCGAAGAAAGACCTTTCTGGTGTGACTTCAACACAAATCAGCTTGCCATTCATCACTGCAGGCGCTGCTGGACCTCTTCACTTGGAAATGACCTTGACTCGTGCGAAATTCGACGATTTGACTCGTGACCTTGTAGAACGTACGAAAACTCCAGTTCGTCAAGCCCTTTCAGATGCAGGTTTGAGCTTGTCAGATATCGACGAAGTGATCCTTGTCGGTGGTTCAACTCGTATCCCTGCCGTTGTAGAAGCTGTTAAAGCTGAAACTGGTAAAGAACCAAACAAATCAGTGAACCCTGACGAAGTAGTGGCTATGGGTGCTGCGATCCAAGGTGGTGTGATCACTGGTGACGTGAAAGACGTTGTCCTTCTTGACGTAACGCCATTGTCACTTGGTATCGAAACAATGGGTGGAGTCTTCACAAAATTGATCGACCGCAACACTACAATTCCAACTTCTAAATCACAAGTCTTCTCAACTGCAGCAGACAACCAACCAGCCGTTGATATCCACGTTCTTCAAGGGGAACGCCCAATGGCAGCAGATAACAAGACTCTTGGACGCTTCCAATTGACTGATATCCCAGCTGCACCTCGTGGTATCCCACAAATCGAAGTTACATTTGACATCGACAAGAACGGTATCGTATCTGTTAAAGCGAAAGATCTTGGAACTCAAAAAGAACAAACCATTGTTATCCAATCAAACTCAGGTTTGACAGACGAAGAAATCGACCGCATGATGAAAGACGCAGAAGCAAACGCTGAAGCAGATAAGAAACGTAAAGAAGAAGTTGACCTTCGTAACGAAGTAGACCAAGCTATCTTTGCGACTGAAAAGACTATCAAAGAAACTGAAGGCAAAGGCTTTGATGCAGAACGTGACGCAGCTCAAGCAGGACTTGATGATCTTAAGAAAGCTCAAGAATCAGGTAACCTTGAAGAAATGAAAGCGAAACTTGAAGCCTTGAACGAAAAAGCGCAAGCATTGGCTGTTAAACTCTACGAACAAGCTGCAGCAGCGCAACAAGCTCAAGCAGGAGCAGAAGGCGCACAAGCAACAGGAAATGCAGGCGATGACGTCGTAGACGGAGAGTTTACGGAAAAATAAAATAGTCCCGTGGACTATTTTATCCCGAGCTTGAAAATCGGGGAGCGAGGCGTTAATAATGAATACTCACTCTTGTGATTGTCACCCTACGACAATCGCTATGGCGCCTTTCCTAAACGCCTAACTAGTAAATGATAAAAAGAAATCCAGAGGTTGCAACCCAGCCTCTGTTTTTCGGTAAAATAGAGGATGCTGCCTATGAAAAAAGTACTTTGTATCATTTATCCTAATTTTTCTCTTTATGAGATTACTGCTTTAACGAGTACTTTAGCTCTGTCTTTTGATAGTACGATTGATTATGCCGCTTCAGATCATTCGATGGTGGTCTCTGAGGATGGCTTGCCCTGTCAACCAACGAAAACACTAGATCAAATCTGTATAGAAGAGTATTCTTGTGTGATTTTGCCAGGAATGATCAATATAGGGCCTGCTCTACAGGATGAGAAATTGATTTCGTTTTTGAGGGACCTTGGTGAGCAAGATATCTTAATTGCAGCCATTTCTTCAGCGCCTCTTTTATTAGCGAAAGCAGGTCTGTTGAAGGACACGAAATTTACAGGTGGAATTTGGCAAAACTTCTTTGGTTATTTTGAATTTCTTCCACGTGAAAATTTCCAACCCAAACTGGTTGTGCAAGATAAACAAATCATTACGGCTATCGGTTTTGCCCATCAAGAGTTTGCAAGAAAAGTGATTCTAAGCTTAGGCTTGGCAACTAATACAGACAACTATTTTAAAGAACAGAACGAGTATGCTGAAGAGGATTTGATATTTACTTTATCGGACAAAGAGTTTGATCAAGTGAAGCGAAGTATAGAAAACAGCCTCTAAAGATTTACATGAAAATTATAGAAAGGAACAAAGAGTGTTCGTAACTGAACACGGGCTACGGACGGTGCCAAAAAGATAGTTTTTTCTAGGACGCGAGCGTCCGTCGTCAAAACTCCTATTTTGGCTGTGTCCGTTTAACGCCCTTTGTATCTTGAATTATGAACAATACTGAATTTTATGACCGTTTGGGCGTTTCAAAGAATGCATCTCAAGATGAGATCAAGAAAGCCTATCGGAAATTATCTAAAAAATATCACCCAGATATCAACAAGGAGCCTGGTGCTGAGGAAAAGTACAAGGAAGTTCAAGAAGCTTATGAGACTTTGAGTGACGAGCAAAAACGAGCTGCTTATGACCAATATGGTGCTGCGGGTGCCAATGGTGGCTTCGGTGGCGGAGCAGGTGGTTTTGGTGGCTTTGATGGTGCTGGTTTTGGTGGCTTTGAAGATATCTTCTCTAGCTTCTTTGGTGGCGGTGCAAGTCGTAATCCAAATGCACCTCGTCAAGGGGATGACCTCCAATACCGCGTCAATCTCAAGTTTGAAGAAGCGATTTTTGGTGCGGAAAAAGAAGTCAAGTACCATCGGGAAGCTAGCTGTCATACCTGTCATGGTTCTGGGGCTAAGCCAGGGACTAGTCCGGTGACCTGTGGACGCTGTCATGGTTCTGGAGTCATCAATGTGGATACGCAAACCCCTCTTGGGATGATGCGCCGTCAAGTGACCTGTGATGTCTGTCATGGTCGTGGTCAAGAAATCAAAGATCCATGTAGCACTTGTCGTGGAACAGGTCATGAAAAACAAGCTCATAGCGTGAATGTCAAGATTCCTGCAGGAGTTGAAACAGGTCAACAAATCCGATTAGCTGGTCAAGGAGAAGCTGGCTTTAACGGTGGACCTTATGGTGACTTGTATGTCGTTGTCAATGTTGAGCCGAGCGATCGCTTCGAACGAGATGGCTCAACCATCTACTACAAGTTAGACTTGAACTTTGTCCAAGCAGCTCTTGGAGATACGGTCCATGTGCCAACTGTTCACGGAGATGTCGATTTGGTCATTCCTGAAGGAACCCAAACCGGTAAGAAATTCCGCCTCCGTGGAAAAGGGGCTCCAAGCTTACGTGGTGGTGCTATGGGGGATCAATATGTATCTGTCAATGTCGTCACCCCAACTGGTTTAAATGACAAGCAAAAAGAAGCCCTTCAAGCCTTTGCGGAAGCAAGTGATTTGAAGGTCAACCCAAAGAAAAAAGGTTTCTTTGACAAGGTCAAAGATGCTTTAGATGATTTATAAAAATGAACGAGTTTCCTTTTGAGTAAGGAGCTCGTTTTATTTTGGATCGAATCCAAGAACTTCCTCTCCTAATTAAAGAATAATGAGAAGCCTCATTGAATTTATTAAGATATCGTGCTAAATTTAAGAAAACGATTACAATGACAATTTAGGAGGTCCTGATGAAATCACATCAACCACGTTATGCGATTCGCAAGTATGCAGTAGGAGCTGCTTCGGTGCTCATAGGATTTTTTGCTGGTGCTCATGTTGTAGCGGCCGATACGCCGACGACTACTGAAAGTCCTGCAACGACAGTTCCAACTCAGCCAAACGAGAGTGAGTCAACTATTTCCCTTAATGAGGAAGCTTCTCAGCCAGCAGTAGAAAAACCAACGGCTCCTGCCCCGATCGTCGATCAAAGTCAACCAACACTGCCTGATCGTGAATTGCGGGTATCAGATCTTGACCGTTTGATTCGCGAAGAAGCAAGTTCTGTCGCAGAGTCGGATGTGACAACTCAACCAACGACAGCAGCGACGGAAACGCCTGCTAAAGATCCTGACCAAGAAGAAAAATTAGCCAAGAAAAAGATTGTTTCGATTGATGCCGGTCGCAAGTACTTCTCACCAGACCAAATCAAGGAAATCATTGATGAAGCAAGTAAGACGGGCTATACAGACTTGCATCTTCTAGTTGGAAATGACGGCTTGCGCTTTGTGCTGGATGATATGTCTTTGAAAGTGGGAGATACTTCTTATTCTAGCCAAGCCGTGACAGATGCTGTTGAAAAAGGGACGAAGGCTTATTACGATGATCCGAACGGGACAGCCTTGACCCAGGCTCAAATGGATGATATTTTGGCCTACGCCAAATCGAAGAAAGTAGGTGTCATTCCAACCATTAATAGTCCAGGTCACATGGATGCGATTCTGACAGCCATGGAACAATTGGGGATCGAAAACCCTCACTTTAATTATTTTGGTACAAAGAAATCAGCTAGGACAGTTGATTTGGACAACCAAAAAGCCTTAGACTTTACTAAGGCTTTGGTAGACAAGTATGCGGCTTATTTCAGCGGCAAAGCAGATATTTTCAATATTGGTTTGGATGAATATGCCAACGATGCCACAGATGACCATGGTTGGCAGGTTCTCCAAGCCAGCAAGCATTGGCCAGGTGAAGGCTATCCAGAAAAAGGCTATGAAAAATTCATCCAATATGCTAATGATCTAGCAGCTATTGTGAAAAAACACAAGATGAAACCAATGGCCTTTAATGACGGGATCTACTACAATGGCGATACTTCCTATGGTACTTTTGACAAGGATATCATTGTCTCCTACTGGACAGGTGGCTGGAATGGCTATGATGTCGCTTCTTCAAAACTCTTGTCTGAACTAGGTCATCAGATTCTTAATACTAATGATGCTTGGTATTATGTGATTGGACGGGATAAGGCTGGATCTGGTTGGTACAACCTTGATCAAGGTCTCGAAGGAATTTCCAAGTCAGCGATTGATGTCGTTCAAAAAAATGATGGGTCTAAGGTGCCCTTCATCGGTGGGATGGTAGCTGCCTGGGCAGATACACCATCCGCAACCTACAAAAAAGACCTTCTCTTTAAGTTGATGCATGCCTTCGTGGACAAGAATGCGGACTACTTTGTTGCAGATCTTGAAGTTGTCGAAAAAGCTCTTTCGGAAGCTCCAACTGATTTGGATCACTATACACCGGAATCTCTAGTAGCCTTTACGGCAGCCAAAAAAGCTTTAGAAGGGGTAGGAGCAGACACGACTCGAGCAGAGGCCAAAACCTTGATCGATCATCTTAAAGCGGCTCAAGATGCTTTGGTGTATACAGAAAGCTACGCGAAAGAAGTTGCTGCAAAAGAAGCAGCAGAAAAACTCGCCATGAAGAAGGTCATCTCGATCGATGCAGGTCGCAAATACTTCTCGCTGGATCAGTTGAAACGGATCGTAGATAAGGCCAGTGAGCTGGGTTATTCTGACTTGCACCTCCTTGTCGGAAACGATGGTATGCGCTTCGTCCTCGATGATATGACGGTGGAAGCCAATGGCAAAACCTATGCCAGTGACGATGTGAAAAAGGCCATTCTAGAAGGCACCAAGGCCTATTACGATGATCCAAATGGTCAAGCTTTGACCCAAGCAGAAATGGATGAGCTCCATGCTTATGCTACTGCTAAAGGAATCGGCTTGATTGCGGCAGTCAATAGTCCTGGCCACATGGATGCTTTGTTGGTGGCCATGGAAAAATTGGGCATTGAAAATCCACAAGCCAGCTTTGATACGGTTTCAAAAACAACCATGGATTTGACCAATGAAGCAGCAGTCAACTTTACCAAAGCCTTGATTGGCAAGTATATGGACTACTTCAAAGACAAGTCTAAGATCTTTAACTACGGAACAGATGAATATGCCAATGACGCTACCAGTGCGCAAGGTTGGTACTACCTCAAGTGGTATGACCTCTATGGTAAGTTTGCGGAGTATTCCAATAGTCTTGCAGCCATGGCGCGTGAAAAAGGCTTGCAGCCAATGGCCTTTAACGATGGCTTCTATTATGGAGATGAAGATGATGTTGCCTTTGACAAGGACGTCTTGATTTCATACTGGTCTAAAGGATGGTGGGGCTATAACCTCGCATCTCCACAGTATTTGGCAGATAAGGGTTATAAATTCCTTAATACCAACGGAGACTGGTATTATGTTTTGGGAAGAACACCTGAAACGGGTGGTGGTTATATTGAGAAAGCGATTGCCAATGCAGCTGCTACTCCATTTAGACAACTCCCAAGTACAACGTATCCTGAAACATCTTTGCCGATGATCGGTAGTATGGTAGCTGTTTGGTGTGATACCCCAAGTGAAGAATACATCGAAAAAAATGTCTTTGATCTCATGGAAGCTTTTGCCAACCATAACAAGGACTATTTCAAGGCGGACTTCACTGCTCTTAGAAAAGCAGTTGCTACGGTGCCAACAGATCTAGACATTTACACACCAGAATCGCGCGCAGCCCTTGCGAAAGTCTTAGATAGCTTGAATTGGAATGTGAGCCGTGCTCATCAAGATCAGGTGGATCAAGAAGTGGCCACTCTGACTCAAGCCCTTGCGGGGCTCAAGCCAATCACGCAAGTAGGTAGCTTGGCTGAAAATGACGTCAAAGCCCTAGTGGAAGACAAACCAAGTCTTGAAATCGTAGAAAAAGAACTTGATTTTGACCTTGTGGAACGGAGCAATCCAGATCTCGCTAAAGGAGAACGAAAAGTGATCCAGGCTGGGGTTAAAGGGCAAGGTCTTGAGTATGTAGAGGTTTCGGCACTTGATCAAAGTCGAAAAGTGATTGCTACAGAAGTTGCCACAGAGCCGGTTGCAGAAATTGTTGAAGTCGGTACCAAAGAAGTCGTGATCCCAACAACCCCTTCCGTAGAAGCGCCAGTGAAGTCAGACGTGCTCGTAAACAAAGTGGTTCCAGATCCTTCAACACCTCAAGTGATCTCGAAAGATCAACCAGTTGCACCAGGAAATACCCCAACGCCAATTCCAGCAGCTGTGGAAAAAGAGGTTCGTTCAGAAACAGTATCTTCTAACAAGCAACTTCCAGAAACAGGAGCAGAATCTGCTTTGGGACTCGCTTTACTAGGAGCGATCTTAGGGGCAGCAGGAATGGACTTGAAAAATAAAAAAAGAGACTAAGACCTAGTAGATTTGTAACAGGTCGAAGTTAGGAGAGTGGGACAGAAATCGGTAATTCGTTAGAATTCGATTTCGTCGTCCCACCTCCGCACAGTTGAGTAGGGCTGTAAAAGCTGATGAAATCAGCGTAGTAGAGCCCACTCAACCACTGCGTCTTGCTCGACAATCCAAAAATAATTGAGAGGCTAGGACTTTTGTCCCAGCCTCTTTTTGTGCCTGCAAAACTGTACCCGGACAGTTTGATTTTTTCACTATTGTAACCCCTTCTATATCTTGCTAAAATAGAACCATGACACGATACAAAGCAACCATTTCATATGATGGGACCTTGTTTGCAGGGTTTCAACGCCAACCGCATGCCCGCAGTGTGCAAGAGGAAATCGAGAAGACCTTGACGCGCCTCAATCAAGGAACCCCCGTTACCGTTCATGGAGCGGGGCGAACGGATTCCGGTGTCCATGCTCTTGGACAGGTGATTCATTTTGATCTCCCCCAAGAGCGGGACGAGGAGAAGCTCCGCTTTGCCCTCGATACCCAAACTCCAGAGGATATTGATTTTATCCGTGTGGAGCAAGTAGCGGCTGACTTTCATTCACGCTACAAGAAGCACAGCAAGACCTATGAATTCATCGTGGATTATGGTCGTCCCAAGAACCCCATGATGCGCCACTATGCCACCCACTATCCTTATCCTTTGGATGTGGAAAAGATGCAAGCAGCCATCCAAAAGTTGGAGGGAACCCATGATTTCACCGGTTTCACAGCTTCAGGAACCAGTGTGGAAGACAAGGTTCGTACGATTACAGAGGCTCGCTTGGTCGAGGATGCAGAACATCACCGCCTTGTCTTTACCTTTTCGGGCAATGGTTTTCTCTACAAGCAAATCCGCAATATGGTGGGAACTTTGTTGAAGATCGGAAATGATCGGATGCCGATCGAGCAGATCGATCTAATTTTAGAACAGAAGGACCGCAATCTAGCAGGTCCTACAGCAGCGCCAAATGGCTTATATTTAAAGGAGATCCGTTATGAGTAATGAATTGATTCTAGCTATTTCAGGAAATGATATTTTTAGTGGGGGAGGTCTTCACGCAGACCTTGCAACTTATACGACTAACAAACAGCATGGTTTTGTAGCGGTGACTTGTTTGACCGCTATGACGGAGCACGGTTTTGAAGTGATTCCGGTGGATCCAACGACCTTTGCGCAGCAGCTCAACTCTCTCAAGGATGTTCCTTTTTCTGCAATTAAACTCGGCCTTTTGCCAAATGTCCAAGTGGCAGACTTGGCCTTGGACTATGTCAAAGCCCATGCGGAGATCCCTGTGGTACTAGATCCTGTCTTGGTCTGCAAGGAAAGCCATGATGTTGAAGTTTCAGCTCTTCGAGACGAATTGATCAAATTCTTCCCTTATGTGACGATCATTACGCCGAACTTGCCAGAAGCTGAGATCTTGACCCAAAGCAAGATTCAATCGCTCGATGATATGAAGGAGGCAGCGCGCAAGCTCTACGAATTAGGAGCAGCGAATGTCGTGGTCAAAGGAGGCAATCGTCTCAATAAAGAAAAGGCCATCGATGTCTTTTATGATGGGACGGACTTCACCATCATTGAAGAGCCAGTCTTAGAAAAGAACAATACAGGAGCTGGTTGTACCTTTGCGTCTAGCATTTCCAGCCAGTTGGTGCAAGGGAAATCTCCACTTGAAGCTGTTAAAGCCTCTAAAGACTTTGTTTTCCAAGCGATTCAACATTCAGACCAGTATGGAGTAGTACAGTATGACATCTAATCGAACTCAACTCATTGCCCGCCTCTCTATTTTGACAGCCTTGACAGTTGTACTTGGCTACTATACCAAACTTCCAACTCCTACAGGGATCGTCACCCTACTAGATCTTGGTGCCTATTTCACAGCCTTCTATTTTGGACGCAAGGAAGGTGCTATTGTAGGTGGTGTCGGAGCCTTCTTATTGGATCTGATTTCAGGCTATCCTCAGTGGATGTTCTTTAGCCTCCTCTTTCACGGGGGACAAGGATATTTCGCTGGCTTCAAGGGCAAAGCTCGTTACCTAGGCTTGCTTCTTGCGACAGTCGTCATGGTAGGCGGTTACGCACTAGCTTCTGCTCTCTTTTTAGGCAATGGTTGGGGAGCTGCTATCTCGGACATTCCGAATAACCTCGCTCAGAATTTTGTTGGAATGGCTTTAGGCTATGTGGTCTATTATGCATTTCAAAAGAAAGGAAGCTAATTCATGGATCTGGAGCAACTGAAGAAGGATACAAAAGAAATCTTGGTAGATGTCTTGGAAAAAAGCCGTCTCCGCCAAGGACAGATTCTAGTCCTCGGGATGTCTTCAAGTGAAGTTGCAGGAGGGCGAATTGGAAAAGCCTCCAACATCGATATTGCCGAAGCTATTGTCCAGACCTTGCTAGATGAGTTGAATCCAAGAGGGATTTATCTGGCGGTACAAGGATGTGAGCATCTCAATCGCGCCTTGGTGGTCGAAAGAGAATTGGCAGATAAAAAGGAGTTAGAAATCGTCAATGTCCTTCCAAGTCTCCATGCAGGAGGTGCTGGACAACTCGCAGCTTTCAAGTATTTTAAGGATCCTGTTGAGGTGGAATTTATCACAGCTCAAGCCGGGTTAGACATCGGAGATACCTCAGTAGGGATGCATGTCAAACACGTGCAAGTTCCGATTCGCCCTATCTTGCGTGAACTAGGTGGCGCCCATGTCACAGCCCTCGCCAGTCGGCCAAAATTGATCGGTGGCGCCCGTGCTCTCTACCTCGATGATCCCATCCGAAAATCATAATTAGAACTAGCTTTTAAGGGCTAGTTTTTTTGGATGAAAAGAGAGGCAAAAACGTTTTAAAACTTGCAATTTCAAAGTTTTGTGGTAAAATTATAAGGAATGACTATATTATTTTAAGGAGAGACAGAATGTCTGTATCATTTGAAAACAAAGAAACTAACCACGGTGTATTGACTTTCACAATCAGCCAAGAGCAAATCAAACCTGCTTTGGACCGTGTGTTTGAGTCTGTTAAGAAAACTTTGAACGTACCTGGATTCCGTAAAGGTCATATTCCACGTCCAATCTTCAACCAACGTTTTGGTGAAGAAGCTCTTTACCAAGATGCTTTGAACGATCTTCTTCCAGCAGCATACGAAGCAGCTGTTAAAGAAGCTGGAATCGAAGTTGTAGCACAACCAACTTTCGATGTTGTATCTATGGAAAAAGGTCAAGACTGGACATTGACAGCAGCTGTTGTAACAAAACCTGAAGTAAAATTGGGTGCTTACAAAGACCTTGAAGTGTCAGTAGAAGTTTCTAAAGAAGTAACAGACGCTGATGTGGATGCTCGTATCGAACGCGAACGCAACAACTTGGCTGAATTGGTTGTTAAAGAAGGTGCTGCTGCAGAAGGTGACACAGTTGTGATCGACTTCGTAGGTTCTATCGACGGTGTTGAATTCGACGGTGGTAAAGGTGACAACTTCTCACTTGGACTTGGTTCAGGTCAATTCATCCCAGGTTTCGAAGACCAATTGGTTGGACACTCTGCTGGTGAAACAGTTGATGTGATCGTAACATTCCCAGAAGACTACCAAGCAGCTGACCTTGCAGGTAAAGAAGCGAAATTCGTGACAACGATCCACGAAGTAAAAGCAAAAGAAGTACCAGCTCTTGACGATGAATTGGCAAAAGACATCGACGAAGAAGTTGAAACTCTTGCTGAATTGAAAGAAAAATACCGCAAAGAATTGGCAGCAGCTAAAGAAGAAGCATACAACGATGCAGTAGAAGCAGCAGCAATCGATCTTGCCGTTGAAAATGCTGAAATCGTTGACCTTCCAGAAGAAATGATCCATGAAGAAGTACACCGTTCAATCAACGAATTCCTTGGAAACATGCAACGTCAAGGTATCTCACCTGAAATGTACTTCCAAATCACTGGAACAACTCAAGAAGATCTTCACAAACAATACGAAGCAGAAGCTGAAAGCCGTACGAAGACAAACCTTGTGGTTGAAGCAGTAGCGAAAGCAGAAGGCTTCGAAGCAACTGAAGAAGAAATCAACGCTGAAATCGAACAATTGGCAGCAGATTACAACATGCCAGTTGAACAAGTTCGCAACCTTCTTTCACCAGAAATGTTGAAACATGACATCACAGTGAAGAAAGCAGTGAACGTGATTACAAGCACAGCAAAAGTAAAATAATTGAGATTAAAAAGAAGAGCCGTGAGGCTCTTCTTTTCTGATTTCGTGGAGAATCCTGGAATTTTCCTTTGACGAAAGGGGAAATTTATCGTACAATAGAGTGTAACGATAAAATGCGTGATAGATTTAGTGACGAGAAGTTTTCAATCTATCATTGAGGATAGGATGAGGTTTAAGACCAGATCCTTCTCCATTTAGGAAATGAAACATAAGGAGATTTACCCTTGGAATTAGAAGTATTTGCTGGACAAGAAAAAAGTGAACTTTCTATGATTGAAGTGGCACGTGCGATTTTAGAATTACGCGGACGTGACCATGAAATGTACTTTAGCGATCTTGTAAATGAAATTCAAAATTACCTTGAAAAATCAAACAGCGAGATCCGTGAAGCTCTTCCATTGTTCTACACAGAATTGAATGTAGATGGAAGCTTTATCCCACTTGGAGATAACAAATGGGGCCTTCGTTCATGGTATGCCATCGATGAAGTTGATGAGGAAATCATCGCTCTTGAAGAAACAGACGAAGACGAAACTCCTAAGAAACGGAAGAAAAAACGTGTCAATGCCTTCATGGATGGAGACGAAGATGCAATCGACTACAACGATGACGATCCAGAAGACGAAGAAGTTTACGAAGCAGATCCAGCTCTTTCATATGATGAAGAAAATCCAGATGATGAAAAGAGTGAAGTCGAAGCTTACGATGCTGAAATCAATGAAATCGTACCAGATGATTTGGGTGAGGAAGTTGAATTGAGCGAAGAAGACGACGAAGAAGAGGATGCTGAAGACGAGGAAGAAGAATAAATCATAAGAAGAGGCTGGGACAAAAGTCCTAGCCTCTCAATTGTTTTTGGATTGTCGAGCAAGACGCAGTGGTTGAGTGGGCTCTACTACGCTGATTTCATCAGCTTTTACAGCCCTACTCAACTGTGCGGAGGTGGGACGACGAAATCGAATTCTAACGAATTACCGATTTCTGTCCCACTCTCTTTTTGTTTGCATTGACAAAAATGGCGAAATGGCATATGATAATCGTGTAAGGTTTCCCAATAGGAGGTGTTCAGATGGACTTTCGTTTAGATCAAAGTTTAGTAGCTCTTGGTATTGATACGGTTGTGGTCGGAATTGCTAGAAATGTGGACCCCCAAGCAGTTTTACCCCCTTCTTTTCTTGAAAAGAAGAAAGAGCTTGAACAATGGGCGCTCCAGTGTCAGACAGAAGAAGTAGTGGCATCTCCTGTCATCAAAGGGTATACAGACCTCTTGCAAAAAGTAGGGCGTAGCATCAAGAAAAATCCACCAACAGTCCTAGCTCTTATCCGAAACATCCAGCATCGAGGAGCTCTTCCTCAGATCAATAGCATCATCGATATCTATAATGTCGAATCTCTGAAGTCTTTTCTCGCGATCGGAGGACATGACCTAGATAAGATTGAGGGACAGATTGAATTTACAGTGAGTCAAAGAGACGATCTTTTCCTCCCTATCCTTTCTAGTGAAAAACATGTCGCACCGACAGATCCTGTCTATCGGGATCAAAAAGGAGTTTTGGCTTGGTTGGATGTACGCGATAGTGACCATTACAAATTTGAGGAGACTACGCAAAACGCCCTCTTTGTCATTCAAGGAAATACCGAGACATCAGTCGAGATGCGTTTAGAAGCACTGGAGCGAATCCGCAAGGACCTTGCTCTTTGCATGTCTCAGCTTCAATTTGAGAAATTTCTCGTCACACAAAATGGAGTGGAAAAGGTCTCGTAAACAGCGAAAATCATTTTCATGAAATTTTCAATTTGACAAAGTAGACCATTTGCGGTAAGATATTGTTCGGGCACCTCATTTTGAGGTCGGAGCTCCCTAAGGATTAGGGAGCTATTTTTGTTTTTTCTGCAAAGAGGAATGGCCTCTACAACATTAGAAGAAGAGGAAAGCACATGTCAACAAAATATATTTTTGTCACGGGTGGTGTCGTATCATCCATCGGAAAAGGAATTGTCGCAGCAAGTCTTGGTCGCTTGCTCAAAAATCGTGGATTGAAAGTGACGATCCAAAAGTTTGACCCTTATATCAATATCGACCCAGGGACGATGAGTCCTTACCAACACGGGGAAGTATTTGTCACAGACGATGGTGCAGAGACAGACTTGGACCTTGGTCACTATGAACGCTTCATTGATATCAATCTGAATAAGTACTCAAATGTGACAACAGGGAAAATTTATAGCGAAGTTCTTCGCAAAGAACGTCGCGGAGAATACTTGGGCGCGACTGTACAGGTTATTCCTCATATTACAGATGCCTTGAAAGAAAAGATCAAACGAGCAGCGACAACGACGGATTCTGATGTCATCATCACAGAAGTCGGGGGAACAGTTGGAGACATTGAGTCCCTTCCATTCCTTGAAGCTCTTCGTCAAATGAAGGCAGATGTTGGTGCTGAAAACGTTATGTACATCCACACCACCCTTCTTCCTTACTTGAAAGCTGCGGGAGAAATGAAAACCAAGCCGACCCAACACTCTGTGAAAGAATTACGTGGTCTTGGGATTCAACCAAATATGTTGGTCATCCGTACAGAAAAACCAGCTGGTCAAGGAATTAAGAACAAGTTGGCTCAATTCTGTGATGTCGCACCAGAAGCTGTCATCGAATCACTGGATGTGGACCATTTGTACCAAATCCCATTGAACTTGCAAGCACAAAATATGGACCAAATCGTTTGTGACCATTTGAAATTGGATGTTCCTGCAGCAGATATGACAGAATGGTCTGCGATGGTCGACAAGGTCATGAACCTCAAGAAGCAGGTCAAGATTTCCTTGGTTGGAAAATACGTAGAATTGCAAGATGCCTACATTTCTGTCGTTGAGGCCTTGAAGCACTCAGGTTATGCCAACGATGCAGAAGTCAAGATTAATTGGGTCAATGCCAATGATGTGACAGCTGAAAATGTGGCAGAACTCCTTGGAGATGCGGATGGGATCATCGTCCCAGGTGGTTTTGGCCAACGGGGAACAGAAGGAAAAATTCAAGCCATCAAGTATGCGCGTGAACAGGACGTCCCAATGTTAGGTGTCTGCCTGGGGATGCAGTTAACCTGTATCGAATTTGCCCGTCACGTTTTAGGTTTGGAAGGGGCCAATTCATCCGAATTGGATCCAGAAACCAAGTATCCAATTATCGATATCATGCGAGACCAAATCGATGTGGAAGACATGGGAGGAACGCTCCGTCTCGGTCTTTACCCATCTAAACTCAAACGAGGCTCAAAAGCAGCCGCTGCCTATGACAATCAAGAAGTGGTACAACGTCGCCACCGTCACCGTTATGAGTTTAACAATGCTTTCCGTGAACAGTTCGAAGAAGCAGGATTTGTCTTCTCAGGTGTTTCACCAGACAATCGTTTGGTCGAAATCGTTGAAATCCCAGAAAACAAATTCTTTGTCGCTTGCCAATACCACCCAGAATTGTCAAGCCGTCCAAACCGTCCAGAAGGACTTTACACAGCCTTTATCACAGCGGCAGTTGAAAACCACGATAGCAAATAAAAATCAAGGGAGCAGGTCGAAGGACCTGTTCCCTTTTTGTGAGAAAATGACAAACTTTGAAAAAAGTTTGAAAAAATTCTTGACAAAAAAGTCGTTGATTGATATACTAGTAAAGTACTCAATCGCGGGGATGGCGGAATTGGCAGACGCGCAGGACTAAGGATCCTGTGACCGCTTTAGGTCGTGAGGGTTCAAGTCCCTCTCTCCGCATCGGATCAAGATAGCTTCGGCTATCTTTTTTTATTTCTAAAATTATTTTAGTAGAATAGAAGGAAAGTGAAATGAGCTATAAGAGTGTTTGCATATCCTTATTTTGATATTACAGAGGTATTGAAATCTCCGAAAAGAGGGAATCCTCCTCATTTATCTTAAGAAAGTGCTTAAAGATACAGGAAAAACTAGCAATTTCATCTAAAAAGTGATAAAATAAACAATGTAAGTGGGATTAGCCCCACAAAAATATATAGGAGGCCTATGACTAATGGCAATCGTTTCAGCAGAAAAATTTGTCCAAGCAGCTCGTGACAATGGTTATGCAGTTGGTGGATTTAACACAAACAACCTTGAGTGGACTCAAGCTATCTTGCGTGCAGCAGAAGCTAAGAAAGCTCCAGTACTTATCCAAACTTCTATGGGTGCTGCTAAATACATGGGTGGTTACAAAGTATGTAAAGCCCTTATTGAAAACCTTGTAGAATCAATGGGGATCACTGTACCAGTTGCTATTCACCTTGACCATGGTCACTACGACGATGCTCTTGAATGTATCGAAGCTGGTTACACTTCAATCATGTTTGACGGTTCACACCTTCCAGTTGAAGAAAATCTTAAATTGGCGAAAGATGTCGTTGAAAAAGCTCATGCTAAAGGTATCTCAGTAGAAGCTGAAGTTGGTACTATTGGTGGTGAAGAAGACGGTATCATCGGTGACGGTGAATTGGCACCAATCGAAGACGCTAAAGCAATGGTTGCTACAGGAATCGACTTCTTGGCTGCAGGTATCGGTAACATCCACGGTCCTTACCCAGCAAACTGGAAAGGTCTTCACCTTGACCACTTGCAAAAATTGACTGAAGCTGTTCCAGGATTCCCAATCGTATTGCACGGTGGATCAGGTATCCCTGATGATCAAATCCAAGCAGCTATCAAACTTGGTGTTGCAAAAGTTAACGTTAACACTGAATGCCAAATCGCATTTGCAAATGCTACTCGTCAATTCGTACGTGAATACGATGCAAACGAAGCAGAATACGACAAGAAGAAACTCTTCGACCCACGTAAATTCTTGAAACCAGGTTTCGAAGCAATTACTGCAGCTGTTGAAGAACGTATCGACGTATTCGGTTCAGAAGGCAAAGCTTAATTAAAAACAGGAAAGCAAGGTCCCATGTGGATCTTGTTTTTTTGTATGGGAAAGGTTGCTTCCAGGGGTTAATTTTTGTACAATATGCCTATGAAAAAATTCAAACTGTGGAGCTGGATCGTTTGTGGCTTTCTCCTGCTCTTTTTAGGTGCTACATTTGTTTTTCATCAATTCAGTTTACGAAATGAAAGTGAGCTTCTCACACCTATTGGTAAACAAGTTACAGTCAATGGACATCGAATGAATATCTCTGTTAAAGGAGAAGGGCCTCAAACAATCGTTTTTCTTTCTGGTGCAGGTATCGCCTCTCCTATCCTAGACTTTAAGAATCTATCAGATCCCCTATCCAAAAAATACAAGGTTGTTGTCGTGGAGCGAGCAGGATATGGTTTTAGCCAAGATAGTGATCGTTCAAGAGATGTGATGGAGGTCCTTTCTGAGACGCGTCAAGCTTTGGCGCAAGCTCATGTTTCAGGTCCTTATGTGATTATTTCGCATTCTATGGCTAGTTTAGAGAGTCTTGCTTGGCAAGAGAAATATCCAAATGAAGTGAAGGCTTTGATTGGCCTAGATTGGGCTCTGCCGGAGAGTTATGAGGATTTAAAGGATAATCAGGCCTTGCTTACTGTGGCTTATTGGAGCAGTAAGATTGGCTTATTACGCTATTTCCCTGAGTCCTTTTATATAAAAAATCCAACTCTGACTGAAACTGAACGACAACAATATAAATTACTAGCATATAAGCAGTTGATGTCACAAGCCATGCTTCATGAATCCCGTTTGGCAAAGGAAAATGCCAAGAAAGTTCCATCTAGCATTAATCCGAAAATTCCAGCCTTACTCCTGGTTTCTAACGGTGAAGGCACGACCTTTAGCCAATCAGAGTGGCAACGTTATGCAGAGAGATTTGCAAGCGACCAGTCTAATGTTCAAGTCGACTATATGGATGCGCCTCACGACCTCTATCATTATCAAAGCGATGCTATTGTTTCTCGCATTAAAGAATTTTTAGAGAATAATTGAGGGCTTAAAAATCCATTGAGACTGATGATAATAATTGAAAGGTAATGACTTATGAATAATTCTTATATTTTACTTAGACATGCTCATTCAAGATTTTCAAGTGATGATTTTAATAGAACTTTGTCAGAAAAAGGATTTTCATCTCTTAATCAGTTAGATTTTTTGAATTCTTTTAATATTGGTTATTATTTTTCTAGTCCTTATAAACGAGCATTTGAAACGATTAATAGCTCGCCAATTCAATTTGATAAAATAGTTCTTGATAATCGGTTACGAGAGCGAAAATTATCCTCAAGATTTATTGAAGATACTGAGTTTGAAAAAACAATTCAATATTTATGGCAAAATCCAGATAAATCTCTTATTGGAGGCGAGTCCAATCGAGAAGCATTAAATAGAATTTTAGATTTATTTGAGGACTTGGAAGAAAGGTATTCAGATAAAACCATTTTACTGAGTTCTCATGGAAATTTGCTAGGAATCTTAATCAATCATTTTGATTCAAGTTTTGATTATAAAAAATGGGGACAGATGACTTTTCCAGATTGCTTTCTAGTTGACAAAGATAAGAGTGTGAAAAGAATTATGAAAGTTACATCTAGGTAATCATTTAGTTCAATCTATGTGATTTTATTTTCTGTTATTACAAATAGAATTGAAAGAAAAATAGCCATGATATTCGATCAGTCCTTGCAAGCCTACCTACATGAAGTAGATGATGTTCTTGTAGCTTGGGAAGAAAAACCAAGTGGAAACTTTGAGATGGAAGCTCAGTTGCTTGCAGCCAATTACCATAAAAATCTTTACCGTATTCTTGCATTTATACTGCCTCATTTACAAGAATTTTATGGGTATTTCACAGATGAAGAAGCTACTGAAAAATTGGGTAAACCCATCATCGAGCCAGAAAGACAAATCGTTACTTTCTGCGATCAAACTTTTGATGATATTCATATCTTTTCTTTTGACTATCAGGGGCAGGCATTTGAGAGTCTGGAGAATTTTGCCATTGATGGTTAAGGTCTGTTTTCAGTTTTAAAAAGAAGGAGAGAGACTGATGAGTACTGCTGATTTTGTCTTTATTGAGAGTAAAGGCCCCATATTCCTAGATTTACAAGCCTTTTGTACTGCTTTGAGAGAAAAATTCCCAGGTGTTTTGATCAGAGAAAGGATTAATCCTGAAAAAGCTTACTCGCTTTCTTGGGATTATCAAAGTCCTCAGTTTACCTTGGAAAGTTCTTTGAGTAGCAAGAAAAATGTTTTTGTGATAAATTACTTTGATTCACATAATAGGGTTCAGGATTATGCTTGCTATATCATCTGGCTTCGGAAATGGTTTCCACCTGAAGAGAAAGCTTCCTTTTGTGATGAAGGATATGAGTATGTGTTTGAACTTCCTAGTGATTTATCCCAAAAGGAGTTTGAAAACTACTTACGAACAAGGTTTGATGAGTGAAGAAGAAGTTCGAAAACGAATAATGATATGGAACAGTTGAAAAGGAGAATCAGATGCTTACTAAAGATGATATGTTAGTTGCTTTGCATGATGCAATTACTGAAGACCAAGAATTTGAGTTGGCAGACGAGATTGTAGATGCCATGGAGGCTTCCCCTCAACCCTTTGATTTGGTTGCTCCCATATTAGAACTCATTGCTAACCACCCAGAAGTTGATTTTGGTTCTCCAGGTGAATTGGTACACTTTGTGGAGAAGTTTTATCATCAAGGCTATGAGGATTTATTGTTGGAGTCAGTTCTAAAAAGTCCAACTGTGCATAACATCTGGATGCTTCATCGATGCTATAATGACAATGATCCAAATCTAGTCCGGCAGATTCAGACTTTGGTTGGAGAACTGAAGAAGGATAAGACTCTTGATTCACAAGTAAGAAGCATGATTGAAGACTTAACTTGGTAGAGGTAGGTGATGCAGCATCACCTTTTTATCTTTTCTTAGGGATAAAAATTTTCGATATAAATTAACACTTGTTTTCCTTAGACATTTGCACTATAATAGGGTGTTATTAGGGCTTTCTTTCCTTATGTTGAAAAAAAGGCAGATTTTAGGAGATAGATATGGCAATGATTGAAGTGCAACATCTTCGTAAAAATTTTGTGAAGACAGTTAAGGAGCCGGGGTTAAAGGGAGCCTTGCGCTCCTTTATTCATCCTGAAAAGCAGACCTTTGAAGCGGTCAAGGATTTAACTTTTGAAGTTCCAAAAGGGCAGATTTTAGGATTTATCGGGGCAAATGGTGCTGGGAAGTCAACCACCATCAAAATGCTGACAGGAATTTTGAAGCCCACATCTGGCTTTTGTCGGATTAACGGCAAGATTCCGCAGGATAATCGCCAAGATTATGTCAAGGATATTGGAGTCGTTTTCGGACAACGCACCCAGTTATGGTGGGATTTGGCTCTGCAAGAGACCTACACGGTTTTGAAAGAGATCTATGATGTACCGGACTCGCTTTTCCATAAGCGCATGGACTTTTTGAATGAAGTTTTGGATTTGAAGGAATTTATCAAGGATCCTGTGCGGACTCTTTCACTAGGTCAACGGATGCGGGCGGATATTGCGGCTTCCTTGCTTCACAATCCCAAAGTTCTCTTTTTAGATGAACCGACTATTGGTTTGGATGTGTCTGTCAAGGACAACATTCGTCGGGCCATTACCCAGATTAATCAGGAGGAAGAGACAACTATTCTCTTGACTACTCATGATTTGAGTGATATTGAGCAACTCTGTGATCGGATTTTTATGATTGATAAGGGGCAAGAGATTTTTGATGGAACGGTGAGCCAGCTCAAGGAGACCTTTGGAAAGATGAAGACTCTCTCCTTTGACCTGACGCCAGGTCAAAATCATCTAGTCTCTCATTATGAGGGCTTGCCTGATATGTCCATTGATAGACAAGGAAATACTCTCAATATTGAATTCGATAGTTCCCGCTACCAGTCGGCCGATATTATCAAGCAAACCTTATCTGATTTTGAGGTCCGTGATTTGAAGATGGTAGATACGGATATTGAAGATATTATCCGTCGCTTCTATCGAAAGGAGCTCTAAGATGGTCAAATTGTGGAGACGTTATAAACCCTTTATCAATGCAGGGATTCAGGAGTTGATTAGCTATCGAGTCAACTTTATTCTTTATCGGATTGGCGATGTCATGGGTGCTTTTGTGGCTTTTTATCTATGGAAGGCTGTCTTTGATTCCTCCCAGGAGCCTTTGATTCAGGGCTTCAGTATGGCGGATATCACCCTCTACATCATCATGAGCTTTGTGACTAATCTTCTGACTAGGTCGGATTCTTCCTTTATGATTGGTGATGAGGTCAAGGATGGTTCCATTATCATGCGCTTGTTGCGACCAGTGCATTTTGCGGCTTCTTACCTCTTTACGGAGCTTGGTTCCAAGTGGCTGATTTTTATCTCTGTTGGACTGCCATTTTTAAGTGTCATTGTTTTGATGAAAATCTTATCTGGGCAAGGGAGTGTAGAAGTGCTGGGACTAACTACCCTTTATCTTTTTAGCTTAACGCTGGCCTATCTGATTAACTTTTTCTTTAATATCTGCTTTGGATTTTCAGCCTTTGTATTTAAAAATCTTTGGGGTTCCAACCTACTTAAGACTTCCATAGTGGCCTTTATGTCTGGGAGTTTGATTCCCTTGGCTTTCTTTCCAAAGGTCATTTCAGATATTATGTCCTTCTTACCTTTCTCATCCTTAATTTACACTCCGGTCATGATTATTGTTGGGAAATACGATGCTAGTCAGATCCTTCAAGCACTTTTGCTTCAGCTTTTCTGGCTTATAGTGATGGTGGGCTTGTCTCAGTTGATTTGGAAACGAGTCCAGTCATTTATCACCATTCAGGGAGGTTAGGATGAAAAAATATCAACGCATGCATCTGATTTTTATCAGACAGTACATCAAGCAAATCATGGAATACAAGGTAGATTTTGTGGTTGGTGTGTTGGGAGTCTTTCTGACTCAAGGCCTGAACCTCTTGTTTCTCAATGTCATCTTTCAACACATTCCCTCCTTAGAAGGTTGGACCTTTCAAGAAATTGCCTTTATCTATGGATTTTCCTTAATTCCAAAGGGACTAGACCATCTCTTTTTTGACAATCTCTGGGCTTTAGGTCAACGACTAGTTCGAAAAGGGGAGTTTGACAAGTATCTGACTCGTCCTATCAATCCTCTCTTTCACATACTCGTTGAGACCTTTCAGATTGATGCCTTGGGTGAACTTTTGGTCGGTGGAATTTTACTAGCGACAACGGCGACTAGCATTGCTTGGACTCTTCCAAAATTCCTGATTTTTCTAGTTTGTATTCCTTTTGCGACCTTGATTTATACTTCCTTGAAAATTGCAACTGCCAGTATCGCTTTTTGGACCAAGCAGTCAGGTGCCATGATTTACATTTTCTATATGTTTAATGATTTTGCCAAGTATCCGATTTCTATTTACAATTCGCTCCTTCGTTGGTTAATTAGCTTTATTGTACCTTTCGCCTTTACGGCCTACTATCCTGCCAGCTATTTCTTGCAGGACAAGGATGGACTCTTTAATATTGGTGGTTTGATTCTGATTTCCCTTGTTTTCTTTGTTATTTCCCTCAAACTTTGGGACAGGGGATTGGATGCCTACGAAAGTGCTGGTTCGTAAGAGGTAAAGTAAGACTAAAATCAAGAAAGGAACTTATGATGTTTGTAATTAAAGAAGTCAAGGGTGAAGATCAAAAAATGGCAGTTGTCGCTGAGATTTTAAAGGATTTGCCAGAATGGTTTGGAATACCAGAAAGCACGCAAGCTTACGTCGAAGGAGCTAAGGATTTACGAGTTTGGGCTGCTTATCAAGAAAGTGATGTAGTAGGGTTTATAAGTTTATCATATTCGAGTGAAGATTGTGCTGAAATTGACTGTCTAGGCGTGAAAAAATCATTCCAAGGTCAAGGAATTGGAAGGGAATTAATTACGACTATAGAAAGAGAAGCAGTCAAACAAGTGGACTACCTACAGGTCAAAACAGTCGCAGAAGGTTCAAATAAAGATTATGACCGAACAAATGTCTTTTATCGCAGTCTTGGTTTTAAAAAATTAGAGATTTTTCCATCCCTATGGGATCCGCAGAATCCATGTCAGATTCTGATTAAAAAGATCAACTAAAAGTGCTTGACATCCGCTCTCAGAGTGCTATACTAAGAAGGTAATCGCCGATTTAGCTCAGTTGGTAGAGCAACGCACTCGTAACGCGTAGGTCACAGGTTCGATCCCTGCAATCGGCATCAGATGATACATTGAAAAGCCTGTTGTGACGGGCTTTTTTGATGTTGAATTACTTCTTGTACTAATGAAACTCTAACAGTAGTTTTCGTACGTTGATTTTCTATTTCTGATGACTATGTAATAAAGAATATAGAAATCTTTTACTTTGTAACCCTATGCGCCACCCTTTAAAAATTTAGATAAATTACAAATGTTACAAAAATATTTCAAAAACACTTGACAATCTGTAACATTGTAATATAATAGCTAATATAAATTTAGGTGAGGTATCATAATTATGAAAAAATGGACAAGTTTAGCACTTTTAGGCTTAACTTCTGCAACTCTACTAGTAGCTTGTGGTTCTAAAAAAGAGGAGAACAGTTCTTCTGTAAAAGAAACACAGACTTCTATGAAAGCTGGTCAGAAAAAAACAAATCAGTCTTCTAAAAAGAAAAATACAAAAGAAACTGAATCTAGTTCAGAAGAAACAACACAATCAAGTCAAACAACCACAGCGTCTAATACAACAAGTGGTGACAAAGCTACAGATTCATCCCAAATGGTTCCTGCAGAGCTCGTAGGGACTTGGACAGGTACAACTGAAATTGCGAAAGATGTCCAAATGACAGTGGCTGCGGACGGAACGGTCACTACGACAGCAAACTTTTATCAAGCAGATGTGAACCCAATTCGTACAGCAACGACTAGAGCAAAAGCTGTTCAAGCTTCTGGTAATATCTATTACTGGGAAACAGACGAACCTGGAGCTTTTGATGCCCTCCTTCCTGGTATTGCTGGACTTGGGGGGGCCAATGCCAAGGTAAAAGCCGGTTTCATTTTGGAAGAGGGCCATTATACACCAATTGTATTTGTAACAGGTCTCAATGAAGAGTTTGATTACAGCAAATACAATGATTTCCGTGTCTCACTCACAAAATAAAGACATATTCAACGCTCTTAAAATTGACAACACCCCAAAAGTTAGATTTTTCTATCTATCTTTCAGGGTGTTTTCTTATAGCCAAATTGGGAAAGAAATCAAAAGGTTTGTCCAAGTTCTTAGCTGCTCACTTGATCAGCTCTTTTACTTCTTAGATACGACCTCTTAGTAGGGAAAAGGTGCCACTTACTGAAAAGCCCTTGTTTTGTTTTCAACAGCTGTTATAATGGTACTATCAAAACGTTGGGAAAGGAGTTTTATGAAAGTTAAAATCGAATTGGATCCATCAATGGATGAGCCTGAGATCTTGATTCGAGCTCCGCGCTTGACCCCGGAGTTGACCCAGCTACAAGAGAGAATCCTGGAACAAAAGGTCGCTTCTTTAGCCTTCTACAAGGATCGAAGTGAGTATTTTCTAGATGTTGCATCGATCCTCTTTTTTGAGACGGATGGGGAGAAGATTTTTGGACACACCAAGGACGAAGCCTATGAGGTTAAGCAGAAGCTCTATGAATTGGAGGAGCTGCTTCCCCATCGCCTTTTGTCGGATTTCCAAATCCACCATTGTCAATGCAAAGCAGATCTACTCTCTGGAAAAGTCTTTTTCAGGGACCAGCACGGTCAATTTCTACCAGACCCATAAGCAGGTCCACGTATCTAGACGCTATTATCAACTCTTAAAAGAACGACTAAATGAAATGAGGTAATATCATGAGAAAAAAATTAATTGGAGTATTCTTAATTCTTTTAGCAGCCTTAATCCTCTTACAAGGCTATTTTGTAAAATGGGACATCAGCATCTGGACCTTGGCTTGGGTTACCTTGCTTGCAGTCCTGTCCCTCTCTAGTTTCTTAAAACGCCATTTTGGTTGGGGCTTCATCTATGGACTTTTAGCCCTCTTTTGTCTCAATGGGCAATACCATTTCCTTCCGGTGTCCAATTCGGTTGTCATCCTTTCCTCAATTCTCGCTGTGATTGGGCTCAACATTTTGTTTAAACCCTCTAAGAAAACAAAAGCCCGCCTAGCTTCCTATTCTGCTGGGTCCATGAGTAAGTCGGATGGCAATGACATTGATGTCACTTTTTCAACAGTGACAAAATATCTCAATGACCAACACTTTACCCGCGGAAGTGCAGATGTGAGTATGGGAGAAGCATCGGTTTATTTTGACAATTGCCGCATCGAGGGTCCTTCTGCTCAGTTTGTTGTTGATGTTTCTCTTGGGAGTCTGAGCCTCTATGTACCAAGCGATTGGCGTGTCCATGTAAATGTGGATAATTCCCTCTCAGCGATCCAGCACCAGGAAAATCCAAGTGCTCTGACAAGTAAGGATTTCTACATTACGGGCGATGTTTCCTTGGGAAATCTAGAAATTATCTATGTAGGAGCGAATTCGTTTTCTTAAGTCGGAAATGAAAAACTTTGGCCAAAAGCTTGCCAAGAGAGATTTTTTTTGGTAATATAGTACGGTATGTGGTGCTAGCACATCCGTTATATTAGATCTAATAGGAGGAAACACAGAAATGGCTAAAGTATGTTATTTCACAGGTCGTAAGACTGTATCAGGTAACAACCGTTCACACGCTATGAACCAAACAAAACGTGCCGTAAAACCAAACCTTCAAAAAGTAACTGTCCTTATCGATGGTAAACCTAAAAAAGTTTGGGCTTCAGCTCGTGCATTGAAATCTGGTAAAGTAGAACGCGTTTAATAAAGAAAGAAGGCTGGACAAAAATGTCCAGCCTTCACTTTTTTGATAGGATAGTTGCATGACGCAGTGGTTGATTGCTCGAAGCACTGCTTTGAGGTGGTGGATAGGACTTGCGAAGCAAGTTTCTTAAGACTTTGGAGTTCAAAAGTCCAAAGATGGTCTAATGAGGGAAACAATGTTTCCTTTATCTGCAACCTTCAGCACTCTCCCAGACTTTGAAGCTATTCGGGGTGGGAAGATTGAAGAGGTTGTGGGGGACCTTTTCAACCTTTTTTTATTTTACGAAGTTCTTTCCCACTCCTTTTTCTTCAGAGACAGCTGTTACAGAGGGAGAAGAATAGTCCCTACCCTTTTACAGTTGACCTCTTTTATGGTAAAATAGAATATAAAATACTTTTGAGGTAGAAATTATGACAGTAAAAATCAATACAAAGGACGGTCAAATTGAATTGACTGATGACGTTATCGCAACTGTTGTAGGCGGTGCCGCTACTGAGATCTTCGGTGTGGTTGGAATGGCCAGCAAAAATGCGATCAAAGATAATTTCCAAGCCCTCCTAGGGAAAGAAAACTTCTCTAAAGGTGTTGTTGTCAAAACAACGGAAGCAGGAACTATCGCAGTTGATGTTTACACTGTTTTGAGCTATGGAACAAAGATTAGCGAAGTCTCAAAAAATATTCAAGAACGTGTGAAATTTAGTTTGGAAAATCAACTTGGAATCACTACGGATACTGTGAATGTCTATATTCAAAATATCAAGATTGTGGGAGAATAATCGTGGCTAATATTACTACAAGTTTATTTCAAGAAATGGTTCAAGCGGGGGCTACGCGCTTAAATAAACAAGCGGAATATGTAAACTCTTTGAACGTCTTTCCTGTCCCAGACGGGGATACAGGGACTAATATGGGAATGACCATCGAAAATGGGGCCAAAGAAGTATCTGACCGTTCTGCATCAACTGTTGGAGAAGCAGCAGGAATCTTCGCTAAAGGTCTCTTGATGGGTGCGCGTGGGAACTCAGGAGTCATCACTTCTCAATTGTTCCGCGGATTTTCTCAAAGTGTCAAAGACAAAGAAGAATTGGATGGAGCAGCGCTTGCAGCAGCCTTCCAATCTGGAGTAGAAGTTGCTTATAAGGCCGTTATGAAGCCAGTTGAAGGAACCATTTTGACGGTTTCTCGTGGGGCAGCCATCGGGGCCAAGAAAAAAGCAGAATCTACCAACGATGCAGTGGAAGTGATGCGTGCAGCTCTTGAAGGAGCTAAAACAGCTCTTGCGAAGACTCCAGATATGTTGCCAGTCTTGAAAGAAGTTGGCGTGGTAGACTCTGGTGGTCAAGGTTTGGTCTTCATCTATGAAGGATTCTTGTCAGCCTTGACAGGTGAATTCATTGCTTCTGAAGAGTTCCAAGCAACACCTGCAACTATGTCAGAAATGATCAATGCAGAACACCACAAGTCCGTCGCTGGCCATGTCGCAACTGAAGATATCAAGTTTGGTTACTGTACAGAAATCATGGTCGCATTGAAACAAGGTCCAACCTATGTCAAAGACTTCGATTACGATGAATTCCGTAACTATTTGAACAACCTTGGGGATTCCCTATTAGTGGTGAATGACGATGAGATTGTCAAAGTTCACGTCCATACAGAAGATCCAGGTCTTGTCATGCAAGAAGGTCTTAAGTACGGAAGTTTGGTCAAGGTGAAAGTCGACAACATGCGCAACCAACACGAAGCGCAAGTTGAAAAAGAAGAACGTCAAGCCAAACCAGTTGAAGAAAAAGAATATGCCATCATCGCAGTAGTTGCTGGTGATGGATTGGCTGATATCTTTAAAGCGCAAGGAGTTGATTACATCATCTCTGGTGGTCAAACCATGAACCCATCAACAGAAGACTTTGTCAAAGCGGTTGAAGAGTTGAATGCGCGCAACATCATTATCTTGCCAAACAACAAAAATATCTTGATGGCTGCTCAATCTGCAGCAGAAGTGATTGATCAACCTGCAGCAGTTGTTGAGACCAAGACCATCCCTCAAGGATTGACTAGTCTTCTTGCCTTTGATGAAAGCAAGTCGATCGAAGAAAACTACGAACGCATGAGCGCTTCATTGGGCGATGTTGTGTCTGGTAGTGTGACAACAGCGGTTCGCGATACCACTATTGATGGGCTTGAAATCCATGAAAATGATAATCTTGGAATGGTCGATGGCAAAATCGTTGTTTCAAATCCAGATATGATGGAAACCTTGGAAGAAACATTCGCTCATATGTTGGATGAAGACAGTGAAATTGTGACCATCTATGTCGGTGAAGACGGCAGTGAGGAGTTGGCAAATGAATTGGCCCAAGCCCTTGCTGAGAAGTATGAGGATGTAGAAGTGGAAATCCACCAAGGTGGCCAACCCGTCTACCCTTACTTGTTTAGTGTAGAATAATTGAACAGAGAGGTTGGGACAAAAGTCCTAGCCTCTCAATTATTTTTGGATTGTCGAGCAAGACGCAGTGGTTGAGTGGGCTCTACTACGCTGATTTCATCAGCTTTTACAGCCCTACTCAACTGTGCGGAGGTGGGACGACGAAATCGAATTCTAACGAATTACCGATTTCTGTCCCACTCTCTTTTTTCGTGCTAAGAAAAACTAGATAGTATTTCCAAGAAGCTTATTAGATTTTGTATTTTGAAAGCGAAGCGAGTATTTACTAGGACAAGAATAGGGAGTATCAAATAGTCGAAGGTTTTATTTCCAAATAAAGAGCTTGAAATGGCTGGGAAATGGTTTGAGTGGTGGAGTTTTTAGACAAGAAAGACGCGATATGTTATACTGGTATCAGTATGTGAAAGGAGAGTTATAAAAATGAAGAAATTTTTTGTAACCCTTGGGCTAGCCATTTTGGTATTGACTGGTTGTTCGCAATCCCAAACGAAGAAAACTACAACCGCTAGCTCATCTAGCAGTTCCTCTGTTAAAAAAGAAACAAAAACTGAAGAAAAAACAACAGTATTAGTTGGGAATATCAATGGTGCTAAACATCGGGATGTTATCCAATCTAAAGGGGATAAGGTTGAAAGTCTTCGTATCGAAGTGACAGCTGATTTGCCCCAACAACTTAGTACAATTTCTGCAGAAAAATCACCTGAAGAGCTCACAGTAGCTATTCAAGCTTTGCTGGAGCAAAATGAAGACTATAAGAAGCTAAAAACTGTTCCCGGTTTTAGTTTGGAATACACAGTCACCCCAGAAAAGAAATTGCTCTCAACCAGTGTGATTGACCTCAACCAAATTGATGCCAAGTCTCTAGAAGAAATTTCTTACTTCAAAGATGCTGGTCTCAATGATTTGAAAAATATGAAGGCTGATGCCTTGATCAAAGCTTTGAAATTACACGGTATGAAAATCGAAGAAGGTCAGTAAGAAGAATAGAAAAAGTCGAGTGAAGTCACTTGGCTTTTTTTAGTGACTTTTGTCATGTAAGCGAGTGACAAAATCATCTAGTTGCCTCTTCTTCCTTTTCATATAATAAAGTTAGAAAGTAAGAGGGTTGAAAATGAAACAATGGATCTATAAAGTATTTACGTTAACAGTGGTTGGAATGGTCGTCTATTTGGTCTTTTCAAAGGATGATAGCCTCTATTACCATTTTCCTTGGGAATTATTTGCTGGGCTTGGCATGATGAGCTGGGTGGTACAGGAAGTTTTGAAAATGGTCAAGGCGGTAAAAAAGGAAATGGAGCAATGAAAAAACTAGAAATTGGATTGGTTTTTGCTTTGTGCCTGTTTTTGTGGATAACAGAGATGATGACGGGCTGGTTTTCTGCCCATTTTGCTAGCTGGTGTTTCCAAACGGTTTTGGGAGTGACCTTGGTTGTTTTTGTCATCATTCCTGCTAGCCAAGCCTGCTTGAAAGGAGAGTATCATGAGTGTCATTAGAGTAGAGAACTTGAAAAAAAGTATCAAAGGAAAAGTAATTTTAGAAGATCTTTCTTTTGTGGTTGAACGGGGGGATTGTCTGGCCTTGATCGGCCCAAACGGAGCTGGGAAAACAACCTTGATGAACTGCCTTCTAGGAGATATGAAGGTGACTTCTGGGATCGTTGAAGTAGAGGGGAAGGCACCTGGTCATCCTCAGTTAAAGGCTAGTGTATCCTATCTCCCTCAAGAGAATGCCATCGTTCAAAAGTTAACTGTACAGGAACTGATCAACTTCTTTCGCTCTATTTATCCTAAACCCTTAACAGGGGAAGAAATCGATGATTTATTACGTTTTAGCTTGGAACAAAAGAAGCAATTGGCTAGTAAGTTGTCTGGTGGTCAAAAGCGCCTCTTATCCTTTGTTCTAACCTTGATTGGTCGTCCTAGTCTTCTGTTTCTGGATGAGCCAACAGCTGGAATGGATACGTCCACTCGCCAACGCTTTTGGGAGATCGTCGGACATTTAAAGGAAAAAGGCGTAACCATTGTCTATTCTTCGCATTACATCGAGGAAGTAGAGCATACAGCCGATCGGATCCTGGTCTTGCATCAGGGGCATTTGCTTCGGGATACGACGCCTCTCGCTATGAGAAGCGAAGAGGTTGAAAAACATTTCACCCTGCCCTTGCGTTACCAAGCTCTAGTGGCAGAGATGGAAGGCGTTGGTGAAGTGGTCATTAAACCCGATGCCCTTCAGGTTGTGACACGCCATGCCAATCGTTTGTGGAGGCGATTGCAAGAAGAAGGATGTTCGATCCAAGAAATCGAAGTAACCAATCGAAGTTTATTGGATTCTATTTTTGAAAATACAAAGGAAGTAGGTAGAGAAGATGAAACGCATGAAAGCTCTCAGCGTGGTTGAGTGGCATTTGACCAGTCGCCAAGCCATTTATTACTTGTTATCAATTGGGATGCCCACGGCCTTCTATCTCTTCTTTTCAGGGATGTACCAGGATACGCCAGGGGATTTCATGAGGGATTATCTTTTGTCCATGACGGCTTTTTCTATGATGTCTACGGCTATCTTTTCTTTTCCAACAGTTCTTGAAACAGATCGACTCAATAATTGGCAAAAAGTCTTGCGCCATACCCCTGTATCTATGGTAGAATATTATCTAATAAAGGTTGTCGGTCTCTTTGTCGACTTTCTCCTATCCATTGTAGTTGTCTTCACCGTGGGGCATGTGGTACGGCATGTGAATATGTCCCTGCAGGATTGGGTCTTAGCAGCCTTCCTTCTCATCTTAGGAAGTCTGGCTTTTGTAGCGATCGGTCTGGTCTTGACCCTGCTTCCTTCCAGTCAATTGATGTCTGTTGTGGGTAATCTCCTTTACATGGGGCTGGCTGTCATGGGTGGCCTTTGGATGCCCATTAGCCTATTTCCAGAATGGATGCAAGCCATTGGCAAATGCCTGCCAACCTATCAATTGATGGAACTGATCAAGACCTTTTTAAACAAGGGACAGGTTAATGTCTTTGGGAGTGTCTATTTAACCTTGTTTACCATGGTCTTATTTGCCCTTGTTATCGTTTATCGTCGTCATTCAGAGGTTCGTTCATGATTGAAAAACTCAAACATATTCACCATATGTTTTACGTAGGCCTAATCTTTATGGTCTTTCCCTTTGCTTCTATCTTCTTGGGGCAGATTCCCTGGTGGCATTTCTTTTTAGCCCTCTTCTTTATGGTGAGCTATCTAGGAATCCTCATTACTGAAAATAGGACACTGACCTGGATTTTTTGGATTTATCTTTTGGCTTACATAGGGGGAAATACCTTGTATGTTGGGACGGGCTTTTGTTGGTTTTACTATTATCTAAGCAATATTTTAGTTTATCGTTTTAGAGTCCACAATTTTCGCTCACCCTTTCTTTGGACGGCCTTTGGATCACAACTGATTCTTTTGGGAGCCTTGTTATTTAATAGGGAGATGAGAGAAAATGATTGGATTTTTGTCCTGATCGTCTCTTTGTTCATCGCGATTATGACCTTTAGTATGGTCCGGATGGAGATGGTGGAAGAATTGAAAGCTGACCATGCCAAGCAAAATGCCCAGATCAATCTCTTACTAGCAGAAAACGAGCGCCATCGGATTGGCCGTGATCTGCATGACAGTCTAGGACACACCTTTGCCATACTGAGTGTCAAGGCGGACCTAGCTGATCAATTCTTGGCATTGGGTCAGGTTGAGAAGGCCCAGGAGCAGGTGCAAGAGATTCAAGCCATCAGTCAAGAGTCCATGCACCAAGTCCGTGAGATTGTCGAGAACTTGAAGCAGCGAACCCTGGCAAGAGAGCTAGAAACCGTCAAGCAAATGCTCGAAGTGGCTCAAATCAAAGTGGAGATTCAAAACGAGCTTGATACTGCTAGCATCTCGCCGATCCTAGAATCTGCTCTGGCTATGGTATCTCTGGAATTAGCTACCAATATGATCAAACATGCCAAAGCGACGCAAGCCCTTCTCTCTTATCGCTCCACCGAGATAGGTGTGGAAATGGTCGCAGAAGATAATGGCATCGGCTTTGACAAAGTTTCCGACAAGGACCTGCACTCGATTCGCGAACGGATTGCCTTGTTGGGAGGAGAGCTGGAGATCAGTCATCAACACAAGCCGACCCGGATAGAAATACGGATCCCCTATCAAGAAAGGAAATAAGATGCGCTTATTAGTTGCTGAAGACCAAAGTATGTTGCGCGATGCTCTCTGCCAGCTCTTGCTCCTGCAAGAGGATGTGGAAGATGTCTTGCAGGCTGGCGATGGACAAGAGGCCATTCGTTTACTCGGAACACATCCAGTCGATATTGCGATTTTAGATATCGAAATGCCCATCAAAACAGGGTTAGAAGTGTTGGAATGGGCTAAAAGTCAACAACCCCAGCTCAAGGTCGTCATCGTTACCACCTTTAAGCGACCGGGCTATTTTGAGCGGGCTCTCAAGGCTGGAGTAGATGCCTATGTCTTAAAAGAACGCCGCATCACAGATTTGATGGCGACTCTTCATGCAGTATTAGCAGGGCAAAAAGAATATTCGCCTGAATTAATGGAAGGGATTTTGACCCATCCCAATCCTCTAAGCCCTCAAGAAAAGGCAGTTTTAAAAGAAGTCGCAAAAGGGGCTTCTAACCAAGAAATTGCTGATCGCTTATTTCTCTCAAACGGGACTATCCGCAATTATATGTCAGCCATTCTGACCAAGTTGGATGCGGAAAACCGGACCGAGGCGGCAAAAATTGCCCAAGAAAAGGGTTGGTTATAAGGAAGAAAAGTTTCTAGGATTTCCTAGAGACTTTTTTTCTGATAGACGTAGCATTTTTAGAAAAACTCTCATTATTCGGATTTGAATAGAAAATTCAGAAAATTTACTATTTTTCCTTGAAATATTTTCTAAAAATGGTATGATAGTAGCATGCTAATTTGATATACAAAGTACTGGAAAGGAGAGACATGGAGAAAATTACCTTAGAAACTGCAAAAACCGGTTCAGAGCTCGTTCTTGAAACCCTGCGTGATTTGGGCATTGACACGATTTTTGGTTATCCTGGTGGAGCGGTTTTGCCTTTATACGATGCCATCTATAGCTTTGAGGGTATCCAGCATATCTTGGGTCGTCATGAACAAGGATGCTTGCATGAGGCTGAAGGCTACGCTAAATCAACTGGAAAGCTGGGTGTCGCAGTCGTCACTAGTGGACCGGGGGCGACCAATGCCATTACAGGGATTGCAGATGCCATGAGCGATAGTGTTCCCCTACTAGTCTTCACTGGTCAAGTCAATCGTGCGGGGATCGGGAAAGACGCTTTCCAAGAAGCGGATATTGTGGGAATTACCATGCCCATCACCAAGTACAACTATCAAGTACGTGAGACGGCAGATATTCCGCGAATTATCACCGAAGCTGTCCATATTGCGACGACCGGCCGTCCTGGTCCGGTGGTGATTGACCTTCCAAAGGATGTGTCTGCTTTGGAGACAGATTTCATCTATGAACCAAGTGTGAAGCTTCCAAGCTACCAGCCTACCATTGAACCCAATGAATTGCAGATCAAAAAGATTTTGAAGCAATTGAGTAAGGCTAAAAAACCAGTTCTTCTTGCAGGTGGTGGTGTGAGTTACGCTGGAGCTGCAAAAGAGTTGATTGCTCTAGCAGAGCGCTATCAAATTCCAGTAGTGACCAGTCTTTTAGGTCAAGGAACGATTGCGACCAGTCATCCTCTTTTCCTAGGAATGGGAGGAATGCACGGATCCTTCGCGGCCAACATTGCCATGACAGAGACGGATTTCATGATTAGTGTTGGTTGTCGATTTGACGACCGTTTGACAGGGAATCCAAAGACTTTCGCTAAAAATGCTAAGGTTGCCCATATCGACATTGATCCTGCAGAGATTGGTAAGATCATTGCTGTCGACATTCCTGTTGTTGGCGATGCGAAGAAGGCCTTGCAGCAGTTGCTAGCAGAGCCAACGGTTCATAACAACACAGAAAAATGGATCGAAAAGGTGACCCAAGATAAGAACCGGGTTCGTTCATACGACAAGAAAGAACGGGTTGTGCAGCCACAAGCTGTGATTGAACGCATCGGAGAGTTGACCAAGGGTGACGCTATTGTCGTCACAGACGTTGGACAACACCAAATGTGGGCAGCTCAATACTATCCTTACCAAAATGAGCGCCAATTGGTAACATCTGGTGGACTAGGAACGATGGGATTCGGTGTTCCTGCAGCTATCGGAGCGAAAATTGCCAATCCAGATAAAGAAGTTGTTCTCTTTGTCGGAGATGGTGGTTTCCAAATGACCAACCAAGAATTGGCGATCTTAAATATTTATAAGGTTCCGATCAAGGTTGTTATGCTCAACAACCACTCGCTTGGGATGGTCCGCCAATGGCAAGAAGCCTTCTATGATGGTCGGACATCAGAGTCAGTCTTTGATAGCCTTCCAGATTTCCAATTGATGGCGCAAGCTTACGGGATCAAGAATTATAAATTTGATAATCCTGAAACCCTAGAGAAGGATTTGGAAGTCATCACAGAAGATGTACCAATGTTCATCGAAGTAGACATTTCTCGGAAAGAGCATGTTTTACCGATGGTACCAGCTGGTAAGAGTAATCATGAGATGTTGGGGGTGAAGTTTAATGCGTAGAATGTTAACAGCCAAACTTCAAAACCGCTCAGGTGTTCTGAACCGCTTTACTGGAGTCTTGTCGAGACGTCAAGTCAATATCGAAAGTATCTCTGTTGGCGCAACAGAAAACCCTAATGTATCGCGGATTACCATTATCATTGATGTTGCTTCGCATGATGAAGTAGAGCAAATCATCAAACAGCTCAACCGCCAAGTGGATGTGATCCGTGTCCGGGATATCACAGATAAACCACACTTGGAGCGCGAAGTGATCCTGGTAAAAGTTTCTGCACCTGCTGAGAAGCGAGCAGAAATCTTGGCCATTATTCAACCTTTCCGTGCGACCGTGGTCGATGTGGCTCCAAGCTCTATCACCGTTCAAATGACGGGAAATGCAGAAAAGAGCGAAGCCCTTATTCGGGTTATTCGTCCGTATGGGATTAAAAACATCGCCCGCACCGGTGCAACTGGATTTACTCGAGATTAATTCTCACCTTAACATTGTTAACTCCGCCTTAAAAAGGCAAATAATAAAATAGAAAAGAGATTTTACTTATGGCAGTTCAAATGGAATACGAAAAAGACGTTAAAGTTGCAGCATTAAACGGTAAGAAAATTGCTGTGATCGGTTATGGTTCACAAGGACATGCGCATGCACAAAATTTGCGTGACTCAGGTCATGATGTCATCATCGGTGTACGTCCAGGTAAATCATTCGATAAAGCAAAAGAAGATGGTTTTGATACCTATACAGTAGCAGAAGCGACTAAATTGGCAGATGTGATCATGATTTTGGCTCCAGATGAAATCCAACAAGAATTGTACGAAACAGAAATTGCGCCAAACTTGGAAGCTGGTAATGCGGTTGGTTTTGCGCATGGATTTAATATCCATTTCGAATTTATCAAGGTTCCAGCAGATGTCGATGTCTTTATGTGTGCTCCAAAAGGACCAGGTCACTTAGTACGTCGTACTTATACTGAAGGATTTGGTGTACCAGCACTCTACGCTGTCTACCAAGATGCTACAGGTAATGCGAAAGATATCGCTATGGACTGGTGTAAAGGTGTTGGTGCGGCACGCGTTGGTCTTCTTGAAACAACCTACAAAGAAGAAACGGAAGAAGATTTGTTCGGAGAACAAGCTGTACTTTGTGGTGGTTTAACTGCCCTTATCGAAGCTGGTTTTGAAGTATTGACTGAAGCCGGTTATGCTCCAGAATTGGCATACTTTGAAGTTCTTCACGAAATGAAATTGATTGTGGACTTGATCTACGAAGGTGGCTTCAAGAAAATGCGTCAATCAATCTCTAACACTGCTGAATACGGTGACTATGTATCAGGCCCACGTGTAATCACTGAACAAGTGAAAGAAAATATGAAAGCTGTTCTTGCTGACATTCAAAATGGTAACTTCGCTAACGACTTTGTTAACGACTACAAAGCTGGACGTCCAAAATTAACTGCTTACCGTGAACAAGCTGCTAACCTTGAAATTGAAAAAGTTGGTGCTGAGTTGCGTAAAGCGATGCCATTCGTTGGTCAAAACGACGATGACGCCTTCAAAATCTACAACTAATTGTCTGTAGAAGACTAAGCAAGTTGGGACACCCTGGCTTGCTTTTTTGACCAATACACAAGAGGTATGAAATGATAACAGCAAAAGATGTGGCTAAGGCCCATAAAATATTAAGAGGAGTCGTTGTTAATACGCCTCTTGAATACGACCACTATTTATCTGAAAAATATGGGGCAAAGATATATTTGAAAAAAGAAAATGCCCAACGTGTTCGTTCGTTCAAGATTCGTGGAGCGTATTTTGCAATTTCTCAACTCTCAAAAGAAGAGCGTGAGCGTGGGGTAGTGTGTGCTTCTGCGGGAAACCATGCGCAAGGGGTTGCTTATACTTGTAATGAAATGAAGATTCCAGCGACCATCTTCATGCCGATTACAACACCTCAACAAAAGATCGGCCAAGTCCGATTCTTTGGTGGGGATTATGTAACAATCAAGTTGGTGGGGGATACCTTTGACGCGTCAGCTAAGGCTGCCCAAGAATTTACTCTCGCAGAAAAGCGGACCTTTATTGACCCGTTTGATGATCCACATGTACAGGCTGGCCAAGGAACAGTGGCCTATGAAATTCTTGAGGAAGCTCGAAAAGAATCGATTGTCTTTGATGCTGTCCTCGTTCCTGTTGGTGGAGGAGGCCTCATTTCAGGTGTTTCTACCTACATCAAAGAAACGGATCCTCGGATTGAGGTCATTGGGGTAGAGGCTGAAGGAGCGCGCTCCATGAAGGCTGCTTTTGAAGCAGGTGGTCCCGTCAAATTACCAGAAATCGATAAGTTTGCAGACGGGATTGCTGTGCAAAAGGTGGGCCAATTGACTTACGAAGTAACCCGCCAGCATGTGGAAACTCTTGTTGGAGTCGATGAAGGCTTGATTTCAGAGACCTTGATTGATCTTTATTCTAAACAAGGGATCGTAGCTGAACCAGCGGGAGCTGCCAGTGTGGCATCCCTTGAAATCTTGCGCGAATACATCAAGGGGAAAACCATTTGTTGTATTATCTCAGGTGGGAATAATGATATTAACCGCATGCCTGAAATGGAAGAGCGGGCTTTGATCTACGATGGAGTAAAACACTACTTTATCGTCAACTTCCCACAACGTCCAGGGGCCCTTCGAGAATTTGTAAATGATATCTTAGGGCCAAACGATGATATCACACGTTTTGAATACATCAAGCGTGCTAGTAAGGGAACAGGCCCTGTCTTGATTGGGGTTACTTTGGCCAATAAGCATGACTATGCAGGTTTGGTCAATCGTATTGAGCGTTTTGATCCGTCTTTCATTAACTTGAACGGAAATGAAACTCTCTATAATATGTTGGTCTGAGAATAGTATAGCAACATCGTATTTCTATACAGTGGATGGTTTTTATCAAATTAAGCAATATATTTTTATGGAATATATTGCTTTTTTGTTAGGACTTGTGATATGATATGCATAAATTACAAGGAGGGATACTTTTATGTCTGTATTCTTTTTATTTCTATTGTTCTTACTGTTGGTCATAGGTGGAATTGTGATTAGCTCACTTTATGTGGTCAAGCAACAATCCGTTGCCATCATCGAACGTTTTGGTCGCTATCAAAAAATTAGCGATAGTGGCATTCATATGCGAGCGCCTTTTGGCATCGATAAAATTGCAGCACGTGTTCAATTGCGCGTCTTGCAGAGTGAGATTGTGGTTGAAACAAAAACTCAGGATAACGTATTCGTTACCATGAATGTGGCAACCCAATACCGAGTGAACGAAAGCAACGTAAAGGATGCCTACTACAAACTCATGCGTCCAGAATCACAGATTAAATCATACATTGAAGATGCTCTTCGTTCTTCTGTGCCTAAGTTGACCTTAGATGAATTGTTTGAGAAAAAAGATGAAATTGCTCTTGAAGTTCAAAAACAAGTAGCAGAAGAAATGTCAACTTATGGATATATTATTGTTAAAACCTTGATTACCAAAGTTGAGCCAGATGCTGAAGTGAAACAATCCATGAATGAGATCAATGCGGCGCAAAGAAAACGCGTAGCAGCTCAGGAATTGGCAGAAGCAGACAAGATCAAGATCGTTACTGCTGCTGAAGCAGAGGCGGAAAAAGACCGTTTGCACGGGGTTGGTATTGCCGAGCAACGGAAGGCCATTGTCGATGGATTGGCAGACTCTATTAAAGAGTTAAAAGGTGCGAATGTAGATTTGACCGAAGAACAAATCATGTCTATTCTCTTAACCAACCAATACTTGGATACCTTAAATAATTTTGCAGATAAAGAAGGGAATAATACGATTTTCCTACCAGCAAACCCAGATGGCGTCGAAAACATTCGTACACAAATATTATCAGCCCTGAAAGCAAAGTAAACTTTTTATCATTTTTTAAAAAAGGTTCGTATTTTCAGCAATTTTAGTTGACAAAATGTGCAAAAAAATTTATATTAGTATTGGAAATAATAATATAGGAGAAAGATCATGGCCAAATCGAACTTTGAAAAAGTAGAATCAGTTGTTGGTTGGGTACGCGATAAGAAAATTACGGGATATCGTATCAGTAAAGAAACAAATGCCCGTGAAATGTCTATCATTGCCTTGGCTCAAGGACGTGCAAAAGTGAAGAATATCTCGTTTGAAACTGCACTTGGATTGATTGATTTTTATGACAAAAATCATCAAAAATTCGAAGATTAATTTGTTGTTCCAATTGAAAACCAGAGAGTTTGCTCTCTGGTTTTTTTCGATGCCTCAAAAGCAGAAGCGCTACAAAAAAAACAGCTTGCTTCTATACTGGTAAGCAAACTGTTTCAAGAGATTAATGTAAGAAGCGTTGAAGGAATTCCTTGGTCCGTTCTTCTTTTGGATTGCTAAAGATTTCTTTTGGATCACCTTGCTCAGCGATGACACCCTTGTCCATGAAGATGACCCGGCTAGAGACATCGCGGGCAAATTCCATTTCGTGGGTGACGACAATCATGGTGAGTCCTTCTTTTGCAAGCTCCTGCATGATTTTCAAGACTTCCCCAACCATTTCTGGGTCTAGGGCAGAAGTCGGTTCATCGAAGAGAATGGCATCAGGATCCATTGAGAGAGCACGTGCGATGGCGACCCGTTGCTTTTGACCACCTGAAAGTTGTTTCGGACGGGCAGCCCAATATTGAGATCCCATACCGACTTTTTCAAGGTTTTCTTTGGCAACTTTTTCTGCAGTTTCACGATCACGCTTGAGGACGGTCGTTTGTGCAACGATGGTATTTTCCAAGACGTTTAAATTTTCGAAGAGATTAAAACTTTGGAAAACCATCCCCAATTTCTCGCGGTAGTGGGTAAGATCATACTCAGGATCAAGGACATTTTGCCCACGATAGAGAATCTCTCCAGCAGTAGGAGTCTCTAGAAGATTGATGGAGCGAAGGAAGGTTGATTTTCCGCTACCAGAGCTCCCGATGATGGAGATCACCTCTCCTTTTTCAACGGTGAGCGAAATATCTTTCAAAACCTCATTTTGACCATAAGATTTTTTTAAATGTTGAATTTCAAGAATTTTTTCTGACATTATTTCACCTCCTTGACTTGCATTTGATTTGCACCTGTAGTATAAGTATCAGAATCTAAGCGACGTTCGATGTAGCGAAGGATTCGTGTGATAGTAAAGGTGAGAACGAAGTAAATCACAGCGATGATCGTAAAGGTTGGGAAGTATTGGTAGTTTTGAGTTGCGACCGTATTTCCTGTAAAGTACAGTTCAACTACAGAGATAACATTCAAAACAGATGTATCCTTGATGTTAATACCAAATTCATTCCCTGTTGCTGGCAAGATATTGCGAACAACCTGTGGAAGGACGACCTTGCGCATGGTTTGTCCATGGGTCATTCCTAGAGCAGTCGCTGCTTCAAACTGACCTGGATCCACTGCTAAGATCCCACCACGAACAATCTCACTCATATAAGCTCCGGTATTGATGGATACGATAAAGATGGCGGCCCAGGTACGATCCAAGGAAATGTTGAAGGCTTGGGCGGAACCGTAGAAAATGACCATGGATTGAACGATCATCGGAGTTCCACGGAAGATTTCAATGTAGACATTGAGGAACCAACCAAAGGCAGTTTGGCATCCAGCAAGGAATTTATTTTTAGCCTTCGGAGCTGTCCGGAAGACACCGATTAACAAACCGATAATCAACCCAGCGATAGTTCCAGTCATAGAGATTAAGAGGGTCATTCCAGTTCCCCGTAAGAACTGTGGGCCATTATCCTTTAAAATCTTCATCATTTGGCTAAAGAAAGTCTGCTTATCATCACTAGCATCACTGGAAGCTGGTTGCTTCTTAATCATATCATCCATGAGTTTGACTTGGTCTTCAGACGAAATCTTAGCTAGTGCGGCATTGACTTGGTCAATTCTAGTGTCACCCTTCTTCATCCCGATAGCGATAGTCGCATCTTCTTCCCCAACTTCAAATCCTTTTTTGAATTGAATCATCTTAAATTTAGAATTAGCGGACTCGGCGGTTAGGGCTTCGGGACGTTCAGAAACATAGGCATCGATAACACCTGATTCTAAAGCTTGCCGCATCTGGGCGAAATCACCCATTGCAGTTTCTTGTTTCACACCCTTTAGTTGGGAAATGAGAGAATAGAGGTAGACCCCTTGTTGAGAGGTGACCTTTGCATCCTTAAAGTCATCTAGGCTAGTAGCGTTTGCATAGTTTCCATCTTTACGAACGAGCATGACCGGTTCACTGGTATAGTAGCTCTTGGAGAAGGCGACCTCTTTTTTACGTTCAGCGGTTGGACTCATCCCAGCGATAATCATATCGATTTTACCAGAAGTGAGGGCTGGAATTAAACCGTTCCAAGATGTTTTTACGATCAGAGGTTTTTTACCTAACTCCTCAGCAACTTTTTTGGCGATTTGGACATCGTACCCATTGGCATATTGATTGGTACCGTCAATTTTAACAGCTCCATTTGCATCATCTTCTTGGGTCCAGTTGAAAGGAGCATAAGCTGCTTCCATCCCAATACGTAAATAGTCATCTGCATGAGCAATCTGTGTGATCCCTAAGCAAATGAAAAGCCCTGTTAAGAGCGCAAATATTGTTTTTTTCATTTTTTCTCCTCTTCCTTATTTTAACTTCTCCTATTGTACAGTAAAATAGGCTGCATTTCAAATATGGTCCTCTTTTTATTTAAAAAATGCTATAATAATACAAAGGAGCGTGATCAAATGAAAAAGTATTTGTATGTTTTTTTCGCTTTTCTGGCCTGCCTTTTTGTCAGTCAGAATGTCCAGGCATCTAGCCCATCTTATGATGTTCTTTATTATGGTGGGACCTTGACCTTGGACACCTGGGATGACGCCACCTATGAGGAAGAACTGGTTTATTATTTCAAAGATTCTTATAGAGGGCAGTATGTCAGTCTAGGTACGGCGGGGAACATGCCACAAGGCTTTGCAATTGAGATACCGCCAAAGGTTGAGGTGGAAGGTCGTGATCTTCAAAGAGAACCCGAGATTACGAATCTAGGTGATGGCTACCGAGTGAAAATTTATAACAGTGGTGTGGCGACAGATACAGTCAAAATTAAAGTCACATGGAAATTAAAAAATCTTCTTTATTCACACAAGGATATCTTGCAGTTGAACTGGAAACCGATAACAGATGGTGATCAGAAGGTGGATGAAGTTCAGTTTCGTGTCATCCCTAAGTTCGCGCCCGCCAATGCCCAATCGGAACTGTATATCCATACAGCCTTTATGGGACCGGATGTGACTGTGAAGAAAGAAGATGGAATCTATTCTGCTACTTTCTATAACCTAGGCAAAGGAAAGGCTGTGGAGTTGTATGGTTACTGGTTGAAGTCAGACCTAACTACCTTGTATGATTCTGGTCGAAATACCGGATTGACCAAATTGGATGAATTTCACAAAAACCAAGCTAAAATTGAACAGGAAAAATACTGGACACGCATGTTTTGGAATTGGATCTTGCCAGTCTTGATTTTTGCACTCTGGCTTCTTGCTCTCTTGGGCCGCAACCGGTTCAAAAAAATGATTTGGCCTGGTGTGACCTATCCGACCAATACTCGTCTTTATGAGATTCCACAGGACATTGCACCTCTAATTATGAGTTCGGTTGTTTATTCAGCCGAACTAGACGAGGCCTCCCCTACCAATAAAGAGAAGGCAACTCCTCCGGTGTTTACATTTGAAAAAATGCTTCAAGCTACATTGCTGGATTTGATGGATCGTGGAGTGATTGTCTACGAGCAGCAAGGAAATGAAGTCGTTTTGACCAGAAAGTCTCATGGACATGTGGATGATTTTGAACGCTCCTTTATGAATATGGCTTTTGGGGATCAGGTTTCCTGTCCTGTAAACCGTCTCTTTGAGAATTATGAATTTAGTGATGATGTATACAAACATGCCAAAAAAGCAGATCAAGATGCGATTCGTTCACTAGGAAGTAAGGCTCAGGCTCGTTTTGATACGGCTGTGAACCAAGTGGCCCGAGATGTTCATCGCAAGGTGGAAGATCTCCATTTGCCAAGCTACTATCGCCCTTTAGAGGCAAAAGAAGAAGCGCAAGCTAGACGAAGTCTCTTCTTTGGTTGGGCTGCTTGGTTTATCGCTCTTGGAGCAGAAATCTTTGCCATCTTTGGGATGGGTTGGTTCTCTGTTCCTTGTTTGATAGGGATCCTCATACTTTGGTTTATGCCAGTGCGCTTCAATGGTGTCTTTAAAGCTTGTCTACGAGATGGGGTTGTCAATCTTGCGGGTGCTGAGCAACGCTATTACTGGGATAGTTTTGGTCGGATGTTGAAAGAGATTGCTCACCTCAACGATGCAGAGTTGCAGTCTCTGGTCCTATGGAATCGGTTATTGGTCTATGCGGCCTTGTATGGTGTAGCCGATCAGGTCACAAAGGTCATGAAACTTCGGAATATTCATTTAGAAAATCAAGCCTTAAATGCCTTCGTTTACACCCCATTCTATCATGATGTGACCCACTCAAGTCATGCCATGTCTACTTATGGATCGACAGCATCGACGGCTAGTCATTTCACAGTTTCCTCTGGTAGTGGAGGAGGCTTCTCTGGCGGTGGTGGCGGCGGAGGCTTTGGTGCTTTCTAATAAGCCAAAAGATCAGTCATAGTCACTCAGGCCATACTGGCTGGAGCGATCTAGCCTGGCGAATAGAATTATGATATAATAGAGCAAATGTAAGTTTAGGAGAAAAAGATGTTTCTGATCGAATTAATCAAGGCGGTTCTTTTTGGGATTGTCGAGGGGATTACAGAATGGTTGCCGATCTCAAGTACAGGTCACTTGATTCTGTTACAGGATTTTGTGCAGTTTAAAAATCAAGATCCAGCCTTTATGGAGATGTTCAATGTCGTGATCCAATTGGGTGCGATCCTAGCGGTTGTGGTGATTTATTTCGATAAATTGTATCCCTTCAAACCTGGTAAATCTCCACTAGAAGTACGTCGAACTTGGCAATTATGGGCAAAAGTTGCGGTTGCAACGCTCCCGCTTGTCTTTGTTTTTAAATTAGATGATTGGTTTGAGGCTCATTTTCACAATTCTATTTCTGTTGCGATTATGTTGATCACCTACGGGATTGCCTTTATCTATCTGGAAAGACGAGAACAAGTTGAGCCAGCAGTAACGGAATTGCATAAGCTACCTTATCGAACAGCTCTTTATATCGGACTCTTCCAAGTTTTATCGCTATTTCCAGGAACAAGCCGTTCAGGTGCTACGATTGTAGGTGGCTTGATCAATGGTGTTAGCCGTCCAGTAGTGACAGAATTTACCTTTTATTTGGGGATCCCAGCTATGTTTGGTGCTAGCCTCTTAAAGGTTGGAAAATTCGCTCTTGGCGGACATTCACTAGCACTGGGGCAACTCTTTATTCTACTGGTAGCGATGGGAGTGGCCTTTGTGGTCAGCATGTACGCCATCCGCTTCTTGACAGATTATGTGAAAAATCATGATTTCACCGTCTTTGGGAAATACCGGATCGTTCTTGGTTCCATCTTGTTATTGTATGGCCTCTTCCGTGTTATTTTCTAAGAGAACGGTTGAACTCGATCAAATTATTTTCGAGGTTGGAGACTTTTGTCCCGACCTCTTTTCTATGCATCCTTTTTTTGAATTCTATCCAATTTTTTAGTATAATAGTAAGACTAGAAGTATGAGGTTATGCTATGAAGATGAAGCAAATTAGTGATTCAACAATTAAGATCACGATCCAACTAGAAGACTTAGAAGAACGTGGGATGGAAATTGCTGATTTTCTTGTCCCACAAGAAAAAACAGAAGAATTTTTCTACGCCATTTTGGATGAACTCGAAATGCCAGAAAGCTTCCTGGATAGCGGGATGCTGAGTTTTCGTGTGACGCCAAAACCAGATAAATTGGATGTTTTTGTTACCAAATCAAAAATTGACCAACAATTGGATTTTGAGGATTTGTCAGATCTTCCTGATATGGAAGAGTTGTCGCGCATGACGCCAGATGAATTTATCAAAACCTTGGAAAAAACAATCTCTGATAAGACAAAAGGGGATGCAGAAGCCATTCACCATTTGGAACAAGAAGAGTTACGTGATAATCAAGAACAAGATCCGACACCTGAATCCCCAGTGACTCAGTATATTTATTACATTTTGCGTTTTTCGAATATCCAGCAAGCAGTTGCCTTTTCCAAAACGGTGACTTACCCAGTAGATACCTCTGAATTGTACAAGATGGGGTCGGAATATTATTTGACAGTGCTAATTGATACAGAGAATCAGCCTATCCAATATCCTACTTGGTTACTCGCAACTATTCGAGAGTATGCGGATGATTCAGAAGTGACACGGGCAGTTTTACAGGAGCATGGGTATTTATTGATGGTATCAGGTGCGATAGAGAATTTAAAGAAAGTTGCTAGTTTATGATGTCCTTTTCTCTGCAATTTATTCTGATATTGATCGGGACCTTTTTGATTGCGCTTGTGTTGACGCCTTTGGTTCGTTTATTATCATTTAAAATCGGTGCAGTTGATTACCCTAATGCTCGACGAATCAATACCAAGCCCATGCCAAGTGCTGGTGGATTATCTATTGTAATCGCCTTTTCGATCGCAACCTTAGTATTCATTCCTATGCTGACATCTAATGCTGCACCAATCAAAAGTTATCTCTCTTATACCTTGCCGGTTGTAGGTGCAGGATGGATCATTGCTCTTACAGGCTTGATCGATGATGTGAAAGAATTGTCAGCCAAGAAGAAGATGATTGGCATTCTTCTTGCAGCGAGTATAGTCTGGTTTTTGACCGATTTCAGGCTGAATGATTTCAAGATTCCCTTTGGTGGTCCTTTGCTTCATTTTGATCCGTGGTTATCATATCTTTTAACAGTGATTTGGATCATTTCTATTACCAATGCGGTCAATTTGATTGATGGATTAGATGGTTTGGTGAGTGGTGTATCCATTATTTCTCTAGTGACAATGGGGATTGTTTCCTATTTCTTTCTGCCAGTTCCAAATCTCTTCTTGACCATGACCATTTTTGTTTTAGTTGCAGCAATCGCTGGATTTTTCCCCTTTAACTACCATCCAGCCATTCTTTATCTGGGAGACACCGGTGCTCTGTTTATCGGATTTATGATTTCTGTCTTGTCTTTGCAAGGCTTGAAAAATGCGACAGCTGTTGCGGTAGTCACGCCAATGATTATCCTCGGAGTTCCGATTACAGATACCTTTTTAGCCATTATCCGTCGGACTTTGTCTGGTCAAAAATTTTACAAACCGGATCGCAATCACCTACATCACCGTCTGCTTTCTTTAGGCTTGACGCACCGAGGGACAGTACTTGTGATCTATGGGATCTCGATGATCTTTTCCTTGATTTCTCTACTGCTCAATATTTCAAGTCGAATTGGGGGCATTTTGCTCGTGATAGGACTTTTGTTTGGAGTGGAGTTGTTAGCAGAATTGATCGGGGTTCTGGGGCCACATCATAGTCCTTTGTTAAATGTTCTGCGCTATATAGGGAATTCTTCCTATCGGGAGGAAGTTCGTCAAAAACGAAAAGGAAAAACTAAATAAGAATAGTTCTAATCAAAAGAAAAGCCATTTAGGCTTTTTTTTGATATACTTGAAAGGTAAAAAAATACTTTGTGATGAAGGAATCGATGCTTTGAGAACCTTCTAGACTTCAAAGTAAAAAGAAAGGGAATGCAATGTCGACATTAGAAATTAAAGACCTTCACGTTGAAATTGAAGGCAAAGAAATTTTAAAAGGTGTAAACCTAACCCTAAAAACTGGTGAGATCGCAGCCATCATGGGACCAAACGGAACGGGTAAATCTACTCTGTCAGCTGCCATTATGGGTAACCCAAATTATGAAGTGACTAAAGGGGAGATTCTGTTTGATGGTGTCAACATCTTGGAATTGGAAGTAGACGAACGTGCACGGATGGGCTTGTTCCTTGCTATGCAATACCCTTCAGAAATCCCAGGGATTACCAATGCAGAATTTTTACGTGCAGCCATGAATGCTGGTAAAGAAGAGGACGAGAAGATCTCCATTCGTGATTTCATCAAAAAATTGGATGAAAAGATGGAATTGCTCAACATGAAAGAAGAAATGGCAGAACGCTATTTGAACGAAGGGTTCTCAGGTGGTGAAAAAAAACGCAATGAAATTCTTCAATTATTGATGTTGGAACCAACATTTGCTCTTTTGGATGAAATTGATTCTGGTTTGGATATCGATGCTCTTAAGGTCGTATCTAAAGGGGTTAATGCAATGCGGGGTGAAGGTTTTGGAGCGATGATCATCACCCACTACCAACGTTTGTTGAACTATATTACTCCTGACGTCGTTCATGTGATGATGGAAGGCCGTGTCGTGCTTTCAGGTGGGCCAGAATTGGCTGCACGCTTGGAACGTGAAGGCTATGCCCAACTCGCAGAAGAACTCGGTTACGACTATAAAGAAGAACTATAACCTGATGACAAGTGATCTAATGTTGTCATAAAATCAAACAGATAGTATCTTTATTAGGAGAAAAAAATGAGTATTGAAAATATTACCCTCTTTTCGGAACTGCATGCTGAGCCAAGCTGGCTGCAGGATTTACGAAAAAAAGCTTTTAACAAGATTGATCAGTTGGAATTACCAGCGATTGAACGCGTAAAATTCCATCGCTGGAATCTTGGCGATGGAACGATCACAGAAAGCGAGGCTTCTGCCAATGTTCCTGATTTTACAGCCCTTGATTCGAACTTAAAATTGGTCCAAGTTGGAACTCAGACTGTATTTGAACAGGTGCCACAAGCCTTGGCAGACCAAGGAGTTCTTTTTACAGATTTCCATACTGCCCTAGAAGAAATTCCGCAGGTGATGGAAGACTACTTCATGTCTTCAGTTAAATACGATGATGACAAACTAGCAGCATACCACACAGCTTATTTTAATAGTGGGGCTGTTCTCTATATTCCAGATAACGTCGAAATTTCAGAACCAATCGAAGGCATTTTCTACCAGGATAGCGACAGTGATGTACCTTTTAATAAGCACATTTTGATTATCGCAGGTAAAAACAGCAAGTTCAGCTATTTGGAACGCTTGGAATCAAAAGGTGATGGCTCAGCAAAAGCAACTGCTAATGTGACGGTTGAGGTGATTGCCCGCTCCGGTGCTCAAGTGAAATTTGCGGCGATTGACCGTCTGGGTGAAAATGTCACAGCCTACATCAGTCGACGTGGAAAACTAGGTCAGGATGCCAGCATTGATTGGGCCATCGGTGTCATGAATGAAGGCAACGTGGTTGCAGACTTTGACAGTGACTTGGTTGGAAACGGAAGTCATGCAGATTTGAAAGTCGTTGCCTTATCAAGCGGTCGTCAGGTGCAAGGAATTGACACCCGTGTGACCAACTTTGGTTGCAACTCGATCGGAAATATCTTACAACACGGGGTTATTCTTGAAAAAGGAACCTTGACCTTCAACGGAATTGGTCATATTATTAAAGGGGCCAAAGGAGCAGATGCTCAGCAAGAAAGCCGTGTCTTGATGCTATCGGATCAAGCGCGTTCAGATGCCAATCCAATCCTCTTGATTGATGAAAATGACGTCACGGCAGGCCATGCTGCATCGATCGGTCAAGTGGACCCAGAAGATATGTATTACCTTATGAGTCGTGGTCTGGATCAACACACAGCAGAACGTTTAGTGGTGCGTGGTTTCTTGGGATCTGTTATTGTTGAAATCCCAGTTAAAGAAGTACGTGATGAAATGATTGCCACCATCGAAGAAAAGTTATCTCAACGCTAAGGAGAAACAATGCTAGATAAAAATACGATTGCTCAAGATTTTCCCATTCTCGATCAACTAGTTCACGATGAGCCTTTGGTTTATCTAGATAATGCAGCGACGACGCAAAAACCTAAACGTGTTCTTGAAGCAGTTAATCACTATTATTTGCAAGATAACGCCAATGTCCATCGTGGAGTCCATACTTTGGCTGAACGAGCAACAGCAGCCTATGAGGTGGTGCGTGAGAAAGTTAGAAAATTTATCAACGCTTCATCAACCAAGGAGGTGCTCTTTACAAGAGGGACAACGACTGGACTCAACTGGGTGGCCCGCTATGCAGAAGAAGTCCTAAAGGAAGGGGATGAAGTCCTGATTTCCATCATGGAACATCACTCCAACATCATTCCTTGGCAGCAAGCCTGCAAGAAGACAGGAGCAAAACTGGTTTATGTCTATCTAAAAGATGGCTTACTGGATATGCAGGACTTAAAGAGCAAGCTTAGTGAGAGGACAAAATTTGTCTCCATCACCCATGCTTCGAATGTCTTAGGGGTGGTCAATCCGATCAAGGAAATTACTCGATTAGCTCATGAAGTTGGAGCGATCATGGTCGTAGACGGTGCTCAATCAACCCCTCATATGGCCATTGATGTACAAGACTTAGATGCGGATTTCTTTGCTTTTTCTGGCCACAAGATGGCTGCACCAACAGGGATTGGTGTCCTCTATGGGAAGGAAGAAATCTTAGAGCAAATGTCTCCAATCGAGTTTGGGGGCGAGATGATTGACTTTGTTTACGAACAATCTGCCTCTTGGAAGGAATTACCTTGGAAATTTGAAGCTGGAACACCTAATATGGCGGGCGCAATTGGTCTTGGTGCAGCAATCGATTACTTAGAAGAGCTGGGTATGGACCAGGTAGAAGCGCATGAGCAAGAATTGATTGCCTATGTGTTTCCAAAATTACAGGCTATCGAAGGCTTGACCATCTATGGCTCCCAAGACTTAGCCCAACGTTCTGGCGTCATTTCCTTCAATCTAGGAGATCTCCATCCGCATGACTTAGCAACAGCATTAGATTATGAAGGAATTGCCGTTCGTGCAGGTCACCACTGTGCACAACCGCTCCTTCAATACCTACAAGTCCCAGCGACAACGAGAGCAAGTTTTTATATCTACAACACCAAAGCGGACTGTGATAAATTAATTGAGGCATTGATCAAAGCAAAGGAGTTTTTCAATGGCACTTTCTAAATTAGATTCGCTGTACATGGCGGTCGTAGCTGACCATTCAAAACACCCCCACCACCAAGGACAGATTGAAGATGTTGATCAGATCCAACTCAACAATCCAACTTGTGGAGATGTGATCCAGTTAAGTGTGAAATTTGATGAGAATGACAGGGTTGAAGATATTGCCTTTGTGAATTCAGGCTGTACGATCTCAACCGCTTCAGCTAGTATGATGACGGATGCTGTAATGGGAAAAACAAAAGAGGAAGTTGAAGAATTGGCACAGGTCTTTTCAGAAATGGTCCAAGGCCAATCAGATCCTCGCCAAGAGGAGTTGGGAGATGCAGCCTTCTTATCTGGAGTCTCAAAATTCCCACAGCGGATTAAATGTGCGACCCTCTCCTGGAATGCTCTTAAAAAAGCGATCGAACGTAGTAATTAGTTAAAAGAAGAAACAGAGAAAGAAAGGAAATTATGGCTGAAGAAAGAGTCGAACCGAAACCAATTGATCTCGGTGAATATAAATTTGGATTTCACGATGACGTTCAACCCATTCTCTCTACCGGGAAGGGATTGAATGAAGCGGTAATTCGTGAATTATCTGCAGCAAAAAATGAACCAGAATGGATGCTAGAATTCCGTTTGAAATCCTTTGAAACCTTCAAAAAGATGCCCATGCAAACCTGGGGAGCCGATCTATCAGAGATTGACTTTGATGATTTGATCTATTATCAAAAACCTTCGGATAAACCTGCCCGTTCATGGGACGAAGTTCCAGAGAAAATCAAGGAAACCTTTGAGCGTATCGGGATTCCTGAAGCGGAACGTGCTTACCTAGCAGGTGCTTCTGCTCAGTATGAATCAGAAGTGGTTTACCACAATATGAAAGAAGAGTTTGAAAAGTTAGGGATTATCTTTACTGATACCGATTCTGCCTTAAAAGAATATCCAGATCTTTTCAAACAGTATTTTGCGAAGTTGGTACCGCCAACGGATAACAAATTGGCTGCCCTCAACTCAGCAGTCTGGTCTGGTGGAACCTTCATTTATGTACCAAAAGGCGTAAAAGTAGACGTTCCCCTTCAAACTTACTTCCGTATCAACAATGAAAATACAGGTCAGTTTGAGCGCACGTTGATTATCGTGGATGAGGGAGCAAGTGTCCACTATGTAGAAGGCTGTACAGCGCCGACCTACTCAAGCAATAGCCTCCATGCAGCGATTGTTGAGATCTTTGCCTTGGATGGTGCTTATATGCGCTACACGACTATCCAAAACTGGTCTGACAATGTCTACAACTTGGTCACCAAGCGGGCCAAAGCCCAAAAAGATGCTACAGTTGAGTGGATCGACGGGAACTTAGGAGCCAAGACAACCATGAAGTACCCATCTGTTTATCTAGATGGAGAAGGAGCGCGCGGGACCATGTTGTCCATTGCCTTCGCTAATGCAGGTCAACACCAAGATACAGGTGCTAAGATGATCCACAATGCCCCTCATACCAGCTCGTCTATCGTATCAAAATCTATTGCGAAAGGTGGCGGAAAGGTAGACTACCGTGGACAAGTTACATTTAACAAGGATTCTAAAAAATCTGTTTCTCATATTGAGTGCGATACCATTATTATGGATGATTTGTCAGCATCAGATACGATTCCTTTTAATGAAATTCACAATTCACAAGTTGCTTTGGAGCACGAAGCAAAGGTTTCAAAAATTTCAGAAGAACAGCTTTATTATTTGATGAGTCGTGGACTGTCTGAGTCAGAAGCGACAGAAATGATTGTCATGGGATTTGTAGAGCCCTTTACAAAAGAACTTCCAATGGAATATGCCGTTGAGTTAAACCGACTTATTAGTTACGAAATGGAAGGATCTGTAGGATAATTCATTTTCATCAATCAAAAATCACAATGGATTTGACTCCATTGTGATTTTTTGCTTATAATTTTTCGTTGACATAACGGACGAATTGATTCCACCAAACCTTTAAGAAAAAGCTTTTCTCAACGGTTTTTCCTGCTACCATATCGACTGTCGGCTCTTGATCTTCTAAGTAGCCTCGCCCGATTTTATTTGGATCTGAGTATTGGAGAATTCCAACATCATCTCCAGATTTTACAGGGGCTTTGAATTGGTTTTGACTACTTTTGAATTGGATCTTAGGTTCAGTTTGATTGCCTTGTTTTACCACGACATAGAAGTCTTTTTTGGCAACAGCCGAAACGGACTCAAACTTCCCATCCGTAATGGCGACCTTACTTTTTCCATAGGTATCTCCTCTCTTTACGACAATGGAAGAAACAAAGGTTCGTACCACGTAATTCATCAGTGATGAAGTTGCTACAAAGCGTGCATAAGGATCACCGTCAACTGCTTCAACTCCTAAGACAACTGTGATCATGTGGATACCATTTTGCGTCGTTGATGCAGCAAAGGTAATTCCTCCTTTGGTGGAGTTGCTGACTCGAAGGCCGTCGACTCCAGAACGGTAATTCGGCATCCCTTCTAGCATTAGGTTGGGGTTTTCAATCTGCGTGTTTGAAAAAAGAGCAGTGGGTTTTGAAGTATATTTGGTCACTTCAGGAAAATCCTGGAGTAAGTGCTTGGCAATAACAGCAATATCATAAGCACTCAATTGATTTTCGTCTTCTTTCCCGTCAGGATCTCCGCTGATGGTTTGAGTATTTAATCCGGTAGCATTAATTAAATGAGGAGATTGAATGCCCCATTCAGCAAGTTTTTGCTTCATTTTTTCAACGAAGCTTTTTTCGGAGCCACCCACTTTCTCAGCTAAGGCGAAGGCGGCAGTGCTAGAATTTCCAACTAAAAGAGCAATCAATAACTGATCAACCGTATATTGGTTTGCCTCAATGGGAAGAGTTCCAGCACCTTTAATATCATTTAAGGCCAATGCCTCCTCGGATAATTTGATTGGGTCTTTTAACGAAAGTTTTTTGTCATGAATGGCTTCGAAAATTAGATAAGTGGTCAGCAGTGTAGACAATCCTCCAACTTCTCGCTTTTTATCCGAATCTTTTTCATACAAGATCTTACCAGTGTCTGCTTCGACAGCGATGGCACTTTGAACAGGAAGATCCGGCTCATTCGCAAAAATCCTTTGAGGTGGTAGACTGCATAAAAGTAGGATGAAGGTTAAAAAAGAAAGAAAGAATTTTTTCACGGTAATTTCCTCATTATTTAGTCTTCTCTATTGTATCATACAAAATCTGAATAGAAAATTGGAAAATCATCATCAAGCTAAAAAGTCAGTCGTATCAAGGTTTTTGAATGGTGATGACGCAAATATTCAGAAAATTTAGTTTACTTTTTTTTCTAGTTGTGATATAATCTTAAACAAATCTAAAAAAACTATTGGAGAATTCCTATGAAAAAAGGTAAAGTATTCGCAGTTGCCGGAGTAACACTCCTTGCAGCTGGATTGTTAGCTGCATGTTCTAGTTCAAATACTAGCAAAGCAAGCTCAGGCGAAGACAAAAACTATGGTTATGTCTACACTTCAGATCCAACAACTTTGGACTATACAATTTCTTCTAAAGCTGCTACCCATGACATCACTACAAATGTGGTAGATGGTTTGTTAGAAAATGATAAATACGGTAACCTTGTACCTTCACTTGCGGAAGACTGGTCTGTTTCTAAAGACGGTTTGACTTATACCTACAAGATTCGTAAAGGTGTCAAATGGTATGATGCGGATGGTGAAGAACATGGCGAAGTGACTGCCAAAGACTTCGTGACTGGTTTGAAACACGCTGCTGATAAAAAATCGGAAACTCTTCCACTCGTTCAAGGTTCTGTCAAAGGATTGGATGATTATGTCCAAGGAAAAATCACAGACTTCAGTCAAGTTGGTGTCAAAGCGGTTGATGATTACACACTTCAATATACATTGAACAAACCTGAAACTTTCTGGAACTCTAAAACGACTAACGGAATTTTGTTCCCAATAAGCACAGAGTTCTTGAAGAGTAAGGGAGATGATTTTGGTCAACCAAACGATGTGAAGTCAATCCTTGCAAACGGACCTTTCCTTCTTAAATCAATCACTTCAAAATCATCTGTTGTATTTGAAAAGAATGACAACTACTGGGATAAGAAAAACGTTCACCTGAAAGAAGTAAAATATACTTATTACGATGGATCAGACCAAGATTCATTGGCGCGTGGTTTCTCTGATGGTGCTTATACAAAAGCTCGCCTTTTCCCTGCAAGTTCAAACTTTGCAACTGTAGAGAAAAAATATAAAGACGATATCTTTACTACACCAGCAGGATCAGGTGTAGCAGTTCTTGGCTTTAACCTTGATCGTCAATCTTACAAACACACTGCTAAAAAATCAGATGCTGAAAAAACTGCTACTAAGAAAGCAATTTTGAACAAAGATTTCCGTCAGGCCATCACTTTTGCCTTGAACCGTGAAAACTACTCAGCACAAGTCAATGGTAAAGAATTTGCTAAACCAGCTATCCGTAATACCTACACAGCACCAGCCTTTGTCCAAGTAGATGGAAAAGATTTTGGGGATGTCGTAGCAGATAAATTGACTACTTATGGAGACCAATGGAAAGGTGTGAACCTTGCTGATGGTCAAGATGGTCTTTATAACAAGGATAAAGCTAAAGCGCAACTTGAAAAAGCCAAAGCTGAACTTCAAAAAGATGGTGTTCAATTCCCAATTCATATTGATGTACCGGTAGCACAAAATTCTACAAACTTTGTTTCACGGATGCAATCTCTGAAACAAACTGTGGAAGATACTCTTGGTAAAGACAATGTCGTTCTTGATCTTCAAATGATGGACTCAGACGAAGTGTTGAATATTACTTTGAATGTGCCATCAGCTGCAGACGCAGACTGGGATCTTCAAGGAATGGTCGGATGGAACCCAGACTATGATGATCCATCAACTTACCTTGATACTCTTCAACCAGCTTCTGAGGACCAAACAAAAGTTTACCTTGGTTTTGCAGGTGGTGTAGATAACCCATCAGCAAAAGCAGTCGGTTTGGATGAGTTTGCAAAACTTCTTGACGATGCAAACAACGAAACACAAGATGTTGTGAAACGTTATGAAAAATACGCAGCAGCTCAAGCTTGGTTGACAGATAGTGCGATTGTTATTCCAACGATGTCAAGTACAGGTGCTGCAACAGTTGTTTCTAAGGTAGTTCCATTCTCTGAACCATCATCACAAACAGGTAACAAAGGTTCAACATACTTGAAATACGTTGAAGTTCAAGATGAGCCAGTTACTAAGAAACAATACGAACAAGCACGTGAAAAATGGCAAAAAGAAAAAGCTGAGTCAAACAAAAAAGCTCAACAAGATCTTGAAAAACACGTTAAATAATTAAATTATTGCTTTTCATTAGAACTTTCTCTTCTAGGGGAGAAAGTTCTTTTGGACATTAAAGGAATGAAATATGAAAAAATATGTTTTTATGCGTATTTTGCGTTCGTTAGTGTCGATCTTTCTCGTCACGACATTAACCTACATGATTATCTATACGCTAACACCGAGAAATCTCATCTTTAAAAATGACCCCAACTACAATAAAGTAGCGAAGACAAAGGATTCGAAGATCAACTACGAAAATACAGTCTACGATCGCATGGGTTATTTGGAATACATGGATTCAAAGAGCTTGCAACAAAAAGCAAGTAAAGAAGATTCTTCCGTAACGGTTGATGCGACAAATGCCAATGAAAAGATCTACAAAAAATATATTGAAAAATTAGGTCATGGTTGGCAGTTGAAACGTTTCCCGGAAAGTAAGTCTTTCTATGCGGTGCGTGAAATTCCGGTTTTTGAACGTGTCATTAGCTTCTATGCGAATTTGATTCAGTTTGATCATCCAGGTTGGGTGAAAGATGCCTCGAATCCAAATCTCAAACGCTATATCCGTATTGAAAATGATCCATCTATTGGTTGGTCAGTTGTAGGTTCTGGTACGAAACACAAATACCTCTTGTACTTTAATGGTCAATTCCCATATGTACACCAAAACTTTGTAACCTTAAACCTTGGAAATTCATATCCAACTTATTCAAATACCCCTGTTCTTCAAGTGATTACCCAAGGACAAGGAACAACTAAGAAGAGTGAAGTGAACTTCCCAACAGGTAAAAAGACATCTTCCATCGATATCTACTCACGTACTTACAAATCACCAAGTAAGGCAGACTCACAAGACATCAGTCGATTTGGTAAAGGTGACGCTTATACAGCAACGTTGAGCAACTATGAAAATCCATCCATGATTGCATCTTCTTCAATCATTGGTTTGATTGGTATTGCGATTGCTTACTTGATTGCGATCCCATTAGGATCTTACATGGCTCTCTTCAAGAACTCATGGTTTGATAGCATTTCAACAGCGACCTTGACATTTATGATGTCCCTTCCAACTATTGCCCTTGTTTACATTGTGCGTCTAGCAGGTTCATTCTTTGGACTTCCAGACTCATTCCCAGTTCTTGGAGCACAGGATTGGCGTTCATATGTATTGCCGTCTCTGATTCTTGGTTTGTTGAGTGCGCCATTTATCGCAGTTTGGATTCGTCGTTACATGATCGATATCCACTCGCAAGATTTCGTCCGTTTTGCTCGTTCAAAAGGATTGTCAGAACGTGAGATCTCAAGAAAACACATCTTCAAAAATGCGATGGTTCCATTGGTATCTGGTATTCCAGGTTCTATTATTGGAGTTATCTCAGGTGCGACACTTACTGAAACAGTCTTCGCTTTCCCAGGTATGGGTAAAATGTTGATTGACTCTATTAAAGCATCAAACAACACCATGGTCATCGGACTTGTCTTCATCTTCACATCACTTGGTATCTTTGCTGCCATGTTAGGTGATATCTTGATGACAGTGCTTGATCCACGGATTAAATTAACGAATACGAAAGGAGGCAAATAATGGCTACAATCGATAAAAATAAATTTCAGTTTGTAAAACGCGATGACTTTGCCTCTGAAGTAATCGATGCTCCAGCGTATTCATACTGGAAATCTGTATTCAGACAATTCTTGAAAAAAAGAACCACTATCATTATGCTTGCTATTTTGGTTGGGATTCTCTTGATGAGTTTTGTCTATCCTATGTTTTCAAATTTTGATTACAACGACGTAAGTAAGGTAAATGACTTTTCAGCACGTTTGAATCCACCAAGTGGGAAAGCACTATTTGGTACAGATAATAACGGTAAATCCCTCTTTGATGGAGTTTGGTTTGGTGCTCGAAATTCCATTATCATTTCCTTCATCGCCACTGTTATTAACGTGGTAGTCGGAGTTATCGTTGGTGGAATTTGGGGGATCTCAAAATCTATCGACCGTATCATGATGGAAGTTTATAACGTTATTTCAAACATTCCATTTATGTTGATCGTTATCGTCTTGACTTACTCAATGGGATCTGGATTCTGGAACTTGATTCTTGCCATGTCCTTAACTGGATGGATCGGAATTGCTTATACCATTCGTGTCCAAATCATGCGTTACCGTGATTTGGAGTACAACCTTGCCAGCCGAACATTAGGAACACCAACAATGAAAATTGTTACGAAAAATATTTTACCTCAATTGGTATCTGTTATCGTGACACAAACATCACAGTTGCTTCCAAGCTTTATTTCTTACGAAGCCTTCCTTTCCTTCTTCGGACTTGGTCTTCCAATCACAGTTCCAAGTTTGGGCCGGTTGATTTCTGACTATTCTCAAAACGTAACTACAAATGCTTACCTATTCTGGATTCCGCTTACTGTTTTGATTTTAGTATCCTTGTCATTCTTTATCGTCGGACAAAACTTGGCCGATGCTAGCGACCCACGTACACATAGATAGGAGGAGTAGATATGACATCAAATAACAATATTATTTTATCTGCTCAAGATATCGTAGTGGAATTTGACGTGCGCGATCGCGTACTGACAGCTATTCGTGGCGTATCGCTTGAGCTAGTCGAAGGTGAAGTTCTTGCCTTAGTTGGTGAGTCAGGTTCAGGGAAATCAGTTTTGACAAAAACGTTCACCGGAATGTTAGAAGATAACGGCCGTATTGCCCAAGGTTCGATTAAATATCGTGGTCAAGAATTGACAGATTTGAAATCGAATAAAGATTGGGAAAATATTCGTGGATCTAAGATCGCTACAATTTTCCAAGACCCAATGACAAGTTTGGATCCAATCAATACAATTGGCTCACAAATTACCGAAGTCATTATCAAACACCAAGGGAAAACAGCTAAAGAAGCCAGAGAAATGGCTTTGGACTATATGGAAAAAGTTGGAATTCCAGATGCTGAACGTCGTTTTGATGAGTATCCATTCCAATATTCAGGTGGGATGCGTCAACGGATCGTTATTGCCATCGCCTTGGCCTGCCGCCCAGATATCTTAATCTGTGACGAACCAACAACAGCCCTTGATGTAACCATTCAAGCGCAAATCATTGATTTGTTGAAATCCCTTCAAAAAGAATACCAATTTACAGTTATCTTTATCACCCACGACTTAGGTGTGGTTGCAAGTATTGCAGATAAAGTAGCCGTTATGTATGCTGGAGAAATTGTTGAGTTTGGTAAGGTAGAAGAAATTTTCTACGATCCAAAACATCCATACACATGGAGCTTGCTTTCAAGCTTGCCTCAATTGTCAACCTCAGATGGTGATCTTTACTCTATTCCAGGGACTCCGCCATCATTGTATGCTCCAATCAAAGGAGATGCCTTCGCACTTCGTTCAGACTATGCAATGCAGATTGATTTTGAAGAAGAGGCACCGGCTTTCAAAGTGACCGATACTCACTGGGCTAAGACATGGTTGCTCCATCCAGATGCACCAACAGTTCATAAACCAGAAGTAATCGAAAACCTTCACGAAAAGATTGGCTCAAAAATGGGCTTCACTCACATGACAGAATAGGAGGAAGGAAATGACTGAAAAATTAGTTGAAATTAAAGATTTAGAAATTTCCTTCGGTGAAGGAAGTAAAAAATTCGTTGCTGTTAAAAACGCCAACTTCTTCATTAATAAGGGAGAAACTTTCTCTCTTGTTGGTGAATCAGGAAGTGGGAAGACAACAATTGGACGTGCGATCATCGGTTTGAATGATACAAGTGCTGGAGAAATTATTTATGATGGTCGCAAGATCAACGGAAAAAACTCTCATAGTGAAAAATCAGAGTTGATCCGTAAAATTCAAATGATCTTCCAAGACCCAGCAGCAAGTCTGAATGAACGTGCAACAGTTGATTATATTATCTCTGAAGGTTTGATCAATCACCATTTGTTTAACAGTGAAGAAGAACGTCAGGAAAAAGTAAAAAATATTATGCATGAAGTTGGGCTTCTTGCAGAACATTTGACACGTTACCCTCATGAATTCTCAGGTGGACAACGTCAACGGATCGGTATTGCCCGTGCACTTGTTATGGAACCAGAATTTGTCATTGCGGATGAACCAATCTCAGCCCTTGACGTTTCAGTACGTGCGCAGGTCTTGAACCTTTTGAAAAAATTCCAAAGAGAATTAGGCTTGACCTACCTCTTTATCGCCCATGACTTGTCAGTTGTGCGCTTCATTTCTGACCGTATTGCAGTTATCTATAAAGGGGTTATTGTAGAAGTAGCAGAAACTGAAGAGCTATTTAACCACCCAATCCATCCATATACTCAATCCCTACTTTCAGCGGTCCCAATTCCAGATCCAATTCTAGAACGTAAAAAAGTTCTAAAAATTTATGATCCGGAACAACATGATTATTCTGAAGATAAACCACAAATGGTTGAAATTAAACCAGGTCATTATGTATGGGCTAACAAAGCTGAAGAAAACAAATACAGACAAGAATATAAATAGAGAGGCTTTCCTCTCTATTTTCTTTATGCCTTTTTGTCAACTGTAGTGGATGACGAAACTTCTAGAGAGGACCAGATAGGTCTTCCTTTTTTATATGTTTAGAGCGATGAAAACACGCTTCCTAAAGTTGATAGAGTTTCTAAAATCAAATCCTATAGGTTTGATGTCTTTGATCAACTTATTAGTCGTTTTGAGTTTCTCGTTTGAATCGTCTGTTTCTAGCGTATTTATGATGTGTCTAAGGAAAGTCCTAAATGGTGATGGACCGTTCCTCTAACAGCTCAAAGAACGCATCTACTCTCTTCTCCTGAAAAGACTAGTGTCTTCTCAACGACTTCATCGGTAATCAAGGTTTGACGGAAAGTCATTGAATGAAAAGAGTTGAGAGATAACTTACGGATTTCTTTTTGAAAGATTTGCCAGTGAATATTTAAGGCACGATAGGGTAGTGACTTCTTATCAAATTGGTTCATAATCGAAATCTTGTCTTTAAAAACACGCGTCCAAGGTGATGGGAAATGTGGAAACGATCAAGAACGATTTTAGCGTTTAAAAAGCGTTTTCGAGCCAATGGAATATAGGTTCTGATATATCCATCGCGATAAATTGGACCTTTTGCCGAGCTTTCAATGAATACAAAAAAAGTAGTTTTGTATAGTAATTTGGAGACCTTTATCGAGGAGGATAATGAGTTCGCTGGACTCATAGTTTTGTGTCACAAAAACTAAGTCACCTTTCTTAAAACCAAACTCCTTCCAGGACATAATCTTTGAGAGTTGGTCATAATGTTTCTTGAAAGTAAATTGGTAATGCTTACGATAGACAGTATAGGTTAACACATGAAGTTTTCAATCAATATCCATTAGAGGTTCCTTCTGAGTTAGGGGGTGTGTAATTTTTTTCGGACAAGGGTTGAGATATAACATATATTCTTAATAAATGATGTTTCGGCAATCATGACACTCCTACAGCTTTTACACGGGAAACAATGTTTCTTTAGACGTAGTAGTGTTGAAGTTCCAGCTTGTTCAAGAAGAGGAAGTTTAGAAGGTTTTTGAAAGTCTTATTTAATAATCTTTCCTTGGCAATGGGGGATAATGGTACAGGATAATCGAATTTTACTTGAATCTCAGGATGAATATCATTTTCAAAACGAATGAAATAATGATATTAGGGTCTTTAATTCCGAATAATTCTGAGGTATCCTTAATGAGTCCCATAGGTTCCTCCTAACGGTAGTTTCGTCGCTTTTCATTATAGTTATTATAGGAGTATTTGTTTATAAGTAAAATGTTCTAAAATCTATAGAATAGTTTTCCCCGCTATAGGAATTATTAAGCCAGAGTTTTTTACTATATCTAATAAAAGAATAAAATTGTAAAGAAGTAATTTTTCTAAAGCATGAAAAGCCTTTATTGTAGGCTTTTTTTCGATTTTTTAAAAAAAATCTTAAAAAAAGTAAAATTTTTTTAAAAAAGTGTTGACAGTAAGGAGAGATCATGATAAACTAATATAGTTGTCGCGAGAGAGCGACAAAGACCTTTGAAAACTGAACAAGACGAACCAATGTGCAGGGCACTACAACTGAAGTTGTAGTAACTGAACAATAAAAAAACAATAAATCTGTCAGTGACAGAATGAGTTTAAGACAAACAATTATTTTAATGAGAGTTTGATCCTGGCTCAGGATGAACGCTGGCGGCGTGCCTAATACATGCAAGTAGAACGCTGAAGCTTGGTGCTTGCACCGAGCGGAGGAGTTGCGAACGGGTGAGTAACGCGTAGGTAACCTGCCTCTTAGCGGGGGATAACTATTGGAAACGATAGCTAATACCGCATAAAAGTCGACATTGCATGATGTTGACTTGAAAGGTGCAAATGCATCACTAAGAGATGGACCTGCGTTGTATTAGCTAGTTGGTGAGGTAACGGCTCACCAAGGCGACGATACATAGCCGACCTGAGAGGGTGATCGGCCACACTGGGACTGAGACACGGCCCAGACTCCTACGGGAGGCAGCAGTAGGGAATCTTCGGCAATGGACGGAAGTCTGACCGAGCAACGCCGCGTGAGTGAAGAAGGTTTTCGGATCGTAAAGCTCTGTTGTAAGAGAAGAACGAGTGTGAGAGTGGAAAGTTCACACTGTGACGGTAACTTACCAGAAAGGGACGGCTAACTACGTGCCAGCAGCCGCGGTAATACGTAGGTCCCGAGCGTTATCCGGATTTATTGGGCGTAAAGCGAGCGCAGGCGGTTAGATAAGTCTGAAGTTAAAGGCTGTGGCTTAACCATAGTACGCTTTGGAAACTGTTTAACTTGAGTGCAGAAGGGGAGAGTGGAATTCCATGTGTAGCGGTGAAATGCGTAGATATATGGAGGAACACCGGTGGCGAAAGCGGCTCTCTGGTCTGTAACTGACGCTGAGGCTCGAAAGCGTGGGGAGCAAACAGGATTAGATACCCTGGTAGTCCACGCCGTAAACGATGAGTGCTAGGTGTTGGGTCCTTTCCGGGACTCAGTGCCGCAGCTAACGCATTAAGCACTCCGCCTGGGGAGTACGACCGCAAGGTTGAAACTCAAAGGAATTGACGGGGGCCCGCACAAGCGGTGGAGCATGTGGTTTAATTCGAAGCAACGCGAAGAACCTTACCAGGTCTTGACATCCCTCTGACCGCTCTAGAGATAGAGCTTTCCTTCGGGACAGAGGTGACAGGTGGTGCATGGTTGTCGTCAGCTCGTGTCGTGAGATGTTGGGTTAAGTCCCGCAACGAGCGCAACCCCTATTGTTAGTTGCCATCATTTAGTTGGGCACTCTAGCGAGACTGCCGGTAATAAACCGGAGGAAGGTGGGGATGACGTCAAATCATCATGCCCCTTATGACCTGGGCTACACACGTGCTACAATGGCTGGTACAACGAGTCGCGAGTCGGTGACGGCAAGCTAATCTCTTAAAGCCAGTCTCAGTTCGGATTGTAGGCTGCAACTCGCCTACATGAAGTCGGAATCGCTAGTAATCGCGGATCAGCACGCCGCGGTGAATACGTTCCCGGGCCTTGTACACACCGCCCGTCACACCACGAGAGTTTGTAACACCCGAAGTCGGTGAGGTAACCTTTTGGAGCCAGCCGCCTAAGGTGGGATAGATGATTGGGGTGAAGTCGTAACAAGGTAGCCGTATCGGAAGGTGCGGCTGGATCACCTCCTTTCTAAGGAAAAGGAACCCTGTACGTTGGTCTTGTTTAGTTTTGAGAGGTCTTGTGGGGCCTTAGCTCAGCTGGGAGAGCGCCTGCTTTGCACGCAGGAGGTCAGCGGTTCGATCCCGCTAGGCTCCATTAACACTGTAAGGGTGTTAAGCTTGAACATTGAAAATTGAATATCTATATCAAATAGTAACAAGAAAATAAACCGAAACGCTGTAAATATTTAAAGAGTTTAGGTCGCAAGACCAAAAATAAGGTTAAGTTAATAAGGGCGCACGGTGGATGCCTTGGCACTAGAAGCCGAAGAAGGACGTGACAAACGACGAAATGCTTTGGGGAGCTGTAAGTAAGCGATGATCCAGAGATGTCCGAATGGGGGAACCCACTAGCTAATGGCTAGTACTCCTATCTGTTAAGGATAGGTAGAGGAAGACGCAGTGAACTGAAACATCTAAGTAGCTGCAGGAAGAGAAAGCAAAAGCGATTGCCTGAGTAGCGGCGAGCGAAACGGCAGGAGGGCAAACCGAAGAGTTTACTCTTCGGGGTTGTAGGACTGCAATGTGGACATAAAGAGTATAGAAGAATGACATGGGAAGGTCAGCCAAAGAGAGTAAGAGCCTCGTAATCGAAATAGTCTTTATACCTAGCAGTATCCTGAGTACGGCGGGACACGAGAAATCCCGTCGGAATCTGGGAGGACCATCTCCCAACCCTAAATACTCTCTAGTGACCGATAGTGAACCAGTACCGTGAGGGAAAGGTGAAAAGCACCCCGGGAGGGGAGTGAAATAGAACCTGAAACCGTGTGCCTACAACAAGTTCGAGCCCGTTAATGGGTGAGAGCGTGCCTTTTGTAGAATGAACCGGCGAGTTACGATATGATGCGAGGTTAAGTTGAAGAGACGGAGCCGTAGGGAAACCGAGTCTGAATAGGGCGCAATAGTATTATGTCGTAGACCCGAAACCATGTGACCTACCCATGAGCAGGTTGAAGGTGAGGTAAAACTCACTGGAGGACCGAACCAGGGCACGTTGAAAAGTGCTTGGATGACTTGTGGGTAGCGGAGAAATTCCAAACGAACTTGGAGATAGCTGGTTCTCTCCGAAATAGCTTTAGGGCTAGCGTCGACATTAAGATTCTTGGAGGTAGAGCACTGTTTGGGTGAGGGGTCCATCCCGGATTACCAATCTCAGATAAACTCCGAATGCCAAAGAATTATGGTCGGCAGTCAGACTGCGAGTGCTAAGATCCGTAGTCGAAAGGGAAACAGCCCAGACCACCAGCTAAGGTCCCAAAATAATTGTTAAGTGGAAAAGGATGTGGGGTTGCACAGACAACTAGGATGTTAGCTTAGAAGCAGCTATTCATTCAAAGAGTGCGTAATAGCTCACTAGTCGAGTGACCCTGCGCCGAAAATGTACCGGGGCTAAAACAATTTACCGAAGCTGTGGATACCTTTATAGGTATGGTAGGAGAGCGTTCTATGTGTGGAGAAGGTGTACCGTGAGGAGCGCTGGAACGCATAGAAGTGAGAATGCCGGTATGAGTAGCGAAAGACAGGTGAGAATCCTGTCCACCGTAAGACTAAGGTTTCCAGGGGAAGGCTCGTCCGCCCTGGGTTAGTCGGGACCTAAGGAGAGACCGAAAGGTGTATCCGATGGACAACAGGTTGATATTCCTGTACTAGAGTATGTAGTGAAGGAGGGACGCAGTAGGCTAACTAAAGCGTGCGACTGGAAGTGCACGTCTAAGCAGTGAGGTGTGAATTGAGTTAAATGCTTAATTCTGTAACATTGAGCTGTGATGGGGAGCGAAGATTAGTAGCGAAGTTAGTGACGTCACACTGCCAAGAAAAGCTTCTAGCGTTAATCATACTCTACCCGTACCGCAAACCGACACAGGTAGTCGAGGCGAGTAGCCTCAGGTGAGCGAGAGAACTCTCGTTAAGGAACTCGGCAAAATGACCCCGTAACTTCGGGAGAAGGGGTGCTGGCTTTGAGTCAGCCGCAGTGAATAGGCCCAAGCAACTGTTTATCAAAAACACAGCTCTCTGCTAAATCGTAAGATGATGTATAGGGGGTGACGCCTGCCCGGTGCTGGAAGGTTAAGAGGAGTGCTTAGCGTAAGCGAAGGTATGAATTGAAGCCCCAGTAAACGGCGGCCGTAACTATAACGGTCCTAAGGTAGCGAAATTCCTTGTCGGGTAAGTTCCGACCCGCACGAAAGGCGTAATGATTTGGGCACTGTCTCAACGAGAGACTCGGTGAAATTTTAGTACCTGTGAAGATGCAGGTTACCCGCGACAGGACGGAAAGACCCCATGGAGCTTTACTGCAGTTTGATATTGAGTGTCTGTGCCACATGTACAGGATAGGTAGGAGCCATAGAGATCGGGACGCCAGTTTCGATGGAGGCGTTGTTGGGATACTACCCTTGTGTTATGGCCACTCTAACCCGGTAGGTTTATCATCTACGGAGACAGTGTCTGACGGGCAGTTTGACTGGGGCGGTCGCCTCCTAAAAGGTAACGGAGGCGCCCAAAGGTTCCCTCAGAATGGTTGGAAATCATTCGCAGAGTGTAAAGGTATAAGGGAGCTTGACTGCGAGAGCTACAACTCGAGCAGGGACGAAAGTCGGGCTTAGTGATCCGGTGGTTCCGTATGGAAGGGCCATCGCTCAACGGATAAAAGCTACCCTGGGGATAACAGGCTTATCTCCCCCAAGAGTTCACATCGACGGGGAGGTTTGGCACCTCGATGTCGGCTCGTCGCATCCTGGGGCTGTAGTCGGTCCCAAGGGTTGGGCTGTTCGCCCATTAAAGCGGCACGCGAGCTGGGTTCAGAACGTCGTGAGACAGTTCGGTCCCTATCCGTCGCGGGCGTAGGAAATTTGAGAGGATCTGCTCCTAGTACGAGAGGACCAGAGTGGACTTACCGCTGGTGTACCAGTTGTCTCGCCAGAGGCATCGCTGGGTAGCTATGTAGGGAAGGGATAAACGCTGAAAGCATCTAAGTGTGAAACCCACCTCAAGATGAGATTTCCCATAACTATATGTTAGTAAGAGCCCTGAGAGAAGATCAGGTAGATAGGTTAGGAGTGGAAGTTGTGTGAGCAATGGAGCGGACTAATACTAATAGCTCGAGGACTTATCCAAAGAGTCAGAAGATATTGACAAAGTTAGGTTTAGTTTGTTAGAATATAGATATTCAATTTTGAATGTTTAAACATTCAGAGTTAAGTGACGATAGCCTAGGAGATACACCTGTACCCATGCCGAACACAGCAGTTAAGCCCTAGAACGCCGGAAGTAGTTGGGGGTTGCCCCCTGTGAGATAAGGAAGTCGCTTAGCTTGATTCCGCCATAGCTCAGTTGGTAGTAGCGCATGACTGTTAATCATGATGTCGTAGGTTCGAGTCCTACTGGCGGAGTATATTCAAAGAGGTCAATTATTGACCTCTTTTATTTTTTAGAAAAAGCTCTATTAGGCAATTGGAGCTTCAGAATGTATACAATCCCAATAAACAATAGAAAATTTCTATTTTGAGGTTGCTTACCATATAATGGAAACTCTTAGGAATGCTGATATAGTACTATTTTTAAGAGTTTTTTGCTTTCTCTGGTAAAAAAAAGATTGAAGAAAGTAATCAAAATTGATTTTTTCTTCAATCCGAAGTACCTGTTAAGTAACGGAACATTTATCTATTTATTAGTTATTTGAGAAAAATGCATTATATAAAGCTTTAATGGCTTTTTCTTCTTGGTTTTTACTTACAACGAACATAATGGAAACTTCACTAGAACCTTGTGAAATCATTTGAATATTAACTTCATTTTCTGATAGTGCTTTGGCTGCAGTTGCCGTAACCCCAACTTGACTTTTCATTTTTTCACCAACAATCATAATGATTGAAAGATCATGTTCAATCTCAGCTGTGTCAACTTCAAGTTTCTGAGTTAATTGTTTTAAAATTTCTTGTTCTTTAATTGGAGTGAGTTCACGTGAACGTAAGATTATAGATAAGTCATCGATACCAGTTGGCATGTGTTCCCAACTAATATTAAGATCTTCTAGTACTTGTAAAACTTTACGACCAAAGCCAACCTCACGGTTCATGAGGTATTTGGTCATATTGATACTTACAAAACCTGAATCACCTGCGATTCCTACTACAGTTACATGATCATTAGAATGTTCTAAAACAATTCTTGTACCAGGATGATTTGGATTGTTTGTATTTTTTATTACTAGAGGAATTTTACCTCTGTATGCTGGTACGAGAGCCTCATCATGCAAGACAGAAAAGCCAGCATAGGCTAATTCACGCATCTCTTTGTAGGTTAACTCAGGAATCGAGTGGGGATTTTTAATAATACCAGGGTGTGCAGCAAATATTCCATTGACATCCGTAAAGTTTTCGTATAAGTCTGCTTTTACACCTGCAGCAATGATTGATCCTGTAATATCAGAACCACCACGAGAAAATGTACAAATGTCCCCATCTTGGGTAACACCAAAGAATCCTGGAACGACAATCACTTCACTTGAATCTTTTAGTTCTTCAATTTTATCATAACTAGATGGCAAAATCCGAGCGTTGGAAGGTTCTGCAGTAACGGTAATTCCTGCTTCTTTTGGATGAATATATCTTGATTCTAAGCCATTTTGATTGAAATAAGCAGCAATGAGTTTAGCATTGTTATTTTCACCAGCAGCTAGGAATGCATCGTATGTAAATGGGTTTCCTTTTTTGGGTAAATTTGTCAAATCATAGATATCTTCAGCAATTTCTTGAATAATGGATTCTTTGAGACCCAATTCTTCCGTAATAGCACGATAACGCTCTATAATCCACTGTTGTGTTTGAGTAACATCCTTATCTGAAGTAAATTCTTTATAATATCGAATCAGAGCATCTGTTACTTTTGTATCTTCTGCATTGCGTTTACCTGGAGCCGATACAACTACAAACCTTCTTTCTGGATCATCTTTAATGATATCAAGTACTTTTTTTAATTGAGAAGCTGATGCTAGAGAACTTCCACCGAATTTTGTTACTTTCATGTTTTCTCCTTAATAGTTTTCATTAATACATTATACCAAAGTTCAGTTATTGATACAATTTATTTCCTGATAGGAAATAGTATTTGTAACTTCTGAGGCAAAAGGTTGAAACTATTCAAACTTTACAATTTTGTTACATCATATAGATATATTTTACTAATTTTATTTTTTGTGGTATGATATGTTATAATTCATAAGTTTTAATATCAAAATATTTAATGTTAAAACAAAAGGAGTCTGAGATGTTTGAAACAATTTTGTATTCAGTTGAAAATGACCTAGCAACGATTTCTTTAAATCGTCCTGAGGTATCAAATGGTTTTAACATTCCAATGTGTCAAGAAATTTTAGCTGCTTTGGAAGATGCAGAAACCAATGAGGAAGTTAAATTCATTATTCTGTCAGCAGAAGGAAAAATCTTTTCAGTTGGTGGGGATTTGAGCGAAATGAAACGTGCAGTTGATGCGAATGACATCGAGTCTCTTGTCTTAATTGCGGAATTGGTTAATACTATTTCGAAGAAAATTAAACAATTGCCTAAGCCAGTTATCATGGTGGCAGATGGAGCTGTCGCAGGAGCAGCAGCAAACATTGCAGTAGCTGTTGATTTTTGTATTATTAGTGAGCGGACAAAATTCATTCAGGCTTTTGTTGGGGTTGGTTTAGCACCAGATGCAGGTGGTTTATTCTTATTAGGAAAATCTATTGGAATGTCTCGTGCTACTCATTTAGTAATGACGGGTGAAGCCCTGAACGCTGAAAAGGCATTTGATTATGGCCTAGCTTACCGTGTATGTGAATCTGATAAACTCGATAAGACGGTAGATCAACTGCTTAAAAAATTAAGAAGAGGATCTTCAAATTCTTATGCTGCTATGAAAGAAATGGTATGGGAAGCATTCCTGAAAGATTGGGATCAATATGCGGGTCTTGAATTGGAATTGCAAAAGAAACTAGCTTTTACGGAAGATTTTAAGGAGGGGGTTATTGCCTACTCTGAAAAACGACGTCCACAATTTAAAGGAAAATAAATTTGTATTTTTTCTGTGTTTTTTGAAAAAATGCTTGCAAATTATTTTCATTTTTGATACAATTCGACTGTCAAAGTAATTTAGGAGGTGGAGTTTTGAATTACCAATTAGTTAACGATTATTTAACATCCATCTTTAATAATGTTTTGGTTATTGAGGAGTCGAGCCTAAGAGCAAGTCGATTCAAAGATGTTTCTATAAAGGAAATGCATACGATTGATGTGATTGGTTCGACACCGAATGCAACACCGAGTGATATTTCACGGGAGTTGATGGTGACTTTAGGGACTGTCACGACAAGTTTGAATAATCTTGAACGCAAAGGGTATATCGAAAGAAGAAGATCAGAGGTTGATCGCCGGGTTGTACACTTAAGTTTAACGAAAAATGGTCGTCTCCTTTATCGTCTTCATCAGCAATTCCATAAACGGATGGTCAACCAAATTATTGGAGATATGAGTCCTGAAGAGAAGAAAGTGATGCAAAAGGGGTTACAGAATTTGTATCGTTTCTTGGAGGAAATCAAATAATGGTCTTTGCTAAAATAAGTCAAGTTGCTCATTATGCACCTGACCAAGTCATATCAAATGATGATTTGGCTGAGATCATGGATACTAGTGATGAATGGATTAGCAGTCGGACAGGAATTCTTCGTCGTCATATTTCAAGAGCGGAAATGACAAGTGATCTTGCAACAGAGGTTGCTAAGAGACTGTTGGAAAAATCTAAATTATCCGCAGAAGATCTTGATTTCATCATTGTTGCTACGATTACACCAGATAGCTTAATGCCTTCTACTGCTGCTCGAGTCCAAGCCAATATTGGAGCCTCGCGAGCATTTGCCTTTGATCTGACAGCGGCTTGTAGTGGATTTGTATTTGCGTTATCGACAGCTGAAAAATACATTTCATCTGGAATGTATCAGAGAGGGATTGTGATCGGTAGCGAGACGCTTTCAAAGGTCTTGGACTGGTCGGATCGATCCACCTCTGTGCTTTTTGGTGATGGAGCTGGGGGTGTCTTACTTGAAGTTAGTGATCAAAAAACATTTTTAGCTGAGAATCTGTATACGGACGGGAGTAGAGGTAATAGTTTGGAATCTTGCTATTTGGGTCTGTCTTCCCCTTATTCAGATGAAGTTTCTGATCGAAAATATCTGACAATGGACGGACGGGCAGTTTTTGATTTTGCTATTCGTGATGTAACGAAAAGTATTCAAAAAATTATAGCAGACGCCTCTATGGAAGCAGAAGAGATTGACTATTTTCTGTTACACCAGGCGAATGACCGAATGTTAGATAAGATGTCAAAAAAACTGGGTGTCTCTAGAGAGAAAATCCCAGCAAATATGATGGAATATGGGAACACTAGTGCTGCTAGTATCCCCATTCTATTATCGGAGTGTGTCGAGAATCATCGAATCAAGATGGATGGAAGTCAAAAGATCCTTCTAACAGGATTCGGTGGAGGTTTGACATGGGGCACACTTCTTGTTACAATCTAGTTAAACATGTGGAAACACATTTTAAAAATTTATTTATTATTTTTAAGGAGGCCAATCATGGCAGTATTTGAAAAAGTACAAGAAATTATCGTTGAAGAACTTGGTAAAGAACCATCAGAAGTAACTCTTGAATCTACTTTCGAAGATTTAGAAGCAGATTCTTTGGATTTGTTCCAAGTAATCTCTGAAATTGAAGATGCATTTGATATCCAAATCGAAACTGAAGAAGGATTGTCTACAGTTGGTGATCTTGTCGCTTACGTAGAAGAAAAAACAAAATAATGATAGATGAGAGTATCGAAAGATATTCTCTCTTGTTTAGGTAATAGTTTGAGGCTCAAAGAAACAGTCATACAAACTCAAACTATTACTTAAGCGAAAAATGAGGTAGGAATTATGCAAACACGAATTACTGAACTATTGAATATTAAGTATCCAATCTTCCAAGGTGGGATGGCTTGGGTAGCTGATGGTGACTTGGCTGGAGCGGTATCAAATGCCGGTGGTCTTGGAATCATTGGTGGTGGAAACGCTCCAAAAGAAGTTGTTAAGGCTAACATTGATAAGGTGAAGTCTATTACAGATAAGCCTTTTGGTGTAAATATCATGCTTTTGTCCCCATTTGCAGATGACATTGTTGACCTGGTGATTGAAGAAGGTGTAAAAGTTGTTACAACTGGCGCTGGAAATCCTGGGAAATACATGGATCGTTTCCATGAAGCAGGGATCACTGTCATTCCAGTGGTTCCGTCTGTTGCCCTTGCAAAACGGATGGAAAAATTGGGTGCCGATGCGGTGATTGCAGAAGGCATGGAAGCTGGAGGTCACATTGGTAAATTGACGACCATGACCTTGGTTCGTCAAGTGGTTGAAGCTGTTTCTATTCCAGTAATTGGTGCTGGAGGTGTCGCTGATGGTTCCGGTGCTGCAGCTGTCTTTATGTTAGGCGCTGAAGCTGTTCAGGTGGGAACTCGTTTCGTGGTTGCTAAAGAATCTAACGCTCACCAGAACTTTAAGAATAAAATCTTGAAAGCGAAAGATATTGATACGGTAGTTTCAGCATCAGTTGTTGGACACCCTGTTCGTGCGATCAAGAATAAATTGGCTTCTGCCTATAACCAAGCTGAAAGAGATTTCTTGGCAGGTAAGAAGACTCAAGAAGAAATTGAAGAATTAGGAGCAGGTGCCCTTCGCAATGCCGTTGTTGATGGAGATGTTGACAATGGATCTGTAATGGCAGGTCAAATTGCTGGTCTTGTTAGCAAGGAAGAAACTTGTGCTGAAATTCTAGAAGATATCTATTATGGTGCAGCCAAGGTGATTCAAAGAGAGGCTGCTCGTTGGGCAGATGTAAACGTCTAAAAACGTTGAAAGGATTAGGATAGTGACAAAACGTGCGTTCTTATTTGCTGGTCAAGGGGCTCAGAAATTGGGCATGGCGAGCGATTTGTATGCGGCTTATCCCGTTGTTAAAGAGACATTTGATACGGCTAGTCGTATTCTAGGTTATGATTTGCGTGAATTGATTGATTCTAACGAAGAAAAACTGAATCAGACACGCTATACTCAACCAGCTATTTTGACAACGTCAGTAGCCATTTATCGTCTCTTAGCAGAAAATGGTATCACTCCTGATATTGTTGCCGGCCTCTCTTTGGGGGAATATTCTGCCTTAGTTGCGGCTGGAGCTCTTTCGTTTGAAGATGCTGTAGCTTTGGTTGCGAAACGTGGTGAATTCATGGAAACAGCAGCTCCTGCTGGAAGTGGGAAAATGGTTGCTGTTATGAATACAGATCCAAGTTTGATCGAAGAGATTTGTCAACAAGCATCTGAAAAGGGTGTAGTGACACCAGCTAACTACAATACACCAGCACAAATTGTGATTGGTGGTGAGGTTGCGGCTGTGGACTATGCTGTAGAACTATTGAGGGAAGCAGGTGCCAAACGTTTGATCCCTTTGAATGTGTCAGGTCCATTCCACACAGCCTTACTGAAATCTGCTAGTCAAAAATTGGTGGCTGAATTAGAAAAAGTATCATTTAATGATTTTGATCTTCCTTTAGTTGGGAATACAGAAGCTACTATCATGAAGTCAGAAGATGTGAAAGCACTTTTGGCCCGTCAGGTGATGGAACCTGTACGTTTTTATGATTCGATTGCCACTATCCAAGAATTTGGTGTAGATGAAGTGATTGAGATTGGTCCAGGAAAAGTCTTGTCAGGTTTCTTGAAGAAAATTGATAAAACCCTACCAATTCAAAATGTTGAAGACCAAGCTAGTCTTGATGCCCTTCTTAATGCTTAAAACGAGGTAAACATGGAACTTAAGAATAAAAATGTTTTTGTAACCGGTTCAACACGTGGAATTGGATTAGCTGTGGCACATAAATTTGCTAGTCTTGGTGCCAACGTTATCCTAAATGGACGTTCTGAAATCTCTGAGGACTTGCTTGCACAGTTTGCAGATTATGGTGTAACTGTTGTTGGTATTTCTGGGGATATTTCTAATGGCGAAGATGCTCAACGTATGGTGGCTGAAGCAATTGAAAAGCTTGGCAGTGTTGATGTTTTGGTCAATAACGCTGGCATCACAAACGACAAGTTGATGTTGAAAATGACTGAAGAAGATTTTGAACGGGTCTTGAAAATCAACTTGACCGGTGCCTTTAATATGACACAAGCTGTCTTAAAACCTATGTCTAAGGCTCGTCAAGGTGCCATTATCAACATGTCCTCTGTTGTTGGTCTAATGGGGAATATTGGTCAAGCGAACTACGCGGCTTCAAAAGCTGGTTTGATTGGTTTTACCAAATCAGTAGCGCGTGAAGTTGCGGCCCGTGGCGTTCGTGTGAATGCCATTGCACCTGGTTTTATTGAATCGGATATGACAGACGCTATTCCAGAGAAAATGAAAGATGCCATGCTAGCTCAAGTGCCAATGAAACGAATTGGTCAAGCTGAAGAAGTGGCAGAAGTTGCGGCTTTCTTGGCAGGTCAAGAATATTTAACAGGTCAAACAATTGCCATTGATGGCGGAATGACTATGCAATAATGAATGCTCACTGATCGAAAATCACTTACTTAAATATCCATCCGACAAAAGGAGAATATATATGTCTACAAATCGTGTTGTTGTTACAGGTTACGGTGTAACCTCACCAATCGGAAATACACCAGAGGAGTTCTGGAATAGCCTTCATGAAGGAAAAATTGGAATCAAGCCCATTACGAAATTTGATGCTTCCGAAATTCCAGTCTTTAATGCTGGTGAAATTCAAGATTTCCCATTCGATAAATATTTTGTGAAAAAAGATCAAAATCGTATGGATACGTACTCATTGTATGCAATCTATGCTGCGATGGAAGCTATTGAAAATTCAGGCTTGAATATGGAAGAAGAAGACCGCGATCGTGTAGGTGTGATTGTATCATCTGGTATCGGTGGTTTGCAAGAATTGGAAGACCAAATTATCCGGATGCATGAACGTGGGATGAAGAGAATCCAACCCATGTTTATTCCGAAAGCTCTTTCAAACATGGGTGCTGGAAACATCGCACTTAAGATTGGGGCTCAAGGGGTATGTAAATCCGTGACAACTGCTTGTGCTTCTGCCAATGATGCAATTGGTGAAGCTTTCCGTGAAATTAAATTTGGTATGCATGATGTTGTTTTGGCAGGTGGTGCTGAAGCTTCGATTACTAAGATTGGTATCGGTGGTTTCAATGCCCTTACGGCCCTTTCAACAACGGAAGACCCAGAACGTTCATCTATTCCATTTGACAAAGACCGTAATGGTTTTGTGATGGGGGAAGGTGCAGGGGTTCTTGTCATCGAAAGTTTGGAACATGCCCAAAAACGTGGTGCTAACATTTTGGCTGAGATTGTTGGTTATGGTTCAAACTGTGATGCCTACCATATGACAACACCGACACCAGATGGTTCAGGTGCGGCCAAAGCAATTAAATTAGCGATCAATGAAGCTGGTATTAAGCCTGAAGACGTCGATTATGTCAATGCTCATGGTACATCTACACCTGCCAATGAGAAAGGTGAAAGCGGAGCTATTGTTTCTGTACTTGGTAAAGAAGTTCCTGTATCATCTACTAAATCATTTACAGGACACTTGCTTGGTGCCGCTGGTGCAGTTGAAGCGATTGCTACCATCGAAGCGATTCGTCACAGCTTTGTACCAAAAACTGCTGGTACTAAAGAATTGTCTGACTATATCGAAGCAAACGTTGTTTATGGTGAAGGCCAAGAAGCGGATATTCAGTACGCTATCTCAAATACCTTTGGTTTTGGAGGACACAATGCTGTTCTGGCCTTTAAACGTTGGGAGGGTTAATTCATGAATATTTCTGAGATCAAAGATTTGTTGGCTCAATTTGATGCATCAACTTTGCGTGAATTCTCATATAAAAATAATGGCGAAGAATTGAATTTGAGTAAAAATCAAACGACTTCAGTTGCGACTACACCGGTAGCTCCTGCAGTTGAAGTGGTAGCAACACCTCAAACTCCTGTCGTAGCCCCTGTTGTTGAAGCACCAGCAACTCCAGCTGTAGTAGCTGAACCAGTTGCTGCTCCAGCTCAAGAGGCCGAAGGTGATGTCGTTGAAAGTCCATTGGTTGGGGTGGCTTACTTGTCACCAGCTCCGGATAAACCGGCCTTTGTATCTGTAGGAGATAAGGTCACTAAGGGTCAAACACTCTTGATTATCGAAGCCATGAAAGTGATGAATGAAGTCCCAGCACCTAAAGATGGGGTAGTCACTGAAATTTTGGTAATGAATGAAGAAATGGTTGAATTTGGAAAAGGATTGGTTCGAATCAAATGACAATTGATATTAATGCTATTCGTGAGGCTTTGCCGCATCGTTACCCAATGCTTTTGGTGGATCGCGTTTTAGAAACAAGCGAAGATACGATTGTTGCCATCAAAAACGTGACAATTAATGAACCGTTTTTTAATGGACATTTTCCACAATATCCTGTTATGCCAGGTGTTCTCATCATGGAAGCTTTGGCACAAACAGCAGGTGTACTAGAGTTGTCAAAACCTGAAAATAAAGGGAAATTAGTCTTTTATGCAGGGATGGACAAGGTGAAGTTTAAAAAACAAGTCGTTCCAGGAGATCAACTGGTGATGACAGCTACTTTTGTCAAACGTCGTGGAACAATTGCTGTTGTTGAAGCGAAAGCAGAGGTAGACGGTAAGCTTGCAGCTTCAGGAACACTTACTTTTGCAATTGGAAATTAAGAAAGGCCTATCTATGTTTCGTAAGATCTTAATCGCCAATCGTGGTGAGATTGCAGTACGCATTATTCGTGCGGCTCGTGAACTTGGCATCGAGACGGTTGCGGTGTATTCTACTGCTGATAAAGAAGCCTTGCATACCTTACTAGCGGATGAGGCAGTCTGTATTGGACCAGCTAAATCAACAGAATCTTATTTGAATATGAGTGCTGTCTTGTCTGCAGCTGTTTTAACAGGTGCAGAAGCTATTCACCCTGGTTTTGGATTTTTAAGTGAAAACTCAAAATTTGCAACCATGTGTGAGGAAGTTGGTATTAAATTTATCGGCCCTTCTGCTAAAGTCATGGATATGATGGGGGATAAGATTAATGCTCGTAAACAGATGATCAAAGCAGGAGTACCTGTTATTCCTGGATCAGATGGTGAAGTTTATACAGCTGAAGAAGCCCTCGAAATTGCAGAGCGCATTGGTTACCCTGTGATGTTGAAAGCATCTGCAGGAGGCGGTGGTAAAGGAATTCGGAAGGTTGAAAAACCAGAAGATTTGGTTGCTGCTTTTGAATCTGCTTCCTCAGAAGCTCAAGCTGCTTTTGGTAATGGTGCCATGTATATGGAGCGGGTGATTTATCCGGCACGCCACATTGAAGTACAGATTTTAGCGGATCAGCATGGACATGTCATTCACTTAGGTGAACGCGATTGTTCTCTCCAACGGAACAATCAAAAAGTTCTAGAAGAATCCCCTTCAATTGCTATCGGAAAAACTCTTCGTAATCGTATTGGTTCTGCAGCTGTTCGTGCAGCTGAGTCAGTTGGTTACGAGAATGCTGGAACGATTGAATTCTTGTATGATGAAGGCAAGGGTGAGTTCTACTTTATGGAAATGAATACTCGAGTGCAAGTAGAGCATCCTGTCACAGAATTTGTAACAGGAGTTGATATCGTTAAGGAACAGATTAAAATCGCAGCTGGCCAAGAATTATCCGTTACTCAAGAGGATATTGTCATTAAAGGCCATGCGATTGAATGCCGGATTAATGCGGAAAATCCTTCCTTTAACTTTGCACCAAGCCCAGGTAAGATTACTAATCTCTATCTTCCAAGTGGTGGGGTTGGCCTGCGTGTGGATTCTGCTGTGTATCCTGGTTATACGATTCCACCATACTATGATAGTATGATTGCTAAGATCATTGTCCATGGGGAAAATCGCTTTGATGCACTGATGAAAATGCAGCGAGCTCTTTATGAGTTGGAAATCGATGGTGTCACAACCAATAGTAGTTTCCAGTTGGATTTGATCTCAGATTCGCATGTGATCGCTGGTGATTATGACACTGCATTTTTGATGGAACAATTCCTTCCAAATTATAATAAGGAATGATGAAAAGCCTGGACTTGTGAGGGAAGTATGAACATCATCCTCACAGTTTCAGGCTTTTATAGTAATGCTACAGATGCTGTAGCATATTATAAGGAGTTAGTAATGGCATTATTTTCTAAAAAAGATAAATATATTCGGATCAATCCGAATAGGTCAGCCTGGAAAGAACCTCAGCCAAAACCTGAAGTTCCTGATGAGCTATTTTCACAATGTCCAGGTTGTAAACATACCATTTACCAAAAGGATTTAGGTAGTGAACGGGTATGCCCAAACTGTGGCTATACCTTCCGTATTTCTGCTAAAGAACGCTTGGCGCTTACAGTGGATCCAGCTAGCTTTGAAGAAATGTTTACTGGAATCGAAACGACAGATCCCTTGAATTTTCCCAATTATAAGAAGAAACTAGCAGCAGTACGAGAAATGACAGGACTGGATGAAGCTGTACTGACAGGAACTGCATTGATTAAAGGGCAAAAAGTTGCGCTTGGGATCATGGATTCTAACTTTATCATGGCCTCAATGGGTTCTGTAGTAGGTGAAAAAATTACACGATTGTTTGAATTTGCGACAAATGAAAAATTGCCAGTCGTTCTCTTTACTGCTTCTGGTGGTGCTCGGATGCAAGAAGGAATCGTGAGTTTGATGCAAATGGCAAAAATTTCTGCGGCTGTTCAACGTCATTCTAAAGAAAAATTATTCTATTTGACGGTATTGACAGATCCGACAACCGGTGGGGTAACGGCTTCATTTGCTATGGAAGGTGATATTATCATGGCAGAGAGTCAGGCCTTGGTTGGTTTTGCCGGTCGGCGCGTGATCGAATCAACTGTGCGTGAAAAATTGCCAGATGATTTCCAAAAAGCAGAATTTCTGCAAGAACATGGATTTGTAGACTTGATCGTGGAGAGAAGCCAAATCCGAGCAACGGTTGGACAATTATTGGCCCTTCATGGAGGTAAACATGAGTAAAATAACACAGATTATTAAAGAGGCACGTGACCAAGGAAGATTGACTGCGCTTGATTTTGCTCAAGGAATTTTTGATGATTTTATCGAATTACATGGAGATCGAAACTTCCGTGATGATGGTGCTGTGATTGGTGGGATTGGACGCTTAGGCGATCAAACGGTTACAGTCGTTGGAATCCAAAAAGGAAAAAATCTTCAAGATAATCTAAAACGTAATTTTGGGCAACCACATCCAGAAGGCTATCGAAAAGCTTTGCGCCTCATGAAGCAAGCAGAGAAATTTGGTCGTCCAGTTGTGACCTTTATCAATACAGCGGGTGCTTATCCTGGTGTTGGTGCTGAAGAACGAGGACAAGGTGAAGCCATTGCCCGTAACCTCATGGAAATGAGTGATTTAAAAGTTCCAATTATTGCGATGATCATCGGAGAAGGTGGCTCTGGTGGTGCCTTGGCTCTTGCTGTAGCAGATAAGGTCTGGATGCTTGAGAACTCCATCTATGCAGTCTTGAGTCCAGAAGGTTTTGCCTCTATTCTTTGGAAAGATGGAAGTCGTGCCATGGAAGCAGCAGAGTTGATGAAGATTACTTCTCACGAATTGTTAAATATGGAAATTGTCGATAAGGTAATTCCCGAGCATGGATTTTCAAATGGAGAACTACTGGCTCAAGTGAAGAAGGAATTACAGGAAGAGTTAAAGGTTTTACAAGCCTTACCTCTCGAAGAGCTTCTGGAGCAACGCTACCAACGTTTTCGTAAATATTAAAAAACTGAGCTTGCAATTTGCAAGACTCAGTTTTTTTAAACTTTATTTTGGTGCGATGACTTCTGCGCCACCCATGTATGGGCGAAGGACTTCTGGAATGGTCACAGAACCGTCTTCGTTTTGGTAGTTTTCAAGAATAGCAGCGACGGTACGTCCGACTGCCAATCCAGAACCGTTCAAAGTGTGAAGGAGTTTTACCTTGCCATCTGCTTCATCACGGTAGCGGATTTGCGCACGGCGAGCTTGGAAATCTTCTGTATTAGAACAGCTTGAGATTTCACGGTAGGTGTTTTGCGCTGGGATCCATACTTCCAAGTCATAAGTCTTGGCAGCTGAGAAGCCCATGTCTCCAGTTGAGAGAGCTACCACTCGGTATGGAAGGTTCAATTTTTGAAGGATATTTTCAGCATTGACAACCATTTTTTCCAATTCATCATATGATTCTTCTGGTTTGGAAAATTTCACCATTTCAACCTTATGGAATTGGTGCAAACGGATCAATCCACGAGTATCACGACCGGCTGAACCAGCTTCTGAACGGAAAGATGGACTCATAGCAGTGAAGTAGATTGGAAGATCTTTCCCATCAAGAATTTCATCGCGGTAGTAGTTTGTCAAAGGAACTTCGGCTGTTGGAATGAGGACATAATTGGTATCGCTAAGTTCAAAAGTATCTTCCTTGAATTTTGGATACTGACCAGTACCAAACATAGAATCATGGTTGACCATGTAAGGAGGGATGACTTCAGTGTAGCCTTCCTTACCATGTTCGTCCAACATGAAGTTGTAGATGGCACGTTCTAAGCGAGCTCCAAGTCCTTTGTAGAAGAGGAAACGAGCACCAGTAACTTTAGCCCCGCGTTCCCAGTCAAGGATATCAAGGTCTTCGCCTAAATCCCAGTGAGCTTTTGGTTCAAAGCCAAATTCGCGAGGTGTTCCCCAACGGCGAACCTCAACGTTGTCATCCTCATCTGCTCCAACAGGAACACTGTCAGCGGGGATGTTTGGAAGGGTAGTGGTGAATTCAGTCAATTTCGCATCGATTTCAGCTAATTCTGTATCTAATGCTTTGACTTCAGCAGAGAGGGTTTGCATGGCAGCAATCTTATCATCTGCATTTTCCTTGTTACGCTTTGCTTGAGCGATTTCAGCAGATACGGTGTTGCGCTCTGCTTTGAGATTTTCTACTTTGACTAAGATGTCTCGACGTTTGGCATCGATTTCTTTCATTTCATTCAAAATAGCCGCATCTACTCCACGTGTTGCCAATTTTTTAGCAACTGTATCAAATTCTGTACGAATCCGTTTAATATCTAACATAGCTTCTCCTTTAACAAAAAACACACCTGTTACAGTGTTGGAGTGGCAGAGCCACGGTTCCATCCAACTTCACAGGTGTGCACTTGATTCAATATTGTATTTTAACTAAACGGTAGAATTTCAATTAAGATTTCTATCTGCTCGCAGCAACCGCAGACTTTCTGAAAGAGCATCTTAACTTACTTATCCGTTTGCGTCTATTATACAAGAAAAGATCCTATTTTGCAAATAGATTTTTAATTTTAGCCGTGATGGTTTGGATCAATGTAGGAAGTTTGACAATTTTATCATTTCCTAGATGTTCCCGAGCAATCTTTAAAATTTTTCCAGAGTCTTTTGAAGCAAAGAGAAATTTTGATTCTCTGGTATAGATTTCAAAATGGCGGCTAATTTTACGTCCGGATACATTGGCTCCGATTTGGTCGATTTCTTGCCAGGGAATTTGGATGTAGTCTTCAACATTAGCATCCGCATAAAATTCAAAAGCGGCATTCCCAACTAGGATTTTTCCAACCTTTCCCCCCACTCCAAGGTAAGAAACCCCTGTAGTATGGAATTCAACTGTTTTATTCAAAGATTGAGCCATGAGATCCTCCTGTATTGTTATTCATTCTATTATATCATAATAAAAAGAAGGCCGAAACCTTCTTTTCTTGCTCTTTGATTACATCAAGCCCGCAACGTGTGCTAATACACCGATTACAAAGAGGGCGATAATGATAGTGATAGGAGACACTTTTTTCTTCAACAACCACATGCAGGCAAAAGTAAGAAGCAATCCCATCAATCCAGGAATCAATGAATCTAAGTTTTGTTGGAAAGTCGTAACTTTTTCAGGTGTTTGAGATAGGCCTGAACCAACTTGATTAAATGCTGATTGAATACCGTTGTTAACGGATTCTTGGACGTCTTTTAAGTTTCCTGCTTTAGAGAGATCGACTAGTTTATCCCAATGGATAAAGGCTTTGTCGTCTAATTTGACAGAAGAAACATTGAAGACGAATTTAATGGATACCCAACGTTCTACCAAGACAGCAAGGATGAACATCCCGAGGATAGAAGCTCCTTTAGTGATGTCTTGCAAGATCCCACCAGACATATCTTTGGTAATTTCAGAACCTGCTTTGTAGCCAAGTTCTTGCGTGTACCACAAGAAGGCCATACGAATCGCATTCCATGCGATAAAGAAGATGAGTGGACCAAGGATATTACCAGACGCAGCCAGTGATGCACCAAGGGCACCAAGGATAGGACGTACTGTAAACCAGAAGACTGGATCTCCGATACCCGCCAAAGGACCCATCATACCAATTTTAACCCCTTGGATAGCTGCATCATCGATCGCAGCACCGTTTGCTCTTTCTTCTTCAAGAGCAAGTGTTACCCCGATGATAGGAGCAGCAACGTATGGGTGAGTGTTAAAGAATTCCATGTGACGTTCAAGAGCAGCCGCTTGGTCTTCTTTCTTCGTGTAGAGTTTTTTGATAGCTGGGATCAATGAGTAAGCCCAACCCAAGTTTTGCATCCGTTCATAGTTCCAAGAACCTTGCAAGAAGGTTGAACGCCACCAAACTTTTTGACGATCTGATTTAGATAATTGTAATTTTTCAGTCATGATAGTGTCACACCTTTCTTAATAGTCTTCGAGAATGTCGCCGATTGGATCGTTAGAAGTAGCGGCTCCGCCACCTCCATTGCCACCTTTCTTAGAAAGAGTAAGGTAGATCAAGGCAAGGGCAACACCAATCGCTCCAAGAGCGATCAAAGTTAATTGGCTAACAGCTGCAAGTGCAAAACCGATGGCAAAGAATGGCCATACTTCACGGCTAGCCATCATGTTGATAACCATGGCATAACCAACGGCTACAACCATACCACCACCGATTTGCATTCCATCAGCGAGCCATTTAGGCATTGCTTCAAGAGCAGTTTTGACAGTTTCAGCAGGAATCATCAACAAAAGGGCTGCAGGAATAGCGATACGAAGACCTTGAAGAAGAAGAGCCACAAAATGAGCGCGTTCTACACCTTTGATATCACCTTTTTTAGCAGCAGCATCGGCAGTGTGGACCAAACCAACGGAAAGGGTACGGACGATCATTGTCAAGAAAAGACCAGCAACTGCAAGTGGAATAGCGACACCTTGAGCGACAGCGATTCCTTTTGCACTGAAGTCTCCCCCAAGTACCATGATGATGGCAGCAGCGACAGATGCAAGGGCAGCATCGGGTGCAACTGCGGCACCAATGTTTGCCCAGCCAAGTGCAATAAATTGAAGTGAACCACCAAGCATAATGCCAGCAGTCAAATTACCTGTTACCAAACCGATTAAGGTACAAGCAACAAGGGGTTGGTGGAATTGGAATTGGTCAAGGATACCTTCAAGACCTGCTAAGAAGGCAACAACGACCACTAATACCATAGAAATAATAGACATGTTTAAAATCCTTTCGTAAGTAATCGATTATTGAACGTTAGCTTTGTTAATTAAGTCAAACAAATCTTTCTTAGAGTCATTTGGCACTTTACGGACGTCAAATTCTACTCCAAGATCACGCATTTTTTCAAATGTAGCTACGTCATCTTTATCCATTGACAACACATTGTTAACCATGGTTTTACCAGTTGAGTGGGCCATTGAACCAACGTTCAGGGTTTTAATCGGAACACCACCTTCGATGGCGCGAAGAGCATCTTGAGGTGTTTCAAATAAGATCAAAGCATGGGGATTTCCAAAACGTGGATCTTTTGCAACGTCGATCAATTTTTGAATTGGGACAACGTTTGCTTTCACACCATTTGGTGCCGCTTGTTTGATCAATTCCTTACGGAGTTCATCTTTGGCAACAGAATCTGAAGCAACAATGATCCGATCGGCTTTTGAATCAGGTGTCCAAGCAGTTGCAACTTGTCCATGAAGAAGACGTGTATCTAAGCGGGCAAGGTTAATCTTGAGTTTTCCATCTCCGATAACTGTTCCTTCTGGAATAGCAGCTTGGGCTACAGGAGCAGCAGCGGCTGTACTAGCTTCTTCAACAGGATTCAATTCTTCTGGAAGAGCTTTGACACCGTCTTTTGCTTCCTTGATGATGTTTGCAGCGACTTGATCAACGCCGGCATTTGCATCCATCAAACGCTCTGTATAAGCTTGAATCAACATCGGAAGGTTCAATCCTGTGATGATCGCAAATTTACGATCTGGATTTTCTCCCATGACGCGACTTGCTTGGTTAAATGGAGAACCACTCCAAAGGTCAGCCAAAACCAAGACTTCATCTTCTGCATCAAATGCGGCAACAGCTGCATTAAATTTAGCATAGAGATCATCCGGGCCTTCACTTGGCATGAACGTAACCACTTGAACTTTCTCTTGATCCCCAAAGATCATCGAGCCGGATTGGTGGATTCCAGCTGCAAATTCACCGTGGCTAGCAATAATGATACCAATACTCATTATTGACATTCCTCCTTATAAAATTTGTTTGACTTTCAGTTTAAGAAAACTTTAAGCTACTTTATTATAAATCGTTTTCACACTTAAGTCAATTTTTCTATCAAAATCTCGATATAAAAATATTAACTTGTTATATTGAGTTATCGTTAGATAAAAATTGAATGCTATTGAATGGTTCTCGTTTATTAGTTGATGATGGCAGAAGAAATATATGATAGATGGGTTTCATAGGATTTGAATTTCAATAAAAAGATTCCAACAATCGATCTATATCTCCAAAAATAAAAAATAAATATATAATAAATTGTAAAATAGAGTGATTGAGAGCACTCAAAAAAGACTAGCCCAGTTGGGCTAGTCCTGTAGGTTCAGTTGTTTAGTTTGTAAAGTCAAGTACCATACGTCCTTGAATGGTTCCAGCTTCCATTTCATCAAAGACTTTGACAGCATCTTCTACTGGACGTTTTTGAACGACAGGGACTACCAAGCCTTCTGCACCAAATTGGAAAGCTTCTTCCAAGTCTTTACGAGTTCCTACAAGAGAACCAATGACTTGGATACCATCTAATACAGTTTTCACAATGCTGAGGTCCATCATTTCAGAAGGAAGACCAACTGCGACAACGCGGCCACCTGCACGAACAGAATCTACTGCTTGGTTGAAAGCTACTTTAGAAACAGCTGTTACGACAGCAGAGTGAGCTCCACCATTTGTTTTTTCTTTGATCAATCCTGGGACATCTTCAACTTCGCGACCGTTGATGACAAAGTCTGCACCAATTTCTTTCGCCAATTCTAGTTTATCATTGTTGATATCGACAGCGATGACATGTGCGTTGAAGACTTTCTTAGCATATTGAACACCCAAGTTTCCTAGTCCACCAGCTCCATAGATAACGATCCATTGTCCTGGTTCAGCTTTGGCTTCTTTGATGGCTTTGTAAGTTGTAACACCTGCACACGTAATAGAAGAAGCTTGGGCAGGATCTAATCCTTCAGGTACTTTCACTGCATAATCTGCAGTAACGATACATTGTTCAGCCATTCCTCCATCAACAGAGTAACCAGCATTTTTAACAGTCCGACAAAGAGTCTCGCGACCAGTTGTACAGTATTCACAAGTTCCACATCCTTCGAAGAACCAAGCAACACTGACACGGTCACCAACTTTAAGGCTCTTAACATCTGGAGCAACTTCTTTAACAATACCGATTCCTTCGTGTCCAAGAACACGGCCTGGAACTTTACCGAAGTCTCCATGTGCGACGTGCAAGTCAGTGTGGCAGACACCACAGTATTCGATTTGAACAAGAGCTTCCCCTGTTTCAAGTGGTCGCATTTCTTTGTTCGCAACAATTTCAACACCGGTACCTTCTGGATTTACAACAACAGCTTTCATTTTGTTCCTCCTTAAGTGAACGAGAAGCGGTTTAGAATTTTTGAAAGCGCTTCTTTAATAACTATGTTAATAATATCACAAACTTATCTATTGAACAATAAAAAAATGGGAAAAAAGGGAGGTATTGATTAACCGATTAAGGATTTAGGGGACAAAAAGACATGAGGGCGTAACTCATGTCTGTTAATATTATAAGAATAATTGTATTAATTGGCGCGCGACACCATCTTCATTATTCGTGAAATCAGTGATGGAGTCTGCATAGGGGAGAAGGACGGAGCTGGCATTTTTCATAGCGTATCCATGACCGGCTAGAGCTAGCATGTCGGTATCGTTGTGCTCGTCTCCAAAGGCAATCAAATCCTTCTGATCCATATTGAGTTTATCCAGAAGGTAGGTCAGAGCAGAAGCTTTGGTCACATTTTTTGGATTGCATTCCAGAATATTTAAGGGACCACCCCAAGTATTGATAGACAGATTGTAGTCATAATGCCGATTCATTTCATCTGCCAGAGCATATTTGTCTTCCGCTTTCGTTTGAAAGAGAATACAGTTTGGGTCGCTCGTTACCCGTTCGGGGTTGAATTGATTTTCTGGTTGGAAAGATTCAATACCGAATAGTTTAGGGTCTGCAACGTGCTCATTTGGATCGGTAATAAAGAATTTATTGCGGTATTCGCCAGCGATAAAGTCTGCCTGGATGGTATCCCGGTTGGCGACCATATCTAGCAGGTATTTTTTATCTAAAGTCAAGCATTGTTCATCCACCCATTTTTTCTCTGGGAGATGCGTTAGGGAGCCATTAAAATTGATCATCGGGGTATCTAGCTCCAATTGTTTGTAATAGGTATGTGCCATGCGGTAGGGACGACCTGTCGTAATAATGATTTTATGGCCAAGGGAACTAATCTTTTTAATCGTATCAATGGTAAAGTCGCTCAATTTGCTTTCGGAATTCAAGAGAGTTCCGTCTAGATCTAGAGCGATCATTTTTTTGTGCATATTTTGGTTCCTTTCGAGGAGAATGAGACCATTATATCAGAAAAATCGGAAAACCGCTTAAAAATAGAGAAGAGAAGCGGGATTTCTTGAAAGGCGAAAGATCTTTTGGTAGAATAGATATAACGTTCGCAAATTGATTGGGAGCGAGAATGATAAAAAAGGAGTTTATTCTGAAATGGATAAGTTTTTCAAACTTTCAGAACATGGAACCACTGTTCGGACAGAGGTTCTTGCTGGTTTGACAACCTTTTTTGCGATGAGTTATATCCTCTTCGTAAACCCTCAAATGTTGTCACAAACAGGTATGCCAGCTCAAGGGGTCTTCCTTGCAACGATTATTGGATCCGTTGTCGGGACCTTGATGATGGCTTTTTATGCCAATTTACCTTATGCACAAGCACCAGGAATGGGCTTAAACGCTTTCTTTACCTTTACCGTTGTATTTGGTATGGGCTACTCATGGCAGGAAGCTTTGGGAATGGTCTTCATTTGTGGTGTGATTTCATTAATTATCACATTGACAAATGTTCGGAAGATGATCATCGAATCGATTCCGACCGCTCTTCGCTCTGCTATTTCAGCGGGGATCGGGATTTTCTTGGCCTATGTTGGAATTAAGAATGCAGGATTTTTGAAATTCACGATTGACCCTCATACCTATACAGTGGTCGGAGAAGGAGCAGATAAGGGGAATGCAACGATCTCAGCCAATGCATCTGCTGTTCCAGGCTTGGTTGATTTTAACAATCCAGCTGTCCTCTTGGCTCTTGTTGGTCTTGCGATTACCATCTTCTTTGTTGTCAAAGGGATTAAGGGAGGCATTATCCTTTCTATCTTAGTGACGACTGTGCTTGGAATTCTCATCCATGTGGTTGATATCACTAAAATTGACTTTGCAAGTAACCATCTAGGAGCTGCCTTTAATGATTTGGGCACGATCTTTGGTCAAGCTTTGGGTTCGAAAGGATTGGGTTCGTTGATTTCAAATACCTCTCGTTTACCTGAGACCTTAATGGCCATCTTAGCCTTCTCCTTGACTGATATTTTTGATACAATTGGAACTTTAATCGGTACGGGTGAAAAAGTTGGGATTGTTGCGACAAATGGGGAAAACCATCAATCAGCGAAATTAGATAAGGCCCTCTATTCAGACCTAGTAGCGACTTCAGTCGGAGCCATTGCAGGAACTTCAAATGTAACGACTTATGTCGAATCTGCAGCCGGTATTGGAGCTGGTGGACGAACTGGTCTGACAGCCTTGGTTGTAGCGATCTGTTTTGCTATTTCAAGTCTCTTTAGCCCTTTGTTAGCGATTGTACCGACCGCTGCAACAGCACCAATTTTGATTGTTGTTGGGATCATGATGTTGAGTGGCTTGAAAAATATCCATTGGGAAGATATGTCAGAAGCAGTTCCTGCTTTCTTCACCTCTATCTTTATGGGCTTCAGCTACTCGATTACACAAGGGATCGCTGCTGGATTTATCACCTATAGCTTGGTGAAAGTGGTTAAAGGAGAAGCTAAAGAAGTGCACAGCATGATTTGGATTTTAGATGTTCTCTTTATTTTAAACTACGTTAGCATGGCCTTGAATTAGTTTTCAGGGAAATATTCAAAAAGGAATGGGGTGACTCCCATTCTTTTTTGGAAGGATAAACAAAGTGTTCAAACAGGAGTTTATGGGAGAAACTTGCTTTTTTCCCCTAGGATTCCCCATCACAAGAGGTCTTTACTCGAACATTTTTTAAAAGAAAGAGCAGAATTTAAAAAAGTTTGATATAATAGAGGAATGATTAGTCACAATGAAATGGAGCTGATCGCTCTAGGAAAACAGCTAGGAAAACTCTTAGAAAAGCAAGACGTAATCATCTTATCAGGTGATCTAGGGGCAGGGAAAACGACCTTTACAAAGGGAATTGCAAAGGGGTTAGGGATTGATCAGATGATTAAAAGCCCGACCTATACCATTGTTCGTGAATACGAAGGCCGCTTGCCTTTATACCATTTGGATGTTTACCGGATTGGGAATGATCCAGATTCTATTGATTTAGATGATTTTCTATTTGGAGATGGTGCTACCATTATTGAATGGGGAGAGCTGATTGAGCCGAGTCTCTCGGATGCTTATCTAAAAATTTTTATCCGAAAATTGGAAGAGGGGCGAGAGTTAGCTTTTGAAGCTCATGGAGCGCGTGCAGAGACTTTACTAACATCCTTTGAGCAGGTGGGAAAAACGGATGACTAAGGAAAAGGAAGTGACATTAGAAATTCGGCAAGCTGAAAGTGCAGACGCGGCTCTTGTCGTTGATTTCTTAAATCGAGTCGGGAAAGAGTCAGATTACATGACGCTAGATGAAGCGGGGATTGGCATGTCTCCAGCAGATATGGAGCATTTTCTAACGGTGCAAGAGATGGCGGATAACCGGATTTGCCTCTTGCTATTTCTAGATCAGGAACTGGCGGCTTTGTTAAATATCACTGCAGCTTCTCAACGGTCCATTCAGCATATTGGTGATGTCTTTATTGTGGTTCAAAAAGCTTATTGGAATCAAGGACTTGGACAGATCTTACTGGAAGAAGGGCTTGAGTGGGCACACTCGACTGGTCTTCTTCGCAAACTAGTCTTGAATGTCCAAGTACGTAATGAACGGGCGATTCACCTGTATAAAAAATTAGGTTTTGAAATCGAAGGTTGCCAAGCTCGTGGAGCTTGTTCAGCTGAAGGAGAATTCTTAGATGTTTACCTTATGGGGAAACTGATAGATTAGAGAGAGATTCTATATGGTTAAAAAGATTATTTTGATGTTTTTGAGTTTATTGACGGTAACAGTGATTGGGGTTGGAGCGTATGGTCTTACCATCCTTAACCAAACGACTGGAACTCTCAGTAAGACTTATAAGGGCTTTGGAAATGAGACCAATGTCATTGCAGAAAACAAGCCAATGACTATCCTTTTGATGGGGGTTGATACAGGTAGTGGTTCTCGGGAAGATCCTTGGGCCGGAAATAGTGATACCATGATTTTGGTGACTGTCAATCCTCAAACAAAAGAAACAACCATGACAAGCTTGGAAAGAGATATCCTAACCAATATTACTTCAGATGGCGAAACAGTCCAAGCAAAATTGAATTCAGCTTATGCTCAAGGCGGTGCCAAATTAGCCATTAAGACTATTCAAGATCTTTTGAATATCCATATTGACCGCTATGTCATGATCAATATGAAGGGGTTAGTTCAATTAGTGAATAAGGTTGGTGGCATCACGGTTAACAATCCATTTGACTTCGATATCTCGATCGAGGAAAATGAGCCAGAATATACGGCTAAGATCGCACCAGGACGTCAGGAGATTAATGGGGACCAAGCACTCGTTTATTCACGGATGCGCTACCAAGACCCAGAAGGAGACTACGGACGTCAAAAACGCCAGCGTGAAGTGATCAAAAAGATTGTTGAGAAAGTTTTAAGCCTCAATAGTTTGAGTCATTACAAAGGAATCATTGAGTCTGTTAGTGACAATATGCAAACCAACATTTCACTTGATAGCAACAGTCTTCTTCAATTGTTAGGATATAAAGATGCCCTTTCAACGATTCATCAGTACCAGCTGAAAGGAGAAGATGCCACCTTAGCAGATGGCGGAAGTTACCAAATTGTGACTTCAAAACATATCTTAAAAATTCAAAATATTATCCGCAAAGCTTTGGGTATGAAAGAAATAAAAACATTGAAAACCAATGCTTATCTGCTGGATGGGGATGATAGTTTGAAGGAGAACTCTTCTCAAGTTGATAGCCAAGTTCCAGCATCTGAGGAAGCTCCAGTATACCAAGATTTTTATCAACAACCGGTTGTCCCATCGAGCCAGGATACGGGAGTGGTGACACCTCAAAGTTCTGTTGCACCAGTGACACCAGTTGCTCCTGCAGCTACAGAGTCGAGCAGTGTGACACCTGCGGTACCTTCAGAATAAGAAAAAAACGATTGAGTCTTCTCAATCGTTTTTACCTGGTTGCCAGATGTCTTGAATTTCTTTTAGAGAGGCTGTTGCTTGTTGACGAAACAGTTTGGTCTTGTATTGGAAATCCGTTACCAATTCTTGAAGATTGGTCTTTTGGTCTTGGATAATATCCAGATTGCGTTGGATTTTTGCTAGGTTATCTTGAATTCCCTTGACCAATTGGCTGGATTCAGTCACCTCTGTTTTGATTTCTTTGCGGTTTTTTACCAGGTGGTAGCTAATGCTAGCTCCTGTTGCAAACCAAAAGAGATTTTTTAGTTTCATATGGCCTCCTTTTTAACTGTTTTTGATGGTTTCTGCGAGAACTGCTAGTTGTTCAAAATTAGGCTCGTGTTCAGTAAATGAAATGGCAAGCTCATCTTGATCGGAATAGCGAGGGATAATGTGGACATGTGTGTGAAAAACGGTTTGTCCAGAAACTTCTTCCATGTTGCTGATGATATTCATTCCCTTAGCTTGGGTAGCTGTTTCTACTTTTTTTGCAACTTTAGAGACACGTGCAAATAGTTGAGCTGTGGCGGTTTCGTCCATCTCTAAGAGGTTGCGAGCGTGTTTTTTTGGAACCACTAACGTATGACCTGGTGTAACCTGAGAGATGTCCAAAAATGCGAGGACTTCCTCGTCCTCATAGACTTTGGAGGAAGGAATGTCGCCAGCTATAATCTTACAAAAAATACAATCATCAACCATAAATACACCTCATTTAGACTAAATTTTGTTATAATATAAGAACATTATACCAGAAATTGGAGAAAATATGTTAGAAATCAACAAGTTGACAGGGGGCTATGTCAACATCCCTGTCCTGAAAGAGGTGAGTTTTTCAGTTCCGGATGGCCAACTGATTGGTTTGATTGGACTAAATGGAGCTGGGAAGTCAACCACGATTAATGAAATTATTGGTCTCCTGCATCCTTATGCTGGGGAAGTACGGATTGACGGCCTGAGCCTTCCAGAAGCTCCAACTGACTATCGTAAAAAAATCGGCTATATTCCAGAAACCCCTAGTCTATATGAAGAATTAACCTTGAGAGAGCATATCGAGACCGTAGCTATGGCCTATGATTTAGACATGGATCAGGTCATGGGGCGCGTCCAGCCCTTGTTGGAACGATTTCGTTTGGCTGAAAAATTAGATTGGTTCCCGACCCAGTTTTCAAAAGGGATGAAGCAAAAGGTCATGATTATTTGCGCCTATGCAGTGGATCCAAGTCTTTATATTGTCGATGAACCCTTTTTGGGATTGGATCCTGTTGCGATTGCAGATTTGATTCAGTTATTGGCAGATGAGAAAGCAAAAGGAAAATCGATTTTGATGAGTACCCACGTTCTGGATTCGGCTGAAAAGATGTGTGATGGTTTTGTAATCCTCCATAAGGGTCAGATCCGAGCACAAGGGACCTTAGATGAGTTGCGTTCAACTTTTGGAGATGAGAAAGCAAGTCTAAATGATATCTACATGACCTTGACAGAAGAGGAAACAGCATGAAAGAGTTGATGAAAAAACGGCAACAAACGTTTCGAACTCAATGTGTAAAATATAGCCGCTATGTTCTCAATGATCATTTCGTCCTCTTTATGCTGATTTTCATAGGATTTCTGGCGGTTCAATACAGCCAATTCTTGCAAGATCTACCCAAAGATACAAGCCTGATCCGCTGGAGTCTCTTGATTGGTTTGCTCCTCTTGGTTCCGATAGGCTCTATTGCGACCTACTTAGAGAAGCCCGATGCCTTATTCCTTTTAGTAAAGGAAGAGGAAGTGAAACGTTATATCAAAGGGCAGGCCAAGAAGTCTTTTGTGTTTTGGTTTTTGATTCAAAGTTTTGTCCTTCTATTATTTGTTCCTCTTCTTCTTGCAACGGGGCTGGATAAACTTGCTATTGTAGCTTATATCCTTGTCTTAGGGGTGGCTAAAGGGGCTGTTTTTAGCTGGAAGGAAGCGCGTTTCTACCAGGATGGAAATTTGAATTGGACCTTAGCCATTGCTCGTGAGAATGCAAGGAAACAATTGATCCTTCGTTTCTTTGCCTTGTTTACAACGGTGAAGGGCATTACCAACAGTGTCAAAAGAAGAGCTTACTTGGATGGTTTCTTAGGGCTTCTTCCCAAAACACATGGGAATACTTGGATTTACTTATATATGCGCTCTTTCTTACGGAATGGAGATCTTTTCTCTATGACTCTACGACTCTTAGCTCTTTCCATTCTCGCTATCATCTTTATTCCCCAGCCTCTCGTAGTGATTGCCCTTGTAGCCTTGCTCAATTACTTGGTTATTTTTCAATTACTGGGACTTTACAGTGCTTTTGATTACCAAGCGTTGACTCTCCTTTTCCCAATGAAAAAGGGCAGTAAAAAGGCAGGGTTGAACAAAACGATTCAGCTGGTCATGAGCATGATAACGGTGATAGAAGGGGGGATCGGCCTAGTCTTTATTTCAGATAAAGTCCTGTTGTTGGGCTTATTGGCTTATACAGTTGCTTTAACCCTGCTTTATCTTCCATTTAAGATGACGCGCTTGGTTGACGAAAATCGTTAAAATTAGTAAAATAGATTGGAAACTTTTTACGGAGGAAAAGATGGACTCGAATGAAAAAGAGCTGAGCCTCACCCCGATTCCTGGGAAGAGTGGGAAGGCCTACATGGGGACCTACCCAGATGGTGGGCGCGTTTTTGTAAAAATGAATACGACCCCAATCCTTGCGGGTCTAGCAAAAGAACAGATTGCTCCTCAATTGTTATGGAGTCGCCGCTTGCCGGATGGAAATGTGATGAGTGCCCAAGAATGGTTGAATGGGGAAATTCTAACTCCAAATGGAATGTCGAAAAAGCAAGTGGTCAATATTTTAACGAGATTGCACCGATCTAGACCTTTGATGACCCAATTAAAGAAACTTGGGTATCCTGTGGAATCTCCGTTAGAGTTGCTCAATTCTTGGAGCAACCGTTTGCCAATTGCCCTACGTCAGAACCACTATATCCAATCAGTCGTAAAGAATTTACGTAAGACAGTGCCTGCCTTTCGAGAGGATTATGCGACGATCGTCCATGGAGATGTTCGTCATAGCAACTGGATTGAGACAGAGAGTGGCTTGATTTATCTAGTCGATTGGGACTCTGTTCGTTTGACAGACCGAATGTTGGATGTGGCGCATATATTGAGTCACTATATCCCAGATTCTAATTGGCGCGATTGGTTAGGCTATTATGGTTACAAATACAATCAAAAAGTATTTGATAAACTCTATTGGTTTGGTCAATACTCTTTCTTGTGCCAAATTGCTAAATACTATGAAAATAATGATTTAGAAAATGTCAATCGCGAGATCTATGCTCTGCGCAATTTCCGGTTGAAATATGGAAAGGAAATATGAGAGTTAGAAATCGCAAAGGAGCGACTGAATTATTAGAAGCGAATCCGCAATATGTGGTCCTAAATCCAGAAGATGCCAAGGGAAAGTGGCAGGAGATTTTCGGGAATGATCATCCTATTCATGTCGAAGTGGGTAGCGGAAAAGGGGCCTTTATTACTGGGATGGCCAAGGCCAATCCAGAGATCAACTACATCGGAATTGATATTCAAAAATCGGTCTTGAGTTATGCCTTAGATAAGGTCTTAGAGGCTGATGTTCCTAACATTAAATTACTTTGGGTAGACGGGGATAGCTTGACCAACTATTTTGAAGATGGAGAAATTGATCAACTCTATCTGAATTTTTCAGATCCCTGGCCTAAGAAACGTCATGAGAAGCGTCGTTTGACTTACAAGACCTTCCTAGATACCTTCAAGCAAATTCTTCCAGAACATGGTGAGATTCACTTTAAGACAGATAATCGTGGATTGTTTGAATATAGCTTGGTGAGTTTTTCGCAATACGGTATGATCTTGAAAGGGGTTTGGTTAGACCTTCATGCCAGTGATTTTGAGGGCAATGTCATGACGGAATATGAGAAGAAGTTCTCAAGTAAAGGCCAGGTCATTTACCGTGTAGAAGCACAGTTTTAGCATATTCCTTGCAATCATTGTGGAATCGTGTTATAATAACTTAAATGAATAGAAAAGGAGAGGCGGGGAAATATCTTCGCCTCTTATCTATGAGGAGGTGGCAACCATCGCAACAATTGTTGACTTAGTAACAGAAGTGATTCAGCCAGCTATAAAGGAACCATTTGAATTGGTCGATGTTGAATATGGCAAAATGGGTGGTGACTACGTCTTAAGCATTTTCGTAGACAAACCAGAAGGAATCACACTGAATGATACAGCGGATTTGACAGAAATCATTAGCCCGCTATTGGATCAAATCAAACCAGACCCATTTCCAGAACAGTACTTCTTAGAGGTTACTAGTCCTGGCCTGGAGAGACCATTGAAAACCAAGGAAGCACTCGAGGGAGCTGTTGGCAAGTACGTCAATATCAGCTTGTACAAGGCTGTTGAAAAGCAAAAGGTCTTTGAGGGGAATTTGGTAGGTTTTGAAGAGGATGTTTTGACCATTGAGTATATGGATAAAACACGGAAGAAAACAGTGGATATTCCTTATAACCTTGTGTCCAAAGCAAGGTTGGCTGTAAAATTGTAACAGAATGAAAGAAAGGATGCCTTTATAGAAGAGGCAAGAAAAACATGAGTAAAGAAATGCTAGAAGCCTTCCGCATTTTGGAAGAAGACAAAGGGATCAAAAAAGAAGATATCATTGAAGCAGTCACAGAATCATTGCGTTCAGCTTATCGCCGTCGTTATGGACAATCAGAAAGTGCAGCGATTGAATTCAATGAAAAAACTGGAGATTTCCGTGTTTATACGGTTCGTGAAGTGGTGGATGAAGTCTTTGATAGCCGTTTAGAAATCAGCTTGAAGGATGCCTTGGCCATTAGCTCTGCTTATGAGTTGGGGGACAAGATCAAGTTTGAAGAAGCACCAGCTGAATTTGGTCGCGTAGCAGCTCAATCTGCCAAACAAACGATCATGGAAAAAATGCGTAAGCAAACGCGCACCATCACCTATAACACTTATAAAGAACATGAAAATGAAATCATGAGTGGAACGGTGGAGCGCTTTGACAATCGTTTTATCTATGTCAATCTTGGCTCAATCGAAGCACAATTGTCTAAGCAAGACCAGATTCCAGGAGAAGTGTTCCAATCTCATGATCGAATTGAAGTATTTGTCTACAAGGTAGAAGATAATCCACGTGGTGTCAATGTCTTTGTTAGCCGGAGCCACCCTGAAATGATCAAACGTTTGATGGAACAAGAAATTCCTGAAGTATATGATGGAACTGTTGAGATTATGAGTGTAGCTCGTGAAGCTGGAGATCGTACAAAAGTTGCGGTTCGTAGCCATAATCCAAACGTAGATGCGATTGGGACTATCGTTGGTCGTGGTGGATCGAACATTAAAAAGATTACCAGCAAATTCCACCCAGCTCGATACGATCAAAAATTAGAACGTATGGTTCCGACGGAAGAAAACATCGATGTCATCGAATGGGTTCCAGATCCAGCTGAATTCATCTATAATGCGATCGCTCCTGCAGAAGTGGACCAAGTTATTTTTGATGATGAAGATAGCAAACATGCTCTCGTTGTGGTTCCAGATAATAAACTATCTCTTGCCATCGGTCGTCGTGGTCAAAACGTTCGTTTGGCGGCTCATTTGACTGGTTACCGCATCGATATCAAATCTGCTAGTGAGTTTGAAGAAATGGAAGCAGCTCAAGAAACTTTTGAAGACCAAGTAGAAAGTGGCGAAGAGCAAGTCGATTAAGAGAGGGAGGGAAAATGGTAAAAACAAGAAAAATCCCTTTAAGAAAATCTGTCGTTTCAAATGAAATTATTGATAAGCGCGATTTGCTCCGCATTGTCAAAAATAAAGAAGGACAAGTCTTTATCGATCCAACTGGCAAAGCCAATGGTCGAGGTGCTTACATCAAGTTAGACAATGAAGAAGCGGCACTTGCTAAGAAAAAGAAAGTTTTTAATCGTAGCTTTAATATGGAAGTGGAAGAAGCTTTCTATGATGAATTGATCGCTTATGTAGATCATAAGGTGAAGAGAAGAGAGTTAGGCCTTGAATAAGCAAAAGATAAGTAATCTGTTAGGCTTGGCGCAAAGAGCAGGAAAACTCATTTCTGGAGAAGAACTCGTGATCAAAGCCATCCAGGAAGAAAAAGCAAAATTAGTTTTTCTGGCAAATGATGCAGCTAGTAACCTGACAAAAAAGGTGACAGATAAGGGTCACTATTATGAGGTTCAAGTATCTACCGTGTTTTCAACACTAGAATTAAGCACTGCAATTGGACGTGCTCGTAAGGTCGTCGCTGTTGTAGATGCTGGATTTTCAAAGAAAATGAGGTCTCTTATGGAATAGAAGAGGAGGACAGCAATTGTCTAAGAAAAGATTATACGAAATTGCCAAAGAATTGGGCAAGGAAAGTAAGGAAGTCGTCACTCGTGCGAAAGAATTAGGTTTTGACGTCAAGAGTCATGCATCTAGTGTCGATACTGATGTTGCTGAAAAGTTGATCAAGAGCTTTTCAGCGAAAAAAGAAACAGTCGAAAAGAAAGTAGCAGAAGTGGTTGCCAAGACAACGGCTGTCGCAGAGAAAAAAGAAGCAGCGCCCGTAAAAAAAGAAGGGACAACTGAGACAAAATCAGTAACACCAGCTGCTAAACCAAAGAGTCGTAACTTTAAAGCGGAACGAGAAGCGCGCGCAAAAGAGCAGGCAGAACGTAGAAAACAACAAGACAATCGTCCAAAACGTGATCGCAAGGACAATCAGCGTCATGGTGACAACCGAAATCAACGACCACAAGATCGAAATGAACACCGAAATCAAGGTTTTGATCGTCGCAATAACAAACCAGATCAAAGACGTAGTGCTCAAACCCAAGTGGCACCAAAAATTGATTTCAAAGCGCGTGCAGCAGCATTGAAAGCAGAACAAAATGCTGAGTATGCGCGTGGAAGTGAAGATCGCTACAAACAACAAGCCACAAAAGCAGAACAAGAACGTCAACAGCGCCGGAAACGGGTAGAAGTACCTGAAGTGAAAACACCTGTACAGGAGCCGACTGTTGAAAGCCATACGAAGCCAGCTGTTGTAGCTACTCCAGCTCAAGTAGATACACGCCGTAAGAAACAAGCGCGACCAGATAAGAAACGCGATGATTTTGATCGTGAGGAAGATGGTCCAAGAAAACAACAAAGGAATCGAAGTAGTCAAAATCAAGTGAGAAATCAAAAAAATAGTAACTGGAATAACAATAAGAAGAATAAAAAGGGAAAGAACAACCGCACAGAAGCTCCAAAACCAGTAACAGAGCGTAAATTCCATGAATTACCAAGTGAATTTGAGTATACGGATGGAATGACGGTTGCAGAAATCGCAAAACGGATCAAGAGAGAGCCAGCTGAAATCGTCAAGAAGCTCTTCATGATGGGAGTTATGGCAACTCAAAATCAATCGCTGGATGGGGATACCATTGAACTTTTGATGGTCGATTATGGAATTGAAGCCAAGAAAAAGGTAGAAGTGGATAATGCCGATATTGAACGTTTCTTCGTGGAAGATGGTTATCTCAACGAAGATGAGTTAGTGGAACGTCCACCAGTTGTAACTATCATGGGACACGTTGACCATGGTAAAACAACCCTTTTGGATACCCTTCGTAATTCTCGTGTGGCGACAGGTGAAGCAGGTGGGATCACCCAGCACATCGGTGCCTACCAAATCGTTGAAAATGGCAAGAAGATTACCTTCTTGGATACACCTGGACACGCGGCCTTCACCTCTATGCGGGCACGTGGTGCATCTGTTACCGATATTACCATCTTGGTCGTAGCGGCAGATGACGGGGTTATGCCTCAGACTATTGAAGCCATCAACCACTCAAAAGCAGCCAATGTTCCAATCATTGTGGCTATTAACAAGATTGATAAACCAGGCGCTAATCCAGAGCGTGTGATCGGCGAATTAGCTGAACACGGTGTGATGTCAACTGCTTGGGGTGGGGATTCTGAATTTGTAGAAATCTCAGCCAAGTTCAACCAAAACATTGATGAGTTGTTGGAAACTGTCCTTCTTGTGGCTGAAATCCAAGAACTCAAGGCAGACCCAACCGTTCGTGCGATCGGTACCGTTATCGAAGCGCGCTTGGATAAAGGAAAAGGTGCGGTGGCAACCCTCCTTGTTCAACAAGGTACCTTGAATGTTCAAGACCCAATCGTTGTCGGAAATACCTTTGGACGTGTCCGTGCCATGACCAATGACCTTGGACGTCGTGTGAAGGTGGCAGGGCCATCTACTCCAGTTTCTATCACTGGTTTGAACGAAGCTCCAATGGCGGGTGACCACTTCGCAGTTTATGAAGATGAAAAATCTGCGCGTGCAGCTGGTGAAGAACGTGCCAAACGTGCTCTTATGAAACAACGTCAAGCAACGAACCGCGTCAGCCTTGAAAATCTCTTTGATACCTTGAAGGCTGGAGAAGTGAAATCTGTTAATGTCATTATCAAGGCCGACGTCCAAGGTTCGGTTGAAGCCCTTGCTGCTTCCCTTCAAAAGATTGAAGTGGAAGGTGTGAAAGTGACCATCGTTCACTCAGCGGTTGGTGCCATCAACGAATCAGACGTTACCCTTGCGGAAGCATCTAATGCCTTTATCGTTGGATTTAACGTCCGCCCTACGCCACAAGCTCGTCAACAAGCTGAAGCTGATGAGGTGGAAATCCGTCTTCACTCAATCATCTACAAAGTGATTGAAGAAATGGAAGATGCGATGAAGGGAATGTTGGATCCTGAATTTGAAGAGAAGGTTATCGGGGAAGCGGTTATTCGTGAAACCTTTAAAGTCTCTAAAGTGGGTACCATCGGTGGATTTATGGTCCTCAGTGGTAAGGTCACTCGTGATTCCAAGGTTCGTGTCATTCGTGACGGTGTCGTGATCTATGACGGTGCTCTTGCAAGCTTGAAACACTTCAAAGATGATGTCAAAGAAGTGACAAATGGTCGTGAAGGTGGATTGATGATTGAAGGCTACAATGATATCAAGACAGATGATACCATCGAAGCCTACATCATGGAAGAAATTAAAAAATAAGAGGCTGACTAGGAAAAAAGAGGACTTTTCTCTGATTTCCTAGTTTTTAAACACAAAGCAGAAAGGAGTTCCTATGGCAAGTCATTTTCGGACAGATCGAGTAGGGATGGAAATCAAGCGCGAAGTCAACGAAATTTTGCAAAAGAAAGTTCGTGATCCGCGTGTTCAAGGCGTGACCATCACGGATGTTCAAATGCTAGGCGATTTGTCTATGGCAAAGGTCTATTATTCGATTATGAGTGACCTGGCTTCTGACAATCAAAAAGCTCAAACAGGGCTTGAAAAAGCAACAGGAACCATCAAACGTGAATTAGGGCGGAATCTAAAATTGTATAAGATTCCGGATCTCACTTTTGTGAAAGATGAATCCATCGAGTATGGAAATAAAATTGATGCCATGTTGCGCAATTTGAATAAAGACTAGAGGGGTTGGGACAAAAGTCCTAGCCTCTTAATTGTTTTTGGATTGTCGAGCAAGACGCAGTGGTTGAGTGGGCTCTACTACGCTGATTTCATCAGCTTTTACAGTCCTACTCAACTGTGCAGAGGTGGGACGACGAAATCGAATTCTAACGAATGACCGATTTCTGTCCTACTCTCTCTTTTTTTGTCTCTCCATACAGAAAAATAGAGCCAAAAGGAAAAACGGTTTCAAAAAATTGTAGAAATTTACAGAAATCTCTTGTGTGATTGGAAATTATCCTTTACAATAGGAGAGGAGTTTTATTTCTGATCTCAAATTTGGAGGAATGAACATGTCGATTAACTGGCAGGAAATTGTATTTAACTTTTTGGGAGGCCTGGGTCTCTTTCTCTATAGTATTAAAACCATGGGAGAAGGCTTGCAACAGGCTGCAGGTGACCGTCTCCGCTACTATATTGATAAATATACGAGTAATCCCTTTTTAGGGGTTCTAGTAGGGATTGGGATGACTGCCTTGATTCAGTCAAGTTCAGGTGTTACAGTGATTACGGTCGGTCTGGTGAGTGCAGGACTTCTAACTCTCCGCCAAGCAGTTGGTATTGTTATGGGAGCCAATATTGGAACGACTATTACCTCCTTTATCATTGGTTTTAAATTAGGAGACTACGCTCTTCCCATGCTCTTTATCGGAGCGGTTTGTCTCTTCTTTACCAAAAATCGTTTGGTTAATAATGTCGGACGAATCGTTTTTGGTGTCGGTGGTATCTTCTTTGCCCTCAACTTGATGAGTGGGGCTATGGAACCTCTTAAAGATTTGCAAATCTTTCGTGATTATATGGTGCAGTTAAGTAAAAGTCCTATCTTAGGTGTCTTTGTCGGATCAGGATTAACACTTTTGATTCAGGCCTCTTCTGCAACCATTGGTATCTTGCAAAATCTCTATGCTAGTCATTTGATTGACCTGAAAGGGGCCCTCCCAGTTCTCTTTGGTGATAATATCGGAACGACCATTACAGCTATCATTGCTTCCTTGGGAGCGAATATTGCGGCCAAACGTGTGGCGGGTGCCCATGTAGCCTTTAATGTTATCGGAACCATTATCTGTCTTGTCTTCCTTGTTCCGTTTACATCTTTGATTCAATGGTTTGAAACGACTCTTCATTTGTCTCCAGAAATGACCATAGCCTTTGCTCACGGAACCTTTAATATAACCAATACCATCATCCAGTTCCCATTCATTGGAGCTTTGGCATACTTTGTAACCAAACTGATTCCTGGTGAGGATGAGGTGGTCAAATATGAACCGCTCTATTTGGATGAAAACTTGATCAGTCAAGCGCCTTCGATTGCTCTAGGAAATGCGAAAAAAGAGTTGCTTCATTTAGGTGGATATGCAGACAAAGCTTTTAATCTCTCTTATGATTATATTGTTCATCAAAATGAAAAAACAGCTGAAAAGGGACACAAGACAGAAGAAGCCATCAATACCATTGATGATGATTTGACTCGCTACTTGATTCGTTTGTCGAGTGAAGCCTTGAGTCCGAGAGAAAGTGAAGTTCTCACCAATATCTTAGATTCTTCACGGGATTTGGAGCGGATTGGAGATCACGCGGAAGCCTTGATTAATCTAACCGATTATTTAATTCGTAAGAAAGTGGTCTTTTCAGAAGCGGCCTTGGTTGAATTGGAAGATATTTACAACCAAACCCATCAATTTGTAGAGGATGCCTTAAAAGCTGTTGAGAACAACGATGTGAGTCTTGCAAATCAACTGGTAGCACGTCACGAGGCAATTGAAAAATTGGAGAAAAGACTTCGGAAAACCCATATTCGTCGTTTGAACCAAGGTGAATGTACGCCACAAGCCGGAGTGAACTTTATTGATATCATTTCTCACTATACACGTGTTGCAGACCATGCCATGAATCTAGCTGAAAAAGTACAAATCGAGCAAATTTAATGAATCTCAAACAGAGTAAGTAGGAAGCTTGCTCTGTTTTTATATGATTCTATCTAAAAATAGGTCTAGACCATTTACAAATGGAAGTGAAAGCGTTATAATATGTATGAATATAAATGGAACACAGTTCCTACAATGGAAAGGACGATTTTATGTCTACATATATTAAAGCAGATCAATTTTATTACCCACATGGGGTTCGCCGTGGAGGCTATTTGGAGCTGGTAAATGGTAAATTTGGGAAACATGTGGAAAGCTTACCAGAAGGTGCGGATGTGCTAGATTATTCAGGGTACAGTATTGCGCCTGGTCTGGTGGATACCCATATTCATGGTTTTGGTGGGGTAGATGTTATGGATAACAATATCGAAGGTACTCTCCATACCATGAGTGAAGGTCTCTTGAGTACAGGGGTCACAAGCTTTTTGCCTACGACCTTGACTTCCTCTTACGAACAACTTTTGGCAGTAACTGAAAATATCGGTGCACGATACAAAGAAGCAACAGGAGCCAAGATTCGCGGTATTTATTTTGAAGGACCTTATTTCACAGAAAAATACAAGGGAGCACAAAATCCAGCTTATATGAAGGATCCAAGTATGGAAGAATTCCGGGCCTGGCAAAAAGCGGCTAATGGTCTGTTAAATAAGATTGCCCTTGCTCCTGAGCGTGAAGGGGTAGAAGACTTTGTTCGGACCATTACAGGAGAAGGAGTGACAGTCGCCCTGGGACACTCCAATGCTACTTTTGAAGAAGCTAAAAAAGCGGTTGATGCAGGTGCGAGTGTCTGGGTGCATGCCTATAATGGTATGCGTGGTTTGACGCACCGTGAACTCGGTATGGTTGGAGCTATGTATGAGTTGCCTCATACTACAGCAGAGTTGATCTGTGATGGCCATCACGTTGATCCGCTAGCTTGTGATATCCTGATGAAACAAAAAGGGAAAGAAAATGTTGCCTTGATTACGGACTGTATGACAGCTGGGGGATTAGAAGACGGGGACTACATGCTAGGGGAATTCCCAGTTGTGGTCGCTGAAGGGACGGCTCGCTTGAAATCAACTGGTAATCTAGCTGGCTCAATTTTGAAATTGAAAGATGGATTAAAAAATGTTGTAGAGTGGGGGATTGCTAACCCTCACGAAGCAGTGATGATGGCTAGTCTCAATCCGGCAAAATCAGTCCATATTGATGATGTTTGTGGTCAAATTCGAGAAGGTTATGATGCGGACTTCATTGTGCTTGATCAAAATTTGGATCTGGTGGCGACCTATCTCGATGGTGTCAAACGTTACCAGGCGACTAACTAGATTCAAGAATCGAAGATAGAATACTTCCTCTCTAGGTCATACCTAGAGAGGTTTTTGTGAAGTATTCATGGGGGTTAAACAGTCTGTAGGGGCTTTTTATTTGTCAATGGTAGTGTAATTTTGTGAATGCTGTCTTTTCATGCTATAATGGGAATTGAAATGTGAGGTAGCTTATGAAAGCAATTGATATACGTTTTTTATTGATGGGGATTTTTTTCTTGCTCTATGGGATTGTAAGAAAAAATATCTTTATTGTGATCGTTGGTGGGGCATTTTTACTCTATAGTTTTTATAGCAAGAAGATGGAGCCAACCAAGAAGAATATTTTTAAGCCAGAGCTCAAGCTTCGAGGGCCTAAGAAACCGAAATCGAAGAAAGGAAAGAAAAAATGAATCATTATCGTTTGAATAATGGGGTGAAGATTCCTGTATTGGGATTTGGGACGTGGAAAGCAGCGGATGGAGAAGAAGCCTATCAAGCTGTGTTAGCTGCTTTAAAAGCAGGTTATCGCCATATCGATACAGCAGCGATCTATCAAAATGAAGAGAGTGTGGGGCGTGCTATTAAAGACAGTGGTCTTGCGCGCGAAGACCTGTTTATTACCACCAAACTTTGGAATACTCATCACACTTATGAAGATGCTCAAGCTGCTTTGAAAGAGTCTCTTGATAAATTGGGCTTGGACTATATAGATCTTTATTTGATTCATTGGCCAAACCCAAAGCCTCTTCGAGACAATGATGCTTGGAAAAAACGGAATGCTGAGGTTTGGCGAGCAATGGAAGATATGCTAGCTGCTGGCAAAGTTCGGGCTATTGGCGTTAGCAATTTTCTGCCTCATCATTTGGAAGCCCTCCTTGAAACAGCTCGGGTCATCCCAGCTGTGAACCAAATTCGTCTAGCACCTGGGGTTTATCAAAGTGAAGCCATTGCTGCAAGTCGCAAGCATGGCATTTTACTAGAGGCTTGGGGACCTTTTGGCCAAGGAGAATTGTTCCAAAATGAACAAGTAAAAGAAGTGGCTACTAAATATGGGAAAACCGTCGCTCAACTAGCCCTAGCTTGGAGTTTACAAGAAGGTTTCCTTCCACTGCCAAAATCTGTTACGCCTGAGCGGATTGAGAGCAATCTGGATTGCTTTGATTTTGAATTGACGGCAGATGATGTGGAACTCCTGCGCTATCTTCCGGTTGAAGCGGGTGCACCAGATCCAGACACCAAAGAATTTTAAAAAATGATATCTAATAATAAAAACCGAGGACAGTTTTGTTCTCTGTTTTTTTATCTTTTCAGTCGTGAAAAAGTTTTCAAATAAAAAAAACAGACGTACTATAATACTTAGTTACTATTGCTCGGAATATAACGAATAAAAATAAATTAATAGTTAGTAATGTATGTAAATATTACAATTGTGTTACAATTCATTTTTGAATGAATTTTCAGATAATTTTGCGTTATAATAGTTACTATTAAAATAAAAGGGGAGTTTCTATGAATAGACAAGAGCGTTTTTCATTAAGGAAATACAAATTTGGTGTAGCCTCAGTTTTATTAGGGGCTGTTTTGGTATTTGGATCTGCACAAGCGAGTGCAGAAGAACAAACAGCGGGTCAAACGAGCGCTGGGACACAGCTTGTAGCAAACAGTCAACAGGCACCGACTGAGGTAGAACATTCACAAGGTGCAGAGGTTCCTAAAGAGGCAACGGTTGCTCTACAAACAAAACCGGAAGAAGCATCAAAACCAGTAGAAAAAGCTACAGAAGTGGCTACTCCGACAAGTTCGGAAACAACTGAGCGCCATGATGTAACTGAAAAACCTCAAAGCACCGAAAGTGATGAAATTATTACTGTTCCACAAACCTGGAGGCAAGGATATAAAGGTGAAGGAATGGTTGTGGCCGTGATCGACTCGGGCTTGGATGTGAACCACGAGGTTCTTCGTATTACAGATCCTTCAAAAGCCAAGTTTAAAAATCAAGAAGAAATAGAAGCTGCTAAGAAAGCGGCAGGAATTGATTATGGTAAATGGTATAACGACAAAGTCGTATATGCCTATGATTACTTTGACGGTACTGACAATATCAAAGAGGCTGAAAGAGATTCTCACGGGATGCACGTTACAGGGATCGCAACCGGGAATCCTGATAAAGAAGCAGGAAACGGTGAAAAGATCTATGGTGTGGCACCAGAAGCGCAAGTTATGTTTATGCGTGTCTTTTCGGATCGTCAAAAAACAACTGGTTCTGCTCTTTATGTGAAAGCGATTGATGATGCTGTAGCCCTTGGTGCAGATGCCATCAATATGAGTCTTGGATCCTCTACTGGTTCTATGGTCAATGCAGGTTCGGATATCATTGATGCGATTAAACGAGCTCGTGCTAAAGGTGTATCTGTCTTGATCTCTGCGGGGAATAGTAATACTTTTGGGAATGGATATTCAAGACCGTCTGCAGAAAATCCTGATTACGGTTTGGTAGGAAATCCTTCAACAGTAGAGGACTCTATCTCTGTTGCTTCTATCAATAACAAAATTATTACGACAGAAGTTTTTGAAGTCAAAGGGTTGGAAGGTAATGCGGATGTAGATAACGGTAAGTTTGACTACAGTAAGTCTGCAACAGATACTGATTTTGAAAAAGGTAAAGAATATGAATATGTAGCTGTTGGACTTGGGAAAGAAGAAGATTTCAAAGATCTAGATCTTACTGGTAAATTAGCACTGATCCAACGTGGAGAAATCCCATTTACAGAAAAAATTGCGAATGCCCTCCATCATGGTGCAGTAGGTGCCCTGGTTTACAATAATGTAGAAGGTTCTAATCTTGGTATGTCGATTGATGGAGATGCTAAGAAAATTCCATCTGTCTTCATTTCAAAACGCTATGGGGAAGCTCTTAAAGCTGGATCTTACAAAGTTGTCTTTAACAATACCATGGCCAATCGTCCATCTCCCGAGGCAGATCAATTGTCTGATTTCTCAAGCTGGGGAGTAACAACAGATGGTCAGTTGAAACCAGATGTCACAGCACCTGGTGGGAACATCTTCTCTTCTTTGAATGACAATACCTACGGAGATATGAGTGGTACTAGTATGGCCTCTCCTCACGTGGCGGGTGTTGCAGCCTTGGTAAAAGAATACCTTGTGAAGAACCATCCAGAATTGACTCCAGAACAAGTTTCTGCAACTGTCAAGGCCTTGATTATGTCTACGGCTAAACCACATATTAACAAAGAAACCGGTGTCTATACGTCTCCACGCCAACAAGGAGCAGGGGTTGTCGACACAGCAGCTGCCGTTTCAACAGACTTGTATGTTACTGGTGAAAACAACTACCCAAGTGTTACTCTTGGAAATGTCGGAGATAGCTTTACCTTTGATGTCACTGTCCACAATATTTCAGATACCGATCGTACCTTGAAAATGTTGGTTAATACTGACACAGATGAAGTGAAAGATGGTAAATTTACCCTCCGTCCACGTAAATTAACAGAAACTGCTTGGCCTGAAGTAACTGTGAAAGCGCATAGTTCTGAAACGGTTACGGTTAAAGTTGATACAAGTAAATTCACAGAAGAATTGAGCAAAGAAATGCCAAATGGCTATTTCCTTGAAGGATTTGTTCGTTTTGTCGATCCAGCAGATGACGGGGATGTGGTCAGCTTGCCATTTATGGGATTCAAGGGAGAATTCCAAAACCTTCCAGCTGTCGAAAAACCAGTCTATGATTTGGTACGCGAAGGAAAAGATGGTTTCTACTACCATATTCCAAAAGATTTGAACATTTCCTATAATGCTAATGTTTCAGCTCTATTAACACTTCAAAATGACCTCCTTCTTACACAAGGGAAACGAGATGGTCGTCGTATTACAGTCCTTGGTATTGAAGAAAATGCAGAAGGAACTCATGCTCTTCAAGTGGATGAAAACGGAAATGTTCGCATTGCCATTTCACCAAATGAAGATGGGAATAAAGACCTCGTTGAATACAAGACGGTCGCTCTTCGAAACATTGAAAACCTTCATGCAACTGTCTACGCAGCAAGCGATACGGAACATAAAAATCCACTGTGGGAAGGAACTCCATCTGATCATCGTAAGAACTTCTTTGATGGCAATGAAAAGAACCCACGTAGCTACACGCTAGATAATACTGCTTGGAATGGTACGGATGCAAATGGAAATGCAGTGGCAGATGGTGTATATGATTATGTCATTCGTTACACACCAATGGTTCCGGGAGCTGAAGAGCAATCAACGACCTTCAAGGTTCAAGTTGATACCCAAAAACCAGTGATCACATCTGGATATATTCGTTTCAAAGATGGTGCTCAACAGTTTGTAGCACGTAAAGCCAAAGATGTTGGTGAAGGTGGTATTTTAACTGAAAAACTCGTTTACGTGACTCCATTTGATGATAAGGGGACAATGATCCAAACGAGTGAAGATAAGACTGGTACACGTGCGCTTGAAAATTACCAAGTGATCAAGGCCAATGCAGATGGCAGCTTCGATCTTCCTGAAAACATCGATAAGAAAAATATCTACTACTATGTAGAAGACTTTGCGGGGAACGTAGACTATATTTCACTAGCTGATTTGGTACGAGATCAAAATAGTGGTCGTATTCAAATTGCAGTGCGTGATGCTAAGACAAACAAAGATATAGATACCATGTATGTGTATCGTATCAAGGACAGCAATGGTCAATATGTAACGGTTGATAAAACAAAAGATATTAACTTCTTGAACTTTGGTCATTATACTGCAGAAATCTTTACGTATGATCGTACAGAAGTGAAATTTGTCAGCAGCTTGACGCAAGAATTTGATTTGACAGAAGATAATAGTTTCCAAACAATCGCTTTCCTTGCTAATACTTTGGAATACGCACCAGTTAGCATTAGCTTTGATCAACCGGTTTCAAAAGCGGCTACGATCGTATTAAAAGGTGCTGAAGGTGAAAACTTTGTATTGCCAGCTGAAAAATATGGTAAAAACGGCTTTGGTAAAACTGTAGCAACTGGTCAATATACCTTGGTCGCAACCCTTCCTACTGGCTATGAATTGGCTGAGGAAGCTCCTGTAATCACAGTTGTTGCTGGACGTAATAATAACTATCGTATCGGAGTGATTTCAAAAGTGGATCTCTTGACTGCTTTGAACAATCAGGCAGATATAACGAAGACAGCTCACTACTTCAATGCGAGTGCTGATAAGAAGGAAGCTTATGATCAAGCCTTGCAAGCTGCTCAAGCAGCCTTGATGAATAAGGTCAGTCAAGAGCAAGTCAACCAAGCAGTAGCTAGTCTTGAAGCTGCCAGCCAAGCTTTGGATGGGAAAGATTCAAACGTTGCAGCCTTGAAAGAAGCGATGCAGGCATACGATGCTACAACTAAAACGGGTCGTTATGCTAATGCCAAAGAAAAAGTACGTCGTGACTACGATCGTGCTTTCCAAACAGTAGCCTTGCTTGCGGTTGATCCAACTGTGAAACAAGAACAAATCAATCAAGCACTTGCTGAACTTAGCCGTGCAGAAGGAAAATTGAATGGGAAAGCAACTGATTTTTCAAGCCTGAAAAAATATATCAAGGATGAATTGAAATTCCAAGAAAAGGATGCTAAATTTATCTATGCTGGAAATAAAGAAAAAGAAGCTTATCTCGCAGTTTTCAAGAATGCTCAAGCCATTCTTACAAATCCAGGAGCAAGCCAACAAGATGTGAAAGATGCTTTGACAGCCTTGAAGAATGCCAAGAAAAAACTTCATGGTAAAAAACCAAAAGCTGCAAGACGTCCATAAGAAAAACAAAATTGTTTGTTAGCCTAAAATCCGTATGAAACGATTGTTTCATGCGGATTTTAATTTACAAGTCACTAAAATTCTGCTATAATACTAGTCAAGAAAGAAGAGCTTACGGCGTTTTTCTAGCGAGCTTGGGATAGTGAGAGCCAAGTAGAGCAAAGTAAGCAAGTGGCGCTTTCTCTCAGTAAAAAGCTGAGTAAAGTAAAATAAAATGAAGTAATAAATTAGGGTGGAACCGCGTTTCTGACGCCCCTAGGTCAAAGGACTTAGGAGCGAAGACACGGTTCTTTTTGTATCCTGAGTCACAAGAAACTTTATGAATAAGGAGTAAACCATGTCCAAAAAATTGACTCTCCACTGCGTCAGTGACAGAGACCTCCTTACAGTCGGACTGCCCCATGCTCAGCACTAGGGTGCCTGAGCTAAACGCAGTACTAACTCGTCTTGCCTCGTACGATCGACGAGGCAGACTCGTGTCACAAGAAATTATAGAAAAAGGAGTAAAACATGTCTAAAAAATTGACTTTCCAGGAAATCATCCTTACTTTGCAACAATACTGGAATGACCAGGGTTGTATGCTCATGCAGGCTTACGATAATGAAAAAGGTGCGGGAACAATGAGTCCATACACCTTCCTTCGTGCCATTGGTCCTGAGCCATGGAATGCAGCTTATGTAGAGCCATCACGTCGTCCAGCAGATGGACGTTACGGGGAAAACCCAAACCGCCTTTACCAGCACCACCAATTCCAAGTGGTGATGAAACCATCACCATCAAACATCCAAGAACTCTACCTTGAGTCATTGGAAAAATTGGGTATCAATCCTTTGGAACACGATATTCGTTTCGTTGAAGATAACTGGGAAAACCCATCAACTGGTTCAGCTGGTCTAGGTTGGGAAGTTTGGTTGGACGGTATGGAAATCACTCAGTTCACCTACTTCCAACAAGTTGGTGGATTGGCAACTGGTCCGGTAACTTCTGAGGTCACTTACGGATTGGAACGTTTGGCTTCTTACATCCAAGAAGTAGACTCAGTTTATGATATCGAGTGGGCTCCAGGCGTTAAATACGGAGAAATCTTCCTTCAACCAGAATATGAACACTCAAAATATAGCTTTGAAGTTTCTGACCAAGATATGCTTCTTGAAAACTTCGAAAAATTTGAAAAAGAAGCAGGGCGTGCTTTGGAATTGGGCCTTGTTCACCCTGCCTATGACTACGTTTTGAAATGTTCACACACCTTCAATTTGCTTGACGCTCGTGGTGCTGTATCAGTTACAGAACGTGCCGGCTACATTGCCCGTATCCGTAACTTGGCCCGTGTCGTAGCCAAAACTTTCGTAGCAGAACGTAAAAAACTTGGTTACCCACTTCTCGACGAAGCCACACGCGCAAAACTCCTAGCAGAAGAGGAAGAGTAAAGAGAGCGTATTAGATGGGATTGGATGATAGAGCAATCCTACAGAACCAGTCGCCGCAGTGATAAAGGTATCGTTAGAGAAACTAACGATACCAGGCAAAATTGGAGACCTTAGGCTCCAATTTTAGCAATGAAACGACGAAGTCGGTTGCTTGCGTGCCAATCACATAAGGCAAACTGGAAAGAAAGATATTTTTCGGAGAAAAAACATGACAAAAAACTTATTAGTAGAACTTGGACTTGAAGAGTTGCCAGCCTACGTTGTCACACCAAGTGAAAAACAACTCGGTGAGAAAATGGCAGCCTTCTTGGATGACAACCGTCTTTCATACGAAAGCATTCAAACTTTTTCAACACCACGCCGTTTGGCCGTCCGTGTGATTGGTTTAGCGGATCAACAATCGGATTTGACCGAAGATTTTAAAGGACCTTCTAAGAAAATCGCCTTGGATGCAGATGGAAACTTCTCAAAAGCGGCTCAAGGATTCGTCCGTGGAAAAGGCTTGACTGTTGATGATATCGAATTCCGTGAAGTCAAAGGGGAAGAGTACGTTTATGTTACGAAACACGAAGCTGGAAAACCTGCCAAAGAAGTCTTGGCTAGCGTTCCAGAATTGCTTGCTTCATTGACCTTCCCTGTCAGCATGCACTGGGCTAACAACACATTTGAATACATTCGCCCAGTTCACACCTTGACAGTTCTTTTGGGCAACGAAGCGCTCGACCTTGATTTCTTGGATATCCAGTCAGGGCGTGTGAGCCGTGGACACCGTTTTCTTGGACACGAAGTGGAAATTACCAATGCGGATTCTTATGAAGAAGACCTTCGTACCGTTTACGTAATTGCGGATAGCAAAGAACGTGAAAATATGATTCGTGAGCAAATCAAAGCCATCGAAGCAGAACAAGGTGTTCAAGTTCAAATCGAAGAAGGGCTTTTGAATGAAGTCTTGAACTTGGTCGAATACCCAACTGCCTTTATGGGAAGTTTTGACACTAAATATTTGGACGTTCCAGAAGAAGTCTTGGTGACCTCAATGGAAACGCACCAACGTTACTTTGTCGTGCGTGACCTTGATGGTCAGCTGAAACCAAACTTCATCTCAGTTCGTAATGGGAATGCTGAGCACTTGGAAAATGTTATTCGAGGAAATGAAAAAGTATTAGTTGCACGTCTTGAAGATGGTGAATTCTTCTGGCGTGAAGACCAAAAACTTAAGATTGAAGATCTCGTTGCTAAATTGGCGAACGTAACCTTCCATGAAAAAATTGGTTCTCTTTCAGAACACATGGCGCGTGCTGGTGTTATTGCAGCGTCACTAGCTGAGCAAGCTGGTTTGACTGCTGAAGAAACGGCAGCCGTTTCTCGTGCAGCTGAAATCTACAAATTTGACCTCTTGACGGGTATGGTTGGAGAGTTCGATGAATTGCAAGGAATCATGGGTGAAAAATACGCCCTTCTCGCTGGTGAGGATGCTGCGGTTGCGACAGCTATCCGTGAGCACTACCTTCCTGATTCAGCAGACGGAGCCCTTCCAGAGACTAAGGTTGGTGCTATCCTTGCCCTTGCAGATAAATTGGATACCCTCCTTTCCTTCTTCTCAGTAGGCTTGATTCCATCAGGTTCCAATGACCCTTATGCGCTTCGTCGTGCAACACAAGGGATTGTTCGTATCTTGGATGCCTTTGGTTGGCATATCCCTATGGATGAGTTGATTGACAGCCTTTACGGACTTTCATTTGATAGCCTTTCCTATGACAATCAAGCAGAAGTGCTCAACTTCATCAAAGCGCGTGTGGACAAGATGATGGGACGCACACCAAAAGACATCAAAGATGCTGTTCTTGCTGGTTCAAACTTTGTCGTGGCTGATATGCTGGAAGCAGCTGAAGCTCTCTCAGAAGCTTCGAAGACCGATGGTTACAAGGCAGCTGTTGAATCCCTCTCACGTGCTTTCAACTTGGCAGAAAAAGCAGATGCTTCAGTAGCAGTCGATGCCAGTCTCTTTGAAAACGATCAAGAAAAAGCCCTTGCTAAAGCAATTGAAGATCTTGAATTGACTGGTTCAGCTAGCGACAAATTGGCTCAACTCTTTGCTCTTAGCCCAGTCATCGATGCTTTCTTTGACAATACCATGGTGATGGCAGAAGATGAGGCTGTTAAAAACAACCGTTTGGCCCTTCTTGCAGGTCTGGTTGCGAAAGCTAACGCTGTTGCAGCTTTCAACCAATTGAACACAAAATAAGTACCTGATGACAGGTAGAAAGTAGGTCTGATGATGACACCTGAAAAAATCGCTCGGATCAATGAGCTTGCAAAAAAGAAAAAACAGAAGGTTTGACTCCAGAAGAAGCAGTGGAACAAGCAAAACTTCGTGAAGAATACATTGAAGGTTATCGTCGTTCGGTTCGTCACCACATCGAAGGTATTAAAATTGTGGATGAAGAAGGAAATGATGTGACGCCTGAGAAACTACGCCAAGTACAACGAGAAAAAGGTTTGCATGGCCGTAGTCTCGATGACCCTAATTCATAATCAAAAGAGTGCTGGAAGAGACTCCAGCACTCTTTTGTATCTTCAAAATTCAGAATATTCTGGACTAGATTGACCAATTTTTAAAAACATGGTATAGTAGATTGTGTGAAAATTTGAAGTATACTTTTCTGAAAATGTACAGAAAAAGAATTGGAGTAATCATATGTCAAAAAAACATCATCCTAGTCAAGAAACCGAAAATGGGATGGTTCGTGGTCTGCAAAATCGACATGTTCAGTTGATCGCTATTGCAGGAACCATCGGGACAGGACTCTTTCTTGGAGCCGGTCGTTCCCTTTCTTTGACAGGTCCCTCTATTATTTTAGTCTATATGCTGACTGGCGCCTTCATGTACCTGATGATGCGGGCGATCGGAGAAATGCTCTATATGGACCCTGATCAACACACCTTTATCAACTTTATCACCAAGTATCTAGGAAAAGGTTGGGGTTATTTTTCAGGATGGTCCTATTGGGTCTCCTTGGTATTTTTGGGAATGGCAGAGATCACGGCTGTTTCCAACTATGTCCAGCTTTGGTTTCCAAATTGGCCAGCCTGGCAGATTCAAATTGTCTTTTTAGCGCTTTTAAGTTGTGTAAACTTGATCGCTGTGAAAGTTTTTGGAGAGGTTGAATTCTGGTTTGGAATGATCAAGATTGTCACTATTTTAGCCTTGATCGTAACAGGGATCTTTATGGTGACGACTAACTTTGAAACACCAGCTGGACACGCTAGCTTAACCAATATTACCAATGGTTTTCAAATGTTTCCAAATGGTTGGGTCAAGTTTGTCATGGCCTTCCAAATGGTCTTCTTTGCTTATCAAGCGATCGAGTTTGTTGGAATCACTACTTCTGAAACAGCTAATCCCCGCCAGGTATTGCCAAAAGCCATTAAAGAAATTCCAATCCGAATTGTGATTTTTTATGTAGGGGCTTTGTTGGCAATTATGGCAATTTTCCCTTGGCAACAGCTTCCCGTCAATAAGTCTCCGTTTGTAACGGTCTTTCAGATGGTAGGAATCAAGTGGGCAGCAGGGTTGATTAATTTTGTTGTACTGACAGCTGCTGCATCCTCCTTGAATTCCACACTCTATTCAACAGGGCGTCACTTGTACCAGATTGCAAAAGAAACACCAAACAGCAAAGTGATGAATCGTTTGAAACTGAATAGCTTATCTCGTATGGGGATTCCAAGTCGCGCGATTATTGTTTCTGCTATTGTGGTTGCTGTGTCAGCCTTTATCAATATCTTGCCAGGTGTCTCAGATGCCTTTGCCTTGATTACGGCATCTTCTTCTGGTGTCTACATTGCTATTTACATTTTGACCATGCTTGCCCATCTTAAGTACCGTAAATCGAAAGAATTTATGCCAGATGGTTTTGTCATGCCAGCCTATAAAGTGTTGAATCCATTGACCATTGTTTTCTTCCTCTTTGTATTCATTTGTCTCTTCTTGCAAGAATCAACATACATTGGAGCGATTGGAGCAACCATCTGGATCATTCTTTTTGGGATTTACAGCAATTGGAAACATAATCAATAAACCGCAAGAGAGTGGGACAGAAATCGGTAATTCGTTAGAATTCGATTTCGTTGTCCCACCTCCGCACAGTTGAGTAGGGCTGTAAAAGCTGATGAAATCAGCGTAGTAGAGCCCACTCAACCACTGCGTCTTGCTCGACAATCCAAAAATAATTGAGAGGCTAGGACTTTTGTCCCAGCCTCTTTATTATTTCAGAGCTAATTTGCTTTCTTTTAAGGAATTTCTTGGAGTGAATAAAAGAAAAACAGAGGTGGAAGAAATTATTTTTCTTCCATCTCTGTTTTTTGTCCTTGAATGGCTTTTTTGAGCCACCAAAGTGAGCCGACTAGGATCAGGGCAGCAAGCCAAAAAATCCAAGCCTCAATAGTGGTTAGAAAAAAGTAGAGAGCGATAGCATCGACCAATAAAAGTGGGATGAGAATCTGTTTTCTTATTTTCATAAGAATATTGTATCATAAATCCTAGAGGAAACAAGTGAAATCAAGCCTTTCTAGGTATTTTGTAGGATCTGAAAAGGTCAGATAGGGTTAGTTAGTGAATTTTCTTTCAGGAGTGCATCTTGGTCCCATTTGTGGTAAAATAGTAAAGATATGAGTAAAGAATTTCATCATGTAACGGTTTTGCTTCATGAAACGATCGATATGCTGGATGTTAAGCCAGATGGGATCTATGTTGACGCCACATTGGGTGGGGCAGGCCACAGCGAATATTTGTTAACAAAATTAAATGAATCAGGCCATCTCTATGCCTTTGACCAAGATCAGCATGCGATTGAAAATGCTAAGATTCGTTTGGCACCTTTCATTGAGAAAGGTATGGTGACCTTTATCAAGGATAACTTTCGTCATTTAAAGGAACGTCTAAATGACATAGGTGTGACTGAAATCAATGGGATTTGTTATGACTTAGGTGTGTCTAGTCCTCAGTTAGATGAACGGGAACGTGGATTTTCTTACAAGAAAGATGCGCCTTTAGATATGCGTATGAATCAAGAAGCTTCCTTAACGGCTTATGAGGTCGTTAATACCTATGATTACCATGATCTAGTCCGCATCTTTTTCAAATATGGAGAGGATAAATTTTCCAAGCAAATTGCGCGGAAAATTGAGCAAGCGCGAGCAATTAAACCGATTGAAACGACGACTGAATTAGCAGAGATTATTAAATCTGCTAAACCAGCTAAGGAGCTCAAGAAAAAGGGCCATCCGGCTAAACAGATTTTCCAAGCCATTCGTATCGAAGTCAATGATGAACTGGGAGCAGCAGATGAATCGATTCAGCAAGCCATGGATTTGTTGGCCCTCGATGGTCGTATTTCTGTGATTACCTTTCATTCGTTGGAGGATCGATTGACCAAACAATTGTTTAAAGAAGCTTCGACGGTTGAGGTTCCAAAGGGACTTCCCTTTATTCCGGATGATTTGAAACCAAAGATGGAGTTGATCAACCGGAAGCCTATTTTGCCAAGCGAAGAGGAGCTTGAGGAAAATAATCGATCCCATTCAGCAAAATTACGGGTTGCTCGAAAAATACACAAGTAAGAGGAATTGATATGGCAGCAAGAGATGAGAGAACAAGAACACAGGTATTGCAAGACCGCTTTCGCCGTTTCTCTAGAGTAGAAAAGGCTTTTTACGGATCGATTGTCCTAACAGCTGTGATTTTAGCCATTAGTATCGTCTTTATGCAGACACGGATTTTACAAGTACAGAGTGAGTTGACAGATTTAAATACCGAACTGGAGGCTAAAAAGACAGAATTGGCGGATGTTCGTCAAGAGGTCAATGAATTAACACGTTATGATCGTTTGTCGCAGTTGGCTAGTTCCCAGGGAATGAAGTTGCAAAAAGAAAATCGAAAAACAGTGAGTGCAAGTAGTGATGAATAAAATCAAAAAAGTTTTGATTGGGTATTCGATAAAAAAACGTCGCTTACCAGATCAGAATCGAAAACAAGTTGGGAAAAATCTCAGTGTATTGGCGATTTTCCTCTTTTTTCTCTTCCTAATAAACTTTGCCCTAATTATTGGAACCGATAAAAAATTTGGTGTGACTTTGTCGGAACAAGCAAAGAAGGTCCATCAGCAGACAGTCATTGTGCCGGCAAAACGAGGTACCATCTATGACCGAAATGGGGCGGTGATTGCTGAAGATGCCACAACCTACAATGTTTATGCTATCATCGATAAGAAGTATAAATCAGCTACAGGGAAGGTTCTCTATGTAGAAGAGAGTCAATTTAAGAAAGTAGCAGAAATCTTTAAGCAGTACCTAGGTATGGATGAGGATTACGTCATTAAGCAATTGTCGCAAAAGAAATTGAAACAAGTTTCTTTTGGATCGAACGGAAACGGCATTACTTATAGTAATATGACGGCTATCCGTGAGGCCATGGAAGCGGCGAAGATTGAAGGGATTGCCTTTACAACTAGTCCAAATCGAAGCTATAAAAATGGAGTTTTTGCCTCTCAATTTATAGGTCAGGCCTCTCTTCAAGAAGATAAAGAGGGGAATAAAACCTTGAAGGGGCAATCAGGGATGGAGAAATCCCTCGATCGTATTCTCGCTGGTCAAAATGGAGTCATCACCTATGACAAAGACCGAAACGGGAATATCGTTCCTGGTTCAGATAAGGTTTCTGTCAAAACAGAAGATGGAAAAGATGTTTATACGACCATTTCAGCAGAATTGCAGACCTATCTTGAGACACGTATGGATGTTTTCCAAGAAAAAGTAAAAGGAAAGTATGTTAGTGCGACTCTTGTGAGTGCAAAAACAGGGGAAATCCTTGCGACGACACAACGCCCATCCTATAATGCAGATACCAAACAAGGATTGGATCTGAAAAACTTGAAAACTTGGAATACGATTCTTTATCAGGATCAGTATGAACCAGGATCGACCATGAAAGTCATGTTGTTGGCTTCAGCGATTGACCATGGAACTTTTCCAGCATTTAATGAAGTTTACTATAATAATGAATTTCAGGTTAAAGATGCGACAATCCGTGACTGGGATGTCAATATGGGACTTTCTGAAGGTCGTTATATGAATATCGCACAAGGTTTTGCATATTCTAGTAACGTCGGAATGACTCGTCTGGAGCAAAAAATGGGAAATGCTGTCTGGATGGACTATCTAAACCGCTTTAAATTTGGCCTTCCAACTCGTTTTGGAATGGGGGATGAATCCTATGGAGGGCTTCCAGGTGACAACTATGTCAGTCAAGTTCAGTCCGCTTTTGGCCAAGGGATTTCAGTTAGTCAAACTCAAATGCTTCGTGCTTTTAGTGCGATTGCTAATAGTGGGCAAATGTTGGAGCCTAAGTTTATCAGCGCTATTTACGACAGAAAGTCAGACACTGCTCGCAAATCAAAAACGGAAGTTGTCGGAAAACCAGTTTCAGAATCGGCAGCACAACAGACCCGAAATTACATGATTACAGTTGGAACAGATCCAGAGTTTGGAACCCTATACAGCAATGGGCCAATTATTCAGGTTCCTGGTCAAAATGTTGCGGTAAAATCTGGGACCGCACAAATTGCGACGGATCAAGGGTATTTGCAAGGAGAAAATGACTATATCAACTCAGTCGTAGCCATGACGCCTGCGGAGGATCCAGAGTTTATTATGTATGTAACGGTCCAACAACCAGAAGTGACATTCTCAGCCAATAGTTGGGAAGAATTGGTTAATCCGATTTTAGAAGATGCTGTTGCTTTGAAAAATGAATTGCATCTTACATCGGAGGCACCAACTTTGGATGATGTGACAAAAGAAACGACTTACAAAATCCCTTCAGTGGAAAATCTCTCTAAAGAGTTGAATTTGAAACAAAATCTGAGCCCAGGTGCTTATTCAGAGGAATTGCGTCGCAATTTGGTACAACCAATTGTACTAGGAACCGGGAAAAATATCCGCAAGATGTCTGTGGATGTAGGCTCTAAAGTCAAAGCGAATCAACAAGTATTGTTATTGACAGAAGATTTTGATACTGTTCCAGATATGTATGGTTGGACAAAGAAAAATGCTGACATCTTTGGAGAATGGACTGGAATTAAGATTGCCTATAAAGGTAGTGGAAAGAAAGTAACCAAACAAAGTGTCAAAATGAACACCTCACTCAATAAAACCAAAAAGATTACGTTAACATTAGGAGACTAAGATGTATATTGCTACGATCCTTGTATCGTTTCTATTAACAGTGGCTGCTATTCCAGCCTTTATTCGATTTTACCACCGTGCTCATATTTCCGGGCAACAAATGCACGAAGATGTGAAACAACACAAAGCGAAAGCTGGCACTCCGACAATGGGTGGAGTTGTGTTTCTCATTACAGCAGTTCTAGTCAGTTTTGTCTTTACCGTATTGACTGGTAATTTTACTCGTCCTGTTCAACTCGTTCTATTTATCTTGATTCTATACGGAATTGTTGGATTTTTAGATGACTTTTTAAAGGTATTTCGTAAGATTAATGAAGGTCTCAATCCGAAGCAAAAATTAGCTCTTCAACTTATCGGGGGAATCATCTTTTATGTTTTCTCTGAACGCCATGGAGCTGGAAGCCTTTTAAATGTCTTTGGTTACGATCTTTACTTAGGGCATTTCTACATTCTCTTTGCTTTATTTTGGTTGATTGGCTTCTCAAATGCTGTCAATTTGACAGATGGGATCGATGGATTAGCCAGCATCTCCGTTGCCATTAGCCTGAGTGCCTATTCCTTTATTGCCTATATGCAAGGAAAATGGGATATTCTCTTTGTAACCTTAAGTATGATTGGGGCCTTGCTTGGATTCTTTGTCTTCAACCACAAGCCGGCTAAAATCTTTATGGGAGATGTCGGTAGTTTAGCTCTTGGAGGGATGCTTGCAGCCTTGTCAATGGCTCTGCATGTAGAGTGGACCCTCCTCCTGATTGGTTTGGTTTATGTCATTGAAACAGGTTCAGTGATGCTACAAGTGACCTATTTCAAATGGACCAAGAAACGCTACGGGGAAGGACGTCGGATTTTCCGAATGACTCCTTTCCACCATCATTTAGAATTGGGTGGCCTTTCTGGAAATGGCCAAAACTGGTCAGAATGGAAAGTGGATGCTTTTATGTGGACCATTGCCTTGGTGACAAGCGGTATCACTCTTGTCCTTCTCTATCTATAAAACGACGGTGGGCTTGCCCATCGTTTTTTAATCGGCACAAGGGAGAGACTTGACATGAGGAAAAACAACTAAAAGAGAAGCGCGAAGACAGCTTTTCTGATATAATAATAGAGATCATGAAAGGAACTGAGAAAATGAAATTTACAGAGTTTAATTTTAAGCCCTATATTCAAGAGGCATTGAAAGAAATCAATTTTAGAGAAGCAACCGAAGTACAGGAAAAACTAATTCCGATTGTCCTAGCTGGAAATGATTTGGTAGGAGAGTCAAAGACTGGTTCTGGGAAAACCCATACGTTCCTCTTGCCAATTTTTCAAACTTTAAATGAAGAAAGCGAACAAGTTGAAGCGGTCATCACGGCTCCTAGTCGAGAGTTGGCAACGCAAATTTACCAAGCTGCCCGTCAAATTGCTAGTCATTCTGAAAAAGAGATTCGGATTGTAAATTATGTTGGAGGAACGGATAAAAGCCGTCAGATTGAAAAACTGCAGGTCAAACAACCGCATATCGTGATTGGGACTCCAGGCCGGATCTATGATCTGGTTGCATCTGGTGATCTGGCTATTCATAAGGCTCATACCTTTGTGGTAGACGAGGCAGATATGACACTGGACATGGGATTTCTGTCTACTGTGGATAAGATTGCTTCGAGACTTCCGCAACAACTGCAATTTTTAGTTTTTTCAGCCACCATTCCGCAAAAATTACAACCTTTTTTGAAAAAATATCTCTCAAACCCAGTCATGGAGCAAATTAAGACTAAGACGGTGATTTCAGAGACCATCGATAATTGGCTGGTTTCGACCAAGGGTCGGGATAAAAATGAGCAAATTTACCAATTGACCAAGACTTTGCAACCTTATTTAGCCATGATTTTCGTCAATACAAAAACGAGAGCAGATGACCTTCATGCCTATTTGGTGGCTCAGGGATTGAAAGTGGCGAAGATTCACGGAGATATTCCACCACGTGAACGGAAACGGATCATGAATCAGGTTAAAAATCTTGATTTTGAGTATATTGTGGCCACCGATTTGGCGGCTCGTGGAATTGATATCGAAGGGGTGAGTCATGTCATCAACGATGCTATTCCACAAGATCTTTCCTTCTTCGTTCACCGTGTTGGCCGGACAGGCCGCAATGGTCTACCAGGTGTCGCTATTACTCTTTATCAACCGAGTGATGATTCAGATATCCGTGAACTAGAAAAAATGGGAATTCGTTTCGTACCGAAAGTGTTGAAAAATGGGGTTATTGAAGATACTTATGATCGGGACAGACGGGCGAATCGTGAGAAAAAGCAAGAGAAACTTGACATCGAGATGATTGGTCTGGTGAAAAAGAAAAAGAAAAAAATCAAACCAGGCTACAAGAAAAAAATCAAATGGGCAGTTGATGAAAAGCGGAGAAAGGCTAAGCGAGCTGAAAATCGTGCGCGTGGCCGGGCGGAACGAAAGGCCAAACGACAAACTTTCTAACCCTTGTTGCAAATATTCAGGAGAAAACATAGATTTTTTTTATGAACTCCATAAAGAAAAACTATTGGGAACTTATCTAAAATTATGATAGACTAAATTTGAGTAGTCTATCATTTTTCTATTTCTGTAGCAATTTTTGGAATTCCGATAGTGAATGTGATAGAATGTTTATGTTCGAGAAAGGAAGTAACAAAAATGTTTACAACTGATTTTTTAACAGCCAACTGGTATGCTGACTTTTTAAAACACATTCCAGATAGCAAGCTGTTTAGTTTGAGAGCTGTGTTTGATGCATTCCCGTCGGTCATAGGGAAATTGCCTGTGACGATTTTACTTGCTCTAGGAGGCGCATTTTTTGGGATTATTTTTGCCATGGTTTTTGCTCTGGTCAAAATTAATCGTGTACGAATTCTTTACCCGATTCAAGCTGTTTTTGTCAGTTTTTTACGGGGTACTCCTTTGTTGGTCCAGTTGATGTTGACCTATTATGGGATTCCTCTTATTTTAAAAGCGATCAATCAGTCTTATGGAACAGCTTTTAATATTAATGCCATTCCAGCTGAGTTATTTGCAATTGTGGCTCTTGCCTTTAATGAGGCGGCTTATGCGAGTGAGACCATCCGGGCAGCAATTTTATCGGTTGATCCTGGTGAAATTGAGGCGGCGCGTAGTCTTGGGATGACAAATCGTCAAGTTTATCACCGGATTATTATTCCCAATGCAGCAGTCGTTGCAACCCCGACCTTAATCAACTCTCTCATTGGCTTGACCAAGGGGACATCGCTAGCCTTTAGTGCCAGTGTGGTTGAAATTTTTGCCCAAGCACGGATTATTGGGGGGAGCGATTTGAAGTACTTTGAACGCTTTATCACGGTATCGATTGTTTACTGGATTGTGAATATTCTCATTGAAATACTAGGACGTCACATTGAACGTCGACTGGATATTGAGACTCCCGTAGCAATTGATTTACCAGATCAGGAGGTCCGGATCTAATGATTTATATTTCAGAATTATCAAAGACATTTTCAGGTCAAAAGGTTTTAAATAATCTAAGTTTGGAAATTCAAAAAGGGGAAGTCGTGGCCCTAATCGGGTCTTCAGGAGCTGGTAAATCAACCTTCTTACGCAGTTTAAACTATTTGGAAGCTCCAGACAGTGGTAGAATTAAGATTGATGATTTCGAGGTTGATTTTGAACACATTAGCCAAGATCAAATCCTAACCTTAAGAAGAAAATTGGCCATGGTGTTCCAACAGTTTAATTTGTTTGGTAGAAAAACAGCTCTTGAAAATGTGAAAGAAGGGCTCATTGTTGTGAAGGGCTTATCCGATCAAGAAGCAACGAAAATTGCTCGAGAAGAACTGGCAAAAGTCGGCTTATCGGATCGGGAAAATCACTATCCTCGTCACCTCTCAGGTGGACAAAAACAACGGGTGGCTTTGGCCCGTGCCTTGGCCATGAAACCAGAGGTTCTTTTGCTGGATGAACCGACTTCAGCCTTGGATCCAGAATTGGTTGGAGAAGTTGAAAAATCCATTGCCAATGCGGCAAAATCGGGACAAACCATGGTACTGGTCAGCCATGATATGTCTTTTGTAGCGCAAGTAGCAGATAAGGTCCTATTTTTGGATAAAGGACGGATTATTGAATCTGGAACACCAGAGGAAATCATGCAACATCCAAAAGAAGAACGGACAAAAGAATTCTTTGCTAGTTACAAACGGACCTATGTTTGATATAATAGAGGAGAGGTAAGACTCAGCTGGCGATGCTAGCTGGGTTTGTTTTCTGAAAATGTAAAAATATTTGGAGTCGTGATGTTAAATAAATTATTGTCCTTATATTTACAAAGTTTAGTGACGACAACGATTTTAGTTGGGATCGCTTCTTGTATTTGGATTGGCTACCGTGCCCTTAAGAAGAAAGATAAAACAGCCAAGCAACGACAAGCCCATTTGTATGATATCCTCTTAATTGATATCATGACGATTCCTATTTTAACCTTTGCGGTCATAGGGATTTTGTTTATCTTTCAAGCACGATAATTGCAAAAATATCGTGTGAGAATTATAATGGTTACAACAAAACAGAAAGAGGTTGAGTATGTTTGATACAGTGATTGTTGGAGCAGGCCCTGCAGGGATGACTGCTGCCCTTTATGCAGCACGAAGTAATTTAAAAGTCGCATTAATTGAGAGAGGAATTCCAGGCGGTCAAATGAACAATACGTCTGACATTGAAAACTATCCTGGCTATGCGAATATTAGTGGCCCAGACTTGGCTGAAAAAATGTTTGAGCCTTTAGAAAATCTTGGTGTGGAGCATTTATTTGGTCAGGTAGAGCGCATCGAAGACCTCGGAGTAACCAAAAAGATTGTCACAGATGATGGGGAATATGAAGCTAAAACCGTGGTGATTGCAACAGGGTCTAACCACCGTTCATTGAATGTCCCTGGTGAAGAGGAGCTGAATAGTAGAGGGGTTTCCTACTGTGCTGTTTGTGATGGAGCTTTCTTTAGAGACGAGGATCTCTTGGTCGTTGGTGGTGGCGATTCTGCGGTAGAAGAAGCTGTCTTTTTGACTCAGTTTGCAAAAACAGTGACCATTGCCCATCGTCGTGATCAATTGCGTGCCCAAAAAGTTCTTCAAGATCGTGCCTTTGCCAATGATAAAATTCACTTTGCTTGGAATACGGTTGTTGAAGAAATTAAGGGTGAACAAAAAGTAACTTCTGTCCTTTTAAAAGATGTGAAGACAGGAGAGGTTAGAGAGCAAGCCTTCGGTGGTGTCTTTATCTATGTTGGTTTAGATCCTGTCAGTGATTTTGCGACAGAACTTGGTATTTTAGATGAAAATGGCTGGGTGATCACGGATGATCATATGAGAACCACAGTCCCAGGTATTTTTGCGGTTGGCGATGTTCGTCAAAAAGATCTACGTCAAGTGACGACAGCCGTCGGAGACGGTGCGATTGCTGGCCAAGAAGTTTATAAATATATCACAGAAAACTTTTAATCCAAAAAAATCTGAGCTTCCTGTCTCAGATTTTTTTCATGCTTTCCTTTCAGTATTCAATAGGGCTGAAATATGCTATAATGGTACTAATTTTATGGTAGGAATTCATAGAACAAATCTATAAAAAAGAGGTATACATATGTATCCAGATGACAGTTTAACTTTGCATACTGATTTATACCAAATCAATATGATGCAGGTCTATTTTGATCAAGGTATCCACAATAAACATGCCGTATTTGAAGTGTATTTTCGTCAACAGCCTTTTAAAAACGGCTACGCAGTATTTGCTGGCTTAGAGAGAATTGTGAAATACTTGGAAAACTTGAGTTTTTCTGAGAGCGATATTGCCTATTTAGAGTCACTCGGTTATCATGGGGCCTTCTTGGAATATCTCCGTGATCTCAAGTTGGAATTGACGGTACGCTCGGCTCAAGAAGGAGACTTAGTTTTTGCGAATGAACCAATTGTTCAGGTAGAGGGCCCTCTAGCTCAGTGCCAATTGGTGGAAACAGCCCTTTTGAATATTGTCAACTTTCAAACCTTAATAGCCACAAAAGCTGCTCGTATTCGTTCAGTCATTGAAGATGAGCCTTTGATGGAATTTGGAACCCGTCGTGCGCAAGAAATGGATGCTGCAATTTGGGGAACTCGTGCAGCAGTCATCGGAGGTGCCAATGGAACTAGTAATGTTCGTGCAGGAAAACTCTTTGGAATCCCAGTTTTAGGAACTCATGCCCATTCTCTTGTACAGGTTTATGGAAATGACTACCAGGCCTTTAGGGCTTATGCGGAAACCCATAAAGATTGTGTCTTCCTCGTCGATACCTATGATACCCTGCGTATTGGGGTCCCTGCTGCTATTCAGGTAGCGCGTGAAATGGGAGATAAAATCAATTTCCTAGGCGTCCGGATTGACTCAGGAGATATTGCCTATATTTCTAAAAAGGTTCGCCAGCAATTAGATGAGGCTGGTTTTACAAATGCTAAAATCTACGCTTCTAATGACTTGGATGAAAATACCATCCTCAACTTAAAAATGCAAAAAGCAAAAATTGATGTTTGGGGTGTAGGAACCAAGTTAATTACAGCTTACGATCAACCAGCGCTTGGAGCGGTATACAAAATTGTCTCTGTTGAAAACGAAGCAGCAGAGATGATCAATACCATCAAGCTTTCCAATAATGCAGAGAAAGTTTCTACTCCAGGTAAAAAGCAAGTATGGCGGATTACGAGCCGTGAAAAAGGTAAATCAGAAGGTGACTACATCACTTATGATGGAGTAGATGTTTCACAACTGACTGAACTTAAAATGTTCCATCCGACTTATACCTACATTAATAAAACGGTCCGAAACTTTGAGGCGATTCCTCTTTTAGTGGATATTTTTAAAGAGGGTCAATTGGTTTATCAACTACCAACATTATCAGAAATTCAAGAATATGCTCGTAAAAATTACGATCAATTATGGGATGAATACAAGCGCGTCCTCAATCCACAGCATTACCCAGTTGACTTGGCCAAAGATATTTGGCAGGATAAGATGGATCTGATCGAGGAAATGCGTAACAAGGCCAATGGAGAAGGAGAAGCAAAATGAGTTTGCAAGAAGAGATTATCCAACAATTGGGTGTCAAGCCAAGTATTGATCCTCAGGAAGAGATTCGCCGCTCGGTTGATTTCTTAAAAAGATATCTAAAAAAACATCCCTTCTTGAAAACATTTGTATTAGGGATCTCAGGAGGACAAGATTCAACTCTTGCTGGACGATTAGCTCAATTAGCAATGGAAGAAATGCGCGCAGAAACAGGAGATGCCTCCTATCAATTTATTGCCGTTCGTCTTCCTTATGGGGTACAGGCAGATGAAGCAGATGCACAAAAAGCTTTGACCTTTATCCAGCCGGATGTTAGCCTGGTTGTGAATATCAAGGAGTCTGCTGACGAAATGGTACGAGCAGTAGAAGCGACTGGAACAGAGGTTTCTGATTTTAACAAAGGCAATATGAAGGCTCGCAGTCGCATGATTGCTCAGTATGCTCTAGCTGGAGCACGTAGCGGAGCTGTGATTGGGACGGATCATGCTGCAGAAAATATTACTGGTTTCTTTACAAAATTTGGAGATGGTGGTGCAGATATTTTACCCCTTTTCCGTTTGAATAAACGCCAAGGAAAACAATTGCTTAAGGCCTTAGGAGCCGATCCTGCTCTTTATGAGAAAATCCCAACAGCAGATTTGGAAGAAGAAAAACCAGGAATAGCAGATGAAGTAGCGCTGGGTGTCACCTATAATGAAATTGATGATTACCTAGAAGGCAAACAAGTGAGTCCAGAAGCTCAAGCCACTATTGAAAAATGGTGGTACAAAGGCCAACACAAACGCCACTTGCCAATCACAGTATTTGATCATTTTTGGGAGTGAGACAGAAATCGGTAACTCGTAGAGTTCGATTTCGTAGTCTCACCATACAATATTGTGAAAAGTATCAAAAAGAAGGGCGGTTTCATCCGTCCTTTTCTTCTAGATTAAAGTAAAAAACTTGCAAAGTTCAAGTTGCATGAAAAAATGAAGGGAGACAATCTATGAAGCATCTTGGAAGTCTTGTCATAGAGACGGAGCATTTATACATGAGGCCTTTCGTTTTGGAAGATGCACCAGCGATGTTTGAAAATTGGGCTTCTGATCCTGAAACCCTGAACTATGTCACCTGGGATGCCCATGCATCTTCTGAGAGAACTAGAGAATCGATCAAAAGATGGATCGAACAGTATCTTAAACCAGATACTTATAAATGGGCGATCTGTTTGAAAACATCACCGGATCAGGTAATTGGAGATATTAGTGTGGTTTCTCAAGACCAAGAAAGTCAATCATGCGAGCTTGGTTATATCCTTGGTAAGAAATTCTGGGGGCAGGGTCTCATGACAGAAGCGCTCATAGCTGTTTTGAATTTCTTATTGAACGAAGTCGGATTTAAAGAAATCAAAGCCACTTATGTCAGTTTAAATCCTGCTTCAGGGAAAGTCATGGAAAAGGCAGGAATGCAGTATGTAGAAACCATCCCTCATGCCATTCAACGCAAAGGATATTGCGGGGATAAAATCATCTATTCTATACAGAATCCCTCTCTATAGGGTGATTTTTACTTGAAGATTCTGCTCAAAGGATTATAATAGTAGATAACGAAAAAAGGAGATTGCCATGTCAGAATTAACGAAAGAATTTACAGACCAGCTCTATGCTAATTATGAAGCAAATGTGAAATATGCGGCTCTTGAAAATGCTGTTACCCACAATGGGATCCATGCATCGCTTGAAACGCGCAAGAGTGCAGTAGAAAATACACCAGTTTTTTCACTTGATTTGACCAAGGATAAGGTGACAAACCAAAAAGCATCTGGACGTTGTTGGATGTTTGCGGCTTTAAATACCTTCCGTCACAAGATGATCTCAAGCTTCCAATTGGAGGATTTTGAATTGTCTCAAGCACATACTTTCTTTTGGGATAAGTATGAAAAATCAAACTGGTTTTTGGAGCAAGTGATTGCTACAGCAGACCAAGAATTGACCAGCCGTAAGGTGGCTTTTCTCCTACAAACCCCACAACAAGATGGCGGTCAATGGGATATGGTGGTATCCCTCTTTGAGAAATACGGAGTGGTTCCAAAATCAGTTTATCCAGAATCGATTTCTTCAAGCAATAGCCGGGAATTGAACACCTACCTCAATAAACTCTTGCGTCAAGATGCGCAAATCTTGCGTGATTTGATTCATTCAGGAGCAGATAGTGAGGTAGTTGCGAGCAAGAAACAAGCGCTGTTGCAAGAAATTTTTAACTTCTTGGCCATTTCCTTAGGATTGCCTCCACGTGAATTTGACTTTGCATACCGCGATAAGGACAACCAATTCCATAGCGAAAGTGGCTTAACTCCACAAAGCTTCTACAAAAAATATGTAGACCTTCAATTAGACGATTACGTCTCCATTATCAATGCCCCAACTACAGATAAGCCATATGGAAAATCTTACACCGTAGATATGCTGGGCAATGTTGTAGGTAGCCGTCCAGTTCGCTACCTAAATGTTCCAATGGATCGATTGAAAGAATTAGCCATTGCTCAAATGAAAGCCGGAGAAACTGTCTGGTTTGGTTCAGATGTAGGCCAAGTCAGCAACCGTAAAGCCGGAATCCTAGCAACAGATGTCTACGATTTTGAAGCAGGCATGGACATTCATTTGACACAAGACAAGGCGGGTCGCTTAGACTATGCAGAAAGTCTTATGACACACGCTATGGTCTTGACAGGGGTTGATTTAGACGAAGCAGGTCAGTCTCGTAAATGGAAAGTTGAAAATTCATGGGGGGACAAGGTCGGTACAGATGGATACTTTGTGGCTTCTGATGCTTGGATGGATGAATATACCTACCAAATTGTGGTTCGTAAAGAATTCCTAACACCAGATGAATTAGCAGCCTATGAAGCAGAACCAATTGTTCTAGCACCGTGGGATCCAATGGGAGCTTTAGCAAAATAATCAATCCAAAAGAGCCCTTGGGCTCTTTTTTGTCCTCTAAAAAACAAAAAAGTTCACAGGAAGGATGGTCCTTGCTGTGAACTAGAATATATTATTCGTTATGATTGTTAGAGTCTTGTGAAGAAGGCTCAGTTGGCTTAGATGGATTTTCTTCGCTAGAAGAGCTTGAAGAAGATTCTTCAGTAGAGGATTCTTCAGTTGAATAACTTGGTTCATAGTAGTAGTTATTGTAATTATTCTTACCATTGTTTAAATAGAGGTAAGAACCATTTCGATAAAGACCACTAGGTTGTGTCCAGTCCGTATGACCAGAATTATTATTATTTGCAAGATAGAGCATCATTTGACGATAAACATCAGTTGCAACCTGCATTCCATTATCCAATACTGGTGTTAATCGATTTGAATAACCAGTCCAGACAGCCATAGAATACTCCGGAGTATAGCCGACAAATAATTCATCTGGCGCTACAATACTTGAATAACTTGAATTCTTTGTTAATTTGTTTAATTCATTGTCAGAATAATTTGAAGTACCGGTCTTCCCAGCTTGGTAAACTCCTGAAATAGCCGCATTTGTACCAGTACCAGACATGAGGACTGTCTTCATCATATCAGTCATCATGTAGGCCGTCGTCGCTTTCATAGCGCGGGTTCCTTCAGAATCAAACTCTTTAGTCGTTCCATCACTAAAGACGACTCGGTTAACGTAGCTTGGTTTATAATAGGTACCACCATTTGCAAAAGCCGCATAGGCAGCAGCCATTTTTTCACTGCTGGCTCCGTATTTGTTGCTCGAATCACTAGTGTTACTTGAGATGGCATTCGCGTAAACCATTTCGGGATAGTCGATTCCTAACCCATTTAGGAATTTCTTAGCTTTTTTAAGGCCAACTTTTTCAAGTGCTTTGACCGCAGGAACGTTACGAGATTGTTGGATCGCATAGGTCATGGTAATGCTACCATAGTAAGAACGGTCCCAGTTGTAAACCGGTGTTGATGAATGAGGGAAATTGTATGGCGCATCTGTGATCGTAGCGGCAGTAGAAGTGTATTCCTCATGCTCGAGAGCAGGTGCATAGTCTGAAATCGGCTTCATAGTTGATCCCCAATCGCGATTAGTTTCAACCGCTTGGTTGGTACCAAAGGAAACATTGCTAGATTGGTGGCGAGAACCGAGTTGGGCAACAACTTTACCAGTATTGACATCGATAACTGTTGAAGCTACTTGTAATTCATCATCCGGGTAGTTGACATATTCATCTGTGTTGTAGATATCCCAAAGTTTCTTTTGCGCTTCGGTGTCAACATTTGTATAAACATCCATCCCAGTTGTGAGCAAATTGTAACCTGTTTCTTCTTCAACTTGCTCAATAACTTCTTTCAGATAGTTATCCATATAGGCTGGGTAACTGCTTGAAGAACTAAGACTTTGCAGACCATCTGTAACAGGTGTATTGACTGCCGCTTCGTATTGTTTGTTAGAAATGGTCTTCATCTCAAGCATTTCTTTTAATACTAAGTTTCGGCGTTGTTGTGCTGCTTCAGGGTGGGAGTATGGATCGTATTGATTTGGTGCTTGGGGCATCCCCGCAAGGAGTGCCAATTGAGGGAGCGAAAGATCTTTTAGATCTTTCCCGTAGTAACTTTTTGCAGCGGTCTGCATTCCGTAGTTCCCATTCGCCATAAATACTTTATTGACGTAATAGGTCAAGATTTCTTGTTTGGTTGCTTTCTTTTCCAGTTGAGTTGCCAACCAAGCTTCTTGGATCTTACGAGAGAGGGTACGGTCAGAGGCCGAGGTGGAGAAATAAGTTAATTTAATCAATTGTTGCGTCAAGGTTGAACCACCTTGACTTCCTCCTCGCAAGTTGTGAAGGAAGGAACCGCCGATCCGAATAATATCGACCCCACGGTGATTGAAGAAACGGTGGTCTTCAATCGCTACGATAGCATTGACCAAATCAGTAGGGATTTCATTAGTGGAAACATTGATTCGTTTCTCAGCTCCCAAGTCTGCAATTAAGTTATTTTGGTTGTCATAGATCTTACTTGATGTTGTTGCAACCAAATCCTTTTCAGATAAGGTTGGGGCCTTCATTGCATAATATCCAAATATCAGCCCACCGAGGACGAATAAAAGTAAAAAGAATGAAATGGCTGCGATGGCAACATATTTCAACCACTGAATGACTGTTTGTTTATTCATTTAAATACCGCCTAGAAGTTTCTGTTCGATAATATCAAGATAAGGAACGCTTGGTAGTCGATTCTTATCCACTAGAAAGCCATGCTCCTGAATATAGGAGAGGGGCATAGACTTACTGCCGTGATCAATGTTGTAAAAGCGAATTAATGCAGGAGCAGGGAGTAAGTAGGTATCGTTAAGTTTTGCAAAATGTAATAGAACGAAACAGATACCGCCTTGCAGGACAACCGCTTCCATATGATCGATCTGATGTTGATGGAAATTTTTCATCGGCATAGACTGCTTTTGCTGTGTCTCCTTAGCTTCAAAATCGATATAGCGTCCCTTGTATACTCCAGAATAGTCCGTCGTTGAGGCTTGTCTAAAGTATGCTTCAACAATCTTTGCACGACTGCGTCGTGGATAATCCACTTTCACGATTTGAATTGGAGTTGGTTTCTTGTGAATGACCGCCAGGCCTCGAGAAAGATAATATTGATTACTTTCGTTGATCATTTTTTCAAATGTCATACCACGATTCGCAAAATCGATCGGATGCTTCCTTTGAGTAGAGACCGTGTTTTTGGGGGCTACTTTATGTGGATAGTTGACCATAGTTCTCCTTATTGGTACAATTACATCACTCTATTATATCATAAATTAGAATAATGAGGAAAAAATGAATACCATACTTGTTGCAGGTTATAAAAATTTTGATGTGGGAGTCTTTTCTAACAAAGACCCTCGGTTGACCATTATTAAAAAAGCCATTGAAAGGGACCTTCGACGTTTGTTTGAAGAAGGAGTGAAATGGCTGGTTTTTTCTGGTAATTTGGGATTTGAGGCTTGGGTACTAGAAGTTGCCTTTCAATTAAAAAAGGATTACGATTTTCAAATGGCGACGATCTTCTTGTTTGAGAATGTTGGTGAAAATTGGAATGAAGCCAATCAGGAAATTTTAGCACGTTTCAAACAGGTAGATTTTGTGAAATATGCCTATCCTCATTATGTTAGTCCTGGACAATTGAAGGAGTACAATCAATTTTTGTTGGGGAATGTAGAAGGAGCTTATATTTTTTATGATCCTGAAAATGAAACAAAATTAAACTATCTTTATAGAATGATGTTAGAGAAAGAAACATTTTATGTCAAAAGATTGAGTTTTGATGACTTGAATGATTTTGCTGAAAATTTTTACGAAAACTAAGTGTTATACCTTGATTTTTCTCACCATTTTTTTATATAATTGAATTGATAAACTAGATTGGAGAGAGTGATGGCAAGTATTATTTTTACCGCGAAAGATATTTTTGATCAAGATTTTAAAAGAGAAGTCCGCGGATACAGTAAAGATGAAGTAAATGAATTTTTAGATGATGTCATAAAAGACTACGAGACTTATGCGGCACTAGTGAAGGAATTACGTGAAGAAAATACTCGCCTTCGTGAAGAAATTGCTAAGAAATCACAGGCTACACCACAAGAGACTCCAATTGCTAGCACAGCAACACAAGAATTTCCACAGGTGACAACAGCTACAAACTTTGATATTTTGAAACGACTAAATCGTTTAGAAAAAGAAGTTTTTGGGAAACAAATCGTAGATCGAGATTTCTAATTTTTGAAATCATGCAATTTTTGGATAATCGCGTGAGAGATTCTTCCCTCATGAGGAAAGTCCATGCTAGCACAGGCTGTGATGCCTGTAGTGTTTGTGCTAGGTGAATTCATAAGCCTAGGGACTTGATGTTCAAGTTACGGCGGGTGAAAGAGCTAAGTCTTTGGATAGGTTCTAGTAACTCTGAAAGTGCCACAGTGACGTAGTTTTTAGGGAAACCTAAAAAGTGGAACGCGGTAAACCCCTCAAGCTAGCAACCCAAACTTTGGTCGGGGCATGGAATACGTGGAAACGAACATAGTATTCTGACTGGAAACAGTAGACAGATGATTATCGAAGGAAATGGTACCTAGTCATTTCTGGAACAAAACATGGCTTATAGAAAATTGCATATAGGTTGGTGAGGTGGAGAGAGATCTCAACCTCCTTTTTTAAAGTGATAGGAATAATATGAAAAAACATTTTGAATTGATCGCAACAGCAGCTGCTGGTTTAGAAGCAGTAGTAGGACGGGAATTAAGAAATCTTGGTTACGATTGCCAGGTTGAAAATGGACGGGTACGGTTTCAAGGTGATTCTCGGACAATCATTGAGACGAATCTCTGGTTGCGTGCGGCTGATAGAGTAAAGATAGTTGTTGGTAGTTTTCCAGCTAAAACTTTTGAAGAACTCTTTCAAGGTGTCTTTGCTTTGGATTGGGAAAATTATTTGCCTTTGGGTGCACGTTTTCCTATTTCAAAGGCTAAATGTGTTAAATCAAAACTTCATAATGAACCTAGCGTTCAGGCAATCTCGAAAAAAGCAGTTGTTAAAAAGTTACAAAGACATTATGCTCGACCAGAAGGGGTTCCCTTGATAGAAAATGGGGCAGAGTTCAAGATCGAAGTGTCGATTCTCAAAGATCAAGCTACCGTTTTGATTGATACTACAGGCAGTAGCCTCTTCAAGCGTGGTTATCGGACTGAAAAAGGTGGTGCACCAATCAAGGAAAATATGGCAGCTGCTATCCTTCAGTTGTCAAACTGGTACCCAGATAAGCCTTTAATTGATCCAACATGTGGTTCGGGTACTTTTTGTATTGAGGCAGCGATGATTGCACGCAACATGGCGCCAGGTTTAAGACGTACCTTCTCTTTTGAGGAGTGGAATTGGGTTGACGATCGTCTGATACAAGAAGTTCGTACAGAAGCCAGTAAAAAAATCAATCGAGACCTGGTTTTGGATATTATGGGGACAGATATTGATGCGCGAATGATTGATATTGCTAAAGAGAACGCACGAAAAGCAGGTGTTAGCAGTGATATCACTTTTAAACAAATGCGTGTTCAGGATCTTCGTTCGGACAAGATCAATGGGGTCATTATTTCTAATCCTCCATATGGGGAGCGATTATCCGATGATGTAGGTGTGACTAAGTTGTATGCTGAAATGGGACAAGTATTTGCTCCTCTCAAAACCTGGAGTAAGTTTATCCTAACCAATGATGAAAGTTTTGAATCTAAATACGGTAGTAAAGCAGATAAAAAAAGAAAACTTTATAATGGGACTCTGAAAGTTGATCTCTACCAATATTTTGGAGAACGTATAAAACGGCAGATAAAGGCATAGAAAGGATTCTTATGACAGAGAAGGACAAGAAAGCATTAGAGCAAGAAACGGAATCGATTTTAGATTTTGAAGATGCCAAAGAGATGACGATCGGGCAGGCCAATCGAAAGGCAGAAGAAATCGAAGCAGGTGTGACAGAAGGTGATAATGTCTTAGATAAATACATCAAACAACACCGAGCGGAAATCGAAGCGGATAAATATGATACAAAGATGTTGGCCAAAGAAGAATTGGAGAAAGCTGAAGAGTTGGCAGCTTCAGAAACAGTTGCTGAAGTGGCTGAAGCAGTGGAGGCACCGGAAGTAACGGAAACGGTCTTGGAACAAAGACCTGAAATGGATGCTATCTCAACAGAGTTACCAGCTAAGATTAAATTTGGCCCTACATCAACCGAACCAATTGAAGAAGCAGAGGACCTTCCTGAGGAAATTCCAAGCAATGCGGGTAAACGAATCAAAACGGTTCTATACTCTGTATTAGGTCTTGCGATTGTCGGTTCGGCCATTTTTGTGACCTATAACTGGATGCATAGTCGTGGAACATCTGGTGGTACTACAGTTGTATCGTCTTCATCTAGCAAGTCATCTTCTACTTCTAAATCAAGTAGCAGTGAAACACAAGCTCAAAAACTAGAAGAGTTTACCAAAGCCTATGATGCCTTTTTTGTAGATAAATCAAAAAGTGGTCTTAAAAATGATAAATTCGGAGACTTGGAAAATCTGAAGAAACTGCTGGACAAATTAGAAGGAAGCAGTGATTATAATACTGCTAAAACAAAATATGAAGACCTTGTGAAGCAAGTTTCTGCCATTCAAAAAGTGAATTCTCAATTTAGTTCCCCTGTCATCAAAGATGGAGTTCTTGATGCAAATGCCAAAGCAAAAAGTGATGCTACGTTTGCAGAAACAAAGACAGGCAATGAAAAATTAGATAGCTTATTGAATGAGGCAGTTGCGCAAGGACGTTCACAACAGGTTGCGACACCGGCCCCAGTGACAGGAACAGGTGGTACAGAAGCTTCGAATGCAACTCCAGCTCCAGCTGTAAATGCTACTACAAGTGGTGCAGGAACTGCAAGTCCAGGTTATTCAGGCTATGGTCTTCCAAGCGATGGTGTTCCACTACAGCGGAACTTGAGTCGTGTGCCGTATAACCAAGCAGCTATCAATGATGTCAATAATCCGGCTTGGGTATTTGGTGATGGTATCCTTGAAAAAGTATTGAACATTGCTCGTAAACGTGGGCATATCACTGGCAATCAATACATTTTAGAGCGTGTCAATATCATTAATGGTAATGGCTATTACAACCTCTTCAAACCAGATGGAACCTATCTCTTTAGTATCAATGCCAAGACTGGTTATTTCGTAGGAAACGGAAAAGGTCATTCAGATGCTCTGGATTATTAATGTATGAGTAGACATACCATTTTGGGGAAAGATTACAATAGAAAAGAGAGTGGGACAGAAATCGGTAATTCGTTAGAATTCGATTTCTGTCCCACCTCCGCACAGTTGAGTAGGGCTGTAAAAGCTGATGAAATCAGTGTAGTAGAGCCCACTCAACCACTGCGTCTTGCTCGACAATCCAAAAATAATTGAGAGGCTAGGACTTTTGTCCCAGCCTCTTTTCTGAGTATTAAACAAGATGGCGTTCAAATGGATCATCAGAGATTCCTTGATCTAGAATCAAGCGACACCATTCTTTAGCTGAGAAGAGACTGTGATCCTTGTAATTTCCACAAGACTCAATGGTTGTACCTGGAACGTTCTCCCAAGTACTGACAGATGCAATTTCTTCCAAAGAGTCTTTGATCACTTTAGCAATTTCATTACTAGAATGTTGCCCCCACATGATCATATGAAAACCGGTGCGACAACCAAATGGTGAACAATCAATCATACCATCGATGCGTTTGCGAATAAGCATTGCAAGAAGGTGCTCGATCGTGTGGAGCCCTGCAGTTGGAATCGCATTTTCATTGGGTTGCACTAAGCGAATATCAAAGTTGGAGATGATGTCTCCTTTGGGTCCAGTTTCCTCACCAATCAAGCGTACATAGGGAGCCTTCACAGCTGTGTGGTCCAATTCAAAACTTTCAACAATTACTTCTTTTGTCATACTCTATTCCTTCTTTGTTTTTCTTGATTATAGCATAAAAAGCAATTTCAACAAAGTAGAAATAGATGAATTTTTCTGAGCAGTTTTTAAAGAATAAGAGGGTTGAAATTAGAAGAAAGAAACAAGAATTTAGCAAAAATATAATAGGTTAATCTTGTTTTTTTAGATTGTTAAATTTAGTAATTTATGGTAAAATGTAAAAGAATTTTTAATTCAACTAATTAAATAGATTTGGGGTAAAAGCATGAATTTTGTTATTACAGGTGTTTTTGCCGCGGTCATTGGTTTAGTCATTGGATATGTGGGAACTGCACTTAAAATGAAAGCTTCAAAAGAAGCTGCGGAACTCACCCTTTTGAATGCTGAACAAGAAGCAACGAATTTACGTGGACAGGCTGAACGTGAAGCTGATTTGATTTTAAAAGAGGCAAAGCATGAATCAAGTTCACTTAAAAAAGAAGCACTTTTGGAGGCAAAGGAAGAAGCCAGAAAATATCGTGAAGAGGTCGATGCTGAGTTTAAGTCAGAACGACAAGAATTGAAGCAATTAGAAAGCCGTTTGGCAGAACGCGCTAGCAATCTTGATCGTAAAGACGACATTTTAACAAGCAAAGAACAGTCTCTTGAACACAAAGAGCAAAGTCTTACAGATAGAACTAAACACATTGATACGCGTGAACAACAGCTGGAAGAGCTTGAACACAAGAAAGTAGAGGAACTGGAACGTGTCGCTGCTCTAAGTCAAGGAGAAGCGCGTGACATTATTTTGAATCAGAAGGAAGAGCAACTTTCAAAAGAAATTGCCTCACGGATTCGTGATGCTGAATTGGAAGTGAAAGAACGTTCTGATAAAATCGCAAAAGACATTCTTGTCCAAGCCATGCAGCGAATGGCGGGTGATTTTGTTGCTGAGCAAACAAATTCAACGGTTCATTTGCCAGACGATAGTATGAAGGGTCGGATTATCGGTCGTGAAGGGCGCAATATTCGTACCTTTGAGAGCTTGACGGGTGTCGATGTGATTATCGATGATACGCCAGAGGTGGTGACCTTGTCAGGGTTTGATCCGATTCGTCGTGAAATTGCCCGTATGACAATGGAGAGCCTTCTCAAAGATGGTAGGATCCATCCAGCTCGTATTGAAGAGCTGGTTGAGAAGAATCGTCAGGAAATTGACAACCGGATTCGTGAATACGGTGAGGCGGCTGCCTATGAAATTGGTGCGCCAAACCTCCATCCAGATTTGATGAAAATCATGGGACGGTTGCAATTCCGGACTTCTTATGGTCAAAACGTCTTGCGTCACTCCATTGAAGTTGCCAAACTTTCTGGTATTATTGCTAGCGAGTTGGGTGAAAATGCTACCTTGGCACGACGTGCAGGTTTCTTACATGATATCGGTAAAGCGATTGACCGTGAGGTTGAAGGAAGTCACGTTGAGATTGGGACGGAATTGGCACGGAAGTACAAGGAACACCCAGTGGTTGTCAATACTATTGCCAGTCACCATGGTGATGTGGAACCCGAAAGTGTCATCGCAGTCATTGTCGCTGCAGCGGATGCCTTGAGTGCGGCTCGACCTGGGGCACGAAGTGAGTCACTTGAAAGCTACATCAAACGCTTGCAAGATCTTGAAGAAATTGCAAATAGTTTTGAAGGAGTTAAGACAAGTTTTGCCCTTCAAGCGGGTCGTGAAATCCGCATTATGGTTAGTCCTGAGGCAATTAAGGATGATAAAGTGACGATCTTAGCTCATGATATTCGTGAGAAGATCGAATCCAATCTTGAATATCCTGGAAACATTAAAGTTACGGTTATTCGAGAATTGCGCGCAGTTGATTATGCAAAATAATCAAAAAGCTTGAGATGGAGCATCTTGAGCTTTTTGTTTTAAAAAAATCAGTTGAAAATTAGGTCAATTTTTGTTACACTAGATAGAAAGACATTGAAGGAGATATCATGGCGGATCGTGGCTTATTAATCGTATTTTCTGGCCCTTCGGGGGTTGGAAAAGGTACGGTCAGACGAGAAATTTTTGAAAACTCAGATAATCAGTTTCAATACTCTGTATCGATGACAACGCGTGCGCAACGTCCAGGTGAAGTGGATGGTGTCGACTATTTTTTCCGTACACGTGAAGAATTTGAAGATTTAATCCGTCAAGGACAAATGTTAGAATATGCTGAGTACGTTGGGAATTACTATGGAACTCCTCTGACTTATGTGAATGAAACCTTGGACAAAGGAATTGATGTATTCCTTGAAATTGAAGTTCAAGGTGCGCTCCAAGTGAAGAAGAAAGTACCCGATGCAGTTTTTATCTTCTTAACACCACCTGATTTGGATGAATTGCAAGATCGATTGGTGGGACGTGGAACAGATAGTGCAGAAGTGATTGCGCAACGGATTGAGAAAGCCAAAGAAGAAATCGCTATGATGCGTGAATATGACTACGCGATTGTTAATGATGAAGTCCCTCTTGCAGCTGAGCGTGTGAAGCGTGTGATCGAAGCTGAGCACTTCCGTGTAGATCGTGTTATTGGTCATTATCTGGATATGTTACCTAAAACACAGACAATTGTGACGAGATAAATAATTAGAAAATAGGTGTAGGAATATGATGTTAAAACCTTCTATTGATACGTTGCTTGACAAAGTACCATCCAAATATTCATTGGTCATTCTTGAGGCGAAACGGGCACATGAATTGGAAAGTGGTGCAGTTCCAACTCAAGAATTTAAATCAGTGAAATCAACATTACAAGCGCTTGAAGAAATCGAGTCGGGCAATGTGGTTGTTCACCCTGACCCAGAAGCAAAACGTGAAGCTCTTCGCCGACGTAGTGAAGCTGAGCGGATTCGTAAAGAAGAAGAGGAGCGCAAAATTAAGGAACAAATTGCCAAAGAAAAAGAAGATGGTGAAAAAATTTAAGGTTGGGAGCTTCTCAATCTTATTTTTTGCTATTTAAAGGGTTCCGTGATAAAGTAAAGCACATATAATAGAGGCTGGAGGTGAAAAAGTGATCGCAAAAGTAATCGTAGATGTACCATTGATGCAGACGGATAAACCCTATTCTTACCAGATTCCATCAGAATTTGAGGATATGATAGAGGCGGGAATACGAGTCCATGTGCCCTTTGGTAAAGCCAATCGATTGATTCAGGGAATTGTGATCGAAGTATTAGAAGTTATCGATACTACAGAGGAATTGAAGGCGATTGTAGAAGTCTTAGACTACACACCTGTCTTAAACAAAGAACAGTTCTGGTTGGCAGATCAATTGCGAAAAAGTGTTTTTTCATATAAGATAACAATTTTAAAAACCATGCTTCCCTCTCTCCTCAATTCCAGTTACGACAAGATTTTGTATCCTCAGCCGTCATTGGATCTAGCAACCAAAGTGAAGCTTTTTGGTAAAAAAAATGAAGTCGCTTTTTCTTCTTTAGATGTAGCTGATCAAGCTCTGGTTATGCGCTTGGTTAGAAAAGGCGATTTGGTATTAGAATACAAGGCCAAGGATAAGAAACAAATTAAAACAGAAAAATGGTATCGCATTAACCAGGAACGATTAAAAGAACTTCAACCTTCAGCGAGAGCTAAAAAAAGGCTAGCATTGAAAGAACACCTGTTACTAGAGCAAGGGGAGCAACCTTTAGCAGGATTGTATCAGAATTTTTCACGAGAAGTAGTGGCTTATTTTATTGATCAGGGTGTGTTAGAAATTACTGAGCGAGAAGTGAATCGGGCGGCTGCTTATTATGAAGGAAAAGAACAGTCCCAAGCCCTGCTTTTAAATACAGAGCAGTCAAAAGCTGTGGAAACAGTTGTTTCTCAGTTTGGAAAAACATCAAATCCTTTTTTATTAGAAGGAGTGACTGGAAGTGGGAAAACGGAAGTTTATTTGCAGATTATTCAGGAAGTTCTAAATAAGGGGAAAACGGCTATCATGTTGGTCCCTGAGATTTCCCTGACACCACAGATGACAGACCGTTTTATCTCGCGGTTTGGTCAGGAAGTAGCCATTCTACACTCGGGCTTATCAAATGGTGAAAAGTACGATCAATGGCGGAAAGTTGAACGTGGGGAGGCCAGGGTAGTCGTGGGAGCACGCTCAGCAATCTTTGCTCCTTTAAAAAACATAGGAGCCATCATTATTGATGAGGAGCACGAGGCTTCCTACAAACAAGATAGTAACCCACGCTACCACGCAAGGGAAGTCGCAGTCTTAAGGGCTCAGTACAATCAAGCAGTCTTGCTTCTTGGATCTGCCACACCAAGTCTAGAATCGCGGGCTCGTGCAACAAAAGGGGTTTATGAATTAATTCGTCTAACCCAGCGGGCCAATCCGGCAGCCAAAATTCCAGAAGTTAAAGTTGTTGATTTCCGTGATTATATTGGCCAAAATGAAGCTGGTAACTTCACTCCTGTTCTAGTGGAAGCTATTGCTGAACACTTGCAGAAAAAAGAGCAGATTGTCTTGATGTTGAACCGCCGTGGTTATTCCAGCTTTGTTATGTGTCGCGAGTGTGGGACTGTGGATACTTGTCCTAATTGTGACATCTCTTTGACCCTCCATATGGATACCAAAACTATGAATTGCCATTATTGTGGTTATAGTAAGGCAATTCCTCGACACTGTCCAAATTGCCAAAGTCCTTCCATTCGTTATTACGGAACAGGAACGCAAAAAGCCTATGATGAATTACAAGAGATCTTTCCTGAGGCTAAAATTTTGCGCATGGATGTGGATACCACCCGAAAAAAAGGGAGCCACGCAGCAATATTAGATGCTTTCGGGAATGGAGAAGCGGATATTTTGTTAGGGACGCAAATGATTGCTAAGGGGCTGGATTTTCCAAATGTGACGTTAGTGGGTGTCTTGAATGCGGATACTTCTTTAAATTTACCGGATTATCGATCCTCAGAGCGAACCTTTCAGCTTTTGACTCAGGTGGCAGGAAGGGCCGGACGAGCAGAGAAAGAAGGAGAAGTCATCATTCAGAGCTACAACCCCAATCATTATGCAATCCGGTTTGCTAAAGACCAAGATTATGAAGGCTTTTTTGCCTATGAAATGCAGATTCGCCGGCAGTTGGGCTATACACCGTATTACTTCACAGTTGGGTTAACCCTGTCGCATAAGAGTGAGGAAATTGTGATGGAGAAGTCACATCAGGTTATGGAAATCCTCCGTTCTGGCTTATCCGATCAGGTCCAAATCTTAGGACCAACTCCTAAACCAATTGCACGTACACATAATTTGTATCATTATCAAATTATTGTGAAGTATCGTTTCGAAGAAGGTATGACACAGGTATTGAATCAAATCTTAGAATTTACCCAAGAAAAAGGGAATAAAGATCTGCGTCTGAGTATTGATAATGAACCTCAAAGTTTCATGTAAGGAAGAAAAAATGACAAAATTAATTTTTATGGGAACACCTGATTTTTCAGCGACCGTTTTAAAGGGCTTGTTAGCAGATTCGCGTTATGAAATTCTAGCAGTTGTGACGCAACCAGACCGCAAAGTAGGTCGCAAAAAGGAGATTCGAATGACCCCAGTGAAGCAGGTAGCTTTGGAACATCAACTACCGGTTCTTCAGCCGGAGAAATTATCGGGTAGTCCAGAAATGGAAACTCTCTTATCACTAGATGCAGATGGAATTGTGACCGCTGCTTTTGGACAATTTTTACCGACAAAATTGTTGGAGAACTTCCAATTTGCGGTGAATGTCCACGCGTCTTTATTGCCTAAATATAGAGGTGGAGCTCCCATTCACTATGCTCTTATCAATGGTGATGAAGAAGCTGGGGTTACAATTATGGAAATGGTCAAGGAAATGGACGCTGGAGACATGATTGCAGCTCGTTCTCTACCAATTTTAGATGAGGACAATGTAGGAACCTTGTTTGAAAAATTGGCTGTCCTTGGACGTGACTTACTCCTAGATACTTTGCCAGCTTACCTGGCAGGGGAGATCAAGTCAAGTCCACAAGATCCAAATTTGGTCACATTTTCACCGAATATTTTGCCGGAAGAAGAGGTTTTGGACTGGACCAAAACCAACCGCCAAGTCTTTAATCAGATTCGAGGGATGAATCCTTGGCCGGTGGCTCATACGTTATTAAATGGTCAACGCTTTAAAGTCTACGAAGCAGAGCTATGCGAAGGAAATGGAAATCCTGGAGAAGTGATTGGTTTGAGCAAAAAAGAGTTGCTGGTAGCTGCTGGAGAAGGTTCACTGTCCCTTAAAGTTGTGCAACCAGCAGGAAAACCTAAAATGTCCATCACAGACTTTTTGAATGGCGCGGGTCGTCAATTGAAATTAGGAGATCGCTTTGGAAGTTAAACAAATGAATGCGCGTGAACAGATCGTTCGAGTCTTGGAAGAAGTCTTTGAACACGGGGCTTATTCCAATATTGCCTTGAAAAAAACGCTAGAACATTCCCAGCTTTCGGATAAGGATAGAAGCTTTGTTACGGAAGTTGTTTACGGTACAGTAGCACGGAAAATAACGCTCGAATGGTATCTCTCTCACGTGATCGAAGATCGGACAAAATTGGATCCATGGGTCTATTATCTCTTAATGATGAGTTTGTATCAACTCGTCTATTTAGACCGAATTCCCGATCATGCCATCGTCAATGAAGCCGTTCGGATAGCAAAAAGCCGTAAAGAAGGCAGTGAGAAGTTTGTCAATGCTATTCTTAGAAAGCTTCTCCGCGAGGGACTACCAGCTGTTGATACGATCAAGCGAAAGAACAAACGTTATTCGGTGCAGTATTCCCTACCTGTATGGTTGGTTAAAGCATTGATCGAAGAATATGGTGAAGAACGTGCTTGTGCTATTTTTAAAAGTCTTTATCAGCGTAATAAATCCAGTATTCGTGTCGTTGATCTGAGTGAAAAAGAAAAACTCGCTCAGGAGTTGGAAGCAAGTGCATCCCTCATTGCTTCTTCTGCCCTCGTGAAAGATCAGGGACATTTTGCGGCGCACTCCTTGTTTAAAGAGGGCCGGATCACCATTCAAGATGAATCTAGTCAATTGGTGGCACCGGCCTTGGATTTACAAGGCGATGAATGGGTTTTAGATGCCTGTGCGGCACCAGGTGGAAAGACGACTCACATCGCTTCTTTTCTTACAACTGGGAAAGTTACAGCCTTAGATCTGTATGATCATAAACTGAAATTAATTCAAGAAAATGCCAATCGGCTTCATGTTGCAGATAAAATTTTGACAAAGAAGTTAGATGCGACAAGAGTTTTTGAAACATTTGGACCAGATGCATTCGATAAAGTATTGGTGGATGCACCCTGTTCTGGGATTGGACTGATACGGAGAAAGCCGGATATCAAGTACAATAAAGAGAGTGTAGATTTTGTCTCTTTACAAGCCATTCAATTAGCAATTCTGGATAGTGTTTGTCAAAGTGTGCGTAAAGGTGGTATAATAGTGTACAGTACGTGTACAATTATAGGGAAAGAAAATTTTGAAGTGGTTGATCGTTTTTTAAAAAGTCACCCAAATTTTGAACAAGTCCCATTGGATCACAAAAGAAAAGATATTCTTGAAAATAACTGTATTCTGATTACACCTGAATTGTATGAAAGTGATGGCTTCTTTATCAGTTGTTTTAAGAGAATTTTATAACATCAGGAGGGAACTGACAGTATGGATATTTCTATCTTAACCGATGTAGGTCAAAGACGGACAAATAACCAAGACTATGCAAATCAATATAAAAATAAGGCTGGGAAATCTATGATTTTTCTCGCTGACGGTATGGGAGGACACCGTGCCGGTAATATTGCTAGTGAAATGGCAGTCACAGATCTGGGTGCTGCTTGGGTTTCTTCTGAAATTGAAACAGTGAATCAAGTACGTGAATGGTTTGCAAATCATTTAGAGGATGTGAATCGTCGGATTCATTTAGCAGGTCAAGATGACGAACACAAAGGTATGGGAACCACACTAGAGGCCTTGGCTTTCGTGGAAGGACAAGTGATTTATGCTCATGTTGGAGACTCTCGAATTGGCCTTATTCGCCACGGTGAATACCGGCAATTGACAAGTGATCATTCTCTTGTAAATGCTCTTTTACGTGCTGGTCAAATTACAGAGGAAGAGGCTGCTCATCATCCTCAGCGAAATATCATCACTCAGTCTATTGGTCAAAAGGATGAGCTTGAGCCAGATTATGGCTTGGTCACAGTTGAAGCAGATGATTATATTTTGATCAATAGTGATGGATTAACCAATATGCTTGGTCCAGATGAAATCAGAGATATTGTTTTGAGTGATGTTTCACTGGAAGAAAAGGCTAAAACCTTGATTCGTTTTGCCAATAATGCTGGAGGGTTGGATAATATTACTGTTGTATTGCTCCACTTTAATGAGGAGGACGCAGCATGATTCAAATCGGCAAAATTTTTGCCGGGCGATATAAAATCATCCAACAAATTGGGCGCGGCGGGATGGCAGATGTTTATCTTGCGCGTGATTTGATTTTAGATGGTGAAGAAGTTGCAGTCAAGGTACTGCGTACGAATTATCAGACGGATCCCATTGCAGTTGCTCGTTTTCAGCGGGAAGCAAAAGCGATGGCGGAACTGGACCATCCAAATATCGTTCGGATTACAGACATTGGCGAAGAAGAAGGGCAACAATACCTTGCAATGGAATATGTTGCAGGTTTAGACTTGAAACGCTATATCAAAGAAAATGCACCTTTATCAAATGAAGAAGCGGTTCGTTTGATGGGACAGATTCTCCTTGCTATGCGTCTAGCCCATACGCGTGGCATTATCCATAGAGATTTAAAACCACAGAATGTCCTCTTGACTCCGGATGGGACTGCAAAAGTTTCAGACTTTGGGATTGCAGTGGCCTTTGCAGAGACAAGCTTGACCCAGACCAACTCTATGTTAGGATCAGTCCATTATTTGTCACCTGAGCAGGCACGGGGATCGAAAGCTACGGTTCAAAGTGACATTTACGCTATGGGAATTATTTTCTATGAGATGTTGACTGGACACATTCCTTATGATGGGGATAGTGCGGTTACGATTGCACTGCAACATTTCCAAAAACCTCTTCCCTCTATTCGTGAAGAAAATAAGAATGTTCCGCAAGCTTTAGAAAATGTTGTGATCAAAGCGACGGCTAAGAAGCTGACGGACCGTTATAAGTCAGTAGCAGAGATGTATGTAGATCTTTCAAGCTGCCTGTCTTATGAGAGGAGAAATGAGAAAAAGCTGGTTTTTGAAGATCAAACAAAGGCTGATACAAAAACTCTTCCGAAAGTGAGTCCGACTCCAAAGACCGCTCCAGTTCCAATCTCTGAGGTGCGCAGTGAAATCAGTTCGGTGGATCCAAAACGGCCATTATCCAACCAGCAGGTCGTGGCACCAAATAAAAAGCCAAGAAGACGCTTACGTGCACGTTATAAAGTATTGTTTGTTGCAATCGCGCTAGTTCTTGCTGCCTTTACCTTCTTGTTGTATATGAGTCCAGCCAATAAAACAGTTCCGGATGTTTCTGGTAAGACTATTGCTGAGGCCAGAGCGATTATCGAAGGTCAAGATCTTCAAGTTGGTGAAGAAAAGGAAGAATATAGTGATACTGTTGCGGAAGGCTATGTCATTCGAACTAATCCAAATGCGGGAGCTCAAAAGAGGGAACAAAGTCGAATTGATTTGATTGTTTCAAAGGGACCAAATAGCTTTGAAATGCCAAATTATGTAGGAGAAACGAGGGCAAAAGCAGAGGATGATCTGAAAAATACTTATAAAGTGTCAAGTAAGATGATCAGTATAGAGGAAGTTGAAACTTTTGACTATGATCCTGGGACGGTTATTGAGCAAACACCGGCAGCAGGTGAGCAATATTCTTTGAATTCAAAAACTAAGATTGTATTAAAAGTAGCAAAAGAAACAACTTCAATTGAAATGCCAAACTATATTGGATCAACCTATGATTTCGCACGTAGCAATTTGATTGAAATATATGACATCAAGGAAGCCAATATTGAATTAAGAAAAACGGACCATCTTCCTGATGGGGTTGTTGTTTCTGCAGGGCAAATTGTGAGTCAAACTCCTGAGGCATCTAATACAGTGGATATTAATCGGACCAGAATTATATTGACAGTGTATGAGCCTAAAGTGACTTCTTCTTCAAGTACGAAAGCTTCTTCAAGTTCAGAAACGTCTAGTTCGTCTTCATCAGATCGAAAGGATACCGATAGTTCAAGTAGTAGTGCAGCAGATGATGATTAGGAAATTGATTGCAAGAAAAAGTTAGGTAAAAACTCAATCTGAGAAAATAGGTCCATAAATATTTCCATAATAAAACGCATAATATCAGTATATATAGATACCTGATATTATGCGTTTTATAGTTTCAAACACATTTTGTTTGCCCTTCTATTCTTACCTGTTTTTATTTTCACGTCGTGATTTTTATATTTCACCTAAGAGGGAAAATATTTGAGTTTTATAATATTGATTTTTCAGAAAGGTAATATGGATTTTTATAAAAATCTTAATAATACAGCATTTAAACTATTTTTTCATGGAGTTAAGCTAGTGAATGTAATTTAATTTGAGAATAAAAATAATTGAATATCAAACCATTTGCTTTTTATTATGAATCTATGCTACAATCTGCATGAGAGGAAATCAAAGATTGAAAAGCCGGTCGGAACTAATTTAATAGAGAGTTATTTCTTCAGAAAATTTCTATCCATTATTTGAATAGGCCTTACCAACTAGTGGAAAGAAATAGTACTCGCTAAGATAGAATTGGAAAGAACGACTATTGAATATGTACATATGCTTGATGTAACTTTCATATATACTTCCAAATGGAGATTATTAAAATGGACAGAAATTATAGAATGCTGAGCCGATCGATTTTAGCAATGGCTGTGATTGCTCCAGCATTTATAGCAACAAAAGTAGCTGCAGATAATAGAGGGTGGAATACCAACTTCTACAATACAAACTATTATGGCAATGGTTACAATAATTGGGACGGCTATAATGGTTATAATTCATGGACCTATGGTTATGGCTATGGATATCCAAGTTGGAACTATTATTATGGCTATAATGACTATAACTACAATTATAATAACTGGAATAATTACTATGGTTATAACAATCTAGTTCGTGACAAAAACTACATTTATTGGAATGGTAATCATTATTATCGGATGAGTGATGGAACTTACCGGATCTACCGCAATGGTGAGTGGAAGCCTCTAACTAATCGGAATAACTCTACTAATAACCTTGCCAATGACCCTCATTATGTATATGAAAATGGCTACCATTATTATGTATTAGATAATGGGGATTATTATTACTATAAAAATGGTAAATGGGTATTTGTGAAGAATTCGACGGAAAATCCTGATACTCCTGATCCAGTTCCTACACCGACTCCTGATCCAACTCCAACACCTGACGAGCCAGATCCAAGCAATAAACCCGATCAACCAGTCAACCCATCAGAACCATCTACACCAGAAGATCACGGGAACTTGATCTTCCCAGAAAATCCTCCATTTGTAGGAGCAGATGGAGAGTTTGATCCTTTCGCACCAACCCCAGAAAATCCAAGTGAACCAAAACCAGAAGAACCGGTGCAACCTGAAGTCCCAGGAAATGATGGTTTGGTATCATCAGATCAGCCTAGTGAAAACCAAATTCCTCCATATGTTGAGACACCAGCAGAAGGATTAGAACATCTTCCATGGGCTCCGAATGGACGAGCACCTAAGATAGTCTATCCTCCTGGTAAACCTGGATCAGCAGCTTTGCGTCGTGATAAGAACTACTACTTTGACGGTTCGACTCACTATTACTATGTTCCATCTGATACAGAAGCAACTGGTTACTCTGCTTATTGGAAATGGAACGGAGACAAATGGAAACTTTATGGAATGACAGATCCAAAAGATCCTGAGATCGATCCAAAATTCCACGAAGATGCCAAAGATGATGAATATGCTTATAGCGATCGTGACTCAAGCGTGAAGCTCTATTCTACAAATCTTGTAGAAACAGCTAAAGCAGGTCAAGCTCTTCCATTTAAGAATGTGGATGAATTTAAGGACTATGTCATTAAGAAAATGAATCCTAAATTTATTGACAATGCTGGCTGGGATGCCAAAGTAGAATGGGAAATCGAGGACCCAGAACTCTTTGAGCAATCTAAAGAAAACCCATGGGCTAAAGACTATGTTTTAATCGCTAACTTGAAGAGTGGAGTAGATGACAAGAACTACAAAGATGTTGAGTTTGGCTATGTGAAATTCGTTTATCGTGTAGAAGCGACAGACAATACAAACTATATCGAGTTAGATAAAGCGAAAGAAGCTTTTGCTAAGATTAACGAATTGCGAAAAGCACAAGGCTTAAAAGAATTGACTTGGTCAGATGATGTCTACAACTCACGTGCCTTACCAAAAGCCCATACTATTTCACGTCAGTACGATAGCACAGGTTTTGTAGCTCGCCGTGAAGACAATGCAACAACAGTCGTAACGAAATGGTATAACAGTGGATTGAGAGAATTAATGCTCGATCCAAATGCCACAGAAGGTGCGGTAGCAGCAGTCATCAATGGCGACGGTAACTATTACTGGGCATTCATGTATAAATAATGCCTCTAGACAACCGTTATCGGAAAGAACTTATTTAATAACAATTCATTCCGATACCAAGGACACCCAAAGGATTTCTATCTTTTGGGTGTTTTTTCTCTCTCCGTATTATCCAACCACAGACGGAAGTCAAATGATAAAAATTTTGATAAAATAAAAAAGATGAGGTAGACTATGTGGAAAATACAAATTTTTATTTTCGTTGAAGCCATTTTGTTAACATTAGCAGCGATCACCATTTTATCAATTGATTTTTACAGATTTGTTGTCTTAATGGTACTTTTCTTGTTGCTTCTGTATTACTATTTTGGCAAACAAAAGGCGAATTTTCTATTAATCGCGCTAAGTGTGCTCTTGTTTTTTATCGTGATGCTGAATCCTTTTGTGATTGCAGCCATTTTATTTGCGGTGGTTTATGGTTTATTGATTGCCTACCCTTATATGTATAAGGAAAATGAAGCCGTTGTGTTTGATGTTGAAGAGGATACGAAAATTCGTCAGGAAAAAACTCGATGGATTGGTGATTTACAACATTTTTCAAAGCAAAGTCGAGGGTATCGAGATCTGAATGTGATCCGAGTTTTTGGGAATGACACCCTCCATTTAGAGGAGGTAGCCATTTGCAATTGGGACAATGTAGTGATCATTCGGAAAGGTTTTGGAAATACAAAAATTATCTTACCGATTGATTTGGAGTTGCATTTACAAATTAACACTCTGTATGGAGATCTGAAGTTTTTGGATCTACCTGTCCGTAAAATGAGGAATGAAACCATAGACATTGAAACGGCACACTATCGGAGATCGCACCGTTCTATAAAAATTGTGTTAGTTGGTATTGTTGGGGATGTTGAGGTGATTCGCGCATGAAGAAATTAGATTATCTCCTATTGTATTTCTATTCCCTAATGGTGGTTGCAGTCATTTGTCATACCATTTTCCATTTTGTTGGTTTTCAGTGGGGCAAACTTCTCTCAGACCTTTCCTTGCTTCAGTCATTCCTATTTATGGTTTTTAGTCTGACGCTTGCATTGACGGCTTTGGTTGTCTTAATTATTAAAATCACGCAATTTGTAACGGTCCATGCAGTACAACAAAAAGTAGAAGCGATCCTATCCGCTTCACAGCGAAAAGAAATTGCCCCCAAAGAATTGAATCAACAGTTAGATTTATTGGACAGCAAATTGCTTCGACTAGAAGAAAATTTACAAAAAAGTGAAAATCGTGTGATCCGAAATGAGGAAGAAATTGTGGAAATCGAGCGTAAGAGAATTGCGCGCGATCTACATGATACGGTTAGTCAAGAATTGTTTGCAGCCAATATGATTTTGTCTGGCGTGGCAGCACAGGCCCTTGAGTTAGAGAAAAGTCAGATTCAGCAACAACTAAATGGTGTATCAGATATTCTAGGTACAGCCCAAAATGATTTACGTGTCTTACTTTTACATCTTCGTCCAACAGAATTGGAAGGAAAAAGTTTAGTAGAAGGTATGGAGATGATTTTTAGAGAATTGAAGGAAAAGAGTAACCTAACAGTTGTCTTTCATCATAATGACGTGAGCATTCCAAAAGATATGGAAGAACATCTGTTTCGGATTGTCCAAGAAATTGTTAGCAATACCTTAAAACACGCTAGAGCTCAACAAATGGATGTCTTTTTGCACCAGGAAGGAAAACAACTTCATTTACGGATGGTAGATGATGGAATCGGCTTTGAGCAGGAAAAATTGGAACGATTGAGTTATGGATTAAAAAATATTCAAGAACGTGTAGAAGACATGGCGGGAACCATTAAAATAAGAACGAGTCCTCAAAAGGGAGTGGCTGTAGATATTCGTGTTCCTCTCCTTGTAAAAGATAAAAATGAAAAGGAAACAGTATGAAAATATTATTAGTAGACGACCATGAAATGGTCCGATTGGGATTGAAAAGCTTTTTGTCCATGCAAACCGATATTGAGCAAGTCTTAGAGGCGCAAAATGGGCAAGAAGGGGTAGAGTTGGCGCTGAAAGAAAGACCAGATGTCATCATCATGGATATTGTGATGCCGGAGTTAAATGGAATCGATGCGACTCTAGCCATCCTAAAAGAGTGGCCGGAAGCTAAAATTGTCATTTTAACGTCTTATTTAGATAACGAAAAGATTTACCCTGTCTTAGATGCCGGTGCAAAAGGGTATATTTTAAAGACCTCGTCAGCAACTGAGATCTTACATGCTGTCCGAAAGGTTGCAAAGGGAGAATTTGCGATTGAGACAGAAGTTAGTCAAAAAGTTGAGTCACGAAAGAACCATGCTGAATTGCATGATGATCTGACTGCTAGAGAACGAGATATTCTGGCTCTACTAACAAAAGGCTATGAAAATCAACGGATAGCAGATGAACTCTTTATTTCTTTAAAAACGGTAAAGACCCATGTCTCCAACATCTTATCGAAACTAGAAGTCAGCGATCGGACGCAAGCTGTCGTCTATGCTTTCCGTCATCATCTGGTGAATCAGGAAGATTTTTAAGTCAAAAAATGCTATAATAGAGCAAGTAAAAGAGGGGGAGATAAGTGGACGCAAAATTACGTTATAAAGCCAAAAAAGTAAAAATAGTCTTTTTTGATATTGATGATACATTACGTGCAAAAGAAACAGGCTTGATTCCTGAATCTGTAAAAGATGTTTTTCATCAGTTGAAAAAGAAGGAAATTTTAACAGGGATTGCAACCGGCAGAGGGATTTTTGGGGTTGTTCCTGAACTAATGGATTTGAAGCCGGATTTTTTAGTCACTTTAAATGGAGCTTATATTGAAGATGCCAAAGGAAATGTGATCTACCAATCACCAATTAATGAAGCAATCGTTTCTTCTTTTGTGGATTGGGCTAAAGAATCTGAGATTGATTATGGGTTGGTCGCTAGTCATCAAGCTACCCTGTCCAATCGGACACCTTTGATCAGTGATGCTATTGACATCATTTATCCGAATTTACCAGTAGATCCGGATCTGCATTTGAAAGAACCAATTTTCCAAATGTGGACCTTTGATGAAGATAATGGTGATTTAGAATTATCGCCTTCCTTACAAGAGGAGTTACGTCTAGTTCCATGGCACCCACATTCATCTGATGTTGTTCGTTTTGATCGATCAAAGGCTTCGGGAGTCTCTCAAGTTGTCCATCATTTGGACTTGAAGCCAGAAAATGTTCTGGTATTCGGTGATGGTTTGAATGATTTAGAACTTTTTGATTATGCTGGAATTAGTATCGCAATGGGGAAGTCTGCTCCAGAGCTACGAGAAAAAGCTGATTATATCACCAAGAATTTAGAAGAAAATGGCATATTCTATGCCTTAGAGGAGTTAAATATGGTTGAAAAAGAATTGACGTTACCACAGTTAGAACTTGCTACGATTGAAGGTCCTATCGCTGTGATCAAAACTAATTATGGTGAGATGAAAATTAAATTGTTCCCGGATCAAGCACCAAAAACTGTTGCAAACTTTGTAGCTCTTGCCAAATCTGGCTATTACGATGGCATCATTTTTCACCGCATTATCAAAGATTTTATGATCCAAGGAGGAGATCCAACTGGTACAGGTATGGGGGGAGAATCCATCTATGGTGACAGCTTCGAAGACGAATTTTCAAAAGAATTGTACAATATTCGTGGAGCACTTTCAATGGCAAATGCTGGACCAAATACGAACGGAAGTCAATTCTTTATTGTACAAAATCAGCATCTTCCATATTCGAAAAAGGAATTGGTTCGCGGTGGCTGGCCTGAAAAAATTGCTGAAATCTATACGACAGAAGGGGGAACTCCTCACTTAGATCAACGTCATACAGTATTTGGTCAATTGATGGATGAATCTTCTTTTGCCGTATTGGATGAGATCGCGGCTGTTGAAACAGGTATGATGGATAAGCCGGTAGAAGATGTCGTGATTGAAACCGTCGAGATTGAGGATTGATATGAAAATTGGAGACAAGTTAGAAGGGACCATTACAGGCATTCAACCTTATGGAGCCTTTGTTGAATTAGAATCGGGTGTCACGAGCTTGATTCATATTTCAGAGATTCGAAGTGGCTATGTTAGTAATATTCATGACATTCTTTCGATTGGGGAGAAGGTCTTTGTACAAGTTATCGATGTTGATGAATATTCAAAGAAAGCCAGCCTTTCTTTGAGAACGCTAGAAGAGACACCACAGCGAACTGTTCGGCATCATCGTTTTTCAAATGACCGCCATAAGAGTGGTTTTGCTCCATTAGCTCAACAAATGCCAACCTGGGTCAAAGAAGGAAAAGTATTTTTTAGCAAGCAAGAGAAAAAATAAAAAACTTCGATAGGTTTATAAACCCTATCGAAG